>ONJX01000045.1 GCA_900318255.1 uncultured Prevotellaceae bacterium | reverse complement strand
GCTTCATCAAGGACCAAGCTGCGAGGGTCTTCGACCCTCTTGCATGGTCTTTAAGATAAATAGCCTCTAACGAGGCATTTAGCGTCTTCGACGCAATCGCTGAACAGTTACGGGTATAAAAGAAATTCTTAAAAGATGTTAAGAGATTTGGAGGATAAGATAAAACTGTTATACCTTTGCAGTGTACTAGTTAAGTAGTACACTAGTTCAGTAATCAAATAATCATTAAAAATATTCCTATTATGTTTTCACTCAACAATTTAAGTTTTAGCTATAAGAAGCGTGGTGGAGATTTGTTTCACGACCTGTCGCTTGAGTTGGCCACTGGCAACATCTATGGCCTGTTAGGAAAAAATGGTGCCGGCAAGTCAACCCTCATCAACCTGATGACAGGCTTGCTCACTCCCAAGAGCGGCGAGGTGACCCTCGACGGCGATAACGTGCGTGAGCGCTTGCCCAAGACCATGAGCGACATCTACTTGATTCCCGAGGAATTTGAGCTGCCGCGCCTCACTCTGAAGCAATATGTCAGCATCAATGCTCCATTTTATCCCAATTTCTCGAGCGACGACCTTCAGCGCTATCTCGACATCTTTGAGATGGGTGGCAGCATGGATGTGAAACTGCACTCGTTGTCGATGGGTCAAAAGAAGAAAGTGTTTATTGCTTTTGCCTTTGCCACCAAAACCCGCGTACTCATCATGGACGAGCCCACCAATGGCCTTGACATCCCCAGCAAGAGCCAGTTCCGCAAACTCGTCACCGCGGGCATGAGCGAGGACAAGATGATGCTCATCTCCACCCACCAGGTGCGCGACATCAGCGAGATTCTCGACCATGTGACCATCATCGACCAGAGCCGTGTGCTGCTCAATGCTTCTATTGCCGAGGTTACCAAGCGCCTAGCGTTCCGCCCCATGCAAGATGGCGACCAGCCACTCTTTGTGCAACCGAGTGTTATGGGTGCGCTAGTGGTCGTTCCCGCCCAGCCCGATGAGGAGACTGCCGTTGACCTGGAGATGCTTTTCAACGCTACTCTTCAAAACCCCGAAGCTATCAACCAACTGTTTAACGCCTCAAAATGAAAAAAGAACTATGAATACCGTCAGTCAAACTTTTAACTGGAGCCGATTAGTGGCTGCTCTGCGCAAAGAAGTGGTAGAAAACTCTCGCACTATTGCGTTCTCGATAATTGGCATGTATGCTTTGCTCACTATCTTCATGATTCTGGGTAATGTCATCAATCACAACCCCTACGAGCAAATGATAATGATGAAAGCCCGAGTGCCTTACACTGTGGTGCTGCTCACACTGTCGCTGGTGGTGTGTGTGATGGCGGCGATGGCGTTCAAAAACTTGACGACAAAAGCTGGCCGCACCAGCCTCTTCATGTCGCCATCATCATCGCTCGAGAAGTTTGTGGTGAATGTGCTCATCTATGTTGTGGCTACAATGGTGATATTCTTTGCCTGCGCACAACTGGCCGACCTCACACGCATCGCTGCGCTTAAAGCCTTTGAGACCAAAGACTTTGCCGTGCCAGGCCCCATGAATTTCTTGCAAGTGTTCTTCTCAATAAACTGGCGAATCGGCTCAGGGCTTGAAGATTTGTCATGGCTCGGGGCAATGACCATGTTTCTCGACACGCTCTCTAAAGCTGCGCTCTTTTTCTTGGGTAGTGTGGTGTGGCCGCGCCTGTCGGTACTCAAGACATTCGTCACTTTGTTTGTCATCCAGAGTGGGCTCTCGGTATTATTTATGGTGACAGTTTATTTGTGCCTCGACCCCAATGTTTTTGCCGATTGGGTGAAGGACTTTGTGAATGGAGGCGACTTCTTTATAGCTTCGAGCATCATCTCGGTTATTGAGATTGTAGCGGGCTTCGGTCTGGCTTGGTACCTGTTTAAGCGCAAGGATGTTGTGTCATTAAAATGGTGGAAATAAGCTATGAACTTTAAAGACAACAAAGCCATTTATCTGCAAATTGCCGACCGCCTTGGCGACAAAATTCTCTCTGGGACTCTGCTCCCCGAGGGGAAGATTCCCAGCGTGCGCGAGCTGGCGGCAGAGATTGAGGTCAACGCTAACACCGTGGCGCGCACCTATGAGTACCTGCAGCAGAGTGGGGTGATCTACACCAAGCGCGGTCTGGGCTACTTTGTGAGCCCCGATGCTAAGGATGTGATTATCGCCATGCGCCGCGAGCAGTTGATGAAAGGTGAGATGGACTATTTCCTGGGGCAGCTCAAGGCGGTGGGCATTACACCTGCCGAGCTACAGGAAATGTATCAAGATTATCTTAGTAAATAACGTTTGTTAATGCTTTTTTGGAAAATTTTGTGTAGCAAAAAGCATCAGCTTTGCGTCTAATAGATAAAAAAAAGCAAATAAAAATAGGTAAGATGAAAAAAATTATTGCAACAGTATTCATGACACTCTGCGCGCTCATTGCTCTGGCACAGCAGCCCTATAGCGTGCAATGTCAAGTGAACGACAGTGATGGAGAGGGCATCCCCTTTGCTACTATCTACCTCTACACCAGCAACGACACTGCCAAGGTGGTGGCTACCGACGTGAGCGACGCCTTTGGCAAGGTAGATTACAAAATTTCGAAGCCAGGCTCTTATGTGATGAAGATTTGTTTTGTGGGAATGACCGACGAGAGGCGCACCTTTGAGGTGAGCTCCAAGGCTCCGGTGGCACAGCTCGGAACTGTAGTCCTCACCACATCTTCTACCATGCTCAAGGAGGTAGTGGTGAGCACGCAGCGCCAGCTCGTCAAGACCGAGATCGACCGCCTGAGCTACGACGTGCAGGCCGATGCCGACTCCAAGACCAGCACCGTTCTCGACATGCTCAAGAAGGTGCCCATGGTCACCGTTGACGGCCAGGACGAGATAAGGGTGAAGGGCTCCACTTCGTTCAAGGTTTACCGCAATGGTCACCCCGATCCTGCGCTAAGCGGAATGAACATGAAAGAGATTCTCAAGGTTATTCCTGCTTCAATGATAAAGAAAATTGAGGTGATTACCGACCCAGGCGCAAAATATGATGCCGAGGGCACAAGTGCCATCCTCAACATTGTCATGGCCGATGGCAACGCTGGAACGATGAATGGAGTGACAGGAACTGTGGGTGTAGGCGTTGACAACACAGGTAGCGTTAATGGCAATGCCAATATCACCTCGCAGATAGGAAAGGTGGTGACATCGCTCAACTATGGTTACCAAAATCGAAACCGACATGGTAGCCACAACTTCTCGGAGAGTGAGCACACCTATGCTAACTCGGGCAACACATTATACGGTAATAATGAAAGTCGAGCCAGTGTAAATGTGCACTACGGCGACCTCAGCGCCAGTTGGGAACCCGACACCCTCAACCTTGTGTCGCTATCGTTTGGTGGGTTCTATTATGACTATCGTGGCGATGGCATTAACAATACTCGCATGACCGACCGAGATGGAAATCTACTATACAGATACACCACCACAGGCCATTCTCCTAAAGGTGACTTTTATGACCTGCACGGACGCATCGACTATGAGCACAAGACTGGTCGCCCCAATGAGGCCATTACTCTGAGCTACATGCTCTCGACCAACCACAATGGCAGCAAGACCATCTCAACCTTCAGCGACATGATCAACTGTCCATTCCCCTACACCGGACAAACCAACGACACTAAGGAGAACTTCGCTGAGCACACCTTCCAGTTTGACTGGACAAGGCCATTCGCTAAGTATCACAAGTTTGAGACAGGTGTCAAGTACATCAACCGCTTGAATAAGAGCGAAGCCTTATTTGAGTATATGGGCATGCCTGAGATGGACAACATCACTCTGTTCAACCACCGCACTCATGTGGCGGCAGCCTATGTGAGCCACACCTTCAGCAAGGGCAAGTGGACCACTCGCGAGGGCCTGCGATATGAGTACAGTCGTCTCAATGCCGAGTTCCCCGATGGCAAGCAGGATAATTACCACCGCAACCTTAGTGACTGGGTGCCCGATCTCAGCATTGAATACAAGTTTGACTGGGCTCACAGCCTCAAGCTCAACTATAGCACTAGCATCCAGCGCCCAGGCATCAGTTACTTGAATCCTGCCATTGAGGAGAACCCAACATCTCGCTCCTATGGTAATCCCAACCTGAGCAGTTCGCGCACGCATGGAATCACCTTGACCTATATGCAGATAGGCTCAAAGCTTACTTTCAGCGTTAGTCCAAGCATTTCGTTCAGCACCAACCAGATTACAGGCGTGCAATTTACCGAAGGTGACATCTTCGTCTCGACCTACGCCAACACCCTCAAGACTCGCAGCATAGGCCTCAATGGTTTCATGCAGTGGACTATAGGCCCAAAGACCAGCTTTGTGTTCAACGGCCAGGTGTCACACAACCGTTACAAGAGCAACGACTTGAACTTGGAGAACAAGCGATGGAGCTCATTCTGCTACGGTCAGCTCAACCAACAGTTGCCGTGGAAACTGCGACTCAGTGTGAGCGCAGGAGAATGGAGCGGAGGAATTAGTGGACTATATGGTTACTACACGGGTAACTGGTTCTATAACTTGGCGTTACAACGCTCTTTCCTCAAGGAAGACCGACTCACAGTGCGCTTGAGCGCCGATCGTTTCTTCCACGGCAAGTACACCTCGATGAAGAACTACATCAATCAGGGTGACTACACCGGCTGGGACAAGAATAGCTTTATAATGCGCGGATTCAAAATCAGCATTAGCTACCGCTTTGGCTCGCTCAAGGCTCGCGTGAAGCAAACCGACAAGACCATCGAGAATAACGACGTGGTGGGCGGTTCGCAGCAAGGCGGTGGCCAAGGTGGCGGTCAGCAAGGCGGCCAACCAATGGGAAATTGATTAATTCATAATGCACAATTAATAATGCGCAATCCATAATGCATAATTAACAAGAAAGATTCATTCATACGGTAATAATTAGCTTTCAGCGGCATGGCATATTGAAACTGCCATGTCGCTGAGTTTTGTCGCTGACTTTTGTGTCTTAAAAATGAAAATCTTTACTTTTGATTTTGTATTTCACTTGGTTTGCACTAAATTTGCAATCTTAAAGTTTTGAGATATGGAATTCCGTACAATGATACACCCTCGCGAGGGCGAGCATTTTATGCGCCATAGCGACAAGATGCTGCTCATGGGGTCGTGCTTCAGCGACAACATTGGCGCCAAGCTGCGCGATGCTATGGTTGATGTGCTGGTCAACCCTTTTGGCACCATCTTCAATCCGCTAAGCATAGCTGGGGCTGTGGATAAGATTATTGACAATGCCACGATTGCCGGTGCCGAGCTGTTTATGAGCGGTGGCGTGTGGAACAGCTATGACTTCCACTCTCGATTCTCGATGGCAAGCAAGGATGCCGCGCTGCAGCGCATGAACGCCAGCATAGGCGAGGCTCATGAGCACCTCAAGGTGTGCAACACGCTGGTGCTCACGCTGGGCACTGCGGTGGTGTATCGTCGTCGCGACACGGGCGAGGTGGTGACCAACTGCCACAAGGTGCCGCAACAGGAGTTCACACGCCGCTTGGCGAGCGTCGAGGAGATTACCGAGTCGCTGACGCGAGCTGTGGAGCGCCTGCATGAGTTCAACCCGGCGCTGAGGATTTTGTTCACCGTGAGTCCCATTCGCCACATCGCCGATGGCCTGGAAATGAACTCGCTGAGCAAAGCGGTGCTCAGGGTAGCGGTCAACAATGTGGTGCGGCAGTTCAAGGGGTTTGTGGAGTATTTCCCAGCCTTTGAGATTGTGATTGACGACCTGCGCGACTACCGTTTCTACGGTGCCGACATGGTGCATCCTAGCGATGTGGCGATAGAGTACATCTGGCAGACGTTCCAGGCCACCTACTTCGACGACCGTTCCACCCAGGCGATAGCCCGCTGCGAGCGCGTGAGCAAGCGTCTCAAGCACCGCCCCATGAGCAACAACCCCGACGTGGTGGCCCGCTTCAATGCCGACACCCAAGCCGTGATTGCCAATCTCAAGAAAGAATACCCTTATATTAATGCATAATTCACAATGCATAATTCACAATGCATAATTCACAATGCATAATTCACAATGCATAATTCATAATGCACAATTCACAATTCACAATGCATAATTCATAATGCATAATTCACAATACATAATGCATAATTCACAATGCATAATTCATAATCTAGAAAATCTAGATTATCTAGAACTTCTAGAACTTCTAGAACTTCTAGAAAAAATTAAAGAACCCTTAACCCTTAACTCTTAACTCTTAACCCTTAACTCTTAACTCTTAACTAGATATGAAATACTCCATTCAAGAAATAGCCCAGGTGCTGGGGATTGAAACCAGCGAGCTGCGCGACAAGAATGCCGAGGTGAGCCAACTGCTCATCGACTCGCGCTCTCTCACTTATCCTGCCGAGACATTGTTTTTTGCTATCGCCACACAAAATGATGACGGTCACCGCTATGTGAAGCACCTTTATAACAAAGGGGTTAGAAATTTTGTGATAGAATATAGCGGCAACATCGACATTCAAGCCATGCGAGAGGCCAATTTCTTGAGGGTTGAAAGCTCGCTTGACGCTATGCAGGCGATAGCTACTTATCATCGCAAGCGTTTCCACATCCCCATCATTGGCATCACTGGCAGCCGTGGTAAGACCACAGTGAAAGAGTGGCTCTATCAGTTGCTCAAGGACGACTACCACATTGTGCGGTCACCGCGCAGCTACAACTCTCAGATAGGCGTGCCACTGTCGCTGTGGGACATTGATGATAACACCGACCTGGCTATTATTGAGGCTGGCGTGAGCAAGACTGGTGAGATGGCGCGCGTGCAGGCGATGATTCGCCCTACAATAGGCATCATCACCAACATTGGTGACGAGCACAACGAGGGGTTTGCTTCGATGCAGGAAAAGGTAGAGGAAAAAGCCAAGATTCTCAATAGCTGCGAGAGCATCGTCTATTGTGCCGACGATGAGCTGGTGGCAACTACCATCGACCCCATCCTCTATGTGGCACAAGATGTGGCTTGGTCGCGTGAGGACAGAAGCAAGTGGCTTTATGTGAGCAATGTTGTCAAGCGTGATAATCACACGGTGGTAGAATGTGAGCATGAGGGCTCGGCATTTGTCCTCGATGTGCCGTTCACCAGCGATCGTGACCTCGAGAATGTGGCAACATGCGTGGCGGTGATGCTATATCTTAACATTAGCACAAGCGTTGTGACCGAGCGCGTGAAGCGGCTCGCACCAGTGGGCACGCGCATCAATGTGATTGAAGGTGTGAACGAGTGTACCATCATCGCCGACGGCTACACCAGCGACTATAACTCACTCACTCCAGCTCTCGACTTCATGCTGCGCCGCTGCAACGTGCAGCAGCACACCACCGTGATTTTGAGCGACTTGCTGCCCGAGACCTTTGCCGACGATGAGCTCTACATTCGCGTGAGCGAGTTGCTGCGCAGCAAGGGCATCACCCGCCTCATTGGCATAGGCCCCGACATGTGCCGCTACAGCAAGTATTTCAACTCGGGCCGTGACGTGTTTTTTGAATCAACGGCGAGTTTCCTTGAGAGCATGAGTCAGGGCGACTTCGACAACGAGACGGTGCTCGTGAAGGGTGCTTCGCGCTTTGAGTTCTTCCAGATTGTGGAGATGCTCGAGGTGCGCCGCCACCAGACGGTAGAGGAAATTGACCTCAACGCGCTGGCTCACAACTTCAAGTTCTTTAAGTCGAAACTCAACTTCGGCACTAAGACAGTGGCAATGGTCAAGGCATCGGGCTACGGCACTGGTTCCTACGAGATTGCCAAGACGCTGCAAGACTGCGGAGCCACCTATCTGGCTGTGGCAGTGCAAGACGAGGGCGTGGAACTGCGCAAGGCGGGCATCACCCTGCCCATCATCGTGCTCAACCCCTCGACGGTGAACTACAAAGCGATGTTTGACCGCTACCTGGAGCCCGAGGTATATAGCATTCAGGAGGCACAGCAGCTCATCAAGGAGGGCAAGAAATATGGAGCCAAGAATTTCCCTGTTCACATCAAGATTGACAGCGGCATGCACCGCCTGGGCTTCACCCTTGAGGAGATTCCCCAGCTGGTAGAGCTGCTCCTTGGCCAGGATGTTATCATCCCCGTGAGCGTGTTCTCGCACTTGAGTGTGGCCGATGAGCCTGAGCAGGACGACTACACCCACGCCCAAGTTGAATATTTTGAGGAATGTGCTAGACAGCTGCAGGCCAACTTCTCGCACCACATCATGAAGCATATCCTCAACACCACTGGCATAGTGCGCTTCCCAGAGTATCAGATGGACATGGTGCGCATAGGCATAGGCCTCTATGGCATCAAGACCTTGAGCGACGGCAGCGAGGATGCCGTCTTGCCGGTGGCTGAGCTTAGGGCGGTGGTCATCAGCATCAAGAATTGGGAGGCTGGAACCACGATAGGCTATGGCCGCCGGGGAGTGCTGGAGCGCGACGCGCGCATCGCCACCGTCTCGATAGGCTATGCCGACGGCATGGATCGCCACTTTGGCAACGGAGCCATCAACGTGTGGGTGGGTGGCACGCTATGCCCCACGGTGGGCAACATCTGCATGGATGCCTGCATGATCGATGTGTCGGAGGCCGAGTGCGAGGTGGGCGACAAGGTGGAAATCTTTGGCAAGCACAACCCCATTGAGCAGCTCAGTGATGCCCGCGGCACCATAGGCTACGAGATTCTCACCAGCATCTCGCCGCGTGTGAAGCGAGTGTATTTCCGCGAGTAAATTATTCCTGCAGTTAACAAAAAACGCTCAACTCAGCCAAACACATAAAAAGTGTGCAAGCTGAGTTGAGCGATGTTTTTCTAGATATGAACTAATTGGGAATGTCCCTGATTAGTTCACTTTTTAACAAATACTCGGTAGCCTTTAGCATCAAGGTTGAAGGTGCTGGTGGCGCTGAGCGTGACATCGGCCTGTGTGGTGCCGGCGGCGATGGTGCTACTGTCGAGCCACTGGGTGTAGTCGCCGGCGGCGATACCGCTAATGGTGGCGGTGGCGCTGGTGTTGCCCAGGTTAAGGAGCACCAGCACGGTGTTGTCGCCGCTGGTCTTGGCGAATGCCATCACGTTGCCGTTGCTGCTGGCGAGGAAGGTGGTGGCAGTGCCGCAAGCCAGCGCGGGCTGTGTGTGCCTCAGTGCCACGAGGGTGGCGATGGTGTTCTGCATCTTTGGGTCGGTATAGCTCCAGTTGATTTTTGTGTCGTGGAAGTAGTCAAGAATCTGGTCGTTGCCCACCTCCTGGCCATTGTAAAGCAGTGGCATGCCATAGATGGTGAAATAGAGCGTGGTGAGGGCATATTTGTTGGCGCCATACATCTGCTGCAGTGTCTTGCCTCCGTCGTTGTAGTTCTGGTCGTGGTTGGTGAGATAGGTCATGCGGTCGAAACTCTTGCCCTGACTCTCATTGATAAACGACTGGCAGTAGCCTTGCAGCGTGGTGGCACTGGTGCCGCTTGGCCCAAAGCGCTCCAGCTTGCTGCCCTGGAAGTTCCAGGCGTAGTCGTAGTCGAAGCCCACGTTCATGAGCTTGGTGGCATCGTGCACGATGTCGGCCTCGGCAACCATGGTGATGGCCTTGCTGCCGGCATAGCTGCGCAGCATGGGTATGGTGCTTGCCCAGTAGCTGCCTGGGATGGCGGGGCTCGACACGTAGTCGCAGCGGTAGCCGTCTATGCCAGCTTGGTCTATCCAGAAGCGCAGGCAGTCGTTCATCGCCTCGCGCAGTGCGGCGTTGTCGTAGTTGAGTTGATACACGTCGCCATAGTTGTTGGGGTGTACCATTTGGCCATTTTGCGTGGTGTAGAACTCGGGGTGCTCGGTCACCCACACGGCATTGGTGGCGGTGTGGTTAGGCACCCAGTCGAGGATGACCTCCATGCCTAGCTCATGGGCGCGGTCCACAAAGCTCTTGAGCTGGGCTATGGTGCCATAGCTGGGGTTGGTGGCCTTGAAGTTAGTGGCGGCGTAGGGGCTGTTGATGCCCCCTCCTCGCGGGTAGATGGGCATGAGCCACACGATGTCGATGCCCAGGCTGCGCAGCTCGTCAAGGCGTGCTTGGGCAGCGGCAAAGGTGCCGGCGCTGGTGAAGCTGCCCACGTTCATCTCATAGATGACGCGGTGCTTGGCTGTGAGAGCCGTGGTGCCCGTCACATCGAGTGGCCGTGCCTGGCCAGGAGTCACCACGTCGCCCGTGGGTTGTGAACTGGCGTCGGCCACGGTGTAGGAGCCGTCGGACGCGACCCTGATGAAGATGTCTTTGCTGTAAGCGAAGTCCTGCATCAAGTCGAGCTGATTGCCATTGTTATTGTTGTTGAGAATCCAGTTGGTGCCAGCGGTGGTATAATACACCTTGGGTAGCTCAAAGACGTGCCACAGCTCGCCATCGATGCTCTTGGTAGAGGTGTAGTGCTCGCCAGGCCAGGAGGCGCTCACGGGAGCGGCATTCTTCCAGAGATAGAGGCAGTAGTCGTTCCACGCCAGCTCGCTGTGTAGATACACTACTGGTGGTGGGGTGCCGTCATCGTCAATCTCATAGCTGTAGCTGCCAGCTGAGCCACTGATGGTGAGGTAGATGTCGTTCTCGCCCATAGTGTAGTCGCTCATCAGGTCGAGTTGGCGGTTGGTGCCGCCATTGACGGCGGCATAGTTGTTAGCGATATAGTTGATGGCGCGGCCATAGTAGCCGTCGCTCAAGTCGAAACGGTAGTAGGTCTTTCCGTCTTTCTCGACAGTGCCGCTGTGGTGGATGCCGGGCCAGCTGCTAAGTCCCTGTTCGGGCCACGCATAGAGCGCCATGTCGCCCCAGCTGGCGTTGTCGCTGATGAAAATCTTGCCACGCTTGGGCTCGGGTGCGACATTCCCGAGCAAGATGTCATAGAGCAGGGTAATGTCGGCTGCCGTCACCACATTGTCATTGTTCACATCGGCGGTGGCCTCGTGGGTGACGTCGGTGCCAAGCATCACGTCATAGATTGCTGTCACATCGGCGGCAGTGACATTGCCGTCGCCGTTCACGTCGCCCTGCACAGCTGCTCTTATCGTTCCAAACGATAGTAGAAGAGCTAAAAATAAGAAAACCTTTTTCATGTTATAGATAATTTAAATACTAATCAAGCAATTTATAGGGCATCCCTAAAGCAACAGCGAGAACCCGCCGCCTTTTCTCAAAAAAAGAAAGGGCACAAAATTAAAAAGAATAATTGTTTTGTGCAAAAATGTTATTTTTTTTAGGGCAAATTTTGATAATTGATAAATTATATTTATCTTTGCAAGTCTATTTGATTATCAAATAGTTATCGTTAATGAGATTTTGATTTTTGTTTAACTGCACTCTCTGTTGCAACAGTGGTGCGAAATATCCATTAAAAACATGAAAAAATTAATTGCATTAATGTGCGTGGGAGCTCTGGCTCTCGCTGGTGTCAATGGTTTTGACGCTCAGGCAAAAGTGAAAAAGGCTAAAAAGATTCACAAAACCGAGAAAGTGGCTAAGGTTAGCAAGCAAGAGAAGGATGTGAAAGCCGAGTGCAACCAAGCCAAGAAAGAGGACTGCAATGGCTGCAAGAAGATGAATGCTGCCGGCACTGAGATCAAGAAAGTTGAGAGCAACAAGCTCATGAAAATGGAACCCAAAAGCGGCGAGTGCAAGAAGGAGATGAAGGGCGATTGCAAGATGGAGATGAAAGGCGATTGCAAGAAAGAAATGAAAGGCGAGTGCGGCAAGGGTGAGTGCAAGAAAGATCACCAGTGCGCACACCAGTCGCCATGCTGCAAGGAAGGTGCCTGCAAGAAGGACGGCAGCTGCGGCAAGGACAAATGCAAATATGACAACGAGAATTGCTGCAAGTAATATCGTTGCCGGTACTAAAAAAGTAATGCCATCTCAGTCGAGGTGGCATCTTTTTTTGTGCTTGGGTCACGAGAACAGGAGAGCTCTATTCATCAGGTGATGGGAATGATGTGGGGCGCTCTCAGCGACTAATGAGAGGGTTGCTTTGTGACCCCTGGTGACGCTTGTTGCACTCGCATGTGGCTCATTTCACAGGCGTCACAGGAGGTTATCCAAAGGTCAGCCTGCGGCTGTTCTGTTCCCACCATTGTCTTCCATAACCGATAACCCAGTGAGCAACTTGCTCACTGGGTTATCGGTGGAACGTGGAAGGGGGGGGACCACTAACCTCTAAAGTTGAGTCCACTCTAAAAAGTCAATATTCTGAGTATATAGTCCTAAAAACAAGCAGAACAGAAAATTAAAGCTTTGATTTTCAGTAGCAAAAAATAGTTTAATTCGTATAATTCGCCGTTCTTTTAAGTGGACTCAAACTTCAAGTTGCGGTTAGAGCGTTACTTCACAAGCACCTTTTGGCCATTAACCAGGTAGATGCCTGGGGTGAGGCCAGTGATAAGTGCTTTGCCATCAGTGATGGTCTCGCTGGCCACCTGACGGCCGTTGAGGTCGTAAACGCCCACCACGGTGCCATCCTTGCCGGCGACAACGATGCCGCCATAGGTGCCTGCCAGGTCAAAGCCGTTGTCGCCAATCACGCTGCCTATGCCGGTGATGGTGCCGTCGCTCGACCAGTTGAGGTAGAACTCGCTTGGTGTGCTGGTGCCGTTATCGTAGGTGTAGGTGGCAGTGCCCTCGGCACCGTTGGCAGTCTCACTCGCTGCCTCAAGGACGACAATAGAGCCAGGCACTTGGTCGGGGTCGAGATATTGGCCCATGTTGCTTGGGTTGAGAGTCACATTGCGGAGCATGCCAGCGTTGCTCTGATTCCAGTTGATGTTGTCAAGCACGAGACCGTCGGTGCCCAGAATGCGAGTGGCGCCCTTGATGTCATCGCTGGTCTTGAGGGTGAGCTGAGTGCCGTTTTGCACTTCTTGCTGCGACAAGTCGGCGAGTTGGAAGAAATATACAGTCACCACGTTGCCAAAGTCGCCATGAGGCGTGAACTTGGCGCAGTCGGCAGTGATGGTGCGGCCGTTGTCACGGCTCTCGACAGTAGCACCGGAGGCAGCACTCAGGTCAATGCCGTTGATGTGGTTGTGGGCAAACTCAATGTTGGTCAGGTTGGCGAAGCTGCCAGTGATGCTGTGCAGGTCGTTGCCGTTGGCGCGAGCGTCGGTGATGCTGGCTGGCAACGCAAGGTCGCTCAAGCTGTTTCCAGCATCGGCATTTGCTATAGGAGCCTCATCAGCGCTAAAGATGGTAGTGGGCTTGATGGCATCGCCATCGCTGCCGTCGTGGTTGAGCTGCTCGGTGCCATCGAGCTGAGTTCTTGTGTCAGCACCGTTAGAGATGTTGAAGAACTGCAGCTTGGTGTTGCCGCTCAAGTCGATGCTCGGCAACTTGTTGCGTGCCACGTCGAGCCACAGCAGGTTAGCGTTCCCGCTCGAGTTAAGGGCGGTGAGCGAGTTGTCGTAGGCACGCAGCTTCTCGAGAGCGGTATTGGCGGACACGTTGAGCTGGCTGGCGCCGATGTTAGAGATCCACAGGTTCTTCAGCGCGGTGTTGCTGGCGAAGGTGATGTCATTGCCCCAGTGAGTGTTGTTGTAGGCAAAGAGGGTCTCAAGCCCGTTCAGCGTGTTCAGGCCCTGGAAGTTGGTCTTCAGCAATGGGTCGTTCTGCACATAAAGAGTCTTGAGATTGGGGTCGTTGCTCAAGTAGAGCGTGTCGAGCTTAGTGCGGTTATGAGCGCGCACCACAGGCAGGTCGGCACAATTCTCAGCCAGCACCGTCCTGATGTTAGGACAATAGGTGACATCCAATGAATTGTAGTAAGAATCATCGCTATTTGGATGGACATGGAATTTAAGCGGGTTACCACTCACATCGATATGTTCAAGATTTATGCCATAATTAAATCTCAGTTCATTGAAACCACTATAGCTGATGTCGTAGTATTTGATATTGTTGTCATAATAAGAGTTTGGTGTGCCGTCAGGACCAACAACATTGACAGCATCTTGAATGCCTGTTTCTGTATTGGTCTTAGGACTTAGATACTTGCGAACTCTACCTGGACCTGTATTTGCCATGCCATATTTTAAATCTGTTTTAGTTGCATCACGCATGAAGTAGCAATCGCCATACATGTAGCTGCATGTTAGTGTGTCAAGCTCAGGGAAGTAGCTCACGCCAAGTGATTGCAGATTGCAGTGATCCATGTGGATGGTCTTGAGCTTGCTGCAAGGAGCGAAATATACAAATGTGTGGAAAGCAGAATAAGAACGATGTGTCGTGGTGTTTGCGTGTACTGTTGCTGCAAGGGCCTCGTCGCTGTCGCCCACCCAATCTCTTGACATCCAACCAGGATTCATAACACCTGGACCGGCTGCCGTGTTGTGGATATTAGTATAGCTTATATCAATCCACTCAAGGTTAACGTTTTTCTGGAGGTCAAGATGGTAAATACCTGTTGTGTCGTTCAAGTCCTCATAACGAATATCAAAACGTACTTGACGTCCTGACTGATCAGCACAAGCTTGCGCATATAGAGCATCGGTTAGTTCTCCCTTATCACCATAGTACATGCCATATTTCACCAAACGTTTAGCTTTCTTAGTGCGCATGGCCTCTTGTGCCGCAGTATTATCCGCTGTGATTGTACCGTCAATCACTCCATGAATCTCATTGTTGTGGCTAACATCGAGGTGCTTAAGGGCAACGTTCTTATACAGGTGAACACTGTCTTGCAGGTTGTTGTAAGCAAGGTCAAGATATTCCAAAGCAGTTAGGTGCTCAAGACTTGATTCTGTGTTATCAGGCTTGCGGTAATTTCCTGTACCAGCTACATCAAGTGCATAAACACCATTGGTAAACGTAGTGAACTCGTTGTGGCGAGCCTTCAAGGTCTTCAAGCCAGTGACACCCTGCAGCGAGTTCTGCTGACCCAGCTTGCTGAACGAGCTGTTCTCAATGTTAAGCGTCTGCAAGTTGCTCAGTTCCTTGATGTAAAGGCCATTGTCGTTCTCTATCACACCATCGGGGCTAGTTTGAGTGAGAGCAGTGTTCCCATGAAGCTCTATCTCTGTGAGGTTATCGTTGCCAGCAAGTGCCAACGACTTGAGCGAGGTGTTATTCTCGGCTTTAAACTTAGTGAAGTCATTATTGCCCAAGTCAAGCCCCACGAGCGAAGTGGTAGGCAGAGTATAATCCACACCACCAAAGTTGTTGTTCTGAGCGTAGAGATACTGGATGTTGCAACCGTCAGGAATGTTAATGTCGGCAAGCTGGTTATCATTAAGCTTTAGAATCTTAATTTTATTCGCCTCAATATTGGGCACTGCAGTGAAGTTGTTCTCACTAAAGTCAAGGGTAACATTATTGGCCTCGGCATCAACAGTAACAACAGGATAACTACTATTGCTGAAACCATTACTCTTTAGGGTTATGGTCTCCATGTTGGCATTGCCATCAAGGTTCACTGCGGTCAAAGCAGGGCAATTTGTAGCCGTAAAGCTTAACAGATTGTTGTTATTGGTCTCCATATAATTATTGGAGAAATCAACTGTAGTGAGCGCAGTGAAGCCATCAAGAGCATAATTTGTCGTCATAGCATCATTCGACAAATCAAGGGTCACGAGTGTACTCTTATTGGTAGCGTCAAAGGCATTTAACTGCTTATTGAAGTAAATATCTGCACCATTGATTGTTATGTCGGTAAGAGCTGGACAATTATGGGCAGTAACATATTGCAACTTCGATGCATTGTGCTCAGCTAGAATCTTTGTCATTGAGCTGCAATCATTGGCAGTAATTGTGAGCAATGAGTTGGGAGTCTGTGGAATATTGAGCACGGAGAATGGGTTGTTCGAAACATTCAGTGTAGAAAGCGCCGAAAGATTTGCCAATGTGCTGGCCTCTGGGAAGTTGAGTGAGGCAATACCACTATTATTGATAGTGAGCCCTGTCATCTTAACATTTCCACTCACGTCAATAAGTGTCAACGCTGGACAGTTGGTGATGGTCAAAGATTTTGTCCAAGCTGACTGTGTGTTGAATTTAAAAGTCTTTAATGCAGTAAACCCATCAAGGGCTGGGTCAGCACCTGTGGTTGTCATGTGCTGGTTGCTAATGTCGAGATATTCAAGCGCTGACTTCATGTTTGCCAAATCTGCAACTATGGTAGCAGGAGTACCATCGCAACCACTCACATCAAGATATTTAAGCTTAGTCAGTGTTGTAACTGATGGCACCGAATTAAAAGCAAATTTGGCTTCATCAGTTGTGTAGTAAATATCACGAGCAATAAAAGTCTCAAGTGTGTTTTTCACTTTTTCGGCAAATGCAGCTGCTGCATAATTTCTCAGTCTCGTGTTAGACATATCAAGATATTGCAAGCATCCCGATGGGAGTCGAGCTATGTGATTAGACGTGCTTGGAGTGCCTGTGCCAAAGCCTAAAAGATATTCGTTATGGTGCAAATCGAGGATGCGGAGTTTAGTGGCGTTTTCCAAGTCAATGAATCTTATATCATTATCTCCAGCATACAGTTCCTCAAGGTTAGTGAAGTGCTCAATACCAGAGATGTTGCTGATTTTTCCAGTCATGCTCCCGCTGTCGTAGCTTAGGTCAAGGATTGTGTAATCGGCAGGTGTGAAAGCGGCACCTTCGGCAACGCCGAGGCTCTTTGTGATACCTTCACGGAAATGAGCGTCGGCAAAGTAAGTTGCGGTGTTTTTAATGCGACTATTATCAATAACAGCTACAAGATTGGCACGACGTTGATTACCATTATCATATTCGCTGTAAACATAGTATCCACCATTGGCAAATTCCAAATTCTGTGTTTGTACTCCACTACCATTTGTGAAAATTATTTTAGTGGGGGTGATGTTACAATCGGTGATGGGACCAAATTTGTAAACACTTTGGTTTCCTCCATCCACATGAACACTGGTCATTGGTGTACCTGGCCATGCTCGATAGCTATTGTCGTTATTATCAAAAATATAGGCATAGACATTGTTCCAGTTCTTGGTGTTCACGAAATAAGCGAAATAACCTGAACTTTCATAAGCAACACCATCAGGCAGATTACCGTAAGCTAAAGTTTCTCCATCGTAATGGAAGAACACCTCGCCAGTTAAACCACTGAAGTCACCTGTTTGCGTATCATTGTCTTTGGCAAAGATGACGCTGACGGTGTTCTCATTACTAATAGTCTTAGTGTAGTAAGTCTCACCATTGACGACCTTAGTGTCGGTAACGACATCACCAGGCCATTGTCCGTTTAATGGTGTTTGGCTACTATTCCACACATACATGTGCGGAGCCGATGGGGCTTTGACGTTTATGGTCACGTCGGCCCAGGCGTTGGTGCTCCAGGTGGCTGCGAGAAGTGCCATTAGGAGCGTCAGTGCGCAGTGTTTTGTTAGTAGTTTGTTCTTCATCATAATGTAAATAATTTATGGTTTAATAATAATGTTGCAAATAAGTTTGATGCTATATAATCGGGCAAAATTATTAAGAAAAGTTGTAAATACAAAGCAAAATGCCAAAAAAAACGTTGATTATAAAGAGAAACTTCAATAAATGACCGATTTTGATACGCGAAAAAGCCTTATAAGCCCACTAAAAAACTGCATATTTGAGTCCACTTTTAAAAAACGGCGAATTATGCGACACCTGCAAAAACCTGTGTTAGGATTGAGACATTGGGCATCGAAGATGCAGGGCGGGTCGGAGACCCGACTTCAATCGCAAGACATTATGTTTGCAATCGGGAAACGCTCATTGGGGGCTTCGCGCCCCCAGCCGCTAGGCTAACCCCGCGGTGTTTTTCATAATATAAAAAGGCGTG
>ONJX01000043.1 GCA_900318255.1 uncultured Prevotellaceae bacterium | reverse complement strand
ATAATCTACTGCTGTGCTGATTAACGTGTCGCTAGTGAGTGGGATGTTGCAGCGGAATTGTGCCTGTGTGAGCAGCAGGGCGTGGTAGGCGAGGTTCTCGTCGTCGCCTAGCGAGTCGCGGTCGATGGCATTGAGGATGGTCAGCGAGCTGTCGGGGGCGGTCCACATGAGCGAGTCGGCGAGCACTAGCCGCTCATCCACACTGCGGCCGCAGCCCATCGCCATGGTGACGAGCATTAGAGCGAGCGATATGTAAAGCAACCTGCGCATAAAGACTGTGCAAAGATAATAAAAAAATGAATATAAGAAAACGAGAGGACGAGAAAACGAGAGGACGAGAAAACGAGAGGACGAGAAAACAAGAGGACAAGAAAACGAGAGGACAAGAAAACAAGAGGACGAGAGGACGAGAGGACGAGAGGACGAGAGGACAAGAGGACAAGAAAACGAGAGGACAAGAAAACGAGAGAAATCAGTTGTTTTTATTACTGAGTCCACTTTAAAAAGTCGCTTTTTGACGGAAATCAAACAAAAACAACGAAACAACACAAATCTAACAAACTTTATATCAATAAAATATAATTCGTTTAATTCGTGTGATTTTATTTTTTAAAGGGGGGGATTTATAATCTTTAATCGAAATCTTTAATCGAACACTGTAAAAAATATAATTTCCTGCGTAAGCAGGCTTTTTGACCACGAAGTGGCAACTTTTTGCGATTATTCGAACGTTGAAAAGGTAGTGATTTTGATAATCGCATTTCTACTTTAGAAACTTAAAGTGGACTCCGTTAAAAAAGGCATTCCCGCCGTGGTATGGGCGGGGATGTCGTTGAAGCGTGGCGTCACTGGCCATCGTCTTCTAGTTCGTTTTGCTTCCTGAGCCGGTTTTCCTTTTTGCTCGAGGAGCTGCTAGTGTCTTTCTCTTCGCTAAGGTCAATTTCCTGCTTTTGGCTGTCGATGACCCGGTATTGCAGGTAGGCGAGGTCCTGGTCGGGCAAGATGCGGAATTTGCGTCCGTACTCTCTGCGCCATTTCATGTAGAGGCTGATGAGGCCTTTCTTGAGATAGGCATCGACAAATGGATGGACATACATAACGAAACCTTTCACGCCCAGGTCGTTGACAAGGTAGTCAATCTTGTCCTTGAGGCGGTCGGTGAAAAGCAACGATGGCATGATCTCCCCCTTACCTCCACAAGAGGGGCACGTCTCGCTGGTGACAATGTCGAGTGCGGGTCGCACTCGCTGGCGGGTAATCTGCATCAGTCCAAACTTGCTCAGCGGCAAGATGTTGTGACGCGCTCGGTCTTTCTGCATCACTTCTCGCATGTGGTCGTAGAGGGCTTGACGGTGCTCGCTCTTGGCCATGTCGATGAAGTCGATGACGATGATGCCTCCCATGTCGCGTAGCCTGAACTGGCGCGCTATCTCGTCGGCAGCCAGCAGGTTCACGTCGAGAGCGTTGCTCTCCTGGTCGGTAGTCTTGCGTGACCTGTTACCCGAGTTCACATCAATGACGTGCAATGCCTCGGTGCTTTCAATAATTATGTATGCGCCCGAACGGAACGAAACCGTTTTTCCAAACGACGACTTCATCTGCCTAGTGACATTAAACTTGTCGAAGATGGGCATGTCGTCGCTATAAATCTTCACGATGTCGCCACGGTCGGGGGCGATTAGGCTCACATAGTTGTGAATCTGCTCAAAAATCTCGGCATCATTCACATGTATGCTCTCGAAATCGGGGCTGAAGATGTCGCGTATCAAGCTCACGGCACGGCTGTCCTCCTCATAGAGTAGGCTTGGTGGCGTGCTGTAGTTGACCTTTGCCACGCTCTCTTCCCAGCATTTCATGAGCACTCGCAGCTCGCTGTTAAGCTCGGCGGCTCGCTTGCCCTCGGCCGATGTCCTGACGATGATGCCAAAGTTCTTTGGCTTGATGCTCTCCACCAGTCGTCGCAGTCGCATCTTCTCGGCACGGTCCTTAATCTTTTGCGATACCAGAATCTTGTTGTTAAACGGTATCAGCACCAGGAAGCGGCCAGTGAAGGTGATTTCGGTCGTCAGGCGAGGCCCTTTGGTAGATATCGGCTCTTTAGAGATCTGCACTATCAGCTCCTGGCCCTGTGTGAGCACATCGGTCACGGAACCGTGCTTGTCGATATCGGGCAGCAGCTTCATCTTCGAGAGGCTTACCGGGCGCTTGCCGGCACTCGCTTTGAGCTGCTTGACAAACTCGCAATAGCTGCTGAATTGTGAGCCCAAATCAAGGTAATGAAGGAACGCCTCCTTGCCATATCCCACGTTGACAAACGCGGCGTTGAGGCCTGGCATGAGCTTCTTTACCTTGGCAAAATAGAGGTTACCCACTGCATAGGAGGCGTCGCGCGTCTCCTTTTGTAGCGACATCAGCCTGCCGTCTTCGAGCAAGGCAGTGCTGATGCTTGTGGGCCTTACGTCAACAATCAGTTCACTTCTCATTGTGAATTATTTAGTGTACTCTCTGCTGGTGACACATTATAATATTAGATGAGTTGAGATGAGGATAAAAAAACCAAAAAATCATGGGAGCGAAGCCCCCTCAAAGTCACACCTCAAAACACTACCCTGTGCAAAACACAGCATAAATAATGTGCAAGCAATTTAGGAGTGGGGATCAAGTCCTCTCCAGGAGGACTGCATTGTGCATGAAAAGAACAAACCAATTAATGCCGCCCATCATGGCACATGGCACACAAGAGAGCGCCCATTGATTGGCCTGTTCCTTCACAATAGACTCTTCTAGAAAGAATTACTTCTTGTTCTTGTGACGGTTCTTTCTAAGTCTTTTTTTGCGCTTGTGAGTAGCCATCTTGTGGCCTTTTCTCTTCTTTCCGCTTGGCATTGTATTTTATCTTTTTAAATTAAACTTAGCTGTCAATTATTATTTCTTCACTTGCTCCATGAACACCTTAGCGGGCTTGAAAGCGGGAATCTTGTGCTCTGGAATGATGATAGCAGTGTTCTTTGAAATGTTGCGAGCAGTCTTCTGCGAGCGAGTCTTAACGATGAAGCTGCCGAAGCCTCTCAGATAAACGTTCTCACCCTCAGCGAGTGAATCCTTCACGGTTTCCATAAATTTCTCAATAGTCTCCAACACTGAGGCTTTGTCAATGCCTGTAGATTTAGCGATTTCGCTTACGATATCTGCTTTAGTCATTTTAGTAAAAATTTAAAGTTTATTTAAAAAATCATTTATACTCTATCAATATTGAGGCTGCGATAGCCATTAACTTGTCTTTAAAAATGCGCAAAACGCCTAAAAAACAAGCAAATAAGCCATACCCTCATTTTTTGCAAGTGCAAATATCGCACTTTTTTTTTAATTACAGCATATTATTGACCAAAAATTATCGTTTTTTTTACTTTTTTTCTCATTTTCAGCATTTTTCCCTCAAAAAAACAATATGCAAAAAACACAAGTTGCGCTCACCCGCTGCTCGCCCCAGTCTTCGGCCAGCAGTGACGCGCAGCAGCCCGAGCTACTCCAAGGGTGCGAAGCCACCTGTGGAGCAGGTGAGCTGGGACGACTGCCAGGAGCACATCCGCAAGCCTATAACGAGGCACTTAGCCGTCTTCGCTTCGCTTTCGCTGAATAGATACCAACGAGCACTATGACTGATAACAAAATAAAAATCGGCTAACATGCTTTTAATTAGCTTGCTAGCCGATTCTCTTTGTGACCCCGGAGGGGCTCGAACCCTCGACCCACTGATTAAGAGTCAGTTGCTCTACCAACTGAGCCACGGAGTCAACAAAAATGGAAACCCGTTGTTGATTTCCGAGTGCAAAGGTACAACTAATTTTTGAACTGGCAAGCGTTTTGTCGATTTTTTTTTCAAAAAAAACGAAAAAAAGGCCATTTGCGGTTTTTTTTTGCGGTTTTTAGGACGATTTTTGCGCATGTTATTGTTGTTTTTTAAAAAAATAACTACTTTTGTACTTTTGTATAATATAATGTAATTCAAGTTTCGGCATCTTAGCCCGGAGATTGGTTAAAGAATTGAGGTGGCAATGAATCGTGACGAGCAAACTGCAAAGCTGCTTTTCTTTGCTAAAACCCTCAAAACACTAAAGCTCCTCTCCTACCCTCGAGTTTGTGAAGTTTTAAGAACTATAGGGACTTGATAATTGTAACCAATAAAAAAAAGAAGATATGAGATTAGAAGGACGCAGAGAAAGCTCTAATGTAGAGGATCGCCGTGGCATGAGCAGCGGCGCAAAGGCCGGCCTTGGCGGCGGTATTATGGGTATCATCATCGCGCTCGTGGCAATGTTTATGGGCGGTGGAGGTGGCGGCCTCGGTGGAGGCGGCGGCGCTGGCATCAACATTGGCGATGTGCTTGGCGGCATGCTAGGCGGCGGTGGCTTGACCAACAATCAAATTCAGGCCCAAGACCCGGCCGAGTTCAGCGCCGAAGAGCAGGCACTTTACAAGTTCTCGAGTCAGATTCTTGCTGGCACCGAGGACATCTGGACCCAGATTTTCCGTGAACAGAGATTGGGAGAGTATCAAGTGCCCAAGATGGTAATCTACACTGGTGCCACGCAGACGGCATGTGGCCAGGGCCAGGCTGCTATGGGTCCATTCTATTGCAGCGGCGACCAGTGCTTGTATATCGACTTGTCGTTCTTCACCACCATGAAGTCGCAGCTCGGCGCTGATGGCGACTTTGCCTATGCCTATGTGATTGCTCATGAGGTGGGTCACCATGTGGAGTATCTCACTGGTATCCTCGACAAGATTCATGGCAAGATGCGCCAGTATGGTCAGGGCAGTGCCCAGGCCAACAAGGAGAGCGTGCGCATTGAGCTGCTGGCCGACTACTTGGCAGGCTGCTGGGCTCATTACGACAACGAGCAGTTTGCTTCGCTCGATGACGGTGACCTGAAGGAGGCTATCGACTGCGCTCTCAAGATTGGCGATGACTACTTGCAGAAGCGTGGCCAGGGCTATGCCGTCCCCGAGAGCTTCACCCACGGCACCAGCGACCAGCGAATGCGCTGGTTCAAGGCCGGCTTTGAGACTGGCGACGTGCGAAAGGGCATGGAGGCAGCTATGAGTCTTAGTTACAATCAGTTGTAACATCCCCACCAAAGTTGATTAGTCACGCCACCCCCATTTTTTGACTTGGTGAGCGTGATACCAATAATTAAATCCCTAAGATTATTAATCTTGGGGTTTTTTTTGAGGGGGCGTGCAATCGTTTGCGTAGCGTGCGTAATGCAATATTCAAGCCTTTTTATTGCTGACATAACAAGTGTGGCTACCTTTGCAGCCGCTTAAAGAACAACAAACAATTGTATAATTTAAAATTTACTAAACATGAAGAAGATTTTATTGGCCCTTTTAATTGGCCTGTGCTCTTTGTCGAGCCACGCTGACTCGTATGACACCGACTACATCACTATTCCCGAGTCATATATCAACAGCCCTGGGCAGACTTATTTACTTGAGAAAGCAGCAACAATTTTTAATAACGAGTATCGCTTGACCCTCACTAACATCCACTTAAGTGAGTCATGGTTTTATTGCGACATCGTGATTGAGCATTTTGAGGACGATTTTATTGTTACTCAATCGTGCGACAGCGAGTTCCCTCAAAGTCAAGCCGATGAAGGTACCACATCTTCGATTTTTGTAGGAAAAACAGCTTACGACATTGTTGTTCAATCTAAGGTAAGATTATATCGTGATGACGATGAGAAGAATGTGACAGTGACTTATCATTTCACCGATACATGGAAGCAAGATGACTACTACCTAGTTATCACCTTCCCTTACAACAAAAAAACATGGACTGGCATAAATGATGTTACTCTCACTCCCACATCAGTTGAATACTACGACCTGCAGGGCCGCAAGCTCAACGCCCCCCAGCCAGGCATCGTGATTGAGAAGCAGGGCAACAAGGTGACTAAGAAGCTGTATCGTTAATCACTCCACACATCACCTACCATAAAAATCCCCTTGAGTATTGAACAACTCAAGGGGATTATTGCATTAGTGGGCATTCTGCAATTACTTATTGCAGCTTGCCGTGGCAGTTCTTGTATTTCTTGCCACTGCCGCAGGGGCATGGGTCGTTGCGCCCAATCTTGGGACCCTCGTTGCGGATGGGTGCCACAGGGCCTCGCCCTGCCTGGCTGGCACTCATGCCTGCCTGGCGTTGAGCTGCTGCGGCGGCTGCCACTGCATCATCTTGTCCACGACCTTCGTTGTAGCGCTGCCGCTGGCGTCGCTCCTCTTGTGCTCGGCTCACCTCGGGGTTACCTTCCTGTGTGGGAATCTGTCCACGCATGAGCGACGAGATGGCCTTGTTATTCAGGTCGGCAAGCATAGCCTGGAAGAGGTTGAACGACTCGAGCTTGTAAATCACCAATGGATCCTTTTGCTCGTAGCTGGCGTTCTGCACGCTCTGTCGCAGCTGGTCGAGGTCGCGCAGGTGAGTCTTCCAGTTCTCGTCGATAGAGAGTAGCAGTATAGCTTTTTGCCATGCTTTGGCAATGCACTTGCACTGTGTGTCGTAGGCCTCCTTGAGGTCGATGACGATGCCATAGGTGCGTCGCCCGTCGGTGATGGGCACTCTCATCTTGCCATAAGGCTCTGGCGCCCCCTCACTCATCTGGCGCTCACACACGGTTTGTATCACTGGGTTGGCGACCTCGGCGAGTCGCTCAGTCTTGCGCTTGAAGGCTTCCATCACAGCCTCGAAGAGCAGGTCGATGCTCTTTTGCGAGTCTTGCTTGCGGAATTGCGCCTCGTCGAATGGTGGCTCAATGGCATAGGTAGAAAGCACTTGCATCTTCAGCGCATCAAATGACGATGGGTCAAACTTGTTGACCATTTCCTCGATGCTGTCGTAGATGGTGTTCATGATGTCGATGCCAATGCGCTCACCGAGCAGTGCGTGGTGACGGCGGGTGTAGATGGCATTACGCTGATAGTTCATCACGTCGTCATACTCGAGGGTGTGCTTGCGAATACCGAAGTTGTTCTCCTCCACGCGTTTCTGCGCGTTCTCAATGCTCTTGGTGACCATGGGCGACTCGATCATCTCGCCGTCGTGCAGGCCCAAGCGGTCAAGCAGGCGCACCACGCGCTCGCTGGCGAAGAGACGCATCACCTTGTCCTCAAACGAGACGAAGAACACCGAGCTACCTGGGTCGCCTTGACGTCCGGCACGACCACGCAGCTGGTTATCTACGCGCCTCGACTCGTGGCGCTCGGTGCCGATGATGGCGAGACCGCCAGCCTCTTTAACCTCGGGGGTGAGCTTGATATCGGTACCACGACCTGCCATGTTGGTAGCGATGGTCACTACACCCTTGCCGTTGACTTGACGTCCGGCTTGTGCCACAATCTCGGCCTCCTTTTGGTGCAGCTTGGCATTGAGCACATTGTGCTCAATGTGTCGCAGGCTCAGCTGGCGGCTCAGTCGCTCCGATATTTCTACCGAGGTGGTACCCACCAGTGTTGGGCGTCCCATCTCGCGCATTTTCACAATTTCCTCTATCACAGCGTTGAACTTCTCCTTCTCGGTCTTGAACACACGGTCGGGCTGGTCCTTGCGGATGACGGGGCGGTTGGTGGGGATGTTTACTACATCGAGTTTATAAATCTCCCAGAACTCGCCAGCCTCGGTCATGGCGGTACCTGTCATACCTGCCAACTTGTGATACATGCGGAAGTAGTTTTGCAGTGTGATGGTGGCAAAGGTCTGTGTAGCAGCCTCCACTTTCACGCCCTCCTTGGCCTCGATAGCCTGGTGCAGACCGTCGCTGTAGCGGCGTCCCTCCATGATGCGGCCCGTCTGCTCGTCAACGATTTTCACCTTTCCCTCCTCGTCAACGATATACTCATCGTCGCGGTTGAAGAGAGTGTAGGCCTTGAGCAGCTGTGTGACGGTGTGCACGCGCTCGGCTTTTACCGAGTAGTTTTGCAGCAACTCGTCTTTCTTTATTATCTTCTCTTCCTCGGTCAGTGGCTCGTTCGACACCTGCGAGAGCTCGGTGGCAATATCGGGCAAGACAAAGAACTTGGGGTCGTCGGTGCCACGAGTGAGCACGTCGATACCGTTATCGGTGAGCTCCACGGTGTTGTTCTGCTCCTCGATGATGAAATAGAGCGGGTCGGTGACCACGTGCATCTCGCGGTTGTTGTCTTGCATGTAGAATGCCTCGGTCTTGAGCATCATCTGCTTCACGCCCTCCTGCGAGAGGAACTTGATAAGGGGCTTGTATTTGGGCAGACCCTTGAAAGCGCGGAAGAGCAGCAGTGTTCCTTCTTTGACCTGCTCCTTGTCGTCGCTAGCCATGAGGCGGCGCGCGTCACTCAAGAGCTGAGTGACAAGGCGGCGCTGCGCTTCATAAACACGCTCCACGTTGGGCTTATACTCGTCAAATAATTGGTCCTCGCCACGAGGCACAGGTCCTGAGATGATAAGTGGTGTGCGTGCGTCATCGATAAGCACCGAATCGACCTCATCGACAATAGCATAGTGGTGTGAACGCTGCACGAGGTCCTCGGGGGTCATCGACATGTTGTCGCGCAAGTAGTCGAAGCCAAACTCGCTGTTAGTACCAAATGTGATGTCGCAGTTGTAAGCATTGCGACGCTCCTCGCTGTTAGGCTCTGTCTTGTCGATACATGCCACACTCAAGCCATGGAACATGTAGAGTGGACCCATCCACTCCGAGTCACGCTTGGCAAGGTAGTCGTTAACGGTAACCACATGAACACCGCAGCCAGCCAGGGCATTGAGGAACACTGGCAGAGTAGCGACGAGGGTCTTACCCTCACCAGTGGCCATCTCAGCAATCTTGCCTTGATGCAGCACCGAGCCGCCAATGAGCTGCACGTCGTAGTGGATCATGTTCCAGGTCATCTCGTTGCCGCCAGCCTCCCAAGTGTTGAAATAGGTGGCTTTGTCGCCGTTCACCTCCAGGAAGTCGTGTCCGTCGGCCGCCAGCTTGCGGTCGAAGTCGGTGGCAGTCACCTCAATCTGCTCGTTCTCGGTGAAGCGGCGTGCAGTATCCTTGACGATGGCAAACACCACCGGCAGCACCTCGTTGAGCTTCTCCTCGATGCGGTCGAGCACCTCTTTCTCCAGTTTGTCAACTTTAGCCCACATGGGCTCTCTTTCCTCATATTCGAGTGTCTCGATTTCGGCTTTTATAGCCGCAATCTCGTCGCGCTGTGGCTGCACATAATCTTGAATCTCTTGACGTATTGCAGCGCTTCGTGCGCGCAGCTCATCGTTCGACAACTGCTCTATTTCAGGATAAACGGCCTGTATTTCATGCACTATGGGCATGAGTTTCTTCAGGTCTCTCTCACTCTTGTTGCCGAAGATTGACTTCAAAAAACTATTTAATGACATATTATTATAATATTGTGTTTTTTTACAATGTAGAAAACATATTGCAGCAAAAAACGTGCCAAATCCATAACAAGTTGCAAAGATACTAAAAAGTTTTCAGTTATCGGTTATCACTAGTCACATTTTTTTACACCAATGCTTTGAGTGTAACAACTTTGTGCGGCAATATTTAGGACAGCCTTACCAAGTGACGCTTGTGTCACCGCTTTGCCACATTCACTAGCGAGCGCAGCAGCAACGAGGCCACGAGAGGGTAGAAAGCGGCATTAGCCACCTGCAAGCCACTGAGCCACACAACGGCAATCGTTGCAATGAGTGCGATGTTGAGCCAGTGTGCCCATCGCAGCACTTTAGCGCCCTTTTTTATCCATGGCAAGATGGCGAGTGCCAGCAGCAGTGGGTGCAGCCACAGTATGTTATAGTTGGGAAGCACAGCTTCATGTGTGGAAATGAATTCCACAAAGAAGATGACACATCCCGCCAGGCCAGCAACCGTGAACATCAGTGTGTCGAACCATCGCGACACCTTGTGGCGGCGCCAGTCCCTATAGGCTATAAGTGCCGTCACCATCAGCAGTGCGACAGCTATAGTGAGTGGATGAAGATACCATGGTGTGGGCGGCAGCACCAAGCCATTGTCGTCGCCAGGCATCACCACTGTGGTGGCTTTCACCAGGTTTTCTGGACCATTGCCGTTATCTACCTGCACTGTGCCTAGGGCATTCATCAGGAACAGGGGCACGAAGGTTTGTGTGCGCGCCTCCACCACAGTGTCGCAAGCTGCCCCTAGTGCCAGGTCTATGCCAAACTGCTCCCAGGGATAGTTGCGCGTGTAGTGCGCCATGACTTGCCGCAGCGTTTTGCCCACCACATAGTCGCACTTGGAGTAATCTATCTCATGGCCTAGCGCCTTCTCGATGATGTCACGCGGACGGGTGGAGCAGTTGTCGCTAAAGTGGCGGTAGCGATACACGCAGTTCTCTTGCCTGGCGTTGGTCAAGAGCATGTAGAGCACATGTTGCGCCTGCTCGGGGGTGAGGTTGAGGTCTTGCTTTATCATCTTGCGACCTGGCTTGATGCCACCATCCATGCTAGGCGGCATGATGGCACACATGTAGTCGGTCTCACCCATGATGTAACGCCCAAGGAAATTTGGCGAGTTGAAGTCAAACACTCCATAATTAAAGAAATAGACCTTCTTACCGCTGGCAACCAAAATCTCGGAGTGCCCAAACACCTCAAAAATCTCATCACCAGGATAGAATGTGATAAGGCTCACCTCAATGCTGTCGCTAGTGGCCGATGTGCTGCTGGAGCGAGCACCGTCGCTTTGTGCATGCGCTGGTATCGACACAGCAAGTAGCGAGGCAATAATTATGATGAAAAATTTAAAAAACTGTGTCATAAATGTGTCATTTTTCACTTATGGGTGCAAAGGTAGTAAAAAGTTGGCAGTTGGCAGTTATTAGCTGTCAGTTTTTAGGAGATGTTTTAGGAAGGGTATGCAATAAAAAAAGCCCGGCTCTCACGAGTGGGACTTTAAATTTATGAATAGAATCTGTATAGAAAAGTGCAATATAATATTGCTGTCCTAATTATTATGCGATGCAAAGATAGCCACATTATGCAAGGTGTAAAAGGTAAAAAAGTCAAAAAAAATAGTCAAAAACTCCTGTGTGGTGTTTTGGACTATTTTTAGTGGATAAAAATTCCACCTTTTCGTGTTTTTTATGCGATTTTTTTGCTGTTCTCTCACATTTTTCTTACTTTTGTGCAAACTAAAACCACTTAATGGCTATGAAAAAAATATTTATTATCGCATTTGTGTTAGTTGCTCTGTGCGCCCAAGGCGCAACGAAAGTGAAAACCCAGCATTTTGAGGTTAGCGACTCTGTTATTTTTCTTGAGAAAGACGACCCACAGGCGCTGGGCTACAAGATGAGAATGGCGGTCAGTGCCGACTGGCCCGTGAGCATCAACGGCAAGGAATCTAGCGCCTTGACCAAATTGCTGCTCGACTCGGTGTTCTATGCCAGCAGCAACCGCGATATTATTCCCTATTACACCAGCGATGTGAGTGTGCTTCGCGACTTCATTGGCGACTGGGTGTACCGAAGCCTGCGCTCGCACAACATGGCTCAAGAGTATGATGTGAAGGAATGTGGCAGTGCCCTCAGCATTGACTGCGAGGAGAACCCCATGAACTGCTGGTATGAGACTACAGAGCTCATGCTCAGTCATGTAGTGGACAATCTGGTCTTCTTCAAGGAATACAACGACTGCTACTTTGGTGGCGCTCACAACATGTTTTTCACTGGCTATTATGCCTTTGACGCCTCTCTAGAGAAGCACATTACCCTCAAGGACATCGTCACTAGCCCTAAGAAGCTGCTTCGCATGCTTCCCGCCTATGACAAGCGCGACAAAGACGTTAAGTGGTGGGAGAACATCACTACCGAGAGCATTGAGAATTTCTATGTCAAAAACGGCAAACTGGTGTTTGTGTTCGCGCCCTATGCCATTGGTCCTTTCTGCGATGGTGAGATAGAAGTGGCAGTGCCTCTTAAGACACTCCGAGCCAAAGGGCTGCTCACTGCCTACGGGAAAAAGCTAAAGGTGGGTTCTAAAAATTAAGAAACGCTAAAAAAATGTTTTGGTTGTATTTTGTTTTCTGTCGGCATCTTTTTATTTAAAGTATTGAAATGTAGCCCGCTACTATTCTTCAACTTTGAATAAAAACCTGCGCGACACAAATTCAAAATCCATCTCAATTAATTTCTAGAACCCACCTGAAATGATGCCTAGCACCAAGCATATATACCTCTTTAATCCTCAAAACGACTTGGCACTGGCCACTGGTGGCATTAATTATGTGGCGCCGCCATTTGCCATGCACATGGCTCACGACCTAGCGGTGCTGCCAGCATTCATTGCTGAGCCTGGTTCGCTGCTGGTAACCGACAGCGAGCTCGATGCCGAGTGGCTGGAGCATCTAAACTCCACTTTTGGCCTAGGCGTTCATGCCATTAAACGCAACGAGCTGCGTCGATTCACCGATTACCAAATCATGCCATGGGGATGGTGCCTCGACTTGCGACGACGCCTCATCAAGTGGGGAGTGTCGAGCCAGTGCCTTCCCACAAAAGAACAGATTTATCACCTGCGTGGACTCTCGCACCGCCGTGTGTCGGTACTCATTCACCTGCGCCTCAGGGAGCTGCTGGGCAAGCAGTTGTGCCCCATGCCTGTGGAGCTGGCTCTTGACGACGAGGTGCTCAACTTTGTGAGCCGCCATGGCAACTGCTTCATCAAGACCCCGTGGTCGAGCAGTGGCCGCGGCATCTACCACACTATTAATGGCGTGTCGCCCGACTTTGAGCAGTGGTGCCGTGGCTCACTCAAGCGTCAAGGGTCATTGCTGTGTGAGCAAGGCCTCGACAAGGTGATGGATATTGCAGTGGAGTTTTATTGCAAAAACGGGAAGACGACCGTTAAAGGTTACTCGCATTTCACCACCGACAGTCACAGCCAGTATGATCATGGCGAGGTGGCACCCAACAAGGTTTTAAAAGACAAAATTGTGGCTTTATATCCTCATTTCGACGAAGTGGAAGTTGCCCTAACTCGGGTGCTGGATGAGATGATAGCACCTCACTATCAGGGATGGCTGGGTGTTGACATGCTATTATTTAATGCGCAATCTAAGGGAGACGATAATGAAATAGGCATTAATCCATGCGTGGAGCTGAACCTGCGCCCAACGATGGGGGCAATAACCAGTGTGATAGGCGACACGATGCTTGCCACGGACACAGGAGCAGTCTTCCGCATAGAACAGCGCTCTTCAAGCCAATCCCCGTGGCCACAATCACAAGATGCGGTTGTCGAGAATGGACGGCTTGTCGCCGGCACTTTACAACTCACTCCCCCAAGCACCACCGCCCTCTACCGGGCAGTGCTTGAAGTAAAGGTGGATTCTATAAATTAAGAAAAAGCAAAAAGATGTTCTGGTTGTATTTTGTTTTCTGGCGGCATCTTTTTATCTTGAAATGTAGCCCGCTACTATTCTTCAACTTTGAATAAAAACCTGCTCGACATAAATTCAAAATCCATCTCAATTAATTTATAGAACCCACCTAAAAACATACAAAAATCACCACAAAAGAGCATGTGGTGATTTTATGTGCATCATTATGCCTTGTGAATTATGCATTAGTCATATAGGGTCTTGACAGCGAGGTTGATGTTATAATACTTGGCATTGCCAGTCACATCCTTAATAACCTTGATGAATGGTGGAAACTTAGGCTCCTCGCCTTGCTCGCTGTCCATCTCGAGGACGCTGAAGCCTGGGTCGGGGTCGATGAACTGATCTAGCTCGTAGTATTGTCCCTCCCAAATGAAACTCTTGCGAATCTTGTGAATAGACTGGCGGGTGGGGTCGGCCATCGCCATCATGCTCATATACTGGTTGTAACTGATGTTACGCTCGGTCTCGATGCGCTCGTTCTCGCCCACGGTCTTGGTGGTGGTTTGCAGATACACAAACTTGCCCTGCATCGTGCGCTTGCGCAGGCGCACCACAGTGCCCGGCTCGCTCATGAGATAGGTCTGAACAATGTCGGTCTCGATGGCGTTGGGAATATCACCTATGAGCTCAACCATAAACTTGCGCTCGTTCTCAATGGGTTCAGGAATGCCTAGCACCTTAGAAATCTCGCGCAGCACGCGGCGTATCTTGTTCTCGAAGTTCTCACTGTTGCTTATCACGCGCAAGTGTGGGTGACCAGTCCAAGCACCGCGCAGCTTCTTGTCGAGAGTGCAAGCAAGCTCCACGCCCTCGGTGCGAGCCTCATTGTTGCTCGTGGTGTAGAACTCGGCAGCACCGTCGGCAGCGGTGACCAGGTGAAGCACAGCATCATAGCGTGAGTCGCGCAACTTGTCGATGGGGATGTCAACCTCCTGGGTGATAGCCTGCCAGGTCTCGGGGGTTAGATACACCGATATGTCCATCGTGCCACGGTCGCACACTAGCAGCACAGGTTTCTCGCTCTCACTGGCTATTGCAGCAAACTGGTCCTCAATCTCTAGTTGCAGTTGTAGTGTGGATTTCTCGGCTTGGTAAAAGAGCGACTGGTTTTTAGTGAGGTAGTCAACACCTCCCACAGCAAACATGGTGGGCACTTCGGGAACAGTATAAACCTGATAACCCAAATTTGAGAAATGCTCAACCACTTTGGCTAGAGCGGTAGTTTTTCCGGCACATGGCCCGCCAGTCAACACGACTTTGGTTATTTTGCTCATAAATCACTTGAAATGTAATCGTTAAGGCACGATTGTGAGTAACATCATTAAAATTAAAACGCAAATTTAGTCATTTTTTTCCACAATCACTCATTTTGTTTTGTTAAAATATTATTTTATCAATTATTGTTCAATATGCAATATGAATTCGTGCATTGTGAATAATTTTTACTATCTTTGCAGTTTGAAAAAATCTTTAATCTACATTATTATATATTATATGAACACTTTGGCTACTAAGTATGACCCTAAAGCGGTCGAGGACAAATGGTATAAGTACTGGATTGACAACGACTTATTCAAGTCGGTGCCCGATGAGCGTGAACCCTACACAATCGTGATTCCACCCCCCAATGTGACTGGTGTGCTTCACATGGGCCACATGCTCAACAACACCATCCAGGACATCCTCATGCGCCGCGCCCGCCAGGAGGGAAAGAACGCGCTGTGGGTACCCGGCACCGACCATGCCAGCATCGCTACCGAGGCCAAAGTGGTGAAACGCCTCGCCGAGCAGGGCATCAAGAAGACCGACCTGAGCCGCGACGAGTTCCTCAAGCACGCCTGGGAGTGGACCCACGAGCACGGCGGCATCATCTTGCAACAGCTGCGCAAGCTGGGTGCCTCGTGCGACTGGAGCCGCACGGCCTTCACTATGGACGAGACCCGCAGCGAGAGCGTGCTCCGCGTCTTTGTTGACCTCTACAATAAGGGGCTCATCTACCGCGGCTTGCGCATGGTGAACTGGGACCCCAAGGCTCAGACCGCCCTGAGCAACGAGGAGGTGATATATCGTGAAGAAAACAGCAAGCTCTATTACCTGAGATATTATGTTGCCGACGACGACATGAGTGGAGAAAGTGGCGCCGAGGGAGAAATTGTGCACCGCGACGCTCAGGGCCGCCGCTATGCCGTGGTGGCCACCACCCGCCCCGAGACCATCATGGGCGACACTGCCATGTGCATCAACCCCAAAGACCCCAAGAACCAGTGGCTCCGTGGCAAGAAGGTGATTGTTCCCCTGGTGAACCGCGTGATTCCCGTTATCGAGGACCGCTATGTTGATATTGAGTTTGGTACCGGCTGCCTCAAGGTTACTCCCGCCCACGACGTTAACGACTACATGCTGGGCAAGAACCACAACCTCGAGACCATCGACATCTTCAATGCCGACGCCACCATCAGCGAGCAGTCGCCACTCTATGTGGGCATGACGCGCGACGAGGTGCGTAAGGTCATCGTCGTGGATCTCCAGAATGCCGGCCTCATGGAGAAGGTGGAGGACTACGTTAACAAGGTAGGCTACAGCGAGCGCAACAGCGACACCGCCGTAGAGCCTCGCTTGTGCATGCAGTGGTTCATCAAGATGCAGCACTTTGCCGACATAGCACTGCCACCAGTGATGAACGACGAGATAAAGTTCTTCCCTCCAAAGTATAAAGCCACCTATCGCAGCTGGCTCGAGAACATCCAGGACTGGTGCATCAGCCGCCAGCTGTGGTGGGGCCACCGCATCCCTGCCTACTTCCTGCCCTCGAGCGGCGACGAGGAGATATTTGTGGTAGCGCTCACTAAGGAGGAAGCCCTTGAGAAAGCTCACCAGATGCCTGGCTACGAGAACATAACCATCGACGAGTTGCGCCAAGACGAGGATGCCCTCGACACCTGGTTCAGCTCGTGGCTGTGGCCCATCTCGCTCTTCGACGGCATCCGCAACCCTGGCAACGAGGAGATGAAATACTACTACCCCACTAGCGACCTTGTTACCGCCCCCGATATCATCTTCTTCTGGGTGACCCGCATGATCATGGCGGGTTATGAGTATGTTGGCAAGATGCCATTCCGCAACGTGTATTTCACTGGCATCGTGCGCGACAAGCTGGGCCGCAAGATGTCGAAGTCGCTAGGCAACAGCCCCGACCCTATCGAGCTGATGGATCGCTTTGGCGCCGACGGCGTGCGCATGGGCATGATGCTCAGCGCTCCTGCCGGCAACGACATCCTCTTCGACGAGGCATTGTGCGAACAAGGCCGCAACTTCAACAACAAGATTTGGAACGCCTTCCGCCTCGTTAAAGGCTGGGAGGTTGCCGACATTGAGCAGCCAGAGCACAGCCGCCTCGCCATCGAGTGGTTCCAGGCTCAACTCAACAGCACCATCGCCGAGATGAAGGACCTCTACACCAAGTTCCGCATCAGCGACGCCTTGATGGCTATCTACCGCCTGTTCTGGGAGGACTTCTCGGCACTCTATCTTGAGATTGTGAAACCGGCCTACCAGCAGCCCATCGACCGCGCCACCCTCGATGCCACCCTCAACTACTTTGACGTGCTCCTGCGCCTGATCCACCCCTTCATGCCGTTCATCAGCGAGGAGCTGTGGCAGCACATCAGCGAGCGCGCCCAGGGCGAGAGCATCATGTATGCCATCATTCCTGAGCCCCAGGCTGTTGACGACAACATCATCAAGGCCATGGCAGAGGCCCGCGAAATCATCACTGCCGTGCGCAACGTGCGCGCCAGCAAGAACATCCCCAACAAGACTATGCTCCAGCTGCAAGTGGCCAGTGCCGAGTGGGACAACGCTTACCAGCCCATTATCCTCAAGCTCGCTGGCCTCGATGCCATCGAGAAGGTGGAGAGCAAGGATCCGGCAGCAGCGTCATTCATGGTGGGCACCACCGAGTTTGCAGTGCCATTGCATGACAACATCAACGTGGCCGAGGAGATTGAGAAGCTCGAGAAAGAGCTGCAATACACCCAAGGCTTCCTCGCCAGCGTGGAGAAGAAGCTCAGCAACGAGCGCTTTGTGGCCAACGCCCCCGAGGCCGTGGTAGCCGCCGAGCGCAAGAAGCAGGCCGACGCCCAAAGCAAAATCGCCACCCTGCAAGAGACCCTGGCGGCACTCAAGGGATAAAACCACTTTCTAGAAATTATAGAAGCTCTAGAAGTTCTAGATTTACTAGAAGCAACAGCATCGGCAGCGAATTATCGCTGCCGATGCTGTTATTATCAAAAATAAGTTTTACTTCTTTCTTTTTCCTTTCTTGATGAACTTGTCGTAGTTGCCGGCGGGGGCATCGCCACCACCGCGTTTTTTGAAGCCTCGCTCGGCATCGCGCCGGGTGCGGCGCTCGTTGCGCCGTCGCTGCTCGCGCTCCATCGCCTTGAATTTCTCGCGGCGGCGCTCGGCTCGGTTCTTTTTCACTTCGCCCTCATAGGTGATAGAGGCATAGTCCTTGGTGGCATCGGCAATCTCAAGATGCAAGCGTTTGCCATAGAACTCGCTGTTGCGCAGAGCGCTTATCACTTTATGAGCCTCGCCTTGACGCACATCAAATAGCGAGTAGTTGGTCAGCAAGTCGATGCGGCCTATTCCCACCGTCTTGCCACCCTCGGTGGCGTTGATCATGCGAATGAGGTCGGGGGCATAGAAGCCGTGGCTCTTGCCCACATTGATGAACACCCGCTCGTAGCCCTCCTCGCCTGTGCGCCGGTCTTTCTCGCCATTGGGCTTGCGCTCCTTTTTCTCGCCACGCTTGCGCTCTTTCTTCTCAGGCACTATGTCGAGCACCGGTGCCTTCTTGTAGTAGTCAAGCATGCGGTTAAACTCCAGCGAAAGCAAGCGCTTGATCACGTCTTCCCCGCTGAGCCACGAGAGCTTCTTGAGCACGTTGGGCAAGTAGGGGGCTATCTCCTCCTCGTGCACCTCCACGTTCTCGAGGCGGTCGGCGAGGTTGAATAGCTGCTTCTCGATGATTTCCTCGGCCTTAGGCACCTCTCTACGCTCAAACTCCTTGCCTATCTGTTTCTCAATCTGCTTGAGCTTGCCTCGCTCACGGCTGTGGATGATGGCAATGGAGATGCCTGTCTTGCCGGCTCGCCCGGTGCGCCCGCTGCGGTGGTTGTAGATGTCGTTGTCATCGGGGAGGCTGTAGCTGATGATGTGTGTGAGGTCGTTAACGTCGAGGCCACGCGCCGCCACGTCGGTAGCTACCAGCAGCTGCAGGTTGCGCTCACGAAACTTCTTCATCACGGCATCGCGCTGAGCTTGCGAGAGGTCGCCGTGCAGGGCATCGGCGTCATAGCCGTCCTGGATGAGCTGCGATGCCACCTCCTGCGCACTGGCACGGGTGCGGCAAAAGACGATGCCATAGATGCGCGGCAGGTAATCAACGATGCGCTTGAGCGCCAGGTACTTGTCGCTGGCCTTGACCATATAATAGATGTGGCGCACATTGGCCGAGCCCTCATTGCGAGTGCCAGCAACAAACTCCACGGGGTTGTGCATGAAGTCCTTGGCGATATTAGCAATCTCACGAGGCATAGTGGCACTGAAGAGCAGCATCTTGCGCTCATCGGGCACATTAATCAAGATATTGTTGATGTCGTCGATAAAGCCCATGTTGAGCATCTCGTCGGCCTCATCGAGGATAACGGTGCGCACGGCGTCGAGCTTCACCACTCCCCGCCTGATGAGATCCTGCAAGCGTCCTGGCGTTGCCACTATAACCTGCACGCCACGCTTCACCTCACGGATTTGCGACTCGATGCTTGCTCCGCCATAGAGGGCCACAATTCTCAGCCCATCGATATATCGGGAATAGTCTTCAAGGTCGGTCTTAGTTTGGAGGCACAGCTCGCGTGTGGGGTCGAGAATCAGTGCCTGGGTCTCTAGCGATGTGGTGTCGATGCGTTGCAGCGTGGGCAAGCCAAAGGCTGCCGTCTTGCCGGTGCCGGTCTGTGCCAGCCCCACCACGTCGGTATCCTCATTGAGCAAGTGAGGAATCACCATTTCCTGGATGGGCATGGGTTTCTGGTAGCCCATCATCTCAATAGCGCGCAGCAAGTCGCCGCGCACTCCTAATTCTTCAAAAGTTGCCATTTACAAGTTTTTTCAATTTTGGGTGCAAAGTTACGCAAAAATTAGTGCAAGGCGAGTGAAAAACCAAATATATTTGAGTTTTTCCGAGCCGCCGCCTAATTTATCCTACTTATCCAAAAGGCTTTCTGACACGTTTATTCCACCACTTTCCACTCCTTGATGGTGCGCGCCTCGGGATCGACCGTCACGCCCACCTTCACCTTGCGGCGGGGGTCGTCCCAGTAGGGGATGAGGTAGTTCTTCTCGTCAATCTGGGCCAACGCCTCATCCACCGTGGCGGTAGTCGAAATCTTCAGCTCCATCACATAGATGGTGGTGCGGCTCTTGAGCACCACGTCGCAACGACCACGGGCATTGCGCACCTCGGTCTCGGCCTTGATGCCAATGCAGTCGAAGAGCACCTTGAGTATCGTCTCAAAGTCGCGCTCAGTCTTGTTGCTCAGGTTGTAGGGCAACGCCGTGAGGTAGCTCTGCACTGCCGTGAGTGCGGCGTCAATGTCGTCGTCGTGCATAGCGTCCTGCACGGTCATGAGCAGCGACGTGTTGTCATCGGGATTCGGACTGAGATACAGAGGCATCAGGCAGGAGTACAGGCCGTCATACACCTCGCCATTGGGGATGCCTAGTGTATAGACATTGCGCTCAAAGTCATAGTGCTTTATCGTCAGGTAGCCACTCTGGTAAAGGATGTGAAGAGCACTGCCCATGTTGTCGAACGGCTGGTCAAACGAGCTCTCATACACACGCTTGTTCTCTATGTCGGTGAGCTTGAAGTTGTACTTGTTGAGTATCTTAATCAACGCGCTGGGCGTGGCGCTGGTGAACCAGTAGTCTTTAAGCATCATCTTTGAGAATGTGTTGACGATGCTGAATGGGTTGTACACGTCAATCATCTTGGGGCCGAAGTGGTAGCCGTCGTAGCGGTCACGGAGCTTTTGAAGCGTTTGCTCCGGCGAGAGCTTGAGTTGCTGTGCAAGTTGGGCTATGTCTTCCTTGAAGTCACGCTCCAGCTCCTCGGCAGTGATGCCGCACAGACCTTCCCATTCGGGGTCCATCGAGATGTTGCTCAGGTTGTTGATGGTGGAGAATATCGACATCTGCGAGAACTTGGTGATGCCTGTGAGCAGAACAAAGCGCAAGTGGTCGCCCATGTTCTTCACAGGGCCGTAGAAGGAATTGTAGAGGCTTTTTATCGCCGCCAATTTCTCGGGCTCGTCGATGACGTTGAGCACAGGAGAGTCATACTCATCGAAGATGAGCACAGCCCGGTTGCCGGTGCGCTTGTGGGCGGTCTCTATTATTCGCCTTAGACGGTCGCCATAATTATTTTGAGCTTCCAATCCCACACATTCATATCTCTCTTCAAAGACCCTTAGCAATGATTGGAGCGATTGCTCCACACCATTGGGGTCATCACTCTTGCATTTCGACATGTCAAAATGAAGCACCGGGTACTCTGTCCAGTTCTTCTCCAGCCTCTCGATGGCAAGTCCCCGAAACAGCTCCTTGTGACCCTGGAAGTAGTGACGCAGCGTGGAGCACAGCAGCGACTTGCCGAACCGCCGAGGACGGCTCAGGAACATCGCATCGCCGTAATGATTGGCGAGCTTATATATCAACTCGGTCTTGTCAACATAGACAAAGCCTTCTGTCCTAATCTTCTCAAAGTCCTGTACCCCCACAGGGAAACGTCGCAGTGCCATATTATATTCTTAATATAAACGAGTGAACAAAGAAAAACGGCAAAACAAATCTCTACACCGTCAAAAACAGAGACCATGTTTCTCGGTTACAAAATTAGTACAAACCGAGTGAAACACAAAATGAAAAACGAAGTTTTTTATTTTTGCTTCAGAGGTGCAGCCTAATTTGAAAAAACATTTGCGGTATAACAGCAATTTATGGCACTATTGCCACAAAAAACATTGCTGGCGACCGCCTTGATGGGGCAATCGCCAGCAATAATACTGTTATTTCACCGAAATACTACTCAGTTTTCTTGGCACGGAGGCAAGAAACAGCAAAGTAGATAATAAGAGCGATATAAACCACGAGGCCGAGGATGCTCGAGAGGCCGTCGCTGAGCGGGTTCTCGTACTTAAATCCTCCAAACTTCATTGCTGCGCTCACCACGCCCATCAGGGCACCACCGGCAATGAAACCGCTGGCGATGAGTGTGCCCTTGTCCATGCGGGCCTTGTTGAGCTTCTCATCCTTGCTGCGTGTGCTCACAAACCAGCTGATGATACCGCCAATGAGCAGCGGCGTGTTGAGCTGGAAGGGAATGAACATACCCAGCGAGAAAGGCAGAGCAGGCACTTTGAGCCAGTTGAGCAGGCACGCGAGAATTGCACCGCAAATGTAAAGCATCCACGGAGTCTCGCCACCAGTCATCAAGGGGTCGATAACGGCTGCCATAGCATTGGCCTGAGGGGCCACCAGAGGAGCCTCACCAGGCACGGCGCCATCATAGAAACCATAGGTCTTGTTCAAGATAATCATCACACCGCCCACGGTAGCTGCCGAGAGCACGGTGCCGAGCATCTTCCACGTCTGCTGCTTGGCAGGTGTGGTACCTATCCAGTAACCAATCTTCATGTCGGTGACCATGCCACCAGCCATCGAGAGAGCGGTACACACCACGCCACCAATGATCATTGATGCCACGATGCCCTGCCAGCCACTCAGGCCCACTGCCACGAAGATTCCCGAGGCAATGATGAGGGTCATCAGCGTCATGCCGCTCACGGGGTTGCTACCCACAATGGCGATAGCGTTAGCAGCGACGGTAGTGAACAGGAAGGCGATAACCACCACCACGATGAATGCCACGATGGCCTGCGAGAGATTGCCTATCACACCTATCCAGAAGAAGACAAAAGTCACCAGCAGTGCTGCTCCAAGGGCAAACACCAGCGCCTTCATCGAGATGTCGCGCTGGGTGCGCTCGGGCTTCTCCACGTCGGCATTCTTCTTGAACGACTTGCCAGCCAGCCCCACAGCATTCTTGATCACTCCCCATGACTTGATGATGCCTATGATACCACTCATGGCAATGCCGCCAATACCTATTGAGCGGGCCACTTCCTTGAAGATGGTATCGGTGTCGAGGAACGACATTTGTGGACTGACAGCTGCAAACAGTGGCACGATAACCCACCATATAAATGCGCTACCGGCAAAGATGATGAAGCTATACTTCAAGCCGATAATGAAACCCAAGCCCAGTGTCGCAGCACTGATATTCACCTTGAAGAGGAACTTGGTATTGTCGGTGAAGTTCTGCAACGCGGGGATGGCAGTAGTCGAAATCACTTCCTTCCACCACCCAAAGGAGCTCATCAGGAAGTCATAGATACCGCCCACCAATCCGGCAATGAGCAGCGGCTTGGCCTGGTCGCCACCCTTCTGGCCCTGCACCAGCACCTGAGTGGTGGCTGTAGCCTCGGGGAAGGGGAAGTCGCCATGTTTCTCCTTCACGAAATATTTGCGGAAGGGGATAAAGAACAAAATTCCCAGCAAGCCACCAAGCATCGAGCTGAGGAACACCTCAAGGAAGTTCACCGTCATCTCGGGATACTTGGCCTGCAAGATGTAGAGCGCCGGCAAGGTGAAGATAGCACCTGCCACCACTATGCCGCTGGCAGCGCCAATCGACTGGATGATAACATTCTCGCCAAGCGAGTTCTTGCGCTTGGTGACACTGGCGATACCTGCCGCGATAATCGCGATGGGTATTGCCGCCTCAAACACTTGTCCCACCTTGAGTCCCAGATAGGCTGCGGCAGCACTGAAAATCACCGCCATAATCAATCCCAGCGACACCGAGTAGGGGGTCACCTCAGGATAGTTCTTCTCGGGACGGAGGATGGGGACATACTTCTCGCCCTCCTTCAATGGCCTGAAGGCGTTCTCGGGGAGCTCCACTTGACCACCCTCAATCACACCATTGCTGAGCTCGGCCTGCGCCGGCTCCTGCAACGCGCTCTCGGGAATGTCAACGGTCTCCTGAGGTTGTTGTAAGTCTTTCTCGTCTTGCATATAGTTTTATTATTAATAATAGGTTTTTTAAGCAATTCAAGTTGCAAAGATAAGAAATTTTGAGTATTTCACACCTATTATCCATTAATAATATTAACAAACGACTCGGGAAGCACCACATTTGGTGCATCAAGGGCGTCGGCAAAGAGCGGTGCTATCTCCTCGTCTCTGAAGCCGGCAATGCCGCAGCCTATGCGGGTCACCAGGAAAGTGAGCTCGGGATGCTGGGCGGCAAAGGCCACAAACTCATCGGTATAAGGCTTAATGGTCTCTACCCCACCCTGCATGGTTGGGATGGCGTAGCACTGGCCCGTCAAGCCTACCCCCACGCCCCACTCGGCGCCAAATTTCTGGTTTGCCACTCGCGCTGCCCCGCCAGCATGAAAGCCTCCCAGATTGCTGCCAAAGACAAAAATCTCGCCAGGTTTCAGCTCAGTGATAAATTCTGGAGTAAAACGGTCAGTCATAATTGCAGTTTTTACTTAGTGAGTATGTCAATCAGCTCACGCACGCCCTCGGTAGCTGGCTTGGCAATGACATGCACATAGCTGGGCACGGCACTGGGGCGAGGGTCGATGTAATAGACCTCGGCATTGCGGGGGGCATAGTGCAGCAGCGACGCGGCAGGATACACCACCAGCGAGGTGCCAATGACGACAAACACGTCGGCCTGTTGTGCCAGCACGCACGCCTGGTCCATGTTGGGCACAGCCTCCTGGAAGAACACGATGTGAGGCCGCACGGGGTCGCCGTAGGGGTCACGGGTGTCGATGCTCGTTTCCAGGCCCTTATCGGTGAGCTGGTCGCAGGGCAGCTTATACTCCCGCTCCTCATGCCTGAGTGAGCGCACCTTCATGAGCTCGCCATGCAGGTGCAGCACATTCTTTGAGCCGGCACGCTCGTGCAGGTCGTCAACATTTTGCGTGATCACGTTAACGTTGAAATACTTCTCGAGCTCCACCAGTCCGTAATGCGCCGCATTAGGCTCGGCATTAACCAGTTTTGCCCGGAGCATGTTGTAAAACTTGTGGATGAGCGCTGGGTCGCGCAAGAATCCGTCGTGGCTTGCCACGTCCATCACGGGATAATTCTCCCACAGTCCATCGGCATCACGAAAGGTCTTGATACCACTCTCGGCACTGATGCCGGCACCCGATGATACTACTAGGTTTTTCATAATTAATTTCGTTTATGGTTTTTCGTTTATCGCCTCAAAACTCTAAACTTCAAGCACTTGAATTATTAAAATTCCAGCCTGAAGCCTCGGTGTTTTAGTTCTTTGTATTTCTTGTCATTAAATTCAAAGAGGAATGGTTGCCTTCTTGCCGTGGTGGAGTCATTGACTTGAGTGAGCAGCTCCAGGTGCTGCATCTTCTTGTAGAAATTGCGGCGGTCGAACTTCACATCAAGAATAGCCTCATACAACGACTGCAACTCTTTTATCGTAAACTGCTGTGGCAGCAGCTCAAAGCCCACTGGCTCGAAGTGAATGTGCCGGCGCAGCTCGCTGGTGGCCATGCGCAGTATGTGGTCGTGGTCGAAGGCCAGTGCTGGCACATTGTCGAGCGCAAACCACTCGGCGCGGGCAGCATCATCGCCACCCTGCACATCTTGCAGGCGCACCAGAGCATAGTAGGCAATGGTAATCACACGCTCACGTGGGTCGCGGTTGGGAGCCGTGAAGGTGTGGAACTGCTTGATAAAGGCCGTCTCAAGGCCAGTCTCCTCCCTAAGCTCACGCAAGGCGCCATCCTCGGCACATTCATCCATGCGCAGGAAGCCGCCAGGCAAAGCCCATTTCCCCTTATAGGGGTCGATGCCACGCTCTATGAGCAACACTTTGAGCTTAGTGCCGTCAAAACCAAAAATCACGCAGTCGGTAGTTACCGAGGGGTGAGGATATTTGTAACAATACTTCTTTTCTTCTTCCATTTTATTATAACGTGTAAGTTTTACGCAAAAGTAGTGCTTATTTTTCTACTTTGCAAATTTTTCACCGTGTTTTTACCCTCTATCCCCATTTTTTCCAAAAATCGGAAAAAAGGGTCGGTTCTTTTTGTCCGAAAATCAGGAAAAATCGGAAAAAGGGGTCGGTTCTTTTTGTCCGTATTTTTATACATTATGCAGGATTTCGTGGGCTTTTTTGGATGTTTCACCTATTTTTGTTCCGCTTTTTAACCAAAATAATGGTAAAATCGGAAAAAAGGGTCGGTTCTTTTTGTCCGAAAATCGGGAAAAATCGAAAAAAAGGGTCGGTTCTTTTTGTCCGAATTTTTATACATTATGCAGGTTTTGCACAAACTTTCGGAAGAAGGGGTCGGTTCTTTTTGTCCGTTTTTCATTTTTCTTGGGTTTTATTTGGGTGATGTTATTTAAAATCGTTATCTTTGTGGCATTGAAACAAAAAAACCTATACACATTAACTAAAACACAACAAAAAACACAATCATGAACGAGATTGAAAAACTGCAACCGCAGTGCATCTGGCGCAACTTCTATGCGCTCACGCAAGTTCCCCGTCCATCGGGACATGTAGAGAAAATTCAACAATACCTGCTCGACTTTGCCAAGCGTGTGGGCGTTGAGGCCTTCCAAGACCCTGCCGGCAACATCGTCATGCGCAAGCCCGCCACCCCTGGCATGGAGAACCGCAAGTGCATCACCATGCAGGCCCACATGGACATGGTGCCTCAAAAGACTCCCGAGAGCAAGCACAACTTTGAGACTGACCCCATTGAGCCATACATCGACGGTGACTGGATTAAGGCTAAAGGCACCACACTGGGCGCCGACGACGGCCTGGGCATCGCCGCCATCATGGCAGTGATGGAAGACAACACCCTCAAGCACGGTCCCATCGAGGGCCTTATCACTAAAGACGAGGAGACAGGCATGTATGGCGCCAACGACCTGCCTAAGGGACAGATGAAGGGCGACATCCTCTTCAACCTCGACAGTGAGACCTGGGGCAAGTTTGTAATAGGCAGCGCCGGTGGCATCGACGTTACCGCCACCCGCAAATACAACGAGGTGAAGACCACCGCCGGCGAGATTGCCGTGCGCATCACCCTCAAGGGCCTCAAGGGCGGACACAGTGGCCTCGAGATTCACGAGGGCCGCGCTAACGCCAACAAACTGATGGCTCGCCTGGTGCAGCTGGCTATCGTTGACCACAAGGCTCGCCTAGTGAGCTGGCACGGCGGCAACATGCGCAACGCCATCCCCTTCAAGGCCGAGACAGTGATGACCCTGCCCGAGGACAACCTCAAGGGCATGAAGAAGCTCGTCAAGACCATGAAGGCCGACTTTGAGAGCCAGTTCCGTCTCATTGAGGACAACGTTGACCTCACCCTCAAGCAGGTGGACCGCCCCAAGATGAAGATGTCGCTCGACGACCAGACCACCATCCTGCGCGCCCTCTATGCCTGCCACGACGGCGTGGTGCGTTTCATCCCCGCTTATCCTAACGTGGTGGAGACCTCGAGCAACCTCGCCATCATCGACATTGAGGACGGCAAGGCAGCTGTGAAGATTCTCGCCCGCTCGGCTCGTGAGGACATGAAGGACTATATCGTGAAGATGCTCATGACCTGCTTCCACCTCGCCGACTTCAAGGTGGAGACCGGCGGCGACTACATTGGCTGGGATCCCAACCCCGACAGCGAGGCTCTGCACATGCTCCTCGACATCTACAAGAAGCTCTTTGGTGAGGACGGCATCGTGCAAGTGGATCACGCCGGCCTGGAGTGCTCTATCATCCTGGGCAAGTACCCACACATGGACGTGGTGAGCTTTGGTCCAACCCTCAAGAGCCCGCACACCACCATCGAGCGCGCCTACATCCCCGCTGCCGAGCCATTCTGGAAGCTGCTGGTTAAGGTCCTCGAGGAAGTGCCTGTGAAGTAAACGCCTGCGGCGCGAAGATCGAAGATCGAGGATCGGAGATTGATATCTAGAATCTCAATCTAGAAGTGCTAGAAATTCTAGATTTTCTAGATTATCTAAAAATGATAATTAGGGAGGATTTTGCATTCTGCAAAATTCTCCCTAACTTTGTGGCATAAAAAAACAAAAAAATATGAATGATTTTCTTTACAAGGATACCGACAACTTGTCGGCAATGATTACCGCCCAGCCACAGCTGCTGCTCACGCTGTCGCACTTTGGCATCCCCATGGGGTTTGGCGACAAGACGATAGCGCAGGTGTGCAGCGAGCATGGTGTGGATGCCAAGTTCTTCCTGCTCATCTGCGAGGTGTATAGCAACGACCAGTTCATGCCGCAGGCTGCCACGCTGCGTGCCACCCCCATGCAGGGGCTGGTGCCTTACCTGCTACGCTCTCACGACTATTACCTCAACCGCCGCTTGCCACACATAGGGCATCACCTCGACAAGATTGCCAACATGCTGCCACCGCGCGCTGGAAAGGCGATAAAACAGTTCTTCAGCACCTATATCGAGGAGGTGCGCGAGCATTTCGCCCATGAGGAGAAAACCGTCTATCCTCACATCAGCAACCTCATTGGCGGCAAGAGCGACAAGTTCAAAATCAATGACTTCCTTGCCTCGCACGGCAATCTAGAGGACAAACTCAGCGACCTGGTGCAAATCATCTTCAAGTATCTGCCAGGGTGTGATGCCAGCAAGGCTCGCCATGTCACTACCGACGGAGAGCCCGCCGCACCTTCACATGCCGATGACGACGCCATCGACATGATTTTTGACATCCTTCAGCTCGCGCTCGACTTGCGCAAGCACGCCATCGTCGAGGATAAAATTTTGGGACCCTTTGTTAAGCAACTCGAGAAAACCGCCAAGCTATGAAAAGGAAAGTATTGATAGTGGAGCCCTCGGAGATAATCGTAGAAGGGCTGCTGGCCACACTCGTCCACACCGACCTCAAAATCCTGAAGCCAGAATACAGCATCGACGACCTGAGCAACCGCCTCGACGTGCTGCGGCCCGACATCCTCATCATCAACCCCACGCTCAACGACAACGTCACCGAGCTGCGCAAGGCGGCACGCAGCATGGCGGTGGTGGCACTGGTGTATCAGTATGTGAAGCAAGCACGGCTCAAGCGCTTCGACGCTGTGATCGACATTCGCGACAGCCAGCAGGCAATCCTCCAGACGGTGCTTGAAGTGGGCGCCAAGGCTGCCACCAGCGACGCCGCCATGAGCAGCCACGAGCTCACCCGCCGCGAGACGGCAGTGCTCATAGAGGTCGCTAAAGGTCTGTCGAACAAAGAGATTGCCTCACGCCTAAACGTGAGCGTGTTTACCGTCACCACCCACCGCAAGAACATCGTGCGCAAGACCGGCATCAAGAGCGTGGCCGGCCTCACCGTCTATGCCCTGCTCAACAACCTCATCGATGAAGACACCGTGATTTAAGGTGGAACGAGGAACGAGAAATGGGTGATGTAGGGACAAGGCGTGCCTTGTCCGTTAAACGGGGAACGAGGAACGGGGAACGGGTGATGTAGGGACAAGGCGTGCCTTGTCCGTGAAACGGGGAACGAGGAACGGGGAAGACAAGCGCATTAGATAAAGCGGATAGCTAGAACAACCTCGGCTGGAGGGTGACATCCACGGCACTTCTCGCCGCCGTCAGACCTCAGCTGGAGGGTGCATCCACGGCACTTCTCGCCACCTCAGCCGGAGGCTGACCGCTGGGTAACCGGGGGTACCACTTGTGAAAGGAGCGAAGCGACTGCAGCAAGTGGCACCCCTGGATTGTCACCGCCTCACATCACGTCGCCGACGGCGACCCCATCCACGCCACGTCACATCTCAGCCGGAGGCTGATGCCCGCCTCACGATATGGGTCAGCCGCTCGCTGTCGCTCGCTGCGGCAATCGGTACTGGGGGCTACCCAGAGGGCAGCCTCCGGCTGACATCCACGGCACTTCTCGCCACCACCAGACCTCAGCTGGAGGGTGACATCCGCGGCACTTCTCACCGCCACCATACCTCGGCTGGAGGGTGACATCCACGGCACTTCTCGCCGCCGTCAGCCGGAGGCTGACCGCTGAGTAACCGGGGGTACCACTTGTGAAAGGAGCGAAGCGACTGCAGCAAGTGGCACCCCCGGATTGTCACCGCCTCCCATCACGTCGCCTGCGGCGACCCCATCCACGCCACCACCAGACCTCGGCTGGAGGGTGACATAAAAGGCGGCCTCCGGGAATGGGGGCCGCCATTTTTAGGGATATTTATTAAGAGATTGACTACTCTTGTGAGTGACTAATAAATAATAAACGTGAATTAAAGGCGAGTAGTCGCTCTAAATAAATGTCGCTTAGGGGTTGTTGCTTTATTAGTTAGCACCAAGGAGAGCGTTATAGACAATAGTAACGTCGCCTGCAGTAACCTCGCCGTCGCCGTTCTGGTCGCCGTTAACTACGCCAGTCCAGTCGTTGTTAAGGATGATGTTGTAGAGCAGAGTAACGTCGGCTGCAGTCACGGTGCCGTCGCCGTTAACGTCGCCAGCAACAGATGTAGAACCGCCCTCGCCAACGATGATCTTGAACTCAGTGCCTGGGAGAGTGTAAACCACCTCGCCATTGTTGTTAGGCTCAACAGTTACAGTGAGAGTGGTGTAGCCAGTGTAGCTGCCATCCTCCTCGTCGAGCTGATCTGCAGCCTCGATGGACATCCAAGCGGGGATATCCTCTACACCCCAAGCATCGTAAGGCTCGCTGGCCTTGAGCTCGATAGTGAAGTTGCCACCCTCGGCAGGGATAGCATATTCGGTAGCGTTGTCGGCAACAGTCTCGATGTAAGCCATCTGAGCGTTGATCGAGAGCAGCAGGTTCTCGGGAAGACCGCTGTCATCGCCCGAACCCCAGTAGTAACCCATGTGGCAGGGGTAGATGCGAGTGTCGATAACCTCACCAGCGCTGTAGAACTCCCACAGAGCATAGCCGTTGCAGAAGTGGCTGTAGAACTCTTCGTGAGCCACGTCGGCCTCGCGAGTCATAGCGTTCATGATAGGAGAAATACTCTCGACCTCATTAACGCCCTCGATAACGATAGCTATCTCGCCATCGATGGTGAGCCACTGCTCCTCGGTGAGGCCCAGCTCAGGATCCTCGGTCTCGAAGTAGAAGTCAAGAGCCTTAGCTTCCTCGCCCAGGTCATCGGCAGCGAACTCATAAACAGCCTCGGCGATGGGGTTGTCGATGTCGAGCACATTGTCGTTAACACGGCACACCTTAGCGGTGAGAGTCTGGCCGGCAGTAGCCTTAACCATTGCATAGAACTGGATGCGCGAGAAGGTGTAGGGGTGTCCAGGATAGTTGAAGTACTGGATGAAGTTCACGATCTTGCCATCGTCAGAACCTTCTACCTTGTAAGCGTCGGGCAGGTCGGCGTAGAATGCGTTAGCACCATCGCCATAGCCGGCACCAAACTGAGTGCGCATGATGTCGCTGTAAGCAGCACGTGGCGAGAACTGATACATGCCAGTCATCGACGAGCCGTCGCCGTTGACGTCATCCTCAAATTTGCCACCAAATTGCACAGCGCCATCAAATTTGTAGTAGTTCTCAGCCTCATAGTCGGCATCGTTGTAGCCATCGGCCATCAGGCGTGGAGAAATCCACCATCCGGGATAGTTGGGGAAAGTGGTTACCAGGTCTTTCTGACCCTCAACGATAGAAAGGTTCTCCTCGTCCATAGCAGGGTTGTACAACACCCAGTCGTAGTTATCGCTGGCGATACCGGTAGAGATGTTGGTCCAAGTGGTCTCGATGTTAGTTGGAATCACAGCCATGTTGTAGCTGTAATACAAGCTACCACTGTAGGGGAAGTAAGAAGAGAAGAATGTACCCTTAGGAGTAAGGTACATGGTGTCGGTGCCACTGGTGAAGTCCTTCATCATGCCGGCCTTGCCGGTGTAGAGGTCCATCTTCTGGGCTTTCATCTCAACTTTAGCTTCAGACTTTTGTGGTTGAAGCTTTTTGGCTTTCTGCATTGCAGGAGCAGCAAAAGCTGCTACTGTAACAGCTGCGAAAAGAAGAGTCAAAATTTTCTTCATAATCTTAATTGAGTTTTGTTAAGTTAATAAATAAAAGAATTATAATCTCTAAAAATTGTAGTATTAGTTTCTACATCTACATAGAATGTGCAAAATTAAGCATAAAAGATGAAATAAACAAGCATTTTTATCACGATTTTTTATAAAAAAATCATTGTTGCCCTGCAAAACAATGGGGGTCGCCGCTGGCGGCTGGCGACAAGTTTGTATTTTTCGTGTGCCCGCCCCTTGACACTTATTCCGCTCGCTGTCGCTCGCTGCGGCAATCGGTACTGGGGGCTACCCAGAGGTCAGCCTCCGGCTGACATCCACGGCAATTCTCGCCAACTCAGCCGGAGGCTGACCGCTGGGTAACCGGGGGTACCACTTGCCAAAGGAGCGAAGCGACTGCAGCAAGTGGCACCCCCGGATTGTCACCGCCTCCCATCACGTCGCCTGCGGCGACCCCATCCACGCCACGTCACACCTCAGCCGGAGGATGAAATCCGCCTCACGATATGGGTCAGCCTTCGGCTGATGGGGGGAAGGGCGTCATATACCCCCAGTGCCGATTGCCTGCGCTCGCTGTCGCTCGCTGCGGCAATCGGTACTGGGGGCTACCCAGAGGTCAGCCTCCGGCTGACATCCACGGCACGTTCCTCCGTCAGCCGGAGTATGAAATCCGCCTCATGATATGGGTCAGCCTTCGGCTGATGGAGAGGGGGTATCAAATACCCCCAGTGCCGATTGCCTGCGCTCGCTGTCGCTCGCTGCGGCAATCGGTACTGGGGGCTACTCAGAGGGCAGCCTCCGGCTGACATCCACGGCACTTCACGCCACCACCAGACCTCGGCTGGAGGGTGACATCCACGACACTTCTCGCCACCACCATACCTCGGCTGGAGGGTGACATCCGCGGCACTTCTCGCCACGTCAGCCGGAGGCTGACCGCTGGGTAACCGGGGGTACCGCTTGCCAAAGGAGCGAAGCGACTGCAGCAAGTGGCACCCCCGGAATGTCACCGCCTCCCATCACGTCGCCGACGGCGACCCCATTAGTCCACAAGGAAAAATCTCTCGTCTATCGTTCCACCATTATCAATAATAAACTTCCTATACTCCTCGGCAAAAGTCGTTACTTTGTGGTGTTCTTTCTGATTAATGATATACTGTTTCACCACTGGTATTTGGTCTTTAGAGTACGTGAAAGCCGCATATCCCTCACCCCATCCCGTGAAAAGAGGGAAATGAGGATTTTGCTTCAGCCAATTGCTGGTGGCGAACTTCAACGCCCTCATAAATTCGGACACCGCCACATCGGGAGGGATAGACATGAGCATGTGGATGTGGTCGGGCATGCCACCAATGCGAAAGAGCTTGCCCTTGTGATTGGTAACATACCCTAATATGTAACCATACAAGTCTTTTTCATGGCTTTCATTGATGGCTGGCAAACTGCGATAAGTGCGCCAAACTATGTGATAGACTAGATGTGTGTAACTCATAGTGCAAATTTAGATAATATGTGCGAATTATGCAAATTTTTCCAATAAGGGGTCGCCTTCGGCGACAAATAACGAGACAAATAACCACCCCCAGTGCCGACTGCCTACGCTCGCTGTCGCTCGCTGCGGCAATCGGTACTGGGGGCTACCCAGAGGGCAGCCTCCGGCTGACATCCACGCCACGTCACACCTCAGCCTTCGGCTGATGCCCGCCTCATGATATGGGTCAGCCTTCGGCTGATGGGAAATGGGCATCATATACCCCCAGTGCCGACTGCCTGCGCTCGCTGTCGCTCGCTGCGGCAATCGGTACTGGGGGCTACCCAGAGGACAGCCTTCGGCTGACATCCACGACACTTCTCGCCACCGTCAGAGGATGCCTCCGGCTGACATCCACGACACTTCTCGCCACCGTTAGAGGGTGCCTCCGGCTGATGTCCACGGCCCTTCTCGCCACGTCAGCCGGAGGCTGACCGCTGGGTAACCGGGGGTACCACTTGCCAAAGGAGCGAAGCGACTGCAGCAAGTGGCACCCCCGGATTGCCACCGCCTCACGTCTTGTCGCCGACGGCGACCCCATCCACGGCACGTCACACCTCGGCCGGAGGCTGATGGGGGTGTCACAGACGAGTGGCGGCAGCTTGAATATTTCAAGCTGCCGCCACTGCTGCGGGTTATGAGGTTTTCCCTTACAGATAGGGAAATGTTCTCATTAGAAGCTCAGAACTACGAAGTCGTTGCTGTTGCTCTTGCTGGTCATGGTCATGGGATTGGGGACCATCACGTTGTCGCTTGTGAAAGTGAACTCACTAGCGCAGAGCATGTTGATGTAGGTCGCAATACTTGGAAGTTTCTCGTAATAGATCTGGCCGTTGCCATACTTGCCTTGTGTGTTCTTGTCAAATGCCACATCGGGGTCGGGGTTGAACGTGAACTTGACAGTGTTAGCGTCAACGACTTGATTGTCGAGGTAGATGTAGCCTGTGGAGCTGCCACCAGTACCGCCAAACGAGAAGTAGAGACCATACTTGGCCTTAGCACTGTCGTAGCACAGCTGGATAAAGTCGAGTCTAGGATTTTTCCACTTTGAGGTCTTAAAGTTGACATTTGCCTCGGCCGAAATGGCGTTGAACAGGTCAACGAACTGACCTCCCACCTGTCCCTCGGTGTTGCTGAGCCTCCAGCGGATGAGACGCTGGTGGAAGAGGTCGGCAAGTGACGGACCGGTGATGCGTGTAGCACCATCGTCGGTACACAGCAGCGAGCCGTCGGGCTGGAACTCGAAGTTCTGGATTTTAACGACGTGCTCCTGGTCGGCCTCGTTCTCGGTGAGGAACTCGAGAGGCTGCATGAAGCGCAATCCCTTGGTGGTGGTGATGGCGTTCATGTACTCGCCGTTGTCGAGGAGTGTGCCAGTCTCGGGATAGAAGCTCCAGAGCATGGTTGCCACGTCGTTGCAGATGTAACGAGTGCCATCGCTATAGGTGAGCACATAGTTGCTGATGCGGTCGCTAAAGGCATTCCTGCGCACGCTAGTGAGCTGGGTGAAGTAGTCCTCATCGGTGGGATACTCGGTAGAGCTCAGGCGAGTCATGACAACATCGATGACAGCGTCTTTAGAGCGCGACTTCTTGGCGCGCAAGTTGATGCGGTCGTTATCGGCACTGAGAATGATGAACTCATAGTCGCCAGCATGGCCGGTGCCATCGCTTTGCGGGCTTGAGAACACATGAAACGCCTTATTGTAGGTGTTGAAAGAGAGCACTGGCCCGTAGTCGGACACTACGTCCCATGTTGACTTGTCGGTGATGAACGCTCCGCCGTTGACAACAGAGTTTTGAGTGGAGATATCTACCGAGCCATCATTATGGAAGGTCATGACGAAGTTGTAGCCCTCCTCGTCGGGGTTGGCAAAGTATTGCATGAGCCATCGGCCGCCATCCGATTTCAACAGCTCGGTATAGTTCTTGACAGCATTATCAAGACGAGCTGCTGGGTTCTCATCAAAGATGTCCTCGACCTCACTTGGTGCACACGACACTAGCGCGAAGGCACATACCAAAGCCGGAATATAAAATAATTTCTTCATAATATCTAATGTGTGTTAAGATTAAACATTACTGAGCGGTACCATACACTTGCTGGCGCAGCGACTCGAGAGTGCTGGCGTCGAAGGTGGAAACACGTCGTTGCACCTCGGCGCGCACAGCATCGAGGTCAATATTCCATTGCTCCTTGAACCAAGTGCGCACGATATTGATTTTCTGCTCGAGCAGTGCAACACCATCCACGCCATCGGCATCGACCACGTCAAATACCTGAATGGGAATGCGCTTGCCGTTCTTGTCGAGAACGAAGCCACCGTTGTCGCACAAAGCTCCATTGGCATCATATCTGTTGCCATCCTCGCCGGTAGTGATAGGAGCCACACCGCGCTGGTACTGGTTGCGATAGATGTGTGTGCCATCTTCGAGAGTCTGAACATATTTCTCTTCGACATACTTCTTGTTCTCGTCGTTAGTGGCGTCGTTGTTAGTGAAGTAGTAGAAGCAATAGTATTTGAGCTCGCTCATGTCACCACTCTCCTCGTCGCCATCGGTAGCATATCCGCGGCCTGCTGCCTCCCAGATGCGCTCCCAGTCGGCATCGCTCTTGGTGATATAGTTAGCAGCAATCTCGGCGAAGTCTTCACGAATCTCGCTTGAGGCATACTTAGTGACAAAACCAAGAGAATAAACCACACGCTCGTCTCTTGCTTCCCAGTTGACGACATCGTAACGTCCTAGCGATAGGAGCTGGAACTCACGAGGGATGCTCTTGGCTTGGTGCAAGATGTGAGTGAACTCGTGGTGCATAGTGTGGAAATACTCTTTGTTCATAGCATAAATGTTGAGTGGATTCATGCTGTTGACCTTGAGCAGAGTCACCTTGATGCCACCCTCAGCAAGACCCACGGTCTCGGTATGGGTCTGCGGGTCGATAGCCGATGACCCCACAAGCATGATGATGCGTGGACCATTGGCCCTAACAAACTCCTTGCTGCCCGACACTTGCTCATACACATCAAACCACATGTACTTGGTGAGCACGGCAATATCGATGGCATTGCTAAGTGTTGCTGGCTCAAGGTTGTAGTTCATATTGGTCTCGTTGTCTTGTAGCTTGTACTGGAACTCCAAGTTATAGACATCAAGATAATTCTCCTTAAGCCACTTGTCAAAATTGTAGGTGTAGCTATTGGGGTCGAGTTCGTCGGTAACGTCGGGGAAGATGGTTTCACCGAGTCCCTTCTCGCCACACGAGGAGAGCGACATCGCCGCCACAGCCACAAGTGCAAAGGCACTGATATATTTAAAATATTTCTTCATAGCGGTAAAGTTGTATTATTCATTAGAAGGAACTATCAAGTTAGTAACAACCCTGGGCGACGCTTGTGGAGTGGTCAATTGAGGCTCTCGGCGCTCATTCTTGTCGATACCGGCAGCAATAATCTCGTTAGGGATTTGGAATGCTAAGCGGCGGTCGAGCTCACCATTGGCAATGTTAGCATTGAGGGTCTCAACGCGAGCATCCTTGCCAATGACATGCTTATAGCTGATGCCCAGGCGCTTGATGTCGAACCAACGCATGCCACGGCAAACGAACTCAAAGCGGCGGAAGTGCTGGATGCACTGCATGTAAGGCTCAATATCATCGGTGAGGTGATACTTGGTGCTGGGACACACGATGTCGATATACATAGGCTTAGCGATACCAAAGTAGATAGAGTCGTTGAGCTTGTTGCCCACGATTTCACGACGCTCTGGGCGACTGTTGCGCAGGAATTTCTCTTTAGCCTTGGTGTAGAATTTCCACACAATCTCCTTGCTCCAGGGGTCCATAGGTGTGTTCTCATTCACTTCGGGAGTGTTGCGGTGAGCAGCGTCCCACACGCCCAGGTCGGCAATGCAACCGTCGATGTCGCCCAAGAAGAGCTTAGCCTCGGCACGGTTGAGGAGCACCTCCTCGCCAGTGAACTCGGCAAGCACCTGGTGTGCGTAGCCAATGCCGGCAATCTTGTCGGTATATTCAAACTGCTCGCCAGCAGCTGCACCAAACCACACGCCATACTCTGCACGTCCATTAAGAAACATACCTTTGTGGCAAGGGTGGCACGAGAATGTCCATCCAAGTGAAGTAATCTGGTAGCGGCAGCGTTCCCAAGTTGGGCCAGGGCCCTGGAAGGAGGCACGCATGCCGTCGCGGCCTATGCCGTAGCGTGTGCCGCTACCTAAGTAGCGCTGCAAGCGTGAATAGGTGGGGATTAAGATGAAGTTGCGCTGATGAATTGGGTTCACATAGTAACGATTCATCTCATGTGCATAGTTAAGGTTGGTCTGTGCCCAGATGTCACTCATGAATGGCATGGGGTCGGCATCGGCTCCACCAAACACTATGTTGCAGCACTCAAGCACCTTCTCATAATCGCGCTTAAACAGGTAGAAACGTGAAGCAAAGGCATAAGCAGCCTGCTTGTTGAAGTGATACTTGGGAATCTCATAGATAGCATCATCAATCAGTGGCAAGCCAGCCTCGAGGTCGGCCTGAATCTTGTCGTAGGTATCGGCAAGATTGCCACGCTCGTAGTGAGGCTTCACAGTGGTCTCAGGCTCGGTGGTATAAGGAATGCCAGGGTCTTGCGCGCTGAGTTCTGGGCCACGATAGGGCATGCAGAAGAGGTTAGCCAGCATAAAGTGGCAATAGGCACGTGTAACGAGGGCCTCGCCCTTTACAGCTTGCAGCTTGGCGCTGTTCTCGCCAGCAGCCTCAAACTCCGCTACTTTATCGAGCACATGGTTGCAAGTGGCGATAGAGTAGTAGTAGGACTCCCAAAGGTCGGATGGCGAATCGGTATCTGATGCGCTGCGGATGTCTTCCCAGGCAAAAGTCTCGTCGTCGTTGCGGCTGTAAGAGTTCAGGTTGTAACGAACTCCGTCAACGCTAGGCGAGTTGTTGTCGATAAAGTTATCGGTTGACAACTCACAAATCCATTCGTAGTTACAGGTTGGATAAGCACTTGTCATCAACATGCGCAGCTGCTCGGTGTTAGTGAGAGTAACACGTGTGTCGCTAGGCTTGTCGAGGAAGTCGCTACACGACGACATTCCCACGAGTGCTACACCAGCCATTATAAAATATCTTAATTTCATATATCTATAATTTTTAGTTTAAGTTTATATTTAACTTTCACCTATTATATATATTACAGACCCAGGCGCACTGTGAGAGTGAACTGCTTGGGAGTGGGAGCTGCCACACCACCCGAGTTGAAGAACTCTGGGTCTTGGCCATTGAGTTTCTTGTCGGCATAGAGCAAGCACAGGTTGGTAGTGCTGAGCTTAACCGATGCAGTGTTCAGGCGCAGAGCCTTGAGCACCTTGGCAGGAAGGTCGTAGGTAAGAGACACCTCTTTGAGGCGAATGAAGTCGCCCTTGGCGATGCGCACGGTGCTATAGTTATAAGAGCTATAGGCAACGCTGAGCTCAGTACCTGTCCAGTTCATGTACTGACGGGTAGAGGCGATGGCGGGGATGTTGGTGTGAGCCTCATCTCCAGGCACAACCCAGCGGTTCTTCATGTCGCGTGAGCTGGCTGTCATGTCGCCATAAGCATAAGAGAACTCTGCTGGCAAGCGCAGCTTGTTGCCAAACGAGTAGGTCAAGAACAGGTTCAGGTGGAAGCCCTTCCAGCTGAGGTTGTTGCCCAGACCACCAGTGTAGAGAGGATCTACAGGACCCTCATACTTGAGGAAGTCGAGGTTGTCGAACTGCTGGAAGTAGATGCCACCAACAGTGATGTCGCCATTCTCATCATAGAATGTGGGAAGACCCTCTTCATTAAGACCTGCGAAAGGAATAGAGAAGATGGCACGCACGGGATAGCCCTGGAGAGCGAAACCAGTACCTGGCACGAGGTCGATGATGCGGCTACGCGACACGAGGTCGGTAATCTTGTTCTTGGCATAAGAGAAAGTAAAGTCGGTGCTCCACTCGAAGTCGCCGGGCTTGATAGCCTCGATGTTGCGAGTAGAAAGAGTGAACTCAACACCATGCGACGCCATAGATGCCACGTTGGCCATCTTGCTGGTGACACCACCCACACCCTCGGTATAGACGCGACCAATCAGGTCGAAGTTGTTACGCTTGTACCAGTCAAAGACGAGGTTGATGCGGTTGTTGTAGAAACCAAGGTCAACACCCACGTCAAACTCATGCTTCTTCTCGTAGGTGAGTTCCTCGTTGGCGATGTTGGCCATGTAGAGGTCCATCTCGGCATCCTCGGGCAGCAGGCGCCAAGGCTTGCTAGGATAGTAGATGGGGAGTGCGTTAGACACGCTTGCAGGACCGGCGTCGGCGGTCAGCGAGTAAGACAGACGCAGCTTAGCATAGGTCCAGATGCCATTCTTGTTAAAGTCGGCATTGCGGAAGAAGTTCTCCTCGCTGGCGTTCCAAGCAGCCGAAACGTTCCAAGTGGGGAGCCAGCGGCTCTTCTTGGCCTTACCGAGCTTGTTAGAACCCTCATAGCGGAATGTTCCGGTGAGGATGTAGCGACCAGCGTAAGAGTAGCTACCCATAGCATAGTAGGCCATGTTGCGGCCATAACGCCAGGCCTCGCTGTAGTAGTTGTGGTTCTCCTCGATTTGCTGCTTGAAGAGCTTGTAGTTGAGGAATGGGATGTTGCCGTTCTCATAAACGATGCCCCAGCCCTCGAAGCTCTCGGCGTGACGCTCAATCTTGCTGAGCTCATAACCGGCGAGCAGGTTAATCAAGTGAGTGTCGTTGAACGACTTGTTGTATTGTGCCTGAGCACGCAGGTCGAGCTGCGACATGGAGTTCACGTCGTGGAACAGGATACCTCCCTTGGGAAGAACTGTCTCGGGCAGTGCACTCTCAATATCGGGGTCGGTATAGAGATAGGTGTTAGAAGCACGAACCGTGGCATTCTCGGGATCGATACCAGCACGATAGGCGTTAGCCTGGTTAGAGTCGTCCTTCACATAGTGGTTGGTGGTGCTGGTGTTGTAGCGGTAAGATGCCAGACCCTTGAGTTCAAGACCACGGATAGGCTTCCAAGTGAGCTCGCCCTGGAACTTGAGGTCGGTAACACCGAGGTCGATGTAGTTCTGCTCAAGCTCGTGGAAGATATTGAATGGTGCATAGTTACGAGTGTAGTTTGCATTGGGGTCGGCAACGCGAGAGGTGTTCAACGCATAGCTATAGGGGTTGATATCGAAGCTGCGGCTATACACACCGTTCACCACGTCAACGTCCTGGCTCAGTGTACCTGGAGCGCGCTGCTTGCGGTAGCTGTCGCTGGTCAAGAGCTTGATGGTCAAGGTCTTCGACAGGTCGTAGCTGGCGTTGGCGTTGAAGGTGTAGCGCTGCACCTCGCTCTGCTTGGTCCATCCTGGGTCATACATGATTGATGCCGAGGTATAGAAGCGAGCGCGGTCGGTACCACCCGAGATAGAAACAGCGTGGTTTTGCGACACGTTGCTGTTAAACAACAGGTCAAACCAGTCGGTGTTACGGAACTCTGCCTGACGCAGATAGGCGTTCTTGGCAGCGAGGGTGTTTTGCAAGCCGAAACCAGTGGCGGGGTCGTACTGGTCCATGAGTTTATACATGGTACCATAGATACCCGAGCTCGACGAGTTGGCAAGGCTGGCAAAGCTGAGCCATCCCTTGGCCTCGAGCTCCTTGTAGATACCCATCTGCTCCTGAGAGTTACTGATGTTGAACTCGCGGTACATGGGTTTCAAGCGATAGGTGAACTCGCCGGTGTAGTTGATACTTGCCGATCCTGAGCGACCTTGCTTGGTAGTAACGACAATCACACCAGCCATGGCGCGAGCACCATAGATTGATGTTGCCGAACCGTCCTTAAGAATCTGGAAGCTCTCGATATCGTCGGCGTTGATACCGGCAATGGCGCTAGCGATAAGGGTAGTGGCGTCACCACTCGAGAGGGCGTCGGCATCGAGCTCAACGTTGTCCTCCAGAATCACACCGTCAACAACCCACAGAGGCTTGCTGCTACCGTAGATAGAGGTAGCACCGCGCACGCGGATCTTGGGAGCGGTACCAAAGGTACCCGACACGTTCTGCACACTCACACCGGCGGCACGTCCCTCAAGGGCACGCGACACATCGGCCACACCATCGAGCTTGGCCTTGTCGGCCTTGATGCTTGTGGTGGCACCGGTAAAGAGGCGCTTGTCAACGTTTTGATAACCTGTCACAACCACCTCTTGAAGAGTAGTCTTCTCGTCGGTAGTCAAAACAATCTTCATCTCACCCGAGGTAACCTGTACATCGGCATCGGCAAGACCCACCGAGCTCACAATGATGTGGCTCTTGGCAGAAGCAACGGTGAGAGTGAATTTACCGTCAATGTCGGTAGATGTACCATTGCTGGGTTTTGCTTTTTCCTTCACATGAGCACCAATAACGGGTTCATTGTCCTCGGCCGAAATAACGACACCTGTCACCTTGAACTGTGCGCTCGAGGTGAGAGACACCAATATTGCAACCGTCAGCAATAAAAGTTTTTTAAGACTCATAAGCATTGAAAAAAATTAATAATTATATTAGATTAAAATTTCATGTCTCTAGCAATAACAAGCCGCTTAGAAAGTTAATTACAAGATATTAGAAAAGACCACAAATTTTCACCATCTATAACCCTTTAATTGATTGAAAAACAAGAGAGCAAAGAAGGTGTGCGGCGCATCTTCAACCTACCAAAGGGCTAAAATGCTATTTATTTAAGGTGCAAAGAAACGAATTTTTTTTGAATTATGCTAATTTTTCATTGTTAAAATAAACGATTGCATGAAAAATATTGATGTCAGGCGGCTAATCGACGATTAAAACAGCCGTTTCACTGAACTCACACTCCACGGCGGGAGGCAAAATGCACATAAGGCCGCAAAGAAAACGCACACCGCCGTTTTTCACTGCCCAGAGTCCACTTTTAAGAATAAAAAAACGGCGAATTAGGCGAATTAAACTAATTTTTAGCCACTCTGCCCAGAACTCACTTTTAAGAATAAAAAAACGGCGAATTAGGCGAATTAAACTAATTTTTAGCCACTGAAAATCAATGTAAGTGTTCAGCGATTCTAATGCGTTTAGGTTGACTCACAGTGAGCGCCGAAGATGCTAGGCGAGTTGGAGACCCAACTTCAATCGACATACCATGTGCATGGTCTTCTCACAAATAGCCTCTATCGAGGCTTTTAGCGCCTTCGACGCAATCTCTGAATAGTTATTTCGCCGTTTTTTATTAAGTGGATTCTGCCATTGGAATAGGAAAGAGACAAAAAAATCGCCTCAATCATTTGACGAGGCGATTAAGATCTTGGTTGGTGGGGTTGACGGCAATCACCGCCCCCGACGGGTTGATGAGATAGCTGTTGTACTGCTGAGCAGCCCCCCACTTCTTCTCGAAGATTGCACGGTCTTGCCGCTCACAAAAATACTGCGACGAGGCGTTGAGGCTGTCGGCAGCCACGAGCTCGTCAAAGAGCAACCGGCTGCGGTCAAAATTCACCGACAGCGGCACCACATCATCATTCTCGGCACAATAGCGGTCGCACCTGATGTTGTCAAGCCGGGAGACCACATCGGCCGAGGACCAGAGTGTGAGCAGCACATAGCTGCCGCGCAGCTGCTTGAGCGACTGCACGCCTTGTGCATTGCTGATGGTGAAGTCGCCAGCCTGAGTGCCCACGATGCCACCCTTGCCATTGTTGCTGCTGGCCGACGTGAACAACATCACAACAGCCAGAGTTGCCATTGTAAATAACAATTTTTTCATTCTTAAATCTTTTCTTCAACTTAACAGACCAAACACGTTGGTCCACAATTAATAGGCACCACCAGTGCGCGCATCGTTTACATTTAACTACGCACCTGGCGAGTAGGTCTAAAATTTATATACAGCACCCACACCAAACACCGCCTGGTCGATGGTGCTCACGATGGAGTATTTGAACTCGGCATTCACCCTCCATCTCGGTGTCACGTCAAACTCACAACCGCCACCCAGGTTCAGACCAAAACGGGTGATGGAGTCGTCAACATCGGCATAGCTCTTGTTCACCACCGTGAGACCGGCAAGTGGATAGGCATGGAACCTCTCGGTGATGTCAAACACGTAATGGGCATTGGCATTCAAGTCCCACATCCTGAAGCCTTTGTTCTGGAAATAGTAGTTGAACGACGCCTCGCCACGCAGGTGGTCGAGGATGCCATACTGGAACTTCGCTCCCAAGCCCACCGAGTTGATCTCGGTGCCATAGAGCAGGTTGCCACCCACAGCCATCTGCCCCTTTTGAGCCGATGCCGTGGCAATTCCCATCAATGCCACTATTGCTATTGCAAGAAATTTCTTCATAATATCTTAAAAAATATTGTTTCTCTTAATTAACGTGAGAAAGTGCAATTTATTACAACACCACATTCAGGCTTAACGCCTGCGGCCGGCACGCATGAGCTGCTTGGGGCTCATGTTGCTCATCTTGTGCATGGCCTTGCGGGTCTGGTCAAACTGCGTGAGCAGCCGGTTCACCTCCTGGATGTTGGTGCCACTGCCGCGTGCTATGCGCTGGCGGCGCGAGCCGTTAATCGCTTCGGGGTGCTCGCGCTCGTAGGGTGTCATCGAGTAGATGATGGCCTCGATGCCCTTGAAGGCGTCGTCGCTGATATCCACGTCCTTGATGGCCTTGCCCACGCCAGGAATCATCGAGGCGAGATCTTTGAGGTGTCCCATCTTCTTGATTTTGGAAATCTGCGAGAGGAAGTCGTTGAAGTCGAACTTGTTCTTGGCAATCTTCTTCTGCAACTCGCGAGCCTGCTCCTCGTCATACTGCTGCTGCATGCGGTCAACGAGCGACACGATGTCGCCCATGTTGAGGATGCGGTCGGCCATACCAGAGGGGCGGAACGGGTCGATGGCTTCCATCTTCTCGCCGGTACCCACCCACTTGATGGGCTTATCGACCACGGTGCGGATGGAGAGTGCGGCACCACCGCGGGTGTCACCATCGAGCTTGGTGAGCACCACGCCATCATAGTCGAGACGGTCGTTGAAGGCCTTGGCGGTGTTGACGGCATCCTGACCAGTCATCGAGTCAACGACGAAGAGGGTCTCGTTAGGCTGGATGGCATCTTTTATCGCCTTGATTTCCTGCATCATCTGCTCATCCACGGCGAGGCGACCGGCAGTATCGACGATTACCACGCCATAGCCCTTAGCCTTGGCATCGGCAATGGCATGCTGAGCAATCTCCACGGGATTTTGGTTGCCTGGTTCGCTATATACCGGCACGCCAATCTGCTCGCCCAGCACCTTGAGCTGCTCGATGGCGGCAGGGCGATACACGTCGCAAGCCACCAGCAGCGGATGGCGCTTGATCAAGCGGTTGGCAAGCTTGCCCGAGAAGGTGGTCTTACCTGAGCCTTGCAGTCCCGACATGAGGATAATGGCGGGATGCCCCTCCACGTTAAACGGAGCCTGCTCGCCGCCCATAAGCTCGGTGAGCTCGTCGTGAACAATCTTAATCATCAATTCCTTAGGCTTAAGGGAATTGATGACATTTTGACCTATAGCCTTCTGCTTCACGGTGTCGGTGAAGGTTTTAGCCACTTTATAGTTCACGTCGGCTTCGATAAGGGTGCGACGCACCTCTTTTAGAGTCTCCGCTACATTAATCTCAGTGATTTGGCCCTCGCCTTTGAGCACCTTGAACGCGCGTTCTAGCCTTTCGCTTAGATTTTCAAACATACTATATTTATAAGTGTGAAGTGTTAAGTAGAGACAAGGCGTGCCTTGTCAGTTATGTTTGTTGTATGAAGTTTTATCCTTGCCTGTGAGGCGATTATATATTCTAGAAAAACTATTAACTATTTATATCAGTTTGTTAGTAGCGGTATCGGGGAATACCACCTGTGGCTTGAAACCCTTGGCCTCCTCGGGGGTCATCAGGGCGTAAGACATTATTATCACCACATCGCCTGGCTGCACCTTGCGGGCTGCAGCCCCGTTGAGGCACACCTCGCCCTTGCCGCGCTCGCCAGGAATGACATAGGTGTCGAGGCGCTCGCCGTTGTTGTTGTCAACAATGAACACCCTCTCCCCCTCAACAATTCCTGCGGCATCGAGCAAGTCCTGGTCGATGGTGATGCTGCCAATGTAGTCGAGGTTGGCACCAGTGACGGTGACACGATGAATCTTAGATTTCACAACTTGAATGAACATAGCGCAAAATATTTAAGAATTAATAATGTGTTTCACATTTGCTATAGCAAAAATCGTGCCACATCACACATTTTGAGGTTTCTTGTAGGTGATATTGTCGATTTCGCGCACGTCACCGCAATAAACGGTGATGCAGCCCACTATGTAGTCGCTATCGTCCCACTTGCCCACCGGCTGCAATGTGATGCCGTCGCATATCGAGAAATACTCCACCTCCATCTCAGGATAGGCATTGAGCGTGGCCACCACCCAGTCGTGAGTCTGCTCCACACTGTGGTCTTGGGCAAAGGCCTGGCTCTCGCACAGCACGCGGTAGATGTTAGGCGCAATCTTGCGCACCAGCGGCGTGAGGCGCACGTTGCGACTGCTCTTGGCAAGCCCGTCGGGCTCACGCACGCAAGGGCAGGTGACTATCTCTAAGTCAAATCCCAGCTGCTTGACCATAGCCCTTATCACCGCAATCTGCTGGAAGTCTTTCTCGCCAAAGTAGGCACGAGTGGGCTCGACCATCATGAAGAGCTTGCTCACAATCTGGCACACGCCATTGAAGTGCCCAGGACGCATGGCTCCCTCCATCACCTCGGCCACAGGGCCAAGCTTGAAGACACGGGTGTCGGGCTCGGGATAGATTTCCTCTACCGTAGGCATGAAGGCTATGTCAACACCGCAGCGCTCGAGCAACGCAGCATCGGCCTCGGCGGTGCGGGGATAAGTGCGCAAATCCTCCTTATTATTAAATTGAGTGGGGTTGAGAAACACGCTCACCACCACTACATCATTCTCACGGCGAGCACGCTCCACCAGCGACTGATGGCCCTCGTGCAACGCACCCATCGTGGGCACCAGACCTATCGTCTTGCCCTCGTTATGAAACATCTCGACCTGCTTTCTCAGCTCATCGACTTTACTAATTATTTTCATTGTATTACTAAAATGATTTCGAAATCGGGTGCAAAGATAGACAAAATTATTTATACCACACACATCATTATTGCATAATTAATAAATTTCACCTTTTTTGAAACAAGGGGGTCTGACCCCGATGTTTCATTTTCACCCTTTTTGAAACAAGGGGGTCTGACCCCGATGTTTCATTTTCACCCTTTTTGAAACAAAGGGGTCTGACCCCGATGTTTCATTTTTCGCCTTATTTGAAACAAAGGGGTCTGACCCCGATGTTTCATTTTCACCCTTTTTGAAACAATGGGGTCTGACCCCGATGTTTCATTTTCACCCTTTTTGAAACAATGGGGTCTGACCCCGATGTTTCATTTTTTTGCAATTGTTGAGACAGTTTGCTTTGACAAATCAAGTAATTTTGCTATATTTGCACACTTTGAATTATAAAAATCACAATACTTAAAAAAATAATCACAACTATGCGACAACCGAGAATCCCAAGCCCAACAGGAATCTATCATGTGATGCTTCGAGGCATTAATCGATCTGATTTATTCTTCGACGACATGGATTTCATGAAGATGAAAAAGATTTTACGTTCTCTTTCCCAACCAACCGTAAAGCCATCTGGCATTAAACCATCTATTTGCCACATTTATGCCTACTGCCTTATGACCAACCACATCCATTTGCTCATTGCAGAAAGAGACCTGCCAATAGGCGAGATAGTTAGACGAATCGGAATATCCTACGTCAGCTACTACAACAAACGCCGTGACCGATCAGGCACATTGTTTGAAGGACGTTTTCGAAGCGAGCCAGTGGGTGATTTTGAGTACTTCTGTAAACTCCTTAATTATATACACATGAATCCCGTAAAGGCTGGTCTCTGCAAGAAACCCGAACAATACAAATGGAGCAGTTGGCAAGAATATGCAACCCCGACCATAAATCAAGACTCAGCCATCTGTGAGCATAAAATACCGTTTTCTGGAATGAGCGAAGACCAGGTAAGAGAGGTTGTGATTAGCAATAATTCAAGTCCAGAGCAATTTGAACAATTTACACCTCCTATCGAAAAGTTTAGCAAACCTCTTTCTGCCGAAGAGTCTATCGCCATTGTTACAGAACTTTTGCCTAATGGAGTGAATTTCTCTAGCATAAAAGAGATGAACAAAGTTGACCGATTGGAACTCGCGAACAAAGCGCTTGAAAGAGGGGTATCATATTTCTTTGTTAATCAACACATAGGAATAAGTAGAACCACTATTTACAGAAACAGAATCAAACTCAAATCATACACTTAACCGCCAAAAATGAAACAAGGGGGTCTGACCCCGATGTTTCATCTTCACCCTTTTTGAAACAAGGGGGTCTGACCCCGACGTTTCATTTTCACCCTTTTTGAAACAAGGGGGTCTGACCCCGACGTTTCATTTTCACCCTTTTTGAAACAAGGGGGTCAGACCCCGATGTTTCATTTTTCACCCTTTTTGAAACAAAGGGGTCTGACCCCGACGTTTCATTTTTTGGCTATTTGTGAAAAAAATAGTATTTTTGCGACATGGAAAAAATCAAGATACTCTTTGTGTGCCTGGGCAACATCTGCCGGTCGCCGGCTGGCGAAGGGGTGATGAAGCGGCTAGTGGAAGAACGCGGGCTGGCGCATCGCTTTGAGATTGACTCGGCAGGAACCTACAGCGGCCACCAGGGCCAGCTGCCCGACCCTCGCATGCGCCGCCACGCGAGCCGCCGCGGCTACAACCTCACTCACCGCGCGCGCCCTGTGGGCAGCGACGATTTCGACTACTTCGACATCATTGTGGCCATGGACGAGAGCAATCGTCGCAACCTCATGCATCTGGCCGCCACTCCTGAGCAGCAGGCAAAAATCGTGATGCTAGGCAACTACATCGTGAAGCTTCGCGCCCACTATGACTACGTTCCCGACCCCTACTACGAGGGTGCCGAGGGTTTTGAGCTGGCCTTAGACCTGCTTGAGGACGCCTGCGACCACCTGCTTAACGACATCATCAACCACAAACTATAAATCAATGAAAACTCACATCATCAAATCACTACTCATAGCGACAGCCATGACCATAGCCACAAGTGCGATTCTCGCCCAGTCACCCATTGCCGTGCGCTGGGATATGGGCAAGAACGACGCTAAGCCCGGCTACTATAGCTCACGGCTGGTCATCTCCAACGTTAGCGGCAAGCCTCTCGATGGCAACTGGATGTTCTTTTTCAACCAGTTCTCGCGACAGCTTGAGCTCTCCCCCACTTGCCCGGTCGATATCAAAGAAATCTCCACCACCTATTATCAGGTGAAACCTAATGAGCGCTATGCCACCGTGGCTGCTGGCGACTCGCTGGTCATAGACCTGATGATGAAAGGCAAGTTTGTGAACCTGTGGTATGCTCCTGCCGGTGGGCATGTGGTGCTCGACAGCGACACCCACCACCCTATCGCTGTGACGATTGAGCGCAGCGAGCTCAAGGAGATGGGTCAGTGGAGCGCCACCACCAACTATCCCGATGGCGCCCGCGTGTATGCCCTAAATGACGAAGTGAACACGGGGCGGATTGAATACTCACCAAGCAGTATTATTCCCAAGCCCAAAGAGGTGACGCTCAACGACGACAGACTAAAAGTGCGGCTGCCAAATCTCGTGTCATTCAAGGTTCCTTCCTTTTTCAAGAGCCGCAACCAGCACACTGAACGCACGAAACAATATCTCACTCACAACCTAGCCTTTTATGGCATCCATGTGATGGACGACTGCCCCTTTGTGATAGAAGCAAAGCTCGACAAGTCGCTGAGCACCAACATTGAGCATTATGAGCTTGAGATTACCGACTCATGCATAGTGATTACCGGCGTGAGCGATGTGGCGTTGCTCAACGGCGCTAAGACCCTTGTTGCCGCCCTGGGCCACTCCAAGCGCAACACACTGATGCAATGCAAGATAGTTGACGAGCCCGACTTTGCCTATCGTGGCTTCATGGCCGACATAGCCCGCAACTTCTATGGTCTCGACGACTTGAAAAAGCTCGTTGACCTGCTGTCGCTCTACAAAATAAACACCATCCAGTTCCACTTTGCCGACGACGAGGCCTGGCGCCTGGAGATTCCTGGCCTGCCCGAGCTCACCGCGGTGGCTTCGCGCCGAGGATGCACGCTCAACGAGCTTCAAGACGGCTTCCTGGCACAAATATTTGACGGCAACGGCGACCCTAACGACCTGAGCCAAAGTGCCAACGGCTTCCTCACTCGCGAGCAGTTCATAGAGTTTCTGCGATATGCCCATGCCTGCGGCATCAAGGTCATCCCCGAGATTGACACCCCTGGGCACTCACGCGCCGCCATCGTGGCGATGAAATACCGCTACAACACCCTCGCCCCCACCAACGTCAAGAAAGCACAGGAATTCATGCTGTGGGACCCCGACGACAAGGGCGGCTACCAGTCAGTGCAATCCTACCCCAACAACGTGCTCAACCCCGCACAGGAAGGCACTTATCGCTTCTTGGGCAAGGTGGTCAGTGAGCTGCAAAAGATGTATCGCGACGCTGGCTTGAAGCTCGACATTGTGCACCTGGGCGGCGATGAAGTGGCTGCCCACTGCTGGGACAACAGCCCCGCCGTCAAAGCGCTCATGACAAAGATGAAGATGAAAGACACTCACGCCATGATGGAACACTACATCGACCGAGTGAGCGAGATGCTCTCGCAGCGCGACATCAAGATTGAAGGATGGCAAGAAGTGGCTATGGGTCACAGCGATGAGTTCAACCGTCGCGTGGCACCCCGCTTTGCTGGCGTTAACGCCTGGAGCACCATTGGCAGCCGCATCGAGGTGCCCTACAAGGTGGCAAATGCTGGCTACCCCACCATTCTCTCTAACGTGGACAAGTTCTACATGGACATGGGCTACAGCTGGCACCAGTATGAGCAAGGGCTGCACTGGGGAGGCAAGGTCAACGAGTTTGACTCCTGGAGTGCCGAGCCCTGGAATCTATATGGCACCAGTGCCGAGGGCAAGACCGCACTCACCCGCCGCGACAACATCATAGGCGTGCAGGCACAGCTGTGGGGAGAGACCCTGCGCAACTTCGGCGAGGTGGAGAAATTGCTAATTCCCAAAATATTTGGTGTGGCCGAGCGAGGCTGGAACTCCAGTCCCGAGTGGTCGGGCGACAGCGTTGCCATGGCTCAGGCCCGTGAAGACTATAATATGAACATAGGCTTTTGGGATTTACCCATGCTCCACCGGCGCGGCTACAATTTTCACCTGGCTCAACCAGGCCTAATCGTTGAAAACGGCAAGCTGCTTGCCAATGCCCAATATCCGATGGCCGAGGTGCGCTACACCCTCGACGGCAGTGAGCCCACCCCCACCTCAGCACTGTGGCGCGAGCCTGTTGCCATCGATAGCAACTGCCGGCTAATAAAAGCACGCGCATTCTACTTGGGCAAGCAGAGTGTCACAACCTATCTTTTCCTGAAGTAGCACCAACGCCATTCCCCCAAATAATTTTTTTGTTATTTTTCTTCAAATTATTTGGCAAATTGATAAATAAAAACTATTTTTGTGGGTTGTTTTTTGATAATTACTCATCAACCATATAATAGACTTATTTCCGAGTTTTTCAACCATATTACTAACAAAACTTTTTTATCATCATGAAGAAATTACTACTACTGGCAATGAAGAAATTACTACTACTGGCAGCATTCTTTGCTGCATTGACAGTGAGTGCGCAAGAGTTCACACTCACCGAGGTGACTAGCACCCCCAATGTGCCTGCCGACCGCATGAACAACCGCCAGGGTTTCGGCTTTGACGGCACATTTTTGGTTATGGACAAGGTGCTTGGTCAAATCAACGTCTATAACCCTGCCGATGGCTCAATTGAGACCACTGTAGAGACTGGCGCCACCAATGGTTGGCCCGCAATCACCCGCGACGAGGCTGGCAACGTCATCGCACGCGTTGACAACAGCTGGCCCGGCAATTTCATGGCCGACACTGTGATCATGAAAATCTACCCAATTAATGGTGAGCCCATTGATGTTGTGGGCAACATCTTCGCCGACTTTGAGGCCGAGAACGGACGCTGCGACTTCTTCCCCTTTGTTGAGGGCAACGTCATGGACGAGGAAGAGGGCGGCATCATGTGGCTCGTGACAGCCAAATCTACCGGCATCCTCAAGGTTCCATTCCTGGGCGGCGAGATTGATCATGACCACATCGCTCTGTTCCCAATCGAGGGCGCAAATTTGAGCCCAACAAGCTCTACCGTGGTTAACCCCTACATCGCTGCCGACGGCACCCGTCACTACATGCTGTGGACCCGCAACGCTCAGCCCATCGACCTGGTGATGAACGAGACCGAGGATGGCTTTGTTGGCACAACATTCACCCTTCCCAACAAGGGCGCTACCAACGGCTGCTTCCCACTGACCTTCGGTGGCAAGGACCTGGTTATCTACACCACTATGCCTAACTATGGCAACGCTTGGGCCATCGCCGAGAAGAACGCCGAGGAGCCTATCGCAGTGGTTCCCGAGGTGCCTGGCTTCGTTACCAACGGCTTCCAGAGCAACTGGCTCAACGCCGAGGTTGTTAACGACAACAAGGCTATCATCTATCAGTACTTCCCTGGCAACTTCTTCAAGACCTATGAGCT
>ONJX01000040.1 GCA_900318255.1 uncultured Prevotellaceae bacterium | reverse complement strand
TCGTGGTCAAAAAGCCTGCTCACGCAGGAATGATTAACCATGAGGCAACAATTGTGCATTATGCATTGTGAATTGCATTGATACTTTTGTTCTTATGTCACACCAAGCGTGGCTGTTATGTTCTTTTGTCTAAAAAGACAGTGAGGCGAGTTTTTTGACATAAGAACATAAGTTTTACAGAAGAACATAATCTTTTGTTCTTATGTCCCCACCAAGCGAGGCGGTTATGTTCTTTTGTCTAAACAATTTTTTAGCCGAAGAGGTATTGGAAAGCTTCTTCCACCTTGGAGGCCTCGACGAGTTTTATTTTGAAGTCTTTGGTGCTGATGCCCTTGAGGTTGTTGCGAGGTATTATCATGGTGTTGAAGCCCAGCTTCTGGGCCTCGGCGATGCGCTGCTCTATGCGTGTGACCTGCCGCAGCTCACCGCTCAGGCCCACCTCGGCACTGAAGCACACGCCCTGCTGGATGGCGATGTCAACATTCGACGACAGGATGGCGCATATCACCGCCAGGTCGAGGGCCGGGTCGCCCACCTTGAGGCCGCCGGCGATGTTGAGGAACACGTCTTTTTGCGCCAGCTTGAACCCCACCCGCTTCTCGAGCACCGCCAGTAGCATGTTCATGCGGCGCTGGTCAAAGCCCGTGACCGAGCGCTGGGCGGTGCCGTAGGCCGCAGTGCTCACCAGGGCCTGCACCTCGATGAGGAAGGGGCGGGCACCGTCGATGGTCACGCCAATGGCGGTTCCCGAGAGCTCCTGGTCCATGGCCGAGAGTAGCATCTCGCTGGGGTTGGTGACCTCGCGCAGCCCCGTCTCGCGCATCTCGTAGATGCCCATCTCGCTGGTGGAGCCAAAGCGGTTCTTGATGGAGCGCAATATGCGGTACATGTAGTGGCTGTCGCCCTCAAACTGCAACACGGCATCCACTATGTGCTCGAGCACCTTGGGGCCGGCAATGGTGCCTTCTTTGTTGATGTGGCCAATGAGGATGACCGGCACGCCACTTGTCTTGGCATAGCGCAAGAAGGCGGCGGCGCACTCACGCACCTGGCTTACCGAGCCGGCGGCGCTGTCGAGCTCGTCGCTGGCGATGGTCTGGATGGAGTCGATAATCACCAGGTCAGGAGTGCTTTCTTTAATGCTGGCAAAGATGCTTGAGAGCGATGTCTCGCACACGATGTAGCACTCGCAGTCCTCGTCGCTGCCGGCGATGCGGTCGGCACGCATACGCAGCTGCTGCGGGCTCTCCTCTCCGCTCACATAGAGCACCTTGCGCGAGCGAATGCGCAGCACATTCTGCAACACCAGCGTGCTCTTGCCAATGCCTGGCTCACCGCCAATGAGCACGATGCTTCCTGGCACCAGCCCGCCGCCTAGCACGCGGTTGAGCTCACTGCTGGGCAGCTTGATGCGTGGCAATTGCTCGGCCTTGATGTCGTTGATTTTCACTGGCACGGCACTCTTGCGGTGGCCATTGTCGTCGCCAAAGAGCACTCCTTTGCTTGCCTTAGGCACCACCGGCTCCTCGATGTAGGTGTTCCACTCGCCGCACGAGGGGCACTTGCCTATCCACTTGGGCGACTCGGCGCCGCAGTTCTTGCAGAAAAATGTGGTCTTTGCAGTTTTCTTTGCCATAGCGTTTTGGTTTTTTATGCCACAAAGGTAATGAAAAGATGGCGATAAAGCAAGAAATTAACAACACCACACCCCCCAAATCACCCATCAAGCCCCATGTTTTTCGCCATGACGACGCTAACATAGGGCTTAATGTACCAATTTATGGCAAGCTATGTAAGCTAATAATGTTTTAGCATTAAATCTCGTGCGAAGGTTGCTCTTCGTCTTCGAAAATCACAAGATACCCGTTGGCTGAATTAAAAAACATCAGATTTTGGCAGAGAACTTTGATAATAAAGAAGTTCCTCTTCGAGGCACTTTCCCGTTAGATTTAGCAATGACCAAGCTGCGAACCCCTGCGGGGTTCTTGCATGGTCTTAGCATAGAAGTCGGGCCTTCGACCCGCCCAGCGTCTTCGACGCTAATGCCTGGAACCCAATATGTTTCTTGAAAATTCATATTCAACTTAATTCCGCCAACGGGTTACAAGATACCAACGACGCATGATCCACTCAATGTGTGTTGTCTCAATGCGCTCTCCCTAGTGTTTTTCCAAGGAGCAGCGAACTTTTTTCTTGAAAAAACTGAAAATTCTAAAAATAATCTATATCTTTGTAAGCAATAATAACTTTTAAAAAATCACCATTATGAAACTACGACTCTCTCTATTGATGATAGCAGCTATTGCCACTGCATCGCTGGCAATGGCACAGAACCACAACAAGCGCATGGCGCAGATACGGCAGGCCTATGCCGACCGCCTGGAAATCATGCAGAATAAGCCCTACGACGGCCCATTCAACGAGGCAGAAGTGAATGTGGCTAAGAACCTGCCGGGCACGGGCTTATATGAGCGTCACGACCAGTATTATTTCACCCAGGAGCAATACAGTGCCGATGGCTCCATGTGCAGCATGCTCTACTTTGCCACGAGCAAGGAGACCTACGCCCACGGCATGCACGGCTACTACTGGGAATTCCTGTGGGACTCGATGGAGGGCGACCCCATGTTTGCGCTGCTAGTGCGCCAGGAAGGCGACACCAAGAAGGAGTACCGCTTCTACTTCGAGAACAACAAAGTCATAAAGACAGTTCCCGAACTAAAGCAGTGGCCCAAAGAAAAAAGCATGGAAACACTGCACCCTGATGTGATTGACAAGCCTGCCGACGTGCTGAAACTCATGAAAGAGAAGCAGGCCGAGTTCAAGACGCTGATTAAGAAGTAATAAATTACTCGCGGAGTACCTTGAAAAAGTCCCTTGAAAAAGTGTGGCACTTAACCAAAAGTCCATTGAAAAAAGTGTAAAAATATTTGGAAAGTTGCCTGACTTTATATGACATTTATGCTCACAGAGTTCTGAGTTATGAGACATCGTAGCCAAACGACAAATACACTAATCAATATTTTCTACTGCAACTATGGCTTTGTGACACCGTAGGTGCAGCTTTGTGAGAGCAACCCATTCACTTTCCCCAACACTTATAATTAACGTAAGTTCGACGAATTTATCTTTTGATAATCACTCTTTAGTAGCTCCCCCTCTAAGGCTCCCACCCCCCTCCCTTTCATGCACCTCCCCTCAGGCAGGGGAGGAATTGGGGTTGGGGGGGAGTATGATAGTCTCAAGGAATTACAATTTCGCTTTTATCATACCCCTCAGTCACTTCGCGACAGAGGGTGTGTCAAAATTCTGGTTTAGTGAGCTTCGCGCAGAAATCTAACAAATCATCACAAATCAAACATTTATTTAATTTGTTGGTTTCAAGCAAATTAATTATTTGTTAGATTTGGAAATATTTGAATGATTTCTCACGCGTAGCGTGACTCCTCTATTTTGACACACCTCCAACTGAAACACAGCAAGTTATTTTCGTCGAACTCACGAAAAATAAAAAACAAGTATCGCGGTGTTTCAAAGGACCGCAGTACTTGTTCTAGAGATATTATTGATTGTGTTTTTAATCTTTCCTATTCCCCAACAAGATGTCGTAGATTGCAGTGACGTCGGCTGCAGTGACTACTCCATCACCGTTGACATCTCCATAAACTGGAGTGGTGCCACCGCCACCGTCTTCTTCGATAATATTAAGGAACTGATTCCAAGGATAAGTAAATTGATATGACTCAAGTGTGCCTACGGGAACATAGAGTTTGCAGTAATTAAAGCTGACACCTCCAAATATCTTGGTGATAGCATTAGTAGATTCACTATAAGTCACATTCTCGGGATTCTGAATTTTTGAATATATTGATTTCAAGCCAGTACAACCATTGAATGCTGCCCTTCCAAACGAATTCACCGAGTTGCCTATAGTTACAGATGCCAAGCCAGTGCAATTACGGAAGGCCCATTCCCCAATCGAAGTCACCGAGTTTGGGATTTCAACCGAGGTCAAACCGGTTAATCCATGGCAGATAAAACTAGGAATAACCTTAATTTCGTTTCCAAATGTAAAAGTAGTAATTCCTAGGCCACCAAATGCCGATGACGATTCGCATGATACCGCATTCCAATTCACTGTCTTTAGTCCTGTGCAATTTTGGAAAGCTGTATTGTTGATTGAAGTTAATGAGTCAGGAATAGTTATTGATGTTAAGCCAGTACAACCCAAAAAAGCCTGGTATCCAATATAGGTTACCGAATTAGGGATGTCTATTGATGTTAACTCTGGGTATAAAGAAAAAGCATGGTTCAATATCTTTGTCACAGAATTTGGAATAATAGTGTTTGTGCAACCAGTTATTAGAGAATTTGTCTCGGTTTCTATAATGGCATTACAATTATCACGAGAATCAAACTTTGTATTGCCTCCATCTACAATAATTGAGCTTAAACCAGTACACCCTCCAAAAGCATTCATGTTATCTCCCTGGCCTAATGTTACCACTGAATTTGGAAGAGATACCGAAGTCAAGCCAGTGCATTCACCAAAAGCCATCCATCCAATCGAGGTCACCGAGTTGGGGATTTCAACCGAGGTCAAGCCACTGCAACCATAGAAAGCACTTCTACCAATCGAAGTCACTGAGTTGGGGATAGTCAATGAGGTCAAGCCTGTGCAATTACAGAAGGCTTCGTCGCCAATCAAAGTCACCGAGTAGGTTGTACTGTTGTAAGTTACGCTCTCAGGAATCACAAGGTCACCATTAAGGTCGGTATAGTTGGGATCTGGATATGATGCATTGTTTTGCCACGTCACCGTCACGCTCATGCTATCGCTGTTGTAGTTATAGCACAGCCCATCGACCATAAAATCGTAGGCATTTGCTAATTGTGGGAGCATTGCCGCGATTAAAGCGAGCAATAATGATCTGAATAGTTTTGAATGTTTCATAGTTTATAGTTTATTATTATTTTATTAATTTAGTAATATCTTCATTCGTAACATAGAGTCTTGATTCTTCAATACGAACATCAAATTGTTCATAAAAAATGCGAAAACCACTATTCTGAATCTGCTGAAGCTTTGAGTACTGCACCTCACTATATTCTCCTTTTTTCTTTGGTGGATATGGAGGCAGTAAAACTTTGCTTAGTACAGTTTTGCTTGAATTGTTTCTATTCCCTTTAACGCTTTTTTTCAATAACTCCATTTTAAAATCTATGGTTTTTGTGGGGATTTGCTCGCCTTTTACATGAGCAAATATACGAATCTCGTCTTCATATTTAAATGCTTTACGTTTAAGACTCATATTATTCAAAACATCATGTAATGGAAATGGTTGAGAGAGACTGGAGTTTAATTGTTTTCTTTTATCTATCAAGTCTGATTTCTTATTACTATAATCAATTAATGATACATAGAAGTCAACATTATCAGTAATAAAACTTAATTGCTCAAGCAATTTAATGAAGTCTAAGCTCCAAATATTAGCGGTGTTATTATTAGCATAAGATTTCCAAACAGCCTCTTCATTATAAGCACGAGAATAAGATGCCACAAAACAGTACAATTTTCCTTCTATCTTGTTTTCGTCATAAAAAAGATAATCAAATGGATCTACCCATAGATTTGGTGACACAAATGTTAGATGCTGAGAGTCTGTTAAATATGACTTTGCTCGTTCAAATGGCAAGCACTTGAAAATAGAAAATGCCATATCCTTATCATTCTCCTTGTCGGTGTATAAAATGATACTCTTATCATTAGGGTTTAAAAGAGTTATTTTTTGATTATCTAAATTATCTATTTGAATGCAGTCAGATAAGTAAACGTTCTTTTTCCAAAGATTGAATTTTTGTTTTCCCATAATATTTTTTTATCTTAGTAACAACTCGGGAGACTCATTTCCAGAAAGCAAAGCTTTATTCGTAAAAACACACACTGGATTAGCACAGGCCTTTATGGTGGGCTGTGCTGAATTAGAAGAAATGATGAATAAAGGTAAAAGCTATTATGGCTTACCGCAAACTGTGGGGGTACTAGGCTAACGTTCAATGAATTACATGGTAGCACTGAGGTCCTTTTTAATATTTTGCGGCAAGCTGTCACGGTTTTTATAGCCTGATTTGGTTTATGATTTGGTATGAATTAGTTTGCAAAAATAGTAAATAGAAAGGAATTATGCAATAGTTATGGTTATTTTCAAGCAATAGCTGAATGTTACTTGTGTGGATCTGCCTCAGGCTCTGCCACAGTCACGAGAATTAGTTTGTAACTCATACTTCTTGTAATCTTCGCACCAAAAGTCCCTTGAAGAATTTCTCACAGAATCTTTTGTTCAGCAATTACCCGCGTAATTTTTTGGCGGGTCACTGATTTTTGCCTACCTTTGTCCCCAAGAAACAGTCATGTTCACCAAACAATGAACTATTAACTATAAACTACTAACTATAAAACAACTATGCCTATCATTTCACAACGCGGCATCGACATGCCTGCATCGCCAATTCGCAAGCTCGCCCCATTTGCTGTGGCAGCTAAGCAGAAAGGTATCAAAGTGTATCACCTCAACATCGGCCAGCCCGACATCGCCACCCCTCAAGAAGGCCTCGACGCCCTCAAGAACGTGGATCGCAAGGTGCTCGAGTACTCGCCCTCGCAGGGCTATCAGAGCTACCTCGACAAGCTCGTGGGCTACTATGGCCGCTACGACATCAATCTTGAGGCCAGCAACATCATCGTCACCTGCGGCGGCAGCGAGGCCCTGCAGTTTGCTTTCCTCGCTTGCTTCAACCCTGGCGACGAGCTCATCGTGCCCGAGCCCGTGTATGCCAACTATATGGGCTTTGCCTGCGAGATGGGCGTGAAGGTGCGCACCATCACCACCAAGATTGAGAACGGCTTTGCCTTGCCATCGATTGAGGAGTTTGAGAAGCTCATCACCGACCGCACCCGTGCAATCATGATTTGCAACCCTAACAACCCCACCGGCCAGCTCTATAGCGATGAGGAACTAATGCAGCTGCGCGACTTGGTCAAGAAGCACGACCTTTACCTCATCAGCGACGAGGTATATCGTGAGTTCCGCTACAGCGACAAGCCCTACCTGAGTGCTCTGCATCTCGAGGGCATTGAGGACAACGCCATCGTCATCGACTCGGTATCGAAGCGCTACAGCGAGTGCGGCATCCGCATTGGTGCCTTCATCACCCGCAACAAGCAGCTCATGACCACAGTGATGAAGTTTGCCCAGGCTCGCTTGAGCCCCCCATTGATTGGTCAAGTGGTTGCCGAGGCTTCGCTTGCCGCTCCACAGGCCTACCACCAGGGCGTCTATGACGAGTACATTGCTCGCCGCAACTGCCTCGTGGAGGGCTTGAACAAGATTCCTGGCGTGTTTGCGCCCATGCCCACCGGTGCCTTCTATGCTATGGTGAAGTTGCCAGTGCAAGACTGCGACGACTTCTGCCGCTGGTGCCTCGAGGAGTTCAACTACGAGGGCGAGACCGTGATGATGGCCCCCGCCACTGGTTTCTATGCCACCCCCGGTGCTGGCAAGAACGAGGTGCGCATGGCCTATGTGCTCAAAATCGAGGACCTCAAGCGCGCACTAGTGGTGCTCGAGAAAGCCCTCGAAGCATATAACGCTCGATAAGCCTTCACCACACACATCATCATAAAAAACGCCAGAGCCCCAAAGCCCTGGCGTTTTTTTACACTATCTCATGCGCCGTGAGGACACATCACATCTGCGAGTTTCGGCGACAGAAGTCGATGTAGCGGCAGTAACGGCAAGAGTTGTTGTCTTGCGATTGCTCAAAGGGCTTTTTGGCATCGAACAGTGAACTTATCTCCTCGTCCATCCTCTCTTTAAACTCCTCGTTGATGATGTGATAGTCGCTCAGTTGTGAGCCTTTATAGATTGCTCCCGCCTGATTCATGTCGCGCAGCTTGTATATCACCGGCATGATGGGTTCATCGGTCTTCTTCTCTAGCGCATAAGCATTGCAGTAGAGCATCAGTTGTAGTATTCCCTTTAAGTTATGCCCCTTAGTGGGCACAGCAAAGAGGTCATCAACAGTGTCGAACGAAGTGTCGTCGGCACCGGTCTTGTAATCCACAATTCGCAGTGTGCCATCGGGCAGACGGTCGATGCGGTCGGCAATATATGTGAAGTTGAAATTCACACCACCATAGCTTAGCGAGACGGTGTGCTCACACTCACACTCCACGATGGTGAGGGCATTGCTGTCGATATTGCTCAGCAGGGCGATGTCGTGGTTAAGAGCCGCCAGCGCATATCTCTTTATCGCCACGCTCACTATCGCCGCCTCGCCCACTAGCGAGCCACTACCGCTTCCACGCAGATACTGCTCATTGACAAGAGCTTCAATCACGGTGTCGAGTTTGTCTTTGATAAATCGGCGGATGTCGCCACACGTCACTCGATGGTCGCCCTCGCGTGCCTGCCCCCTCACCGAGGGGTAGTAGAGATGCTGCAAGGTGTCATGAACAATGGTTCCAAAGGTGCTGGCATCCATGAAGTCGGCATCGTCGTCGCTAGCACGCAGGCGCTCTATCTTGTTGAAATAGAACATCAACGGGCAGTTGACATACTCCTTGATAGAGCTTGCCGAGAGCATGCGCGAGCCCTTGCCAGTGATGAAGGTCTGGAGCTGCGTTAGGGCGTAATCACGTTTAGGCACCGCAATGGTGATGGGCTCGACAGTGGTGCTCGAGAGCGTGAACATGCGGCGTTTCACATCACAGCCATACACCAGCTCGAGCTGCGGCACATAACGTGTCACCTCACCACTGCCCATCGCCTGGTCGCTAGTGTCATAGACCATTATCAAGCGCTTGGCATGGCCTATGAGTCGATAGAAGTGGTAGTTCCACATCATCTCCTGGTCGGCCGACGTTGACATGCCATAGTTGCGGCGCATGAAATCGCTGATAAAGGAGTTGCGGCGCGTCTTGCCGGGCATCATGCCCTCGTTGGCCGAGAGAATGATAAGGTTCTCGAAGTCGAGACATCGCGTCTCGAGCATTCCCATAATCTGCAACCCTTGCAACGGCTCGCCCTCAAAGGGGATAGAGAACGCCGCTTCTAGCCGCTCAATGAGGAAAAACACCGAAGTCTCACATGGAGGCACCTGGTATCTGGCCAAAGCGTCAATGAGTTGATTAAGCACCTCCACATACTGGTTGAGGAAGGCCTCTTGCAACGTCATCACTGGTTGCTCTGAGGTTTCCTGTTCATCCTCGGCAGCATCTTTTTCTTCCCTCATCATCTCTATCAAGGCCTGGCAAAAGGCTTTGTACTGCACTAAGAGCTTGTTAACACTCTGGGCATCATTTTCCTGGTCGATGGTGGTAAACAACAACGCTAGCTTGGTGGAGGCAAAGGTGGACTGCGGCACAGCAAACAGCCCCTTCTCGGCTATTACACGGCGCAACTCTAGCGCGTCGTCGCCAAAGTAGTTCTTGATAATGGGATGCGAGAGCACGATTTTCACATCGCCGCGGTAGAATGTCCACTCGCCGCTGGCATTGCGTCGCGCCTGGCTGTGCATCTTGGCAACGATTCTCATGAGCGACGCTATGTCGCTAGCGCTCAACGGATAACCCATCGTCACATTCTTCTTGTTGATCTTTGGCGGTAAGGAGTTGAGCAGTGGCACCAGCAAGCCGTCGTCGGGGAGGATAAGAGCCGTGTTGATGGCATCGGAACTGTCTATCACTCCCTTGTCGATAAGATCATTGAGCAAGTGATAGCAATATTTTGCCTGACCCACATTAGACGGCACTCCCACTACTTCTATCTCAGGGAAGTGGGTGGAATTATCCATCGTGAAGTCGATAGGCTCGGGAAACTCTTTCCTGAAGAATTTCACAAATCTAGAGCCATTGTTGACATTCTCGCCACTGGCAAAGGCTGCCGACGTCAGGTCCCAGAAGAACAGTGCCCTACCCTGCTGCTGCAAGCGCTTGAAGATTGCCAGCTCGCAGGCAGTGAGCATATTGAAGCCCACAAACACAAATTTCTCATTACTCTTGAAAGTCCTGTTTTTCACAACATCCACAGCATCGCGATACATCCTTCCCATAGTGCACAGGCCTCGCGAGTGCAGCTCTTGGTTAAAATCAACATAGAGCTGATAGAGGCTCTGCCATAGCTTCAGATACTTGGCCTTCACTCCGTCACCGTCGGTATCCTCACCATCGTAGTTTCGCCAAAAGTCTTCGTCGCCGGCAGCCACCCCTTCCAGGCTTAGGTTGAAGTAGTGAGAGACAATCTCTCTGAGGTCGCCATCGAGATAGTTAGCCTGTATCTCGCGGTGCTCTTTCACGTTCTTGAAGAGCTTCTCGGGATGTGCCAGGCACATATCCACGTCGTTGAAATCATTAAGCACCACATTGCCCCAATACACAAACTTGTCAAACTTATAGTCCTCATTACCCGCAATGCGAGTGTAGCATTGATATAGCAAGAACAGCGCTTCGACAGGCTTCACCACCACCTTGCCAGTGAGAGAAGACATGAAATCGGTGATAGTCATCACCTGGGGCATGAGATACACCCCACGGCTGGCCATGTCAAGTTCTCGCTCCAGGAACTTGCAACTGCGATGATTAGGCATCACAAAACAGTAGTCGTGAATGGCAGGTTTAGCCTGAAAATATTGAGCGATTTGGCTGAGGAAATACATGTTTTAAGTGTTAAATGTTAAGTGTTAAATGTTAAGTAGGGACAAGGCGTGCCTTGTCCGCCCATAATCTCACCTCTGTGTTCCATAAACGATAAACCATAAACGATAAGCCATAAACGATAAACCATAAACCATAAACGATAAACCATAAACCATAAACGATAAACCATAAACCATAAACGATAAACCATAAACGATAAACCATAAACGATAAACGAGCTACTTCTTAATAAGTATCGTTATTCTCACGGCAATGTCGAAGAGCACTATTTTGGCATTGGCATTGCCGCGGATGTCGCGGGCGGCATCGCTGAAGAGCTTGAGCAGGCGCTCCACATTGTCCTCGGTGATGAAGCGGGCAAAGTTCTTGCTGAACTGCGACTCCTCTTGTGTCTCATAGTTGAGGGCGCCAATGCGCAAGTTGTAGATATAGTTCTCACGCACCATGCGCGCGGCATAGTTGAGAAAGCGTTGTGACTTCTCGCGCTTGTAGTCGGCGATGTCTTCGCTCCACGCCTTCAAACCCACAAGGTCGCGCATGTAGGCCAGTCGCATGAGGGTGACAAACTGCTGGTGAAAGTCGTGAATCTCGCTGCTGTGATCCATGTTGCGCATGGCTAGCACCACGTTGCCGTCGGCAGGAGCAGCAATGGCGAGTGCCTCGGTGATGTCGATGCCCTGCTCGCGCGCCAGGTAGTCGGCAATCTGCTGTGTCGAGGGTTTGCGCAGCTCTATGCGTTGTGTGCGGGAATAGATGGTGGGCAATATGCCCTTCACATTATCGGTGGTGAGCAGGAAGATGCTGTCGGGGTCGGGCTCCTCAATGAGCTTGAGGAGCTTGTTGGAGCACTCCTTATTCATCTTGTCGGCCTGCCACATAATCAGGATCTTATACTTAGCAGTGAAGGCGCTCAGGCTCATCTTGCGCACTATGTTGTCGCTCTCGCTGGCATAGATGAGTGGCTGTGCGTTCTCATTGCCTATTGTGGCGAGCCATTGCTCGTAGTCCTCGGCCACCACCCCGCTTTCAACAAACTCCTTCCATTCCTTGCCAAAGTCCTCGCTCACGGGCTTCTCGCCCTTCTTGGTGATGGGATAAGAGAAGAACGTGTCGGCATGGTTCATCGACTGGTGCTGCAGGCACGAGGGGCACATGCCACACGAGTCGCCGCCAGTGCGATTAGTGCAGTGAATATACTGTGCAGTAGCCATTGCCAGTGCCAGCTTAGGCACTCCTGGCTCGCCATGAAAGAGCAAGGCATGAGGGATGTGATCGCCATCTACCATGCGCCGCACCTGCTCAATAGCCCTCTCGTTGCCTATTATATCGCTAAATCTCATTTTCGTTAAAAGTAAAAATTGTTAAGTGTTATGTAGGGACAAGTCATGGCTTGTCCGTGGAAGGAGGAACGTGGAAGGAGGAACGGGGAATGGGTGATGTAGGGACAAGGCGTGCCTTGTCCGCCCCAAAGTTGAGAGGTTGAACTGCCCATAATCTCACTACTGTCTTCCATAAACCATAAACCATAAACCATAAACGATAAACCATAAACGATAAACGATAAACCATAAACTCATGTTCCGGAAGTAACCGAAACTTGAACTCTTCACGGTGCCACAGCCACCGAGTCGATTACCGAATCGACTGCCACCTCACTTGCCGCCATGCTAGGATAATAAGTGTCGGCATTTATCGCATCATTGATCCGATTCAATAGCTTGTTGGCCTTGCGCTGCTCGGCCTCGCTCAGGTCGGAGCTGTAGAGCGCCGCAAAAGCCCATTTCAACGCTTCGTCATAATTCTCCTTGTCCATGTAGAGCACCGCTAGCGGGTAGAAAGCCCGCGCCGAGTCCATCTCGGCATATTTCTTCAGGAGCTTAAAGTCGTCATTGTCGATGGCATACTCTAGCGATGTGTCGTCGCCACCCATGTTGTCCTTGCTCTTGCTGTTACCCGATGTCAATGCTATCACGCCCCATGCTGCCAGTGCCAGCACCACAACCGTTGCTAGCGCGCTAAGTGAAATGATGAGCCCTCGTTTTGACTTGCGCTTAGGCTCACGGCTATGGACATTGCCAGGAGTATAGCCCTGGTGGTAATGGCCTTGCTGCACATAACCCCCATTAACGACACGGGTCTCGGAGTGGGCAATGCCAGCAGCTTGGGACGCAGGTGAAGACGATGCTGCAGGTGCTATAGGCGCTGCGGGAGCCTGCTGCACAGTGGCATTCCCCCTCTGTGGCAGTGGCGCGCCAGCCATGAATCCCCTCATGAACTGTTCAATAGTGGCAGGGCGGTCGTTGTAATCCTTGCTCATGCCACGCACTATGTTGTCGATAGTCGCCTGGCTAGCTCGCCCGTGCAAGTCGGCAGCAATAGTAGCGGCATTTATCTCAAAAGCACTCTTGGGGTCACGACCCGTGAGCAGGAAGTAGCACGTGGCACTCAGGGCATAGATGTCGAGACGAGGGTCAAAGCTAGAGACACCGGCAAACTGCTCCATGGGCGAATATCCCTGCGTCACCCCCTTCGAGGGGCGCGTGGTAGTGGGAGTGCCTTCACTAGTAAAATGTACCGAGATGCCAAAGTCGATGAGCACTGGCACGTAGGGACCGCCGTCGTCGCTCGGCCGCATGACGATGTTCTCGGGCTTGAGGTCGAGGTGCAGCATGTGGTGGTCATGCAAGCACTTGATGGCACCCGCCACGGGAGTAATGATGCCGAGCATCGTTGCCTCGCCCAGGCCCCCGCCATTGTCTCTAACAATCTTGCGCAAGTCACCGCCCGAGAGGTATTCCATCACAAAATAGGCGGTGTTGTTAGCCTCAAACACCTCATTCACACTCACAATGTTGCTGTTGATGCTACAGATGCGCTGCAAGCGCTGACCCTCGGCGATGAAATCCTTGAGGCAGGCCTGCATCTCGTTTCTGGTGGTGGGCGAGTAGAGCATCTGTGTGGAGCCCTCATTGCGCCAGCAGCTCGACGGGAAAAACTCCTTCACGGCAAAGTGAGTGGTTACCGCTATGTTTCCCGCCATGAGACGCGCCTTCACCTTATAGGTGATGCCAAAGCCCCCCTGCCCCAGCACCTGCTCTATGGTATAGACATGCGAGCCGCCCTTGAGCTTAAAGCCCACCGGCAACGCCTGCTCATATTTTTTTTCTAGTGCCATGGTGATATTTATTTGTTAGTTGTCAGCAAAGAATAAATAAAAAAGTGGTTTAAAGCGCTACTACGCTATTAAACCACAAATTTACTACATTTTTCTGAAACGACACACTTTTCAATCACTAATTTTCAAGTCGGCATAAACTATCAAAACTTGGTGCCAACGAGCATATTTAGCAAGGCGTTGTTTTCCTTGGTCCTCCTGAGGCTGTCGATGTGCTTGCCTAGGTCCTCGCCATCGGGGAGCTTGGCAATGCCTTTCTCGTAGAGGCTGGCAAGCTGCTTGGCGGCATCGGGGGTGAGGGCACGCTGTGCCTCGGCAAGGAGATAGTAGTGTGCCGCCTTGTCGATGTCCATAGTCACCCCTCCAGTGCCTTTTAGGTACTTGTCGGCGAGCCGGCATTGAGCTGCGGCGCATCCACCGTCGGCAGCCTTGGTGAGCATCATGATAGCGCCTTTCTCGTCCTTCTTCACCCCATCTCCATTCTCCATGAGGCAAGCGAGATAGTAGCAAGCGAGCGGACTGCCGTTAGAGGCCTCGGCAAGCATCTTGGCAGCCTTTTTCATGTCGCGCTTGCGGTAGTTCCTGTTAGTGAGCACCACGCCTTGCATGGCGATGCCATCGGCAACGTTGGCTTTCTGCACCACTTTAAACAGGTCGATAGCCGCGTTATAGTTGCCAGCAATGTTATATTCATATAACCCTTTGAGGTAGCAGTAAAATGGGTCGTTGTGCGATTTTAGCTCAGCAATGAGTTTGCTATAGTCGGTGGCCTTGTTGGCACTTGCCGTGAGAGCAATCCACTGCGCCGCCAGGTCATAACACTGAGGCAGGCCCTCACCCTGCCGATAGCACTGTGCCAGTGTCCACATCGCATTGTTATTGCCCTTCTCGGCCGCGGTTTTTATCATCTGCGCACCCCTGGCCTTGTCTTGCTTCACACCGTCGCCCTTGAGATATATCTCGCCAATCTTGTAGTTGGCTCCCACATGACCCTGATCGGCAGCCTGCTGCAAGTAGGTCATGCCCTTTTTCCTGTCTTGATCCACGCCCACGTCACCATCATATAGCATGATGCCACAGAAGTAGGCCGCCCTATAGTTACCAAGCTTGGCGGCATCCTCAAAATAGCCGAACGCCTCGCTATGCTTGCCGTTGTTATAGAGATATAGCCCCACAGGCATGTAGCTGTCCTGGTCTCCGGCATCGGCGGCAAGGCGCTGATAGTGTGCTGCCTTGTCGGTGTTGCGCTTCACGCCCACACCCTTGTCGTGGCACTCCTGCATGAATTTGCAGGCAAACACATCGCCGCCCTTCGACATCTCATCAAAAGTCTCGACCAGTCCCTCATAGCCATCTCTAGTGGCAATCAAGAAAAGCTTCATGGCGCGGTCGTGATCCTGGTTGACGCCCTCTCCGTTGTAGTAGAGCAGCCCTAGCCACCCTTTAGCCTCGGTGCTGTATTGCAGCGCCTCGGGGGCATCAACTTCGGCAGCATCGAGAAACCACTTGGCAGCAGTCTTATAGTCCTTTGGGGCACCTTCCAAGCCACCATAATAGGCCTTTCCAAGCAATAGCATGGCTTGTGCATCGCCATTAGTGGCGCGCTCCACCAGCTGGTCAAGAGTGCTTTTTGTGGCAGTCTTCTCGGTTTTCTTGCCAGCATTAGGGTTCTTGTTCTGTGCACTTGCTGTGGACAAAGTCACTGCCAGCGCAAGGGTCAAAATTAAAAAGGTATATCGTTTCATGATGTTTTTAGTTTTAAGTTCTTAGTTGTTTTGAACGAGCTAACGCTTGCGATACCTAACACGACACACGATTGTTGTTTATTCAGTTATTGTTTTTCGACCATCGTTAATGGGGAACATTAACAAAGGTGATTGTTGTCTTGCCCAGGCACAAGGTGTCGCCATGACTGAGAAGCACCACCTTCTCTTGGTTCACCACCTGGCCGTTGACAAGCACATTATTGGTAGAGCGTAGCACTCGAAGCTCATAGATGTAATCCTGAAGGTCGGGCCTGGGCACCACGTTAATCTCCACCGACTGGCGGCTCATCTCACCGTCGCCTTGAATCATTGCGTTAGATGGCAAGTCGGGGTCGTAGCGCCCTATGGTGTTGCGGCCACACATCAGACGATAAGTCTCGGTGCGACGATGCAGCTTCTTGCCAACCTTCCAGCTAAGCATGCCCTGGGGCTTGGCGGGCGCCAGCACTGGAGGAACAGGAGGAACCGTAGATGATGCTCCCACATTTTGACAAGGAATGGGTGGAGGCACAGCACTGGTGGCAGCTGGCGGCACAACAGGAGCCGGCAATGGCGGAGGCACCACATGTGGCCTAGCGGGAGGGACAGGCGTGGCAGAGCCACAGCTGCCCAGCCCTCCAGGAGTCAGCATCACAGTGTGTGGCGCATCTTCCTCTTGTCTTGGCGCAGGTGGCCCTTGAGCGGGGACAGGTGGCGGTGTCTTCCTCACCACTGCAGCGGGTGGCGGCACCTCGCCCTGCGACTGGTACAGCACCACGGTGCCGCATTTCGCGCAGCGCACTCTCATCAGTTTGCCGGCGGCACTAGGCCTTATCACAACATACTTGCTGCACCCGGGACACACGAAGCGGTATTGCCTGTTGACCTCGGCCTTCTCCATGATTTGATAATGCCGCTTGCCAGCAGGCACGATGACAGCTCCCAGCACAGGGATATTGGCATGAGAAGGCAGCCCACCCCTTGCGGGGCTGGAGGCGGCCTTCCCTTGCCTTAATTGCTGTGGCAAGTCGTGAGAGATTACCCTACTGTCGAGGGCACTGCTCTTGAGCACCTTGCGCTCGGCTGAGGCAGGATTTACTCGAAACGACACCTTGCTCTGGCAATGAGGGCAAGCAAACTTGTATCCCCCTGGCTTTGATGGCATTCTCACCTGCAACTTCCTTCCACAAGTGCCACACACCACGGTAGCCACACTAGGCATTGCTGCATTATTATTGTTTCCTTGATCCATTGTTATTGTTTGAGCCTACGTGGCAATTTGGTCGGTTATCGATTATGGGTTATCGTTTATGGAAGACAGTGGTGAAATTATGGGCAGTGCAACCTCTAAACTTTTGTGCTGACAAGGCACGCCTTGTCCCTACATCACCACGTTCCACCTTCCACGTTCCACATCACACCATGTCCATGCCTTCATCATAGATGTCGGCCTCCATTTCCATTGAGTCGTCATAGGTGTCCTCGGGGATGTAGGTGGTGTCGGCCACCAGCTCCTCGCTGTTGTCAACAAACTCCACAGGATCCTCATTAACCTCGGCAGTGTCGTCCTCGCCGAGGTATTGCTCCAGCTCCTCGTCACCTACCACCTCTTCCTCACTGGCCATGGCATATTGGTCATCGTTGACGCCACCAGGTCCAGCATCCATGATGATGTCGTCGTCTTCAATTATCACCTCATCATCTTCTATTATGGTTTCGTCATCGTTCATGGCAATATCGTCGTCGCCCACAATGCCACCGGTCTCGTCGTCGAGAATGATGTCGTCATCGTTCATGGCTATATCGTCGTCGCCCACAATGCCACCGGTCTCGTCGTCGAGAATGATGTCGTCATCGTTCATGGCGATATCGTCGTCGGGGAGCAATTCATCACCACTACCATCATCGGGGAGGTCGCGTTGAGCCACTAGTTCACCGTCGTCGGTAACGATGATGTCGTTTTCTATATCATCGTTGTCGGCAAAGATTTTGTCCTCCGAGCCTGGGGCGATATATCCTCCATCGGTGTCGATGATCGCCTCAAGGTCGCCACGGGTGAAGGCAAACTGCTCATCGATAGGCATTCTCACCCCACTGCTGGGGTTCATGGCCACGTCATAGATACCCGACCCTGGCACGCCCTCGGTGATAAGCACATATCCTCCATTGCCATCTTCAAAGAGCATACCTGTCACCTCGTTGCCATCCTGGTCGGCAATGGTGCGCCATCCCACTGGCGACCACTCGTCTTGCTTGGTGTTAACATCTATCTGGTCACGCTCAAGGATAGTGTCGGTGCGGTCATCAATCTCGTCATCGTCGCGGCTCTGCGGGGTGCGTGGCCCATCGTCATCGTTGCGGCGACCAGGACGCCCAGCAGGTGCATCGTCATCGTCGCGGGGGTTGCGGCGGAGCCTGCGTTGCAAGTCGTCGTCACCGAGGTCGTCATCGCGGAAGTCGTCATCACGGAGCTCGTCATCACGAGGGTCTTCATCACGGAAGTCCTCATCAATGTCCTCCTTATTACTGTTGAGGTTCAGATCCTTGTCATCGTCATAGTAACCATCGTCCTCGCCGCCCTCGTCTTTTCCACTCTCATTCTCCACATCAACCTCTTCCTCGTCGTCATCGTCAAGGTCGTAGTGTTTCTTGTTGAGAGCATCGCTAATGACAGTAGCTCCAGCGGCGGCGCCACCGGCAGCAGCGGCTATGCCCACCCCCACAGCACTACCCACGGCAGCACCCTTAGAGACTTTTTTCTTTTTCTTCTCGTCCTCGCTCTCCATGCCGGGAATTGGTGGAGGCACGTTGTTTTTTATAGTATCCATAATATCGTTTTGTTTTTATGCCACAACCTTGTGTGTGGTTTGATTAATAACTCTAATTTGAGAACACACATCACCACTTAGCTATAACAGTGCTGTGCTCGCTAGATGGGCCTATGAGCTGCGGATGCTGAACCATCGCGGGGTCGTTGCTCTCCATGCGCATAGTAACCTCGTTATAGACATACTTAAAGAGCTCCATGATGGTGATCTTGCGGTCGCCATCGCGGTCGGCCTGACCTCGGAAACCTTTAATGAGGGCGTTACCAAACACCGAGTGTCGTACTGGTGTCGATTCACGGTTGATAATGCTCTTGGAAGTCTCATCAGGACGACTCGATACCATGAAGGTGATGCCACTCTTCACCGCATCATCGCCCCAGTCGGGGTCGGAAGTGAGTCCATTTTGCTTGGCTATACTTCCCGAGAAGCAAGCCATGACAAAGACATAGACATGCTTTGTCTTGCTCTTGGAGAGGATGTCGATAATCTCCTTGTAGTAAACCGCGCCACCGCCATAGGTGAGCAGAAAGCCGTCCTCGCTGCCATGAGTGGCAAAGAAGAGCACAATGCGGTCGTTAGGGCTCTTAGCAGCAGCCACCACGTTCCTCACGCGCTTGAGGATGTTCTCGCGGGTAGCATACTGGTTAACTATCACGTTGCCTTTGTAACCTTGCTTTACTAAGGCATTTTTGAAATCTATGGCATCATATTGCGCCGATGAGATATCCTCAGCACCAGGAGTGTTGCACTTCGACAACCCCATGCAGAAACAGTAGCTCTTGGCCGAAACGCTGCCACTGATAGCAAGAATGGCTATCGCCATAAGTAATATCACTGAAATCTTTTTCATGTCTTCAACGTTTTTGGTATTAATAAACTGTTATGCCTTGATTGAGGGGCTACACCTCGTGCTCTACTGCCTTGTAGGCAATGATGGTGCCACACTTGTCGCACCCAGTGCGTAGCACCTTGCCTGCCTCGGCGGCGATAATCGACAGGGCGTTGTGGCACTCGGGGCATGTAACCTTATAGGGGCGACCCACAATGGCGCGTTTCTTGATTACATAGAACTTGTCTCTAACTTTCTCTGGAAGACCTAACTCGGGCACTACCAGGCGCGGAGCAATCACCGCTTTGCCAGGGGCCTTTTCTTTAGTAACGGCAAACCTTACCAAGCTCTTGCAGTGCGGGCAAGTCACCTTGTAGCGCCCTGCCATGGCCACTTTCACTTTAAAGGTCTTACCGCAAGAGTCGCATTGCCTCTCAAGAACTTTAATTTCACTTTGATTCATTACTATTATCTTTTAATTGTTAATAATTACCTCTCTGCATCACTGGCATGACTCCTGTAAATCTACTTCTGGCAGCGGCCACACTTGAGGTTCTCAATCTCGTCGCTGGTGAGCTTGCGGTCACACTCTGGATTGGGGCACTGGCTAAAGAGCTTGCGCTTCTTGATGATTTTAGACCTCTTGCCTTGCGCGTCATAAAACGTAGTGGCACCCATCGTCAAGAGCGATATGCCACGATAAAAGTTAAACATCATCTTGGTTGCCGACTCATCTAAAATCTGCCAGATTATAGTCCCAATAGTAAAAGCCAGCATTATGACAAAAATAGTTATTCTCACCCTTTTGGCGTTTCTCGCCACTTTCTCCTCTTCTTGGTCAAACTCTAGCTTCTTGTTGCGCATGTAGAGGTGCTCGTCCACGTAGTCGCCAGGCGAGACGAGCTGCTTGGCATAGAAGCAGCAGCCAGCCGAGTTGTCGGCACCAAGCACGATAAATGTCATCTCCGAGATTTGCATCCCCTCGGGACCCACTCTCATCAACTCACCAGTGCTCTCGTTGCGCACAAAGGTGCCATTGGTAGAGTTGCAATCGGCGAGAATCCAGCGGCCATAGTCGTCGATGGTCACAGTGGCATGAGTCTTGCTCACCCCTATCCCCGTGATCTTAAAAGGCTGGTCGCCCGTCTTTCCTAACGTTATTATCTTCATTTCTTATGTGATTTTTATTACTTTGGTAGGTTGTAATTTTTTTCTAATGTAAAAAAATCTAGGCTCATTTTATGATTGTTGCCACACAGAAGGCGAAAAACACCATTTTTTTAAAATCTCACAAATATAATAACAATATTTTAATTATCAAGCAGAAAAATACAAAAAAATAAAACAGGCAGGACAAAACCTACCTGTTTGAATATAAGGTGCGACTCGCACGCTCTCTTTTTGCTCACAGCGACACGCCCTGCCACCCCCTACTGATACTTCACGTCCCACAGAAATAGAGCATGGGCAGGCATGGAGGTGCCAGCAGCGCAGCGGTCTTTCTGCTCGATGATGCGGCAAAAGTCCTCAACCGTGATTTTGTGGTTCCCCACATCGACGAGGGTACCCACGATAGCGCGCACCATGTTGCGCAAGAAACGGTCGGCGGTGATGGTGAATACCCACTGCTCCACATGGGCATCGAGCACTGGCTCCACGCGCGACCATTGCGCCTGGGTGATGTGGCAGATGTTGGTCTTCACATCGGTGTGCAGCTTGCTGAATGAGGTGAAGTCCTCATAGTCGAGCAAGCATCGTGCCGCCTCGTTCATCAGCTCAAAGTCGATGCGAGGATTGCACTGCCAGCTCAGTGCCCGCAGCAGTGGCGACTTGCCAGTGTGGGCAAAGTAGCGATAGGTGCGACTGGTGGCGTCGAAGCGCGCATGGGCGGTATCAGCCACCGCCTGAACGTCGTGAATGGCGATGTCGGGGGGCAAGATGCCATTGAGGCTGCGCACCAGCAGCTCGGGGTTGGAGATGGGCTGCTCGGTGTCGAAGTGGGCATACATCGTGGCGGCATTCACCCCAGCATCGGTGCGGCCAGCACCAGTGATGGGCGTGGGGTGACGCAGCACCATTGCCAGAGCCTGCTCAATGACCTGCTGCACACTCACATCGTGGGGCTGAATCTGCCAGCCATGATAGGCAGCTCCCAGGAAGGATATCTTTAGAAAATAACGCATCGATTAAGTGTTAAGTGTGAAATGTTAAGTAGGGACAAGGCGTGCCTCGCCCGTGAAGTATGAGCTAAGGTTTTAAGATGAACATCAACGGAGTGTGAATGCGCTGTGACCAGAAGGTCTCGTTGTGGTCGTGATCGCAATAGACACGGTCCATGAAGTGGTCACTATCCCACCCCAGGTCTTGTATCATCTTTACTATCTTGTATTCATAGGGCACATACTGGCTATCATAACCCGCATCGCCACAGTCCATATAGAGCAGACAAGAGTTGGCCTCTGGCAGCTTAGCTTTCACATAATGGCAGAAGCCTGTTGCCCACGCCTCGCTGTTGAACTTGGGGTCGAAGAAGCGCATCGACAGGTGTGTAGATAGGCACACCGCGCCGCCAAACACCCGCGGATACTCGCACAGGGCATACAACGAGATTAACCCGCCCATGCTCGACCCCATCACGAAGGTGTGCTCACGAGTGGTCAACGGCCTGTAGAGCGCGTCGATAAAGGGCTTCACCTCCTCAACGAGGAAGCGCAGGTAGTCGTCGCCCTTGTAGAGGCTCACATCCACGGTGGCACGCTGGTCCTGGGGCACATACTCATAGCACTTGGTGGGGAAATAATCATTAAGGCGGTTGGGGCTATTGTCAATTCCCACCACAATGCACCGCCTAATCTTGCCCTGGGCGATGAGACGCCCCATCACCTCATCGACCTGCCACTCCTGCTTGTTCCACGTGGTGGTGGCATCAAAGAGCATCTGCCCGTCGTGCATGTAGAGCACATCGCACGGCTCGCCCTCCACATAGCCCTCGGGAAGCCACACCGTGACATTGCGCGCCTCAATGTATTGCGACTGAAACTGCGGGAACAGTTCCAACCTGCCTGACCTCACCTGCTGCTGTGCAGGCTGTGGCGCAGGCAGCACCCTCGTGGTGTTAATCACGCGCTTGCCGTGACTCCACAACGTGTCGCTTTTTACATAACCATTAGCCGACACAACATTTTGTCCTGATTTCAACGGCTTTAGAGGAACAACTTCTTCCTGTGCCAGCATCGGCATGAAGGTGCTTAGCAGAGCCATGAGCAAATAAATAATTACATTTTTCATAGCTTTTTCAAGTTTTTGTTGCAAAAATAGTAAAAATATCGTTGCTTTCTATTATATTTGCACAAAATATGCTTTAAAGTTGCCACCAAGACCCTTTACATCACCATTATCAATATAATATTGTACCTGTTGGCGGAATTAATTTATTAATAAATTGATAGAGAAAAAGTTGCACATATCGTTGATTTTTAGTAATTTAGCGGTGAATTTAAAAACAACCAA
>ONJX01000046.1 GCA_900318255.1 uncultured Prevotellaceae bacterium | reverse complement strand
GTTGAAAACAGAGCGCACGGCGTTCATCTTCTCGGCAGAGTCTATCACATTGAGCACTGGAGAGTCATACTCGTCGAAGATGAGCACGGCACGGTGACCAGTGCGGGCATGCGACACCTCTATCAACTGCTGCAGTCTTGCGCCAAGACCTAGCTGACCAGCTTCGCAGCCATAGTGTATCTCGTAGTTGCCCAGCAACATCTCGAGTGTGCTCTTCATCTCTTCGATGTCATCGTTTTTACACCTCGACATGTCGAAGTAAAAGACCGGATATTGCGTCCACTCGGTCTCCAACCGCTCCATAGCCAGGCCCTCAAAGAGCTCTTTGCGGCCCTGGAAGTAATACTTCAACGTGGAGCACAGCAGCGACTTGCCGAAACGCCGGGGGCGGCTCAGGAAAAGTGCATCACCAAAATTGTTGGCAAGCTCATAGATGTACTCAGTCTTGTCAACATAGACAAAACCATCGGTTCTAATCTTCTCAAAGTCCTGCACTCCGGCAGGGAAACGGCGTCTCTGTGCCATAGCCTTATTCTTTATTGCTGTTTTCTCGACTACAAAGATAAACAAAAAGAGCAAACAAAACAAAAAATGGCATATTTTTTGTAACGGTTTCTATTATGAGCCGAAGCTAAGGAAAAATAGTTAAAATTTTACACATTATTATAGGAAATGTGAGTTTTTTGCCTAATTTTGCACCCGATTTTGAATGAATGAGGCATTGTTGCAGCTGGCATGTGCTATGCAAAGTGCTGATTATTAAGAAAAAGACGATAATTACTATAAGAAAAATGGCAGATAATCTTGTGATAGTGGAGTCGCCGGCTAAGGCCAAGACTATCCAGAAATTTTTGGGAAAGGACTACAAAGTTATGTCGAGCTATGGTCACATCCGTGACTTGGAGAAAAAGGATTTCAGCATCGACGTGAACAACGATTTTGAGCCTATCTATGAGATTCCCGACGACAAGCTCTCGCTTGTGCAGGAACTCAAGAAGGCGGCCCAGGGAGTGAAGACGGTGTGGCTGGCCAGTGATGAGGACCGTGAGGGAGAGGCCATTGCTTGGCACCTGAACGAGGTGCTGGAGCTGAAGAAGGAAAACACGCGCCGCATCGTGTTTCACGAGATTACCAAGCCAGCGATACTTGCCGCTATCGAGAACCCGCGCGACATCGACACCAACCTCGTTGACGCTCAGCAGGCCCGCCGCGTGCTCGACCGCATCGTGGGCTTTGAGCTCTCGCCAGTGCTGTGGAAGAAAATCAAGCCATCGCTCAGCGCCGGTCGCGTGCAGAGCGTGGCAGTGCGTCTTATTGCCGAGCGCGAGAAGGAGATACGCAACTTCAAGAGCGAGCAGTATTACCGCGTGAGCAGCACAATGGAGGCTGGTGGCGAGGATGCTGCCACACCCTCGCTGGTGCCCTGCGAGCTCAACAAGCGCTTTGCCACCCGCGACGAGGCAGTGGAGCTGCTAGAGCATTGCAAGGATGCCACCTTCACCGTGGCCGACGTTCAGGTGAAGCCCATCAAGAAGAGTCCTGCACCGCCGTTCACCACCTCCACCTTGCAGCAGGAGGCGTCGCGCAAGCTCGGCTTCTCGGTGGCGCAGACCATGCGTGTGGCCCAGTCGCTCTATGAGAGCGGTCACATCACCTATATGCGTACCGACTCGGTGAACCTGTCGAGCCTCGCCATTGGCACAATCAGCAAGGAAATCAAGGATTCTCTTGGCGAGAAATACCTGAAGGTGCGCCAGTACCACACCTCGTCGAAGGGCGCGCAAGAGGCTCACGAGGCCATCCGCCCCACCTTTATCAGCAACCACGACATCAATGGCTCCGCCCAGGAGAAGAAACTCTATAACTTGATATGGAAACGCACCATCGCTTCGCAGATGGCCGACGCTCAGGTAGAGAAGACGCAGGTGGAGATAAGCATCAGCGGCCGCAAAGAGATGTTTGAGGCCAGCGGAGAGGTAGTGAAGTTTGATGGTTTCTTAAAGGTGTATTTCGAGAGCAATGAGGAGGAGAATGTCACTGGCGAGTTCCACACCCTGCCACCCATGAAGGTGGGCAACGTGCTCACCCACAAAGAGGTGGTTGCCACACAGCGCTTCACCCAGCAGCCCAACCGCTACAGCGAGGCGATGCTCGTGAAACGCCTGGAGGAGCTGGGCATAGGCCGCCCTTCGACCTACGCCCCCACCATCTCCACCATCCAGGCGCGCGACTATGTTGTCAAGGGCGAGAGTAAAGGCACCAAACGCAACTTTGAGCAAATCACCCTCAAGGGCAGCAAGCTCAGTACCAAGACCAAGAGCGAGCTGGTGGGCAACGAGAAGGGCAAACTCATCCCCACCGATGTGGGCATGGTAGTCAACGACTTCCTCACCAAGTTTTTCCCACAGATTTTAGATTACAATTTCACCGCTAAGGTGGAGACAGAGTTTGACGAGATTGCCGAGGGCAAGAAGAAGTGGAACGACGAAATCAAGGAGTTCTACAAGGACTTCCATCCCGAGATAGAGAAGGTGTCGGCAATGAGGCTTGAGCACAAGGTGGGCGAGCGCATCCTTGGCAATGACCCGGTTACCGGCAAACCCGTGTCGGTGAAAATAGGCCGCTATGGACCACTGGTGCAGCTGGGCAGCACCGACGACAGCGAGAAACCACGTTTTGCTTCGCTGCAAAAGGACCAGAGTGTGGCAACCATCACGCTCGAAGAAGCCCTTAAGCTCTTTGAGATGCCACGCTCCCTGGGTTCCTTCGAAGGGAAGGAAGTGGTCGTGGCTATAGGTAAGTATGGACCCTATCTCAAGCACGACGGCAAGTTTGTGTCGGTGCCTAAAGAGATGTCGCCCTATAGCATCACCCTCGACGAGGCTGCCACGCTCATCAAGGAGAAACGCACCACCGAGGCCAAGAAGGTGCTGATGACCTTCGACGAGGAGCCCGAGCTGCAAGTGCTCAACGGCCGCTTTGGCGCCTACATCGTCTATAAGAAGCAAAACTTCAAGATTCCCAAGAAATATGACGCTTCTAATCTCACTCTTGACGACTGCCGTGCCATCGTCAGTGATGAAGGCAACGCCAGCAAGGGTGGCAAGCGCCGTGCCACAGCCAAGAAATAAAAAAAGGGGGGTGAGCCGTGTTATGGCTCATCCTTTTTTTTAGGCGACAATTTTTTAAAAAAACTCAAATCGCGAGGAAACAGGTAAAGAATCAAGAAATGAGAAAGGGGGGTGTCCTCCTTTCTCATTTTTTCTCACATCTTGCCTTATAGAAACTTGACTAAAAAAGCGTCACCCGCAAAAACCTGTGTTTAATGTTGATGAGTCCATGAGCGTCGAAGACGCTAAGTGCCTCGATAGAGGCTATTTATTACTAAGCTCGGGCAACGGCATCTACATTATGGGAGGAAAGAAATTCAAGTTGATAAAGTTCTAAAACTCTATAATTCAAGTTTATAATTATAAACTTGAAGGTTATAGGTTAGTGGTTAGAGGTTCCTCGATCCCCGATCCCCGATTCCCGATCCCCGATTCCCGATTCCCAATCCACCAGAATTAATAACCCAGGTCTTCGCCCACGAGCACCACAATGTGGCGGCCCTGGGTACGACTGTTGCGCAACAGGTGGATGTAGCTGCAGATGCTCTCAGGGCTGTTGCAGTTGTGGCACACGCCATCTACCCGGCAGGGTGTGGCGATGTCGAAACGCTGGGCGTTGATGGGTGAGGCGGTGCTGCGTGCCCGGGCGATGGCGGCCTCCACGGTTGACGCCACCTTGTTGAGCCCGATGATGAATATCACCTTCTTGGGACCCCATGAGATGGCTGCCACGCGGTTGCCGTTGCCGTCGATGTTGACGATGACGCCGTCCTCCGAGATGGCGTTGGCGCTGCTCAGGAACACGTCGGCACTAAAGGCGCGCAGGTACATCTGCTGCTTCTGGGCGGGGTCGCTTACCGTGTCGCGGTCGAGCACTTCGAGCGTGCCACGCTCCTTGAGAGCCTGTGGGATGCCCATGTCGCGCACTGTCATTGAGCCTCCCCAGGTAACGGAGGAGCCATCGGCAATGAGGTCCATCACTTTGCTCACGGCCTCTTGCGATGTGGCACAGTAGTGAGCCTCGATGTTGCGGCGCTTCAGGTTCTTTACTAGTTTCTCTCCCAGCAGGTTGTTTCTTATTTCGAGTGGTGTCATAATTATTAAGTGTAAAGGGTTAAATGTTAAGTTTTAAGTAGGGACAAGGCGTGCCTTGTCCGTTAAGTGCTAGATATTCTAGAGCTTATAGAATGTCTAGAACTTCTAGAAAGGACTAAGTGTTATGCGTTAGTTTGTCGGCGTAGGCTCGGCCCACGGGGATTTTGGTGCCTCCGGTGAGGGTGAGCAGTGTGCGCGAGTAGCTCTCGATGCGGTGGCGCGGCACGATGTAGCTCTTGTGAACACGCACAAAGTCGCCTTCGGGGAGCATGGTTTCGAGCGACTTCATGCTCATCTGGGTGACCACGGTGCGACCATCTGTGGTGAAGATTTTCACATAGTTGTCCATGGCCTGGACATAGAGGATGGAGCTGAGCTGCACAGTCACATTCTTGTATTCTACCTTGACGGTGATTTCCGCTCCCTCGAGTGGTGGCGCGGCACTGTAGTTCACAAGGCGGATGGCCTGCTGCACCTTGTTGACGGCCTTCTCAAAGCGGGTGAAGGAGAAGGGCTTGTGGAGGAAATCGACAGCGTTGAGGTCGAAGCCGTCGATGGCATATTGTGCATAGGCAGTGGTAAACACTAGGAATGTGCCCTGCGGTATCTCGCGGGCAAGGTTCACGCCGCTCACCTCGCCCATCTTCACGTCGAGGAAGAGCAGCTCGGGGTGCGTGCGTTTCACATGGTCAATGCCCGCAAGGGGATTGGTGAAGGTGTGAAGCTCAATGTCGCCCACTCGCTGGCAGAAGCTCTTTATCACTTCTAGAGCCATGGGCTCATCGTCGATTGCTACGCATTTCATGATTTATTTAGATTTATGGTAAGATGAAGGTCGAAGTGGTCGGGGGTCTCGTTGATGTCGAGGCTATAGCCGCTACCATAGATCAGCTCAAGACGCTTGCGGCTGTTCTCGATGCCTATGCCCACATGATTCTCGTCCTTGGGCTTGATGCGGATGGGGTTGCTGGTGGTCAGATGCAGCACTCCATCAGCGACCTGCATGTCAATATCTATAAGGGTGTCAACGCTAGTGCTCACTCCATATTTTAAGGCATTCTCCACAAAGGTGATGAGCAGCATGGGGGCTATGGTGAGGCCTGGGTGCCGGCCGTCGTTGCGATAGGCAAAGTTCACCGTGTTACACTCGTTCAGGCGGTTGCGCTGCAGGTCGATGTACTGCTGCAAGTAGTGTGCCTCATCGTCAATAGCCACACTGTCTTGGTTGGCATTGTTGTAGATGTAGCGCGTGATGTCGATAAACTGCATGAAGGCGTCCTCGGTCTTGGGACTCTGCGTGACCACCATGCTATAGAGTGTGTTGAGGGTGTTGAACAGGAAATGTGGGTCGATTTGAGCCTTGTAGAGCGAGAGCTCGGCTTTGTTCTTGGCCATCTCCAGCTCCTGCTGGCGCGCGCGCTGGCGATAGAGCTGCCCCAGCAGACCGATGGCGCTGCTGAAGGTCATCACTATCACAAACAGGAACCACACCGCCTGCTGGTGAAGGCGGAACTTCATGGGCGAGAAGGTGCGCTGCGGTGGGCCTCCGGCTGGTGGCCCGCCTTGCTGCCGCTGGAAGTGAAACTCCATCTTGTATTGCGAGAGCAGGTAGGTGATGCCTATCATCGCCAGCACCACCAGCACCGCCCACATCAGGCGCCGGCGGTCCTTGAAGAGCGACGGGATGGTGAACACGCGGTTGACGCAATACACAATGTAGAGCCATGTCACCAGCAGGCACACAAAGAGCAGGTTGTTCTCTAGCCACCGCTCAATGGGCAGCAGGTAGATCATCACCGGCAGCAGCAGCAGGCAAAAGAACAGGTCAATCAACAACTGCACCTTCTTGCCAGTGATGAGCTTGGCGTTATGGGCGATGGCGGTGTTCATGGGAATTTAGAACTGGTTCTCTACGATGTCGGTGAGCACGTCGCTCATCTCTAGGCCGGCGGCGCGCACTTGCTGCGGGATGAAGCTGGTGGCTGTCATGCCGGGAGTGGTGTTCACCTCGAGCATGTTGATGCAGTCGCTGCCGTCGTCATTCTTGGTGACGATAAAGTCGATGCGGATGATGCCGTTGCAGTGCAGGATGTCGTAGATGCGGCTCGTCTCCTGTTGCAGGGCAGCGGTGAGCTCTGGGCTGATGCGTGCCGGGGTGATTTCCTGCACCTGACCGTTGTACTTGGCGTCGTAGTCGAAGAACTCATTGTCGGTGACCACCTCGGTAACGGGGAATACCACGCTCTTGGTCTTAGTCTTGTAGCAGCCCACGGTGACCTCGGTGCCATTGAGGAAACGCTCTACCATCACCTGGTTGTATTGCTTAAAGGCGTTCTTGATGGCTGGGGCGAGCTGGCTCTTGTCTTTGACCTTGGTCACGCCAAAGCTTGAGCCGTCGTCGGTGGGCTTCACGAAGCATGGCATGCCCAGGTCGCGCTCTATGTCGTCCTCGGTGATGTTGCGCTCCACATCCTTGATGAGCAGGATGCTGTCGGCCACGGTCACGCCAAAGGGTCGCATGTAGTTGTTGAGCATGTATTTGTTAAACGTCAACGCCTCCACAAGCACGCTTGAGGTGGAGTAGGGCAGACCTATGAGGTCGAAGTAGCCTTGCAGGATGCCGTTCTCGCCGGGAGTGCCGTGAATGGTGATGTAGGCGTAGTCGAAGGTGGTCTTCTCGCCCTTCTTGTCTTTGTGCTTGAATGAGAAGTCATTCTTGTCGATGGGCGCTATGCTGCCGTCGTGCAGATTCACATGCCAGTCGTTTTTCCTGATAACGACGATATAGACGTTGTAACGGTCGCGGTCAAACCAGCTGTATAGCCCCTGCGCCGAGCGCAGCGACACCTCATGCTCCGATGAGTCGCCACCACACACGATGGCGATATTTCGTTTTGTTGTCTTCATTGCTATTGCTATGTGTTAAGTGATTGTATTATGCAAGTGCAAAGTTACGAAAATATTGTAAAACAACTGCAAACAATCGCATAAAAAGCGTTTTCAATAAAAAGTATGTTTATTCTTAATCCTTTGAAACATAGTGGTATATCAAATTGCAAGGTTGTCGTTTTCCTTGCAGCGTGGTTTTAGGCTGTAATTTTGCGATGTGAAAACTCAGTCAACCGCATTTTTTCATCTTTAAAACACAATGCATTATGGAAACTAAGACAGAAATTAAACAGAGCACGAAGGTTTTTAACGTGATTATCCTCGACAAGAGCGGGTCGATGTCGAGCATCGCCAAGCAGGCCATCGACGGCGTGAATGAGAGCATCGCCGCCATCAAGAGCCGCCAGGAGAAACATCCCGAGCAGGAACATGTGCTCACGCTGGTGGCCTTCTGCGGCTGCGAGCTAAAGAGAATCTATGAGCAGTGCCCCATTGGCGAGGTTAGACCCATTACCAGCAGCGATTACCAGCCCTGCTGCATGACGCCACTCTACGACGCTATGGGCAACACCATCACCGCCTTGCACCGCATCATGGAGGGCGAAAAGAGCGCCATTGCCAGCGTGACAATTATCACCGACGGCTACGAGAATGCCTCGCGAGAGTTTAGCCACAAGGCCATCCGCAGCCTTGTCGAGGCCTACAAGAACGAGGGCTGGCTCTTTGCCTACATCGGTGCCGACCACGACGTGGAGTCGGTGGCGTTTGGCCTGGCTATTGACAACAGGATGCGATTTGAGAAAACCAACGAGGGAACTCGTCACATGTTTAATCGTTTCCAAGCTTGCCTTGGCGACTATGTTGATGAAGTGGCACCCGTGATGAGCTGCCTCGAACTTGATGATGACGAGAAAAAGTCGAGGTTGCGTGCGAGCTCTAAGGGGTTCTTCAAGAGAAGAAAGATATAAGTCGCCATCAACTGGCAAGTGTGTCATGTGCAGCAACATGGCACACTTTTTGCAGGAATGAAAGTCATAAACTATTGCAAAAATAATCCCCCATGAATGATACTATTAGCCGTTTCGCAAAGATAAATAGAGAGTTGCGCTATGGAGTGATTTATGTTGTCACTTCAATGAACAGGAATATTGATGCCGACAGGGTCGATACTAGCCAGGTGGTGCCAAGGCTAATTGAGTGGTTGAGGCGGCTAACGAAATTTAATATTGAGATTGTTGATGACCCTAGCTCTGAGGGCACCGCGCTGGTGGCGCGGCGGATTAATGTGGGCAACAGCGGCAAGGACGCTATCGTTAAGATGCCGCTCAGTTATGGCTCATTTAGTGACGTGAGCCGGTTTGTCGAGACTGCTACCGACGTGTTGAGCACCGATGAAGGCGACATGATGCTCGAGAGCGAAGGCCTGCCAAGAATGAGTTCTAACTATGTTAGAGACGAGGGTTTTGCGGTTCAACACGAGTCAAGGCTGCAACACCGGCAAGAGAGCCCAAAAAGGTCATGGCTGGGATGGATGTTTCGCAAGAAAGACAAGGATGAAGATGTACTTCTTGACGATGCTCGTGATTATTGTGCCGATGAAGAGCCGCTACTGGAATCAAGAAGCGAACCCCTGCCACCATCGCCTCCGATTGAAGGCGAGGAAGCCGAAATTCTCACCATAGAGCAGGAACGTGAGAAGGCGTTGCTGGCCATTCAGGCGCAGATACTTGATTTTGTAACAAAGTATCATGCCGACCCGTCGCAGCTCATCAACACCCTGCTCAAGGGCAAGATAGTAGTTGGGCAAAACAATCATCTTAGCCCACTGGTGGTGAACAACGACCTCAAGATAGTGCTGCCTTACTACAATGAGGTGGAAGTGAAGATGCCCGCCATGTGCCGAGCCATCTACATCCTCTTCCTCATGCACCACGAGGGCATAGCCTTGCGCGATGTGGTGGACCACCGCGCCGAGCTCGAGGACATCTACTCGATGGTGATGCCCGGGCGCAGCGAGGAGAAGGCTCGCGAGGCCATCGACAACCTGGTTGACCCCATGAGCAACACCCTCAACGAGTATATCTCGAAGATTAAGCGGTGCTTCAAGCTGTGCATACTCGATGAGGAGCTGGCTGCCAGCTACATCATCACCGGCAAGCGAGGCGAGCCTTACCACATCGCCCTCACCCCCGAGCTCATCACTCTGCCACGGGCCGTGACAGGTGAGTGAAGAAGTGCCACATCACGATGGCTGCCGAGCAGGCGATGTTGAGCGAGTGCTTGGTGCCGTGCTGCGGTATCTCGATGCAGCAGTCGCTGGCATCGACCACCGCCTGGCTCACGCCCTTCACCTCGTTGCCAAAGACGAGGGCATATTTCTCGCCTGGCTCAATGTGGAACCGCTCAAGGCTCACGCTGCCATGCACCTGCTCGATAGAGCAAATCTTATAGCCCTGCTCCCGCAGCTGCTCCACGGCATCGAGGGCACTCTTGCTGTAGCTCCAGGCCACCGAGCCCTCGGCACCGAGCGCCGTCTTGTGAATCTCGTGGCTGGGTGGCTTGCCCGTGATGCCGCACAGCACCACCTGGTTGATGACAAAGGCGTCGGCAGTGCGTAGCACACTGCCCACGTTCATCTCGCTGCGCACATCGTCGAGCACCACAGCCACCGGTATTTTTTCCACTGTTTTAAACTCCTCGGCACTCACACGGTGCAGGTCGAGCATTGATTTCTTCAGCATAGTTTAGTATTATAGTAAACAAGGTAATTCTATATAAGATGATGGTTTATTTTTTGCTTATATCTGGCGGAAGATGGGTTAAAAGAACACATACCGCCAATTATAAACGAATACTAATCAAATACTAATCAAACAAATCACTTAAAATTAAACAATTAACAACTCTGTTAATGGAATAGTCGTTGTTTTTTAAACCACTAGATGTGACAAGAATGGTTTGTATCACTCTTGCATTTTTGATTTTGTCGCTCAGCACTTCGGCCTTCTTATCTAATTGCTCGGCATAAGCCTTAGATATTGAATAGGGTTTAGACGTGTATTTCATTTCACACATACTCACAAACTTGTCGGCTCGTTCTATCACCATGTCTATTTGAACTTGCGTATCTCGATAAGAATAGGTTTTAGTGGCAATTCCCGAAATGCCCAATGCCTTTTTGATTTGTGGCAAATGGGCAAAGCACAACCGTTCAAACGATAAGCCACACCAAGTGTTGTAGGTGCTGGTGTTGAGCATGTTTTCCCATTGATTCTCATCAAGAGTGGGTCCCTTGGCAATGAAGTTGAAATAAAAAAGTGTGTAGAAATCGGTCAACTGATATACATAACGAGTGTTGCCTAAGGCCTTATAACGGCGGATAAACTCACATTGCTCAAGTTCGTCAAGGTGGCGCGTTAAGCTTCCGCCATCGGTCACGCCTAAAGCCTCAATAATCTCTTTGCGAGTGTGTCCGCTACGCTTTTGTGCCAAAATTGATACAATTCTCACATGTTCCTCAGAATTGCGGAACAAAGAGGCATACAAATTGTTGAACTCGTCGCCAAGCAATGCTGCTTGATTGAAAAACAACATGTCAATATTCTGGGCTAGGCTCTTAGTGCGGTCAAGGAGTCGCAGATAGTAAGGAATGCCTCCCAATGCCATATAGCACTCGGCTACGGCACGCTCATTCCACCGGATACCACGCTTGCGCAAATATTCGCGAGTCTCAGAAAGAGTGAAGGGCGACAACTTGATTTTCATTGTTAATCGATTGTGGAGTCCTCCACGGTTACGCACTATATGCTTAACCATCCACGATGCTGCCGACCCACATACCACTAATATAATATCTTTGCGAGCCGAAGCCCAGCTGTTCCAAAAATGTTCTAATGCTTTTACAAATTCACTACGCGGAGTATCAATCCAGGGCACCTCGTCAAGAAATATAACTTTTCGGGTGCGCCTTGATTTTAACAGTAACATTTTGAGCTGTTCAAAGGCATTCCACCAATTGGCAGGCACTTTCTCACCAATTGATTCATCTATGCTATACATCACACTTCTGAAATTTGACAGCTGTTCATGATAAGATCCACACGCAATGCCAGTAATATGGAAATCAAACTTGTTGCCAAAGAATTCCCGAATCAAGTGTGTTTTACCCACACGGCGGCGGCCATACACCATTACAAATTCCGACTCTTTTGACTCTTTAATGCATTTCAACTGGGTTATTTCTGATTTCCTACCTATTAAATCCATAGTATGATATTTTATATTTGGCGGTAAAGGTAGAAAAAAGTTTTGATTCCGCCAAATATAACCATATATAATTGGCGAAAACTATTAAAAATATACTTGTTCCGCCAATTATAAAACGATAGCAAAGCAAATGAATAGCCACAAAATCATTTTTTCCACACCGAAATGCAATAATTGTAGATTTTTGTTGTATATTTGCAAACTAGATTGCAGAGGCAATCTACATACATGTTAATTTAAAGAAGCGTTTTGCTTTTCGCTCTCGTTGGAAACTTAGGAACTTTTCAAAATGAAGTGCGAAGGATTGCAAAGCGGTTTCTGCGCTATACGCGTGGACTGCTTATGTACATCTGCACTTCAAGGTTTCCTAAGACCTCCAACGAAGATGTGGCAATTCAGTCCACGCTTCTTGTGTATTAATGGGTATAGGACTGGTGCCTAATAATATCTGTTTAACTATGAAGCATCTTTCATTAGTGTTAGCGTCAATGCTATTGTGTTTATTTGCTATGGCCCAAAATGGCCAAATGTTTGAGTCATCATTAATCAAAAGTGAATCTAAAATGAATGCAAATGCCAATTATGTTGGCAACAATTCTATTGACTTGGGAATTATGGGAAATGAGGTCATTTCAAATAATGATAACCAAGATGTTGAGCAGGATCCAGGTGATTTGCTTGGTGGTGTTTTTGCCAAGAAACATGGGAGGAAATTTATTGCATTTAGTGTGGCTGTTAATGGTGATGTTGATTGGCTTTCAGGACCTGGTGCCGAAGGTTTTGACCCAGGATTAGGGTTTGGTGCTGGAGTTTCTTTAGATGTCTTTCATAATACCAATTATGGTATAGAGTTAGGATTGTATTATCATAATTATGGAATTGGTTGGGGAACAAGTGCGGCCGACCATCATTGGAGTTCGAGATTGTCATATTTAGACGCTCAACTAATGTTTGACCCGCGATTATTCTTTTCTGATAACTCTTCAATAGAAGCTAATATTGGAGTAGGCTTTAATTTCGGTCTTGATTCTCCTGTGAAATATAAAGGAAAGAAAGCGGAAGGTTATACGTTATTTGGAGGATATGGTGATGGCAATGGTGGTATTCTAAAAGACTATTCAATGGCCTTGTTGCTTGGTATGACTTATAGATTTAGCGAAGGTTATGTAAGAGCTCTTTATCATCATGGTATGAGTAAACTTAATGCAAAATCAACAGAAAAAGTTACATTGTGCAACTTTGAACTAGCATTTGGTTTCACTTGGGAGATTTTTTAAGATAGCGAATCTTAATAATAATCACTTTTTAAGATAATGGAAATTAATTTACCGCTACCCTAAGTGTGCAGGGTGGCGGTAATTATGTGTTGCGTATAATAATTATATAACAAAAAAGGATAGCATATTGCCATTTCAGTACATCAGTCCAAACATCCACAATGGAATGACATTGGCGTAGCCCGTCTCTATGTTGTCTTTTACGACAAAGGCGTTGTCAAGGCCCAAAATCTGTCGTTGTTTTTTGCTCTTACCTCCCACTTCGAAGGTGTATTTCTCGTCAACAAGGAAATCGCTTTCTCGTGAAGAGCAAATGGTGTGCTTGAGCCGAACTTGGTTGAAAAAGAAAGTCTCCCTTATGGTGCCCGCATCGGCATGCGGGTCTCCTAATGAATTGACAAGAACCGTGTTGTCAAGATAAATCTTATCTATTTTTCCCAGAGCTTGTATTCCTCTTGTTGGCTCACGCAACTGAGAGATGAGCCCCGAGCGCTCTATCAAGGCACACATGTCTGCGACTTGATTTCTTGATACAGAAATCTGCCCTGCTATTTGAGTGAAATTTGGTTTAAAAGGTGCGCTTTGAGCAATTATGCCAAGCAACCTTTTAAATTTTCTCGCTGCCGCAATGGTAAGATTGGCATATTGTGGAATATCGTTTTCAAGAGTGATGTTGACAATCTGGTTGATGAGTGTGCTGTAATCATCAATTAAGACTGTGAACGGATAATATCCACGGTTTAGATACCTGGCAAAGTGAGGCAGTGGTCGGAATCCATCGGGCAGTTCAATTTCATGAGTTAAAATAGAATCAAGATTGCAGACAGGGAATTCAAATATGTTACTCAATTTCAAATACTCCCTAAACGACAGTCCTTGCATGTGATAGACAATAGCGCGACGGCTCAGGTCGGATATTCCTTCAACAATATCGAGCACCGATGATCCTGTGAAAACCACATGAAGGTCGGGGTGATAGTCATAGATCAATTTCAGTTCACGACTCCAATCGTTGTATTTGTGTATTTCATCAATGAAAAGATATTTACCACCCATTCTCACAAACTCGTCGGCCATATCCACGAGACTATGTGTGGAAAAATAAATGTCTTCGGCAATGACATAGAGACTTGTGTTGCGGTCTAGCTCCTCCTTGATGTGTTGCAGCACAAGGGTGGTCTTGCCCACACCACGAGGCCCCACAATACCTATCATTCGGTTGTCCCAGTTGATTTCGTGGAACAGATAACGATGAAAAAAAGTGCTTGTGGCCCTAAGCAGCTGGTCGAAATGTAATTGTAATTTTTCCATGACGCATTATTTATGGCGCAAAAATACAATAATTTATCGAATTGCACAATATTTAGTGCGTTTTTTTAAATAAATGCACTAAAAATAGTGCGTTTCCTGTGTGTTGTTGTTATCACTTCGGTATTATTGGAAATCTTAGACGAGAAAAATTACCGCCACCCTGAGTGTGCCGGGTGGCGGTAAATTATGCAATATGGGTTGTGCTTTGTTTACAGGCGCTTGGCGAGGGCAGCGCTTTGCTCCTCGTAGCCGGGCTTGTTGAGCAGGGCGAACATGTTGCGCTTGTAGGCCTCCACGCCAGGTTGGTTGTAAGGGTTGACACCGAGCATGTAGCCGCTCATGCCGCAGGCTTTAAAATGCCACGAATAACCTAAAATACCATTTCGTGGCAGAAAAATAGCCTAAAATTTTGCCACGAACCATCTAAAATGCCATTTCGTGGCAGAAAAATAGTCTAAAATTTTGCCACGAACCACCTGCTTTACTCACATTGCGTCAATAAAACGCGCCTTAGGCATTACAGGAGTGCGCACCAACCAGGCGCCATGGCGCAGTAAGATGTCAGACCCTGCAGTGCAGCTTGACCTTGTGATAGATCGTGCCGACAGGGTAATAAATCTGTGTGAAATGAAATTTTCTATCAACGACTTTGAGGTGACTAAGAAATATGATGCAGAGTTGCGCAATAAAGTTGCCACATTCATTGAGGAAACTAAATGCCGGAAATCAATCTACACAACTCTTGTAACAACTTTTGGGTTGAAACGTAATATCTATTCAGGATTTTTCCAGAATGTGATAACAATGGACGATTTGTTTGGATGACAAAGTTGCTGTAAATACTCAGTTTATGGATATTTAGGGGATAACCATTGATGAGACAATTACCGCCACCCTGAGCGTGCAGGGTGGCGGTAAATTATGCAATAGGGGTTGTACTTTGTTTACAGGCGCTTGGCGAGGGCAGCGCTTTGCTCCTCGTAGCCGGGCTTGTTGAGCAGGGCGAACATGTTGCGCTTGTAGGCCTCCACTCCGGGCTGGTTGAAGGGGTTGACACCTAGCATGTAGCCGCTCATGCCGCAGGCTTTCTCAAAGAAGTAGATGAGCTGTCCCAGGTAGCGCTCGTTGAGTGCTGGCATGGTGATGAGCATGCAGGGCACGCCACCATCCACGTGAGCCAGGCGTGTGCCGAGCTCTGCCATCTTGTTCACCTCGTCAACTCGCTTGCCAGCGATGTAGTTGAGGCCGTCGAGGTCGGCATCGTCGGTGGGGATTACCACTTCGTTGCGTTGCTTTTCAACAGTAATGACGGTCTCGAAGATGGTGCGCTCGCCTTCCTGAATCCACTGGCCCATCGAGTGCAGGTCGGTGGTGAAGTCAACGCTGGCGGGGAAGATGCCCTTGCCGTCCTTGCCCTCACTCTCGCCGTAGAGCTGCTTCCACCACTCGGCGAGGAAGTGCAGGCTCGGGTTGAAGTTCACTAAAATCTCCACCTTCTTGCCAGCTTGGTATAGGGCATTGCGGGTGGCGGCATAGGTGGTCATCATGTCGGCAGGAGCCTTCTCCATCTCCACGGCACCGGCCACCAGGGCGTTGATGTCGAAGCCGGCAATGGCTACTGGCAGCAGGCCCACCGGGGTGAGCACCGAGAAGCGTCCACCCACATTGTCGGCGATGACGTAGGTCTTATAGCCCTCTTGAGTGGCGAGGCTGCGCAGTGCGCCACGCTTAGCATCGGTAATGGCTACAATGAGCTTAGCGGCCTCAGCCTTGCCCACTTGCTTCTCGAGCATGGCTTTGAGCAGGCGGAAGGCGATGGCTGGCTCGGTGGTAGTGCCCGACTTAGAGATTACCACGATGCCGAAGCGCTTGCCTTCGAGCAGGCGCATCAGGTCATAGAGATAGTCCTCACCAATGTTGTTGCCGGCAAAGACCACCTTGGCGCCGTCGCCCTGCTTATAGGCGGCGAAGTTGTCGCTCAGCGCCTCAATCACGGCTTTAGCGCCCAGGTAGCTGCCGCCAATGCCTATCACCACTACATACTCGCACTGCTGTCGCAGTTGCCGGGCTGTGGCGTTGATGTCGTCGAGCTGGGCAGCTGTTATCTCGCTGGGCAGGTGTAGCCATCCCAGGAAGTCGTTGCCAGCACCGTCGCCCTTCTCAAGAGTGGCGGCAGCGGCAAGCGCCTGCGGTTTCAACACGTCAATATCTTTCTCACTGATGGTTCCAAGAACCGATTTGTTGCTGATGCTTATCATTATGTTGTTTTTTAGTTTGTTAGTTTTTCTTGAACAAGCCGACGCTTGCACTACATAAACTTAACATTTAACACTTAACACTTATCACTTAAAGTGGCATGGTGTAGGCACGGCGGCGCTTGTTGAGTGTGGTCTCGAAGTATTGCCACTGCTTCTGCACCATCTCGTTGCTCTCAAGCTCGTGGCTGCTCTCGGCCCACTTGTAGCCCAGCTTGATGAAGCAGGGAATGAGGTCGGTGAAGAGCAGCGAGTTCACGCCCTTGCTCTGGTACTCGGGCTTCACTGCCACGAGCAGCAGATCTACCACATCGTTCTTCTTGAACGCCTTGAGCATGTGATACCAGCCAGTGGGGAAGAGGCGGCCGCGGTTCTTGATCAGGGCCTTAGAGAGCGACGGCAGTGCTATGCCCACTCCCACCAGCTCGCGCGTGTCGTTCTTGATGATGAGCGATAGATCCTCGAGGGGCAGGTAGGGCAGGTACATCTTGATGTAATGCTCAATCTGCTTCTCGGTGAGTTGCGAGTAGCCAAAGAGGTTCTTGAAGGCCTCGTTGATGAGACGGAAGATGGCCTGGCCATAGTCGGCAACCAGCTGCTTGCGGCTAGTATATTTGATGTTGTCGAGGTTGAAGCGTTTCTTCACGATGTCGCTGATGCGCTGCATCTTCTCGGGCACCTCATCGGGCACCTTGATGTGAAATTCCACCCAGTCAACATCCTTGACAAATCCCATGCGCTCAAACTGCTTGGGATAGTAGTCGTAGTTATAGATGGTGGCATTAGTGCCTATCTCGTCAAAGCCCATCACCAGGCAGCCCTCAGGATCCATGTCGGTGAAGCCCAGCGGCCCGGTGAGCTCGGTCATGCCTTTGGCCTTGGCCCACTTCTTCACGGCGTCGAAGAGGGCGTCAACCACCTCGTCGTCGTCGATGAAATCGACCCACCCAAAGCGGCCTTCCTTCTTGCCGTGGGTCTCGTTGAAACGGTGGTTGATGATGCCGGCGATGCGCCCCACGGGCTTGCCGTCGCGCCATGCCATGTAATAGACGCTCTCGCAGAAGTCAAATGCCGGGTTCTTCTCGGGCATGAGCGTGCCTATCTCGTCGCTGATGAGAGCCGGCACATAGCACTTGCTGTCGCGGTAAAGGACATCAATAGGGAACTTCACATACTTAGCCAGTTCAGTCTTTGTTGGCTCTAGTTTTCTAATTTCTATTGACATAAATCATAGTATTATTTCCATTATGAGTGCAAAATTAGTGCAAGCCGAGAGAAATACAAAATGAAAGACAAAGTTTTTCATTTTTATTTTGATAAAATGCTTACGCTCGCAAGGCTTTGAGCAAGCTCAGCTTTGTCTCGCTCAATCGCATTTTTCCTAGGCGCCGCCTAATTTATCGTCACCCGCAAAAACCTGTGTTTAATGTTGATGAGTCCATGAGCGTCGAAGACGCTAAGTGCCTCGATAGAGGCTATTTATTACTAAGACCATGCAAGAGGG
>ONJX01000044.1 GCA_900318255.1 uncultured Prevotellaceae bacterium | reverse complement strand
TCGCCGATTGAAGCTTGCAAGTCGCTATAGGGTTCGTCGGTGACTACGCCCCGAGTGGACTTTCACCACAGATGTATAACATGCCCGTCGTACGCAAAAACCGCCAAGTCGCCGGCGACTTGGCGGTGTGCTATCTATGCGACTATCATGTGAGAGTTTTATATCATTTAACCTGAACAACATAGCTGGCAACATTTTTTTAAAAGACAGGAGAAATAATAATAGCGACATCTTGTGGCGGGCACAAAAAATGAACATCACAATTTCATGTTCACGCCTCATGATTTGTAAAAAAAAGTGCATAGGTGTTTGAGTAAAGAAAATTGTTTGTATATTTGCAGAGTAAAAAACTGTAATGTTATGGACGAAGAAATAAGAAACCGACTAGAGAATGATGACAGCGGCTTGCTAACCTATGAGTACATAGCCAACAATGTCAACAATGAGGGTTTTGGACATGATGTCGATTGGCTGGTGGAGAACATCATCAGGGTTGACAAGACGGGGCAGTTTGTGGTAAGCACTGCCCGATACTTAAACGCGATAGATAAGACGGCATTTGCCACTCAAATCGACCAGTTGATAAAAGCCGAGATTGCCGTTGACCGCGAGCGTGCCTACCTGGGTGTGCTGGCTGCCTCGATATGGGGCGACGACTATAAAGAGAGGGCCGCAACGCTCACCGCCAGCGACGACAACTTTCGCCGCATCTACAAGAGGCTATATCCCATAGGAATTTAAATTAGTGCATAATGCGGAATGCAGAATTGGGCGACGACTATCAGTTGGGGATATATGAACATAAGCTCACATAAGGGACATAAGTTTTGTTCTTGTGAGGCCTTATGTTCTTTTGGCTAAATCATCAGCGTTTTTTTACATAAATTCCCATAAATTGGCCATAATCAGTGCGCCCTAAAAAACAAATAGCAATGAGAAAAAATTATATCACAGCGCTGGTTGCTGCTACGTTAGTTATTGCTATGAGCTTTAGCGTGAAAGGTGTAGTAGCCAATGATGATGTGTCAACCAGCGAAAAAGACCAATCTAAGGCAATGACAGTAGATTTGACCAACACCACACGGGTGGTGCTCGAGACCACCTTCGGAGAGATAGAGGTGGCCCTCTATAACGAGACACCACAGCACCGCGACAATTTCGTAAAGCTGGTGGAAGACGGCACCTACAACGGTGTGCTCTTTCACAGGGTTATCAACAACTTTATGATACAAACTGGTGACCCCGATTCTAAAGATGCCACAGCCGATGCCCTGCTGGGCAGTGGAGGTCCCGGCTACGACCTGCCAGCCGAGATAGTGTATCCCAAACTTTTCCACAAGCGTGGAGCTCTGGCGGCAGCACGCGAAGGCGACGAAACCAACCCCGAGCGCAAGAGCTCTGGGTCGCAGTTCTATATCGTCACTGGCCGCCGTTACTCGGAATATCAGCTTAACGCAATGATAGAGAGACTGGGAGAGCAGTCAAAGGCGATGAAATTCCAAAGCATGGCACGTGAGCGCTGGCCACAAATTGAGGCACTGCAAGCACAGGGCGACACGGCAGCCTTGACAAGCCTCCAAAATGAGCTTATCAAGCTCACCGAAGAGTGGTATGCCCTTAACCCAGTGCAGTTCACCCAGCAGCAAATCGACGCTTACTCCACCACTGGCGGCACACCGCATCTCGATGGGTCTTACACCGTGTTTGGCGAAGTGGTAAGAGGCATGGATGTTGTTGACAAGATTCAAAACGTGACCACTGGCAAGAATGACCGTCCAGTAGATGATGTTAAAATCATCAGAGCAAAGGTGATAAAGTAGCTCATAGAGGACGAGAGGACAAGAAGACGAGAGAACGAGAAGACAAGAGAACGAGAAGACGAGAAGACGAGAAGACAAGAAGACGAGAGAACGAGAAGACGAGAGGACGAGAGGACAAGAAGACGAGAGAACGAGAAGACGAGAGAACGAGAGGACAAGAGGACAAGAAGACGAGAGAACGAGAAGACGAGAGAACGAGAAGACGAGAGGACAAGAGACGAGAAGACGAGAAGACGAGAAGACGAGGAAATAGTAGCAGCCACACTTCTTACTTCCTACTTCTTACTTCCTACTTCCTACTTCCTACTTCCTACTTCCTACTTCTTACTTAGTATAATCTCTGTCTTCAATAAACGATAAACGTTCCTCCTTCAACGTTCCTCCTTCAACTAACATTTCACACATAAATTGATTCTATTTAACAAATACACACTTGGCAATGGCTTGCGGCTGGTGCATCACCGCAATGCTGCGACATCGATGGTGGCGGTGAACCTACTCTATGATGTGGGCTCTAGCGATGAGCAGGGCGACAAGACAGGACTTGCCCACCTGATGGAACACCTCATGTTCTCCCGCACTAAGCACATCTCGAAATTTGATGATGTGATGACACGTGTGGGAGGCAACAGCAACGCGTGGACGAGCATCGACGTGACCAACTATTACGAGGAGTTGCCAGCAATCAACCTGGAGACCGCGCTATGGCTTGAGAGTGATCGCCTGCTTAACCTCGACCTTACCGATGAGAATATCGAGGTTCAGAAAAACGTGGTGATAGAGGAGTTTAAGCAACGCTACCTCAACCAGCCCTATGGCAACATCATGCACATGATGCACGGCATGGCCTATAAGCGCCACCCCTACCAGTGGCCCACGATAGGCAAAGACGTTGACACCATACAGGCGTTCACACGCAACGATGTTGTTGATTTTCACAAGCGCCATTATGCTGCGGGCAATGCAGTGATGTGCGTCTCGGGAAATGTGGGTTTTGAGGAGACAGTAAGGCTGGTGGAGAAATGGTTTGGCGACATCGACAGTCACCAAGGCCCGCAACGCGACCTCCCGCAAGAGCCGCCTCAAGAGGAGCCTCGATTTATTGCTCACCGCAGTCCAGTGCCTAACAACATGATTTTTCGTGCCTATCACATGTGCGGCCGCTGCCATGACGACTACCAAGCTACCGACCTGCTGAGCGACGTGCTAGGCAATGGCACCTCATCGCGATTTCATCGCAGCCTGATTCAAGGCAGCGACATGTTCAGCGAAGTGAGTGCCTCGGTATTAGGCTCTCGCGACCCAGGGCTGTTCTATGTGAGAGCGTGCCTTGCGCCTGGCGTAGATTACGACAAGGCAAATGCTGCTATCGATGCCGTTCTCAATAGGCTCTTAGATGAAGGCGTGACACAGCACGAAGTGGATAAATATGTCAACAAATTTATCTCTAACAAACTGTTTGAGAGCGTAGGCTATGCCGAGAAGGCAGCAATGCTATGCAGCCATGAGCTGCTGTGGGGAGCCGAAGCAGTAAACACCGAGAACGACAAATACCGCACCCTCACGCCTGCACACATTCAACGAGTGGCAACACAGGTTCTCGACCCCAATAATTGCTCAACAATATTCTACGGCCCCGACGCATAGCCCATAGCTGACGAGACATTTGTTAATAGATAATAGATAATAGTTAATAGATAATAGTTAAGAGTTGAGCACATCCTACTTCTTTCTTCTTACTTCTTACTTAATTAAAAAGACTGCCTTCGATAAACCATAAACGATAAAGAAACCCGTTGCACTTTCCAACCTTTAAACGAAAAACAGGGCGCAAACTCTGTTTTTTTCGTTTTTTTAGAAAAAATCAACCTTAAAATGAAAAAAATGGCATTTTTTTTTCTCCATATAGCAAAAAAGCACTATTTTTGGAGTTAAAATTAATATGGGTTGTTATACCTTTAAAAAAATTGTAAACTATGGTAACGCGTGAAATGTCAGAATCGAACGAAAATGTCGAGAAAGACGTAACTCTAAATGCTGAGACTGCCCCAGTAGAGAAAGTGGCAGAGACAGTGGAAAACAAACCTACTGAGATTGAAGAGCCAGTAGCAGTTGACAATCAAGTTGAAGAGCAACAGGTCACTAACGATGCCCCCGTCACCGAGCCGGCTGAGCCTCAACATGAGGCGCAAGCTGAGCAGAAAGATGAGGGGAGCGCCATCGACAAAGTGGAGGAAATAGCACAAGACCTTCCACCGGTAGATTATTCCTCTCTTGACAAGCAGCAACTTGTGGAGCAACTTGAGAAACTAATGGCAATGCCAGTAGAGAGCGTGAAAGAACGAGTAGCACAAATCAAGGGTGCCTTCTTTGCACTCAGAAAAGAGGAAATAAGCAAAGAAAAAGCCACATTCGTTGAGAATGGCAATAACGAGGAAGCCTTTGTCGCTCAAGAAGATGAGGTAGAGCTTAAGATAAAAGAGCTGCTCGCTGAGTTTAAAGAGAAGCGCGCCGAGTTTAATGCCGAGCAAGAAGCTATCAAGCAGGCTAACCTCGACAAGAAGAACAAGATTATAGAAGAAATAAAGTCTATATCGCAAGATACCGACAATATCAACCGCCAGTTCCCACACGTGCAGCAGCTGCAGCAGGAATTCAAAGCCATTGGCGAAGTGCCGTCAACAAGCACCACCGAGGTGTGGAAAGACTACCAGGCAGCCATCGAGAACTTCTATGACCTGTTGAAAATCAACAAGGAGCTCCGAGATTATGACTTCAAGAAAAATCTCGAGATCAAGCAGGAGCTGTGTGAGCAAGCCGAGGCTCTTGACGAGGAGACCGATGTGATTGCGGCGTTCAAGACCCTGCAGGCACTGCATGACAAGTGGCGTGAGACAGGTCCCGTGGCTAAAGAAATAAGAGAGCAGCTGTGGGCTCGATTTAAGGCAGCATCGGCAGTCATCAACAAGAAGCACCAGGCATTCTTTGAGGAGCGCAAGGCAAGCGAGAAAGAGAACGCCGATGCCAAAACTGCACTGTGCGAGCAGATAGAGAAAATCGACACCGAGCCACTCAAGACCTACGCTGCATGGGACGAGGCCACCAAGCAGATTATAGCACTGCAAGAAGAGTGGAAGAAGCTTGGCTTTGCCTCACGCAAGGTGAACACCGCGCTCTATAACCGTTTCCGCAAGTCGTGCGACGAGTTCTTTGCTCAGAAAGCCACTTTCTTCAAGTCGATGAAGGAAGAGCTGGCAGCAAACCTTGCCAAGAAAACCGAGCTCTGTGAGAAGGCCGAGGCACTGAAAGACTCCACCGACTGGAAAGAAACCAGCGACGCGCTCATCGCCCTGCAAAAAGAGTGGAAGACCATAGGCCCAGTAGTGAAACGCCACAGCGATGCCGTGTGGAAACGCTTCATCACTGCCTGCGACTATTTCTTTGAGCAGAAGAAAAAGAACACCTCGAGCCAGCGCTCGGTAGAGCATGAGAACCTCAAGGCTAAGAAAGAGCTCATTGCCCAAATCAACGCCATTCTCGACACTGACGATGATTCACAAGAAGCTCCACAAAAGATTAGAGACCTAATGGCCAAGTGGCAAGCAATAGGCCACGTGCCTTTCAAGGAGAAAGACAAGATTTATGCCGCCTATAAGGAGGCCATCGACAAGGCTTTCGAGAAATTTGACATGAAAGCCATTAGAATGCGCTTGTCTAACTTTGAGAACTCTATGAGTCAGTCGGGCAGCGACAAGGTTTATCACGAGCGAGAGAGACTGGTGCGTGCCTTCGAGCAAAAGTGCAACGAGCTCAAGACCTATGAGAACAACATGGGCTTCTTCAACGCCACCTCTAAGAGTGGAAACTCTATCGTCAAGGAGATGGAGCGCAAGATTGCCAATCTCAAGGATGAGATAGCTTTGCTCGAGCAAAAAATCAAAATTATAGACGAGAAAATTTAATCTTTTGAACCATAGTCACTCTCCTTATGCGCAAGAAGTGCCTTTGGAGAGTGACTATATTTATGTAATTACCACTAACGACAGTGAGAAGTAAAGGCAGATACGGTCATTTCATACGCTGGATTTTTATCTTTATAGACTTTGTTGTCCTCAATGCGGCCTATTTCATCACCTGCATGACAATAGACGATATGGGCTCATTGCCTTTCTTCAGCAAGCAAGTTTGGCTGATGCTTAACTTGGCGTTTACTGTAGTTGTCTATATTTTAGCCTCTCTTCACGACAAGCGAGCCGTGTATATCGACCGCGTGCTCATTCACCTTATAAAGTATATTCTGCTACATGCGGTAATATTCTTGATGCTGATTTCCTTTATCGATGCGCTGCCCAAATGGCGTTTCGTGCTCATGTTCTATGCCATCTTCACAGCTGCACTATCGCTGTGGTGGATAGTGTCGCGCAAATTGCTCAAGTGGTACCGAAGCAAGGGTTATAACTACAAGAAAATCATCATAATAGGTGGTGGACATGCCGGTGTGGGAGTCAGGCTCATGAAGCAGCTAGAGATAGATCAGGGATATGGCTACCATGTTGTGGGGTATTTTGATTCAGAACCCGTAGAAGGACTGTCGTGCTACACTGCCAGTACCGACACTCTTGAAGACTTCCTCAACGCTAACAGCGTGGATGAGATGTACTGCGCTTTGCCCGAGAACGAGCGCAACGACCTTCAAAACCTTATAAATCTCGCCGAGCGCAATGCAATAGATTTCTATTATGTGCCACAGTTCACAAAATATATCTCCCGCCGCTTTGAGATTGAGACTCTGGGCGTGGTGCCAGTGCTCTCGGTGCGTCCACATCCTCTCAACAACCCGCTAAACCAGTTCATTAAGCGCACCTTTGATATGGTGGTATCGTCGCTGGTGTTGCTGTTCTCGCCCATTATCTTTATACCAATAGCCATAGGCATCAAGCTGTCGTCGCCAGGACCAGTGTTCTTCAAGCAGGAACGCACGGGCTACCGAGGGCGCTCTTTTCTTTGCTATAAGTTTCGCTCAATGAGGGTAAATGACGAGAGCGACACAATGCAAGCCACCAAAGACGACCCGAGGAAAACAAAATTCGGCAACTTCCTGCGCAAGACCAGCCTTGACGAGCTGCCACAGTTCATCAATGTGTTCAAAGGTGAGATGTCGATAGTTGGTCCACGTCCTCACATGGTTCAGCAGACCAAAGATTACAGCGAGTTGATAGACAAATACATGCTTCGCCACTCCATCAAGCCAGGCATCACGGGCTGGGCACAAGTCAATGGTTTTCGCGGTCCCACCAATGAGCTATGGATGATGGAGAAACGAGTGGAGTATGACGTGTGGTATGCCGAGAACTGGAATTTCATGCTCGACATCAAGATAATGTTCCTCACGGTGTTTAATGCCATAGTTGGCGACAAAAACGCCTTGTAATTTATTGCCCTTTAGCTATCATGCAAGACATAGAGAACGAGGCACTTGCCGTGTTGAAGAAATTCTATGGGTATAGCTCTTTTTACCCAATGCAATATGAAGTAATTGAGCATGTGGTTACAGGCCACGATGCTGTGGTGCTCATGCCCACAGGCGGTGGCAAGTCGTTGTGTTATCAGCTTCCGGCTCTGCTCATGCCAGGGTGTGCAATCATCGTGTCGCCATTGCTGGCGTTGATGAAAGATCAGGTCGATGCTCTCATTGCTAATGGCATTCCCGCCGCTGCTATCAACAGCCAGCAGAGCGAGCAGCAAAATCGCGACATTATCGACAATGTATTCAGGCAAAACATAAAGCTCCTTTACATCTCGCCCGAGCGTCTGCTGGCTCACATGGATGAGTGGTCGCACGACATGCTCATCAACATGATTGCCATCGATGAGGCGCACTGCATCTCGCATTGGGGGCATGACTTCAGGCCCGAATACAGCCAGCTCTCGCTCGTGAGAGAGCGTTTTCCCGGTGTGCCAATCTTGGCGCTCACCGCTACCGCCGACCGCTTGACGCGCATCGACATCAAGGAGCAACTAAACATCCCCCACGCCAAGATCTTCATCAACTCCTTTGACCGGCCCAATATCTCGCTCAATGTGGTGAGTGGACTGAGTGGACGGTCAAAACTCAAGCGCATCGTCAATTTCATCGAGAAGCACCGCCACCAGAGCGGCATCATCTATTGCCTGAGTCGTAAAACAACCGAGACGCTAGCCACTAGCCTGCAAAGCTTGGGGATTGACGCACAGGCCTTTCATGCCGGCTTGCCTACTGACCAGAAGCTGCGCGTGCAGCAGGCGTTCATTAACGACGACCTGCAAGTGATATGCGCCACTATCGCCTTTGGCATGGGTATTGACAAGAGCAACGTGAGGTGGATTATCCATAACAACATGCCCAAGAACATTGAAAGCTATTATCAGGAAATAGGACGTGCCGGACGCGACGGCATGAAAGCCGACACTCTCATGTTCTACTCCTTTGGCGACGTGAAGACACTCATGAGCTTCGCTAACAACTCTGGTCAGGCAATGATAAATGTGGAGAAGCTCAACCGCATGCAGCAGTATGCCGAAGCCTCAGTGTGCCGACGGCGCATCCTGCTCAGCTACTTCAACGAGCGCTACGACCACGACTGTGGCAACTGCGATGTGTGCAACAACCCTCCCGACAAGATTGACGGCACCACACTGTGCCAGATGGCACTCAGCGCCATGGCCAGGACACACGAGGCGGTGGGCTTCATGACGCTCATCGACATCTTGCGAGGCTCGCGCAAGAGCGAGATAATTGCCAAAGGCTACGACCAGCTTAAGACCTACGGAGTGGGTCACGACCTCACACAAGCCATGTGGAACGCCTACCTGCTGCAGATGCTACAGCTAGGACTGATATATATTGCCTATGAAGAGGATGGCCATCTCAAGTCAACGTCCTTAGGGAGAGAAGTGCTATACGGCAAGCGCAAGATAGAGCTGTCACGATTCTATTACAATCAGCCCGACAAGAAGACTGCAAAATCGGTGCCACTGCCCATGGGCAACGAGCAAGACATTGACGAGCTATTGCTGTCAAAACTCAAAGACACTCGCAGGGCATTGGCAAAGGCACAGGGCATTCCGCCATACATGGTCTTCAGCGATAAGGTGCTAGCCATAATGGCTCAAGAGAAACCCGTCACAAAGGCCCAATTTGGCACGCTCTATGGGGTGGGAGAGCACAAGACCAATCTCTACTGGCCACAGTTCACAGCAGTAATAAAGAGACATTTAAACGAAGCTGCAAATCGGTAAATATATAACTGATTCCACTTTAAAAAGTCTATTTTTGATAATAATCTTATATTCATTTTTTTATCTTTGCACAGTCTTTACATATCTCTCGCTCTAATGCTCGTCACCATGGCGATGGGATATGCCACATCAATTATTGTTTAATAAACCAGTTCTTTTGAGAACACGTTTAAATTAATAATAAAAGATATTATGAAGAATTTATTTATTTTGTTAATTATTTCATTGTGTATCGGTAGTGCTTCTGCTACAAATTGCAGTAATACCTCTGATTCGCTGAATCATTATGATTCTTATATCAGTAAAGGTTTAAACCCTGATGACAATCCTCCTATTTCATTATACCTGACTGATAATTATTATTATAATTGGCATGATATTGCTATTGCCATCTCAAAATTATTAAAAAAGAATGGCATGTATGAATATGGAGTTGACAGGCTTCTATGTATCTGTTCAATGATTGACCCATTAAAAACGTTCAATTGTGAACAAGGTGACACATTATATTTTATTGAAAGTATAGACCTTCAAGAAACATTTTATTTGCGTTTTTGGGTCAATTCGAATATTTCCAAGAAGCAATGTTATCAAACAGAATGGACAAAAACACACTCACCAATACTTAATGAATATACATCTTCATTAGTAGATTACCAGGACAAGCTCATTCTGAAGTGGAATAAAGACAGATTAATAGAAGAATCAAACTTCATCAACAAATGGTTCCCTACTATAAATAAACCTCCCACAAGGAGTGTTTTCAGGATAATTCTTAAAGAAAGAACTAGATTTATAATTGATTTTTTTAAGTATGATGGCTACATAACTCTAGAAAAAGATTATATTGAAGATTATAAACAGGACTATGTGCCATTTCCAGAAATACCATCTCAGTATATTCATTAGCTCAACATACTACAAAAAAGTGTAAGCATTTTTCTCGTTTGATTACTTCTACTGTAGTATTTTTGATGCGTGAATTAAAAAACTTCAATCATACATTGTCTGACAAACAGGCAGCAAACTTTTGCCATTAAGACCCACGGCATAGTTACTATTGACGGCTGCGTGTTCCAGAGCGGAGCCAAGGTCAAGATTGAGTCTGGAAATGTTGAAGTTATTGGAAAATTCACCGCCGAGCGTGGTTCAAAAGTGGAAATGACACAATTTGTCCATCGGTTTTAAGCCTAGTGGGGTTAGGCAAGTGTTATGGTCATCTCGCACCGGGAGCAGTCGCAGTTCACTTGCAGCAGGTGCTTGCCGCCGCGCAGCAGTAGGGGAGAGGGTAGTGATGAGCGCCCCGTTTCTTTTAGGCAGGCGCCGAGTTCTCGCCTGAGGCAGTAGCGGGTTGTCATTACCACAGTGCCTTTTTCCAAATTGACATTCCTGCACTCGATGGCAGGTGCGATGGCTTTTACTCCATGGTCACGGTAGAGCTGGTGGGCGATGTGGTTGGCCACATTATCGGCACTGGCAAGCTCTTGATAGGGAAACAGGGCACTACGGTCTTCGCTGTGACGCAGGTCGCGTTGATAAGCGGCTTTGTGGGCGCGCTCAAGCAGGGCTAAAGTTTCACGCCTGAGCTGAGCGAGCACTGAGGCGGGAATAAAGAAGTCGCCCTTGATGTGGCACTCACGCATGGTGAAGATTGTGTCTCCGAGTTTAGAAAGCACTTGCCGCTGGCGCTCATGCTGTGGCTGCTTAGCGGTTTCGGGTTTGCTGTCAAGTGTGATGGAATGAGTTGCCATGCATCCCCTTTCGTCACAAGCCTTTAGGCAAAGCCTATTGCAGGCAGTCCAGAGCGTGAAATCCAGGTAGATATTGCGTCTTGCACTTGGTTTGGCTAAAATGTCATTAAATGCTTTGTCGTAGGTCTTATACACGCTATCGCCTGGCTTTATGTCGCATTTGTCTTTTAGAAACAATTTGTTGCCTATCACTTTGTTTACTCTGAAACCGTTGTAGTTGCCATTGCTGTCGATATAGCTTAGCCCGTCGCCATTTACAAAGGCTGCGCCACCGCTCAGTGTGATGGTGTTGCCGCTTGTGGTGGCGACTTTGCCCACATATTCACCTTGTGACTTGGGTGTGAGGATCGATGCCATTTTGGTGCCGTTATGGGGATGGCGGTCATCAATGAAATAGTGTGTGAACGAGCGGTTGAAGCTCTTGGCAAGGCACGGCTCGAAGGAGAAAGACGACGTGCCGTGCGAGCTGCGTGCCAACCCATCGTTTGCCCCAATTATTCTATCTAGAGCTTGGCGGTAATAGGCCACTACATTCTTAACATAATCGACATCTTTAAGTCTTCCCTCAATCTTGAACGACGAAATGCCGGCGTCAATCATCTGATGCAGGCGGTCGCTGGCGTTGAAGTCGCGCAATGATAGCAGGTGTTTCGACTTGATGAGCTTGTTGCCATGAGCATCCTCCAGGTCGTAGCTCAGGCGGCAGAACTGTGCGCACTCGCCACGGTTGGCACTGCGACCCTTCAGTGCCTGGCTTATCTGGCATCGCCCGCTGTAGCTCACGCACAGGGCACCGTGGCAAAATCCCTCGAGTGGCACTCTCACACTAGAACTGATTTCCTTGATTTCGTCAATAGTCAATTCTCGAGCGAGCACTAATTGCGCAAAACCCATCTTCTCAAGGAACTGCGCTTTCTCGGGAGTGCGTATGTCGCATTGCGTGCTGGCATGCAGGGCAATGGGTGGGATGTCGAGTCGCAGCAACGCCATGTCTTGAACAATGAGAGCATCCACACCAGCACGATAGAGCTCATGAATCATGCGTTCAACGGCATGTAGTTCATGGTCATAGATGATGGTGTTGACTGTGCAGTAGATGCGGGCATCGTATTGATGCGCAAAGTCAACGAGCCGCTTTATCGACTCGATGTCGTTGCCAGCCTGCGAGCGCGCGCCAAAGGCGTTGGCTCCAATATAAACCGCATCGGCACCATGCTTGATGGCTTCGATGCCAATGAGCTCATTCTTGGCAGGCGCGAGAAGTTCTATGTTTCTTTTTAAATGCATTATTCCTGATGCACAATGGGGTTGCGCCTTATCGCATACTGCGGAGCTGGCATGCCATGAGCGCGCGATTATCTAAAAAAAGAGACTCAAAAAGCTAGTCTTTGAGTCTCTTGAAAAGTAGCGGGACTGAGAATTGAACTCAGGACCTCCGGGTTATGAATCCGACGCTCTAACCATCTGAGCTATCCCGCCATTTGACTTTTGCGACTGCAAAGGTACTGCTTTTTTTTGTTCTGTGCAAGACCTGAAGCGTTTTTTTCTAAAAAAGTTTACAAGTTGGTTCTAATAAATTAAGAAAAAAAGTAAAATTATGTTTTGGTCGTATTTTGTTTTCTGTTGGCATCTTTTTATCTAAAGTCTTGAAATGTAGTCCGCTACTATTGTTCACCTTTGTATAAAAACCTGCTCGACAAAAATTCAAAATCCATCTCAATTAATTTATAGAACCCACCTACAAATTGTGTTTTTTGGGTAACATGTCCTTGTCGCAAGCGATGACAGTGCGCAGTTTATCCTTGTGGAGATAGCGCTGTGCGATGTCAAGTAGTTGCGAGCTGGTGACATTGCGTATTTCGTGCACCTGCTCATTGAAGTAGGTGGGATAAGTTCCATGGCAAAACATGTTGCCAATGTAAGCAGCGATGTTGAACGGCGTGTCGAGTGTCTTTGCCAGGTCGCCGAGCATATAGCGTTTCACCGTTTCAAGCTCTTGTGGCGTAATGAGCTCGCTCTGCAACCTCTCTATTTCGTGGTGTGTCTCGCTTATGACGTCCCATGTGTGGAGTGTGTCGCACTCGGTGGCTATGCCCACATATCCATCAAAAGCCCTGCCGCTGTGGTTAGCGCTAATGCCGTAGGTGTAGCCTTTTTCCTCTCGAATGTTTTTCATCAGCCGGCTGCCAAAATAGCCACCCAGCACTGTAGCGAGAATGCGTAGCTTAATGTAATCGGGGTGACGCCGCGGCACGGTCTTGAGCATCATCACGACAGCCGACTGCACGGCGCCTTTCTTGTCAACAATCTTGAACATCTCTTGCGATGGGCTGAAAGGGGGCACCACCTGCGGTGTGGGGGCACCATCGGGCTGCCAGTCGCTAAGCACCGCCTCTATTGTGGCAATCTCCCTGTCGCTGATGTTTCCTGCCAGCACAAGATTGCAGTTCTGAGCTTTGTAAAAATGAGAATGAAAGCTGCGCATGTGCTCACCTGTCAACGAGTTGATGTCGTCAGGGGTGGGGTCGGTGGCAAGAGGGTGATTTTTGCCATAATAGAGTTTCATGATCTCTTTGTTGGCCAGGTATTTCACCTTCTCTCGCGCCATGGCGCAGTTCACTGCCAGTTGACGTTTCAGTGGCTCAAACTCGCTGTCGGGGAAGACTGGAGTCCTGAGGCTCTCAATGAAGATGGGCAGCGTTTTATCGAAGTTCTCATTGAGTGACGACAGCGAGAATGAGGTACAGTTGTCAAGGACATGTGCCTCACGCCAGGCACCATAGAAGTCGATGGCCTCGGCAATCTGTGCAAACGACATCTTCGCATTGCCATTGAACACGGCTAATGAGCACGCTGTGGCCTGCATGGGTCGCGAATCCTGAAATGCGCCGCCAGTCATGTAAATGCTAAACCGGTTGATTTCTTCCTCGCCGTTGCTGGCAATCCACATCTTCATGCCGTTAGATAGTGTGATGGGAGCGGGCACTTCAAGGGAGAAGTCGTCAAAGTCGCTAACTGGTGGGGGAGTGCTTCGATCTATTGCCATGGCATCAATGTTGGTTAAGGAACTGCTCGGCACGCTCAAGGTCTTGAGGGGTGTCGATGCCGATTGATGAGTGTTGCGTGATACCCACCTTAATAGTCATTCCGCTCTCGAGCCAGCGCAGCTGTTCAAGCGACTCGGCAAGCTCTAGCGACGATGGCTCCATGCTGGTGACGCGCTCTAGTGCCTGTGCACGATAGGCGTAGATGCCTAGGTGGGTGTAATATTGGTGCTTGCTAGGCCACAGAGCCTTGTCGATGCCTCGCAGGTGTGGAATTACCGACCGAGAGAAATACATGGCGTTCATGTCGCTGTCCATCACCACTTTCACGATATTCGGGTTCTCTAGTTCCTCATATCCACGTGCCTTGTCAAAAGGCTTGACTAGAGTGGCGATGTCGGTCGTCTCATCGTCGAAGCAGCTTTTCAGTGCTTCAATCTGCTCAGGCAGGATAAATGGCTCGTCGCCTTGCACATTAATAATAATGTCTTCATGGCCTTCATTCAACTGATAAGCCTCGCGACAACGGTCAGTGCCACTGCGATGGTGGTTGCCTGTCATCACCGCTCGGCCACCAAAGCTTGCCACATGGTTGAGGATGCGCTCGTCGTCGGTAGCCACCAGCACATTGTCTATGGCCTTCGCCACCTGTTCATGAACTCGCTCTATCACCGTCTTGCCACCAAGCACAGCAAGTGGTTTGCCAGGAAATCGTGTTGAGGCATAACGTGCCGGAATAATTGCTATAAATTTTAATGGTGTCATAATTCTAGTAATTAAGTATATGAACTGACGAGGCAATGGTAGCTGTCACGCCTCGCACAAAAACTCTCAACTATCACTTTTACTTGAATCGTGTAGTTATATTGTGCAAAGATACATATTATTTGTTAGATTTACAATAAAACTGACCGCACTAGATCTAGCGCGGTCAGTTTTATTATTGGTTGTGTGGTGAGGTAGGAGCTTGTTGCCCCATAACCTCAAATCAACTCTTACTCAGCTGCGGGAGCATCCTCGGCAGGAGCCTCTTCCTGGGCAGCAGGAGCCTCTTCCATTACTGGTGCTTCCTCTACTGCGGGAGCCTCTTCCTGCTTGGGAGCATTCTCCGAGATCACCTCAACAGGAATCTCAACGGCAACTTCCTTGTGCAGTTGTACGATTGCTGTGTAGTGGCCAAGCTCCTTGATGTTGGCAACCTTGATGATCTTGCGGTCAACCTCGTGACCGAGCTTAGCGAGCTCCTCAGCGATTTGGCTGCTGCCCACTGAACCATAGATGGTGCCAAACTTGTCGGTCTTAGCACTGATGGTGAGAGCGACGCCCTTCATAGTCTCGGCGACAGCCTCGGCGTCACCTTTGATCTTAGCAATCTTGTGAGCGCGCTGGCGCAGGTTCTCGGCGAGCACTTTTAAAGCTGAAGGCGATGCCATGATGGCCTTGCCAGTTGGGATAAGATAGTTGCGGGCGTAGCCGTTCTTTACTTCAACAACGTCGTCCTTGAATCCAAGGTTCATAACGTCTTCTTTCAATATAATCTTCATAGTTGTGTTACCTCCAGTTTTAAATTATTTCATCAAATCGGTTACGTAGGGCAGTAATGCCAAGTGGCGAGCGCGCTTGATGGCGCGAGCAACGCGGCGTTGGAACTTGAGCGATGTGCCAGTGATGCGGCGAGGCAAGATCTTGCCTTGCTCGTTGAGGAACTTCTTCAAGAACTCAGGGTCCTTGTAGTCGATGTACTTAATGCCACTTCTCTTGAAACGGCAATATTTCTTCTTCTTGGTATCAACACTCAGTGGAGTGAGATAGCGAATTTCAGATTGAGCTTGTGCCATAGTTTTGTTTCCTCCTTGCATTAATCGTTAGTTACTTCGTTAACTTGAGCTTGAGGTGCTTCGGCAGCGGGTTCCTCGGCGGGAGTGTCCTCTACTTTAGGGGCATTCTTCTTCAAGCTTCTTCTCTTAAGGGCATACTCGTGAGCATACTTCTCCTGACGGAAAGTCAAGAAACGGAGCACCTTCTCGTCGCGACGATAGGCAGTCTCGAGCTTGCTAACGATGGTTGGTTCACCAGCGAACTCAAGGAACGCATAAAATCCGGTAGATTTCTTCTGGATGGGATAGGCGAGCTTGCGCATTCCCCACAGCTCTTCATTCTCGATTGTGGCACCATTGTCGGTGAGCACAGTCTTGAATTTCTCTACCGCTTCCTTCATCTGAGGCTCAGACAAAACGGGAGTTAAAATGAAAACGGTTTCGTAGTTGTTCATAAAAAAATTAAATGATAAATTAATAATTAATTAATGTGCTTTTCGCAAAAAGCGGTGCAAAGGTAGTTAAACTCTGACTATTACACAACTTTTTAAGAGATTTTTTTTGAACAATCATTGCAGAGTTCAGCGCTATTTAACCTCAATCGCCAGCAATCTGCTTTATATCAAATAGTTAATCTACACCTTGTTAATTATGATGGAAAAGCAGGCATCACTCAAACCTCATGGTTGAAGTGGGTTTTATAGAGGATATTATGTAGGAAGGGCCTATCAGGGTAATGTAGGAGATTACCAAGATAGCGATGTTAAGGATGATGATTGCCGGCACGTTAATGTCGATGGGCACATAGTTCATGTAATAGGCATCGGGGTTTAGTTTTAGGATGTGGAAATGCTTCTGCAGCAAAGCAAGGCCTATTCCCACGGCGTTGCCTATGAGCATCGACTTGAAGATGATTTTGTGTGTCAAGAAGATGAAGATGCGGCGTATTGATGAGTTTGTGGCGCCCAGCGCTTTGAATAGTCCTATCATCTTGATGCGCTCGAGCACCACCATGAGCAGTGCCGAGATCAGTGTGAATGACGACACGATGATCATGAGCGTGAGGATGATGATGACATTCATGTCGAGCATGCTCAGCCAGGTGAAATAAGAGAGGTTGTTGCGCTTGGTGTTAGTGACGTTATAGAGAGTAGTGTTGTACTCGTCATCGTAGGTCTGCAGGGCCAGTTTGCCATATAACTGATAGGCAAGAGACTCAGCATTATCAAGGTTGGAGATGTTATCGATATTGACCCCCACATAGTTGCCGATGTGAGGCTTCCACCCGTTGACGCTTTGTAGCAGAGCAATGTTACCCACGATATACATCTTGTCGAAGGCCTCAAAATCGGTGCTGAAAATTCCCACGATGTGGCATTTGCGCACCTTCACCTTCTCGTCGATGAAATAAGTGAAGATGCGGTCGCCCACATCGAGCATCAGCTGATTGGCGATGACACTCGAGATGATGATTTCTTGCGTGCTGTCGCGATTCTCGATGTTAGGCACACGTCCTTTCACAAGATTTTTCTCGAGGAAGGAAAAGTCGTAGCCAGCATCCACGCCACGGAACTGTAGCCCCTTGAAGTTGTCGTTGGTTTTAAGTATTGCCGGTTTCTCGGCAATGAGCGAGATGCTAGTGAAGTGCCGCTTGAGAGCAGGGTCGCTGTTTATGCCATTAGCAATCTCCCTGGAATCGACCACAGCGAAATTGTTGTCGAGGCCAATGGCGCCATTGAGGATTTTAATGTGCGGGTCGAGACTCGTCACCTTAGACTTTATCTCTTGTTTGAACCCGAGCACAATCACGACCGAGAGAATCATAATTATGATGGCAAGAATGATGCCCACGACGGCGACAGAGAGGCTTCGGGAATTGGCCTCGCCCTTGTTCCCGAGCTTAAGTCTTGAAGCTATAAAAAGTTCGTGTCTCATTCTTGATGCTTGTTGTCGTTTATGGTTTGTCGATTATGGAAGGCGGTGATGAGACTATGTGCATCGCATCCACCAAAATGAACTATTGCCTTGTGAGCTTGTCCCTTGTCAGCTAGACTCATAACTCAAACATAAAAATCATGTTGCCACCATGCTCTCCAGAAATAAAATGCAAAATTACTTATTTTTTTGTCTTCTAACTCAATTTTAGTTTTATTATTTTGGCTATTTTATTAATTTTGCACTCTCAAAAAGAAAACAGCTACTAATGATTAGAAATTTTATAGTACTATTAATATCGCCAAAGGTTGGTTGGCAATATATTGACGACAAATGCCACTCGGCACAGAGAGTGCTTAGTTCGCTCTTCTTTCCGTTGTTGGCTATCCTCGCCATTTCCACCTTTGTGCCAATAATTTATGATAGCTCATCTAACACCATTTCGTCGTCGCTGATGAAGGCGATAGTAGATTTTTCAAAATATATGCTTACCTACTATCTGTGTGTGTATCTGCTGTCGGGCTTCTATCCTCAGTTCACACGAAGCAGCTTGGCGATGTCTAAACTGAGCAACTATGTCATCTATAACCTGTCGTTTTTGATAATGCTGTCGATTTTAATAAACGTTCTCAATGCAGAGTTCTCACCACTGTATTTCCTGGAGCTATATATGCCTTACATGGCTTATAGGGGTGTGGATTTCATGTGTGTTGACAGCAACAAATCGGTGAAATTTGTTGTAATATCGTCGATTATGATGATAGCTTTCCCAGCAATAATAGGGTGGATATTGGGTTCATTGATAAATCATTAAATCACATTAATTAAATTAAAAAATGGCTTCAACAAGCAACATAAATATAAAAAACCGTCGTGCCACATTCGACTATGAGATAATCGAAACTTTCACAGCTGGCATAGTGCTCACTGGCACCGAGATAAAATCTATAAGGCAAGGCAAGGCTGGCCTGACCGATACCTATTGCATGGTAGAAAATCGAGAGGTGTGGATGAAAGGAATGTATATTGCTGAATACTCCTATGGATCCTACAATAATCATGCGACACACCGCGACCGCAAACTCCTTCTCAGCCGTAAGGAAATCAACAAGATAGCTAAAGCATGCGTACTTCCAGGATATTCCATCGTGCCACTGCGAGTGTTCATAAATGAGAATGGGTTTGCTAAGGTGGATATTGCAATAGCTCGTGGTAAGAAGCAATATGACAAACGCCAATCAATAAAGGCGCGCGAAGACAAGCGCTCGATGGACCGAATGATGAAACGCTGATAATCGTGAGAGATCGAGTAGGGGAGAGGCGCAAAAGAGTTAAGTGAGGGAGAGGCGCAAAAGAGTTAAGTGATAAATGTTAACTGTTAAATTTTAAGTGTTAAGTAGGGACAAGGCGTGCCTTGTCCGTGAAGTGCGACGGCAACCATTGCCTCGTCAGCTTGTGACTTGTCAGCTCGTGTGTCGTCAGCTCGTTTGCAGCTCGTCGGCTTTCAGAAAACAGCAAAGACCGACACACTGAGGGCTTTCTCGGCAGGATTGTAAGTTGGGGTTATAGCAACGGTTGAAGTTTTAGTGCTTTTGTGGTTGATTTTAAATAGCTTACGCTCAAATGGAAGCAACCAGCAGCCAATTCGTGCACTCAAAATGCCAATGCCTGCACCCATCACCACATCGTTAAACCAATGCTTGTTGTTGTATAGCCTCATCAGTGCCACGCTGGTTGCTACAGCATAACCAGCTAAGCCCCAGGCTGTTCCATATTCTTGTCGCAACAACTCTGCACCAGTGAAAGCAAGAGCTACATGTCCGCTTGGGAAAGAATGGTTATTGCTCATGTCGGGGCGTTGTTCTTTAATTATGTATTTTGTACCGTAACCCATAATGAGCATAGCAGCATGCGAAGTCGCCGAAATGAGAAGTCGTTCCTTGAAATTGTGCTTTGACTTAACGCCAATGCTGCCAAGCACTAAATGTGATGCAGAAGGCAGAAAACGCAGGTAATCATCTATTTTGCAAGTCTTTCCATCGCTCAAATCATTGAAGGCTTCATTAACTGAACGATTAAGACTGTTATTATGATCGATAGCGCCCGCAAGTCCCGAAGCCATAAAAATGCCAGGGACAATTAATTGCTTAGAATTAAATTTCTCGCATAATGTGTCGTTGACTGATAAAATATCTGATTCTCGCTGAGTTATTTTAATTGAGTCGAGCCCTGTTGCATAATCTGACGCATGAATAGGTAGGATTGCCAGGACGATGCCGACAAGTGTTAGCAAGATATTTATTTTAAAATGATTTTTCATGAAACAACTTTTATTTGGCAAAATTAATTCTTTATCATCATGCAGCAAAATTTTAAATTGATTTTTTCTCTTATTATTTCTCTCATCATGCTCGTTTGTTTTTATTGACCATTCGTCATAACACGGGCACAACTATTAATGGAGTAGTTGTTTTTTAATATTGATTTTTGTTTTATAATCAGTATTATGTTAAATAACAACAAGTAAAAATAAAACTCCTACTCAGGATCCTTTTCACGATTTAGGGACTAGGCGCGTGCCTAGTCCCTAAATAGCTATTACCTGTTTTATATTAACTGTTTTCTGTTTTCCTATGTGAGAAAAAAGTGGTACTTTTGCAAAACATTTGCAAAAACCCGATGATAATGAACGACAAACTACTCACGAGCATCACTCCACTACCCTTTGCTGGAAAAACAAAACGGGCACCATTGATTGTAGCCGGCCCTTGTAGTGCCGAGAGCCGCCAGCAGGTGCTGCGCACAGCCCGAGAGCTGAAGGCTACAGGTAGTGTGGCAGTGTTCCGTGCCGGGCTGTGGAAGCCGCGCACGAGGCCAGGCACGTTTGAAGGCGTGGGACATAAGGGACTGGAGTGGCTCATGCTCGCCAAGCAAGAAACCGGTATGCCCGTTGCCACCGAGGTGGCTACACGCGAGCATGTGGCGGCGGCCCTAGATGCTGGCATCGACGTGCTGTGGGTGGGCGCCCGCACGTGTACCAACCCCTTTGCCGTCCAAGAGATTGCCCATGCCATCGAGGGACGCAAGAGTGTTGCCGTGCTGGTGAAGAACCCTGTCACCCCCGATCTGGACTTGTGGATAGGCGCCATGCAGCGCATCGCCAATGCCGGTGTCACAATGATTGGTGCCGTGCTGCGCGGTTTCGGCTACTATGGCAACAGCTACTACCGCAACGTGCCCGAGTGGCAGTTGGCGATAGAGCTACACAGGCGCTACCCGGGACTTCCCATCCTGTGCGACCCCTCGCACATGGGCGGGCGGCGTAGCCTTATCGCCCCACTGTCGCAGCAAGCCCTGGACATGGGGCTCGACGGCCTGTTTATAGAATCTCATTGCAGCCCCGATGAGGCACTGAGCGACAGCGAGCAGCAAGTGACGCCTGCCATGCTAAGTGACATCGTGGGCTCATTGATAATAAGGGAAAAGGGCCTCACGAGTGAGAGTTTGGAGATGCTCAGGCTCGAGATTGACGCTTGCGATAATGAGCTGCTCAACATCCTAAGCAAGAGGCTTAACGTGTGCCGCTTGATAGGGACCTACAAGAGAGAGAAAGGAATGCAGGTGGTGCAAACCAGCAGATATGACACCATTCTCAACAAATGCCTTGACCAGGCCGATGCCCTCGGGCTCAGCGCCGAGTTTGTCAAGGCCGTCATGAGTGCCATACATCAAGAGTCTGCCGTCGCACTTCACGGACAAGGCACGCCTTGTCCCTACTTAACACTTAAAATTTAACAGTTAACATTTATCACTTAACTCTTTTGCGCCTCTCCCCTGCTTAATAAAGAGTTTTTATGTTAATTTTTACATATTAACTTTGCCATATCGCCGTTTTTTTGCAACTTTGCAGATTAATTTCAGGATAATAATATTTTTAGACAGCTATTTATGAGAATATCAGTTGAGCAGTTGGCATCTATTGTCAATGGAATTGTTGAGGGAGATGCTAAGGCTTATATCGAGAATTACTCCAAGATTGAAGAAGCTACCGACGGTTGCCTGACTTTTTTGGCAAACCCTAAATACACACATTTTATTTATACAACCAAGGCCACAGCGGTGCTAGTTCGCAAGGACTTCAAGCCAGAGCATGAGTTGACTACCACGCTCATCAGGGTAGATGACCCCTATGAGACCCTTGCCACCTTGCTCAACATGGTGAGCAGTCAAGAGGTGGCCAAGAAAGGCGTTGAGCAGCCTTGCCACATAGCTGAGGGCGTTGAGCTTGCCGATGATGTTTATGTGGGAGCCTTTGCCTATGTGGGCAACAATGTGAAGATTGGCAACAATGTGAAGATCTATCCCCAGGTGTATGTTGGCGACAATGTCACCCTTGGCGATGATGTGATACTTTATCCTGGCGTAAAGGTGTATCATGGTTGCAAGATAGGCAACCGCTGCATCGTGCACGCTGGCGCGGTGATTGGCGCCGACGGTTTTGGTTTTGCTCCTAAAGCCGATGGCACCTATGAGAAAATAGCGCAGATAGGCATTGTCGTCCTTGAGGATGATGTGGAGATTGGGGCCAACACCACAGTCGATCGTGCCACAATGGGCGCTACAGTTATCAAGCAGGGCGTTAAGCTCGACAATCTTATACAGGTGGCTCACAATGTGGAAATTGGAGAAAACACCGTGATGGCCGCTCAAGTGGGAGTGGCAGGCTCCACTAAGATTGGCAAGAACAACATGGTGGGTGGCCAAGTGGGCTTTGCCGGACATATCACCGTGGGTGACAACAACGGCTTTGGCGCGCAATCAGGCATTCCAAATAGCGTGGGCAGCAACATGCGCGTGCTGGGAACCCCAGCCATCAACGCTATGGATTTTGCAAGAAACCAAGTCTATCTCAAGCGCATTCCTCAAATCACGCAAGAAATCAAGCAACTGAAACAATTAATTGACGAAATAAAGAACGAGAAATAATAACGCATTTACTAACAATGAAACAACTCACCCTAAAAGCCGATTTCTCGGTTAGTGGAAAAGGCTTGCACACAGGCTTGCAGGTTAAAGCAACTTTTAAACCAGCGTCAGAAAACACTGGATACATTTTCAAGAGAATTGACCTTGAAGGATGCCCAACTATAGAAGCCCTTGCCGAGAATGTGGTAGCTACTAACAGGGGCACAGTTCTTGCTAGCCGCACCAACAAAGAGATTAAAATAGGCACCATTGAGCATGCTATGGCAGCTCTCTATGCTGCAGGCATTGATAATTGCTGCGTAGAGGTTAATGGTCCCGAGCTGCCCATCCTTGATGGCAGCGCAATAGAGTATAGCACAAAGATTGAAGAGGCTGGCCTCGTTGAGCAGAATGCCGATAAAGAGTATTATGTGGTAAAGCAACGCATAAAAGTGGTTGACGAGACAACTGGAGCGTCGCTGATTGTGCTCCCCGATGATGACTTCTCAATCGACACAATGGTTGAATACAACTCTGCTGTGCTTAACAACCAGTTTGCATCGCTCGCCTCTCTTAGTCATTTCAAGGACGAGATAGCTGGAAGCCGCACTTTCGTCTTCGTCAGAGAAATAATGCCACTCGTGCAGAACAATCTCATAAAGGGTGGAGACCTCGACAACGCCATCGTGATTTATGACGCTGAGATGCCACAAGAAGAGCTCGACAAGATTGCCGACCTTGTGGGGGTGGATCACATAAAAACCAACAAACTGGGGTATATCAACCACAAGCCTCTCACCCACCCTAACGAGCCTGCACGCCACAAGCTGCTTGATGTGCTCGGTGACTTGGCACTCATTGGTAGGCCCTTGAAAGGTCGAATTATCGCTACTCGTCCTGGCCACACCATCAACACAAAACTTGCCAATCAAATTCGCAAGGAGCTGCGCTACCAGAACGTGCAAGCACCACTTTATGACCCCAACAAGGCTGCCGATATGGACATCAACAGGATAAGGGAGCTGCTGCCACACCGCTACCCTATGCAGCTTGTTGACAAGGTGATAGAGATTGGCGAGAACTATATAGTGGGCATCAAGAATGTAACCAGCAACGAACCATTCTTCCAGGGACATTTCCCTCAAGAGCCAGTAATGCCTGGCGTGCTTCAAATCGAGGCGATGGCACAGGTGGGAGGACTGCTGGTGCTTAGCGGAGTGGATGAGCCCGAGCGCTATTCCACCTATTTCATGAAAATCGACAACGTGAAGTTCCGCCAGAAGGTGGTTCCCGGCGACACGCTCATTTTCCACATCTCGTTCATGACTCCACTGCGACGTGGATGTGCCGTGATGAAGGGCTATGCCTTTGTGGGTGAGAAAATTGTTAGTGAGGTAGAATTTATGGCTCAAATTATTAAGAACAAATAAAAAAACGATTAGAATAATGAATATTTCACCACTAGCATGTGTTAGTGAAAACGCATTAATAGGGAAAGATGTAATAATTGGTCCGTTCGTTACTATCGACGAGAACGTAGTCATTGGCGACGGCACTATCATCGACAGCAACGCTGTGATACACTCTGGAGCAAGAATTGGCAACAACTGCCACATCCACTCGGGAGCTGTGGTGAGCGACATCCCACAAGATTTGAAATTTAATGGCGAAGATAGCCTGGCAATCATTGGTGACGGCACCAGCATACGCGAGTTTGTGACAATTCACCGCGGCACAGCGTCAAAGGGAAAGACGGTGATTGGCAACAACTGCCTTATCATGGCCTATTGCCATGTGGCGCACGACTGCGAGCTTGGCAACAACGTGATAATGTCTAACCAGGTGCAGCTTGCTGGCGAGGTGGTCGTGGGCGACCATGCTGTGCTGGGAGGCGGGGCACTTGTGCACCAGTTCACACACATTGGCAAGCATGTGATGCTGCAAGGTGGCTCATTGGTAAACAAGGACTTGCCACCATATATCATGGCCGGCCGCTACCCTATCTCCTATGAGGGAGTCAACTCGGTGGGACTTCACCGCCGTGGCTTTAGCGAGGAGCAAATCAACAAGATTCAGCAAGTGTATCGTGTCCTATACCTCTCAAGGCTCAACCACACCGAGGCTCTGGCTAAGGTGATTGCCGAAGTGCCACAATCGCCCGAGCGCGACGAGATTGTCAATTTCGTCAAAGCCTCAAAGCGAGGCATCGTGAGGATGGGAATTTAAGAAAATCAGCGATTAGACCTGAAGGAATAAGTGCTTATGAGTAATGCTCTTATTCCTTTTTTATTTGGCGATTTTCCTAATCCTCGGCCAACAAAAGCTGTGGTAGGTTATTTGGAGATTGGATATCAAATCAAGTTTGAGGAGAATAATCTACTGAAGCATGGATTTCTATATGTGTCTAGAGAGCAAGCGTTAATCCTGGCAGAGGCTGATTCGGCCTCTTCAAGTGTTGCGAATTTTTTGTTCTAATAAGCAATGAATGAAAATCTTGTCTTTTGAAACGTAATTTATAAGCCACTGATTGTTAATAACTTAATCCTAAAAACTAGATTTTGGGTGTTTTTTATAATAAAAAAATTTGTTGTATGAATAAAACCGATTATTTTTGCAAATGAATAATGAGGAAATTATTATACATATTAATATTTTTATTGACTATCTCGTTTGTGATGAGTTGCAGTAACAGTGTGGACAAACGCCTTGTCCTCGCCGACACGCTCATGTGGACCGCACCCGACAGCTCACTCAAAATTCTCACTGCCATCAACCGCGACTCCACCCAGAGCAAAGAGAACCTCGCCTACCACGCCCTGCTGCTCACACAGAACCTCGCCTACCACGCCCTGCTGCTCACACAGGCACAATTCCGCTGCAACATCCCACTCACTAGCGACACGTTAATCAGCACAGCAGTAGATTATTACGACGACAACCACAACCGGGAGCACTACACCCGCGCCTTATTATATAAAGGTGGTGCCTACGAGGTCATGGGCAACCCCGTCGAGGCGATAAAGTGGTACAAGAAAGCCGAGGACAACGCCGACACCACCGACTACCGCAATCTCGCGCAAATCAATTTGCGCATGGGAATGTTGTACTATAAAAACTATGCCAGCAACAACCTTGACCTAGAGAAATTCAGAGAGTCTTATATGTATTACAAAAAGCTTGGGGACAAGCACATGATGTTATTTTCAATTCATCATATAGGGAACTTATATAGAGACACAAATAAGAAAGGCGCAATATCATTGCTAACCCAAGCATCCAATTTGGCAAAAGAGCTAAATGATACCGTCAGCTACTATGTAGTTCTGAGTGATTTGTCATTGGCATTTTTGCTTGACTCATGCTTTGAGGAAGCTAAAGCGACAGCGCTTAAATGTTATGAGATGGATGGTAAATATGCAACAAATCTAGTACACTGTGATGTAGCCAATGCTTACGCCGAGTTAAATATGGCAGATTCAGCAAGATATTATATTAACAAGGTAAAAATTGATAATTGCAGTCAATATGACAGTATGATGTATGCCTACACGCTAAGCAGAGTGTTCAAAGCTGAGGGCAATATAAACGATGCGTTAAAACAACAGAATCTTAGTGATGAAATGACCCAGAAAATATTAGAAGAATCCAAAAGAAATATAATACATGAGACAGAGAAACTAGAAGATTCACGGATCCTGCGTGACAAAAACTCCACATTATCCAGTGTTGAATGGAAAGCCACGCTGGTTTCGTTATTGGCCTTATTTCTATTAATCATCTTAGGATATTATGTGTGGCGATTTAAAAGATACAGGCAATTAGTTGATGAGCTTAAACAGGAACAGCAAATCACAGATTCTTTAATTGCTGAATACAAGGAGAAGACTTCAACCGATGGCGAAAACAAGGAATTGCACAGTGCGATTGTTTCCTATCTTGAGCAGCACTTCAATTCATTGAAGTCGCTGATTGAAAAAAGCAACAGCATGAAGCATTCTGATTTTGTGAAATTGCTCAAAGAGAGGTCCTCACAATTAGGAGCGAATAATGAGATGAGCAAACTGCTTATTATGCTCGCCGACGACAAGTATAACAACCTTATTAGTAAATTCTCAGAACTTTACCCAAGTCTTAATGAAAATGAACTGAAAATTATTAGCCTGATAAGTTTGGGATATCATAACGAAGAGATTGCTTTTTGTACAGGAATGGAAGTACCATCTGTAAGAACAAAGAAAACAAGAATTAAAATCAAAATGAAACTGCCCATGTCTCTTGATGCTTTCGTCACACAAGAGAAATTGAAGCACTCTTCATGATGCTTTGATAATTGATGACAGAATACCGTTCGCTCCCACCTTATTATTTAATGAGTCCACTTTTTTAAAAACAGCGAATTATGTGAATTAAACTATTTTTTTTGCTGCTGAAAATCAATGCTTTATTTTTCTGTTTTGCTTTTTTGGGGACAATAGACCCAAAATATGGACTTTTTAAAGTGGACTCTATACTCAACTTTCATAAGTAAATTTCTTAGTTCTCATTAATTCATCATCGATTGTTGTTCAACCTCTCGAGGTTGATGTTAAGGTGAGACTGCACCCCACGTTTCGATCTTACGTGGGGTTACTCATGTTTAACCCTTCTGGGGTAATCGCCTCTTCGAGGCTAACTGTCACATCGACAACTAAGTAACACCTTACAGACTTGAGTTATAAATACAAAATGGTTGCGAACTTAGTTTGTTGAGTTATTTTGTAATAAATTACTCATCCACCATCCTCATCCGTTGATAACTATGTTAAAATGTAACACGCTGATTATCAGGCTCTGTTCTGATGCGTGATAACGATTTTTATTTGTATGACACAATCGTTTATTGTAACTTTGCAATCAATAAAACATGATTATTATTAATTTTAAAACATCAAGCAATGATGAAAAACAGTTTTTTCTTAACATATTTGTGAATTGTTGTGACTTCTTTAAATCTCTTTGCTACACCTAATGAAATTGTGGTTCATACTGGTGGTGTTGTCAATGGTCACAACCAGATTTATGTTGACCCGCCACGGGTGACCTACGATGAAGAGCTTAACGAGCTCACAGTATATTTTGGCAGCACTGGCACTGTGGACATCGAGTATGTTGACACGTTGGGCACCCCCTACTGCTATGTGCAAGGTGAGAACCACAGCAGCAACTCCAGCACCACCTACACTGGCCTCCCTACCGGCTACTAATTCAGCATTTGAGGTTTGTTGTGACAAAACCTATAAGAATTGCCCCCCTGCCTACACAGTGAATGACACTTGCACATGTCCTGTTACAGATGACTCACTGTGCGATGTCTGCTCTAATACTCCAGGTTGTATGACACCCACTACTGACACAAGATTTTGTTAATAGTCGTTAAATATATTGTTCTTCGTGCAGTGTTTCTTGACAACTGGTGTTTACAAAGTAAAAAATAGTTTAACTTTCTTAACCCTGGTTTTATCATGAAAAGGTATTTGCTCTCCCTGTTTTTGTCTGTTATGTGCTTTGCGTGCGGTTATGCTCAGGATTTTGCGCAACTCAAGCAGAATCTCGACTGGCAGGTTTATAACTACCCCCAGGAGAAAATCCATGTGATGACCGATAAGCCCTACTACATCACTGGCGACACCATCTGGCTTCGTGCCTTTGTGGTCAATGCAGTTAATCACCAGCCGGTGGATGCCAGCAAGTTTGTCTATGTGGAATTGATCAGCCCCATGAACACGGTCGATATGCGCATCAAGATTAAGGAGCGTGATGGAGTGATGAAAGGCTATCTGCCCCTTGACCCGACTAAAGTCGCCGAGGGCGAATACACGCTCACGGCCTACACCATGTTCATGCAGAACCAGGGAGAGCAGTACTTCTTCAAGAAAAAGGTGAAAATCACAAGCTCGTTTGCCATCAAGCGCAAGATTGACTATGAGTTTGAATGGAAAAACCAGGGCAAGGACAACGAGAGCTTGAAAATCAACCTGCGCTACCTCGACACCGAGACTGGACAGCCGTGCCCCTACAACTCGTTCAGTTATATCCTCCCTAACGGCAAGACCGCCGACTGGAAGGGCGGTGAGGGCAACTTAAGCATAAATGTTGACCACAAGAATTTGCGCGACGGGGTAGTGTTTGTGCAATATGGCAACTACGGCAAGTACATCGCCTTCCCGCCGGGCAGCACCACCACCTACGACGTGAGCTTCTGTCCCGAGGGCGGATATCTCGTGCCCGGCTTCGAGAACCGCATGACTTTCAAGGCGATGGACAGCAACGGCAAGTTGATCGACATCACTGGCTACATTGTTGACAGCGGCGGCAACACGGTGGCGAGCATCACTACCACCCACGACGGCATGGGACTCGCCACATTCACGCCACAGTCAGGAATGGCCTATCAGGCAGTATGCCGGAATGATGACCTTGGAGAAAAGACTTTCGACTTGCCACAAGTGAGAAGTGATGCCACCGTGCTGCAAGTGAGCAACGAGGGCAAGACAGTGAGGATTGAGACTAAGGGCAGTCAGCAGAGCACGGCGATGATAGCCGTGCAGCAGCGAGGCACCCTGCTCGCCGCAGGCTATGGCAGTGTGACTATAAAGACCGACACCTTGCCGGCTGGTGTGGTTCAGGCACTGCTGATGAACGAGAATGGCCGCATGCTCAGCGAGCGGCTTTTCTTCGTCACCGGCAAGCAAGCACCACGAGCGAAACTGAGCAGCAATAAAGCTGATTATGACAGCCGCGAGCTGGTGCAGGCGAGCGTCGATTTGAGCGAATTCACCTTCGTTGACACCATCGCTGGCAACTTTGCAGTGAGCGTGACCGACGACCGCACTATCGCCCCCGACAGCACCACCTCTATCCTCACCGACCTGCTCCTGCAGAGCGACCTGCAAGGACGCATCAACAATCCCGCCTGGTACTTCGAGGGCATAGACCGCGGCAAAGAACTTGACATGCTCATGATGACCCAGGGATGGCGACGATATGACGTGCCCCACGCCTTGGTTGGAAAAAGTGTAGTACCTCAATTTCCAATAGAGCAGGGACAAGCTTTGAGTGGAACAATTCGCACAGAGTGGCGCAACAAACTGATGGAAAATGCCACAATCAAGGTGATTGCTCCCGACATACGTTATGCCGAGACTACATTAAGCGACGCAAATGGGCAATGGTTTATCGACAATATGTCGTTTCCCGATAGTGTGAAGTTTTTGGTTCAGGCCGAAAGTCCTAAAGGCTCTACACTGAGCAACCTTAGAATCGACGATGACAAGTTCCCATTTATTACAGGGGTCAGTTTCACTAAAAAAGCACCAAATAGAGATATCCTTGACGAACAAGAAATCAGTTACATCAGCAATGAGAAGAATCGATTGACTTATATCGACGGTGTAGCAACAATTTTGCTTGACGAAGTAGTGGTCACCAAGAGAACTGTAAAGAATCCAGAAAACATATATGAGGTTCTAGCTGTGAGAAGTTATGACTATCAGTTCTTCGAAAAACGAGGTGTCAGTTCCTATGAAACTGCCATACGATTTTTTGCTGGTATTGTCAGGACTCAGAAAGGTTTATCAAGCATGAGGGACAGGAACCAACCTATAGGCATTCTTGTTGACGGTGTTCCATTAGAGACTAGTGACGGAGATGCTGGTGGTGTCATGATGAATCCAAATTCAAGAAGAACTGCTGCGAGATTTCCAACATCATCAACTGTTATGGAATCTTCTTTTGACAACACATTCAACTATCTTATTCAGATGTATCCTTTTGATATTGTAAAGCAGATTGATTATATCCCGGGATATGCTGCAATAGCAATAGGCGGTGGGCGATATAAGGGCGGTGTGATATGTATCACCACTAAAGATGGCAGCGAGAAAGTTACAAAAAAAACAGACTTTACCTTAAAGGTCGTTTCTCCTCTCGGATACCAAAAGCCTGCCGAGTTTTACGCTCCACGCTATGACACCGGCAATAACGGAATTGGCGAGGGCACCGACTTGCGTGAGACACTTTACTGGAATCCCAGCATCACCATCGGCACCAACAAGCAAGCCCGCTTCAACTTCTACACAGGCGATGCCGCCAGCACCACCTACACCATTACCGTGGAGGGAGTGACCCAAGCAGGAGAACTCATCCACGCAATCAAGAAGATTTCAAAGAAATAATAATAACTAAAAACATTATGGTCATGAAAAAGTGTTTACTTTCTATAATTGCCTTTTTGGCGTGTGTGGCACTGTTTACTTCATGTGAAGATGATATTTCCAAGCGCCAAGCGGTCTTCACCGCCACGATGCCCAGCGACGACTTGTCGTCGTTGCGGCCAGGCAGCATTATCAATGGTGTGCCAGCGGCTGACGGTTTCAATCTTAATGCCAGG
>ONJX01000038.1 GCA_900318255.1 uncultured Prevotellaceae bacterium | reverse complement strand
CAAAAAGCCTGCTTACGCAGGAAATTATATTTTTTACAGTGTTCGATTAAAGATTATAAATCCCCTGCTATTGGCTTATATTCAATGTGATAATGGTAGGGACAAAATATGTGGGCTTGCTATTCTTGGGGCGGATTTCAGCCGAAGGCTGACCTCTGAGTAACCCCCTTTGACTCTTGTGCAGCGAGCCCTAGCGAGCGCAACAAGTGTCAAGGGGGGTATTTGACAACCACACACATGTCGCCAGCGGCGACCCCCTTTGTTTTGCCGAAAACCGCAAAATTTTTTGCTATGAAAATGCCGAAAACCGCAAAATTTTTTGCTATGAAAATGCCGAAAACCGCAAAATCTTAGCTCACACAATGAACAAAATGAAACAATGGGGTCTGACCCCGTTGTTTCATTTTTCTTCGATAACCTCTAATCTCTAATCTCTAATCTCTAATCTCTAACCTCTAATCTCTAATCTCCAACCTTTAACCTTTAACCTTGAGTCCACTTTAAACAATAAAACACACGAATTAAACGAATTCTATTGATATAAGGTTTGTTGGAATTGTCTTCTTTTGCTATTTTTGAGTCTGTTGTCCCGAAAACCAGTAAAACAGAAAAATGAAATATTGATTTTCAGCAGCAAAAAATTTGTTTAATTCGCAAAATTCGCCGTTGTTTTTAAAAACAGTGGAGTCATACATGGTAGCTATTTAGTTTAATTCGCAAAATTCGCCGTGTTTTAAAGAGGAGTCATATTAGTTTAATTCGCAAAATTCGCCGTTACAAGAAGCACCGCTGTGGCAGCCATTTTGCTGAATATGCCGATTGAAATCTGTGCGAAGTCTTCTCCCAACATTATTAATTAGGTGTAATTTTGTTACTTTGCGTGGAAAAAATGTGAGAAAAATTTGGTCATTTGTGTGGATTTTGTTTTCTTTGTGGGTTGTAAAGAAAAATCTAAAATATATTATTAATATCTAAAAACATTTTGCAAAATGAAGAAATTTTTACTCTTACTGACATTAGTTGCAATAGCTTGCACGAGTGCTTCGGCAGCAGGCTTGAAGCTGAAAAAGGATCCTAACGGCTATGAGACCGTCAACGGCATCAGTATGCGCAACTTGTGGTTGCTCGACCGTTTCCACTATGGCGTTAATGAGCTGCAGACCGACTTTGGCTGGTGTAACAACAGGGCCCGCACCGCTGTGATGCAAGACGGCATCGTGTATGTGGCCCGTAGCGAGGCCAAGCAGATTATTCCTCAGCCTGGCGACACCATCATGGCCGCCGTGATTTATCGTTTCGACGCTATGACTGGCGAGGAGATGGCGCCACTTGATGTGACTCTCAATGGAGAGCCTTACGGAGTGTTCTTGGGAGTGAACTCCATTGGCAAGGACAACTTTGGCCATGTGTGGGTGGCACCCTACACCAGTGAGAAGACCTCTGAGGTGCCTCTATACCAGGTGAATATCGAGACTGGCGAGCTCACGCTCGTTGCCAATCTCAACAAGGGCGACGTGATTGCCCGCACCGACTATCTCGACCTGGTGGGCGACATCACCCTTGAGGAGGCCGAGTGCAACGTGATGACGCCTGGCTCGCAGGTGCCCACCGTCTATGCTTGGCACAATGAGCAAGGTGGCGATGTAGATACCTGGGAGGGCTTCTTCAGTGGTGACCCTTACATGGACTTTGTGGAGATGTACCCCGAGAGCCAAACGCAATGGGGCTATGCTCCCGCTTGCCGCTTTGTGCTCGGCGAGGATGAGGAAACTCGCTACAGTGGCGAGAACTTCTACATTGACGGCTTCACCACCGTTCCCACCCTCTATGCCAGCGATGGCACTATCGTTGATGGCTTTGGCAGTCTCACTCAAGAGGAAATGCAGGCCGACAGCCTCTTGATGCCTAAGCCGGGCACCAACGGCATTGGCGAGTTCAAACTCGGCGACCGCAACTTCATTGTTTACTCTATTGGTCAGTACGACGCTCCCAACTCTTGCCAGGTGAACATCTGCGAGCTTGGCGAGGGCATGGCCTTCAGTGGCATGCAGCGCTACTGGACTTTCCCTGCCGACGGTCAAGGCCAGACCAGCGACAGTGGTCTGCGCATTCATCCCGTGATTACCGACTACACCACCGAGGGTGGCAAGGAAGCAGTGCTCGTGTTTGAGTATAAGTGCTTCAACGGCATGGGCGTGTATGTTGTGGGTGAGGGCGTAGTTCCCGATGATCCAATGGTGGTTAGTGTTCCTGGCGACGTTAATGGCGACGGCAACGTCACTGCTGCCGACATCACCGCCCTTTATGACTTCTTGCTCAACAACGACGACACACACATCGTCAACGGCGACCAGACTGGCGACGGCAACATCACCGCTGCCGACGTGACTGCGGTCTATACCATTATGTTAGGAGGTCAACAATAACTCAAGTTTCGCAAATCAGAGATTTGAGCAGTTAAATCTAAAAAATAACAGTTAGAAAGGGGTGGAGGCTTGGTGGTTCTCTTCCCCTTTTGTGTAAAACTATATCGGGCAATTGTCAAGTCGAGAGCTCGAGATAAAAAAAGAATAACGACATGAAGAAATTACTACTACTAGCAATGGTGGCTGTGCTGGCAGCCATGAGCAGCTGGGCTGTGACCGACCGGCAGACCTATGCCAAAGTGAACGGCATAGGAGTGAAGAACCTGTGGATGTTTGACCGCGTGCATGCAGGCAATTCTTACACGTTGTCGCCCATCTGCCACACCAACGCCCGCACCGCTACGATGACCGGCGGCGTGATATATGTGTCGCGCAGCCAGGAGAACCAGGTGATAATCCCCAACCCCGAGACAGGCAAGAACGACACTATCCTCCAGGGCGTGGTTCATCGCTTCGACGCGATGACCGGCGACGAGTTGTCTCCACTCAATTTGACGCTCAATGGCGCGCCATACGGCGTGTTCCTGGGCAACACCAGCATTGGCAGCGACAACTTTGGGCACATCTGGGTGGCCCCCATGACAGGCGAGACGGCGGCGGTCATCCCCATCTACATGGTTGACACCGAGAGTGGCGAGATGACACTGGTCACTAACATGGATAAGGGCGAGGTGCTGCATCGCACCGACTACCTCGACCTGGTGGGCGACATCACCCTTGAGCAGGCCGAGTGCAACATCATGACCATTGGTCACAACAGCAACAACCCCGGTTTCCCCACGGTGTATCGCTGGCACAACGAGCAAGGTGGCGACATCGACACCTGGGAGGGTGGCTTCAGTGGCGACCCCTACATGGAGTTTACTGAGTTCTATCCGGCCGAGAAAGTGGGCTTCAGCCTTGCTCCAGTGATTAAAATGCTGCTTGGCACTGATGACGAAACCATGTATAGCGGTGATTACTTCTACATCGACTGCTTCGACGGCGCACCAGTGCTCTACAGTGTTGACGGCAGTGTGATCGACAGCTTTGAGAACGTGCCTCAAGAGTTGCATCCCACGGGTGTTGCTGCTAATGGCATGAACGAGTTTATGCTCGACGACCGCCACTTCTTCGCTTATGTCAAGGGCGACATGAACGGTAATGGCAACGGCTGCCAAATCAACTTGTGCGAGCTCGGCGAGGGCGACATGCTTGAGACGATGACAAAATACTGGCAGCTGCCTGCCGACAGCCTTGGCAAGATTAACGACAGTGGCCTGCGTGTACACTGCATAGCCATCGAGAAGGGCTTCGACGAGAATGGCAACGAGGAAATCACCCTGCTCACCTTCAAGGCCTACAACGGCATGGGAGTCTATAAGATTGGCCCTGGCATCGAGCCCGATGGCCCTGTGGCAGTGCCTGGCGACGTGAATGGCGACGGCAACGTCACTGCTGCCGACATCACCGCCCTTTATGACCTCTTGCTCAACAACGACGACACACACATCGTCAACGGCGACCAGACTGGCGACGGCATCGTCACCGCTGCCGACGTGACTGCGGTCTATACCACTATGTTAGGAGGCCAAAATTAACTCAAGTCCATTTTTTTTAAAAACGGCGAATTATGCGAATTAAACTAATTTTTTTGCTGCTGAAAAATCTATGCTTTAATTTTCTGTTTTGCTTGTTTTTGGGACAATAGGCCCAAAATGTGGACTTTTTAAAGTGAACTCAGTCATCTAAAGAAATTAGCAATATGAAGAAATTATTGTTATTATTAACGGCACTCTCGTTTTGCATAGACAGTGCCACGGCGAGCAGCACCTGGGCACTGCTGGGAGAGGAATACTCGGTTGACACTTTGTTTCATGCCAAGATAGGGCCTGGCACCACGCAGACGTCGCTCTATTTCACCAATGGCAGCACCGAGATGCGCGTGTTCTACACCACTATCGACATGACCAACCCGTGGCTCACGCTGCGCACGGTGAGCGGCAACGACAAGACGGCAGGTGGCGAGGTGGTGTCGTCGATGGCGCAACGCAACGACGGCCCAGGGCACCGCTTCTTTGCGGGCATCAATGGCGATTTTTTCTACACTAGCGGCACCACTGCACATGGCGTGTCGATGGTGGGCACGCCAGTAGGCACATGCATAGGCGACGGAGTGGTTTATCGTCTTAATGATGCGGAATATAAGTATGTCTTTGACGAGATGCGCAATTCCTACATAAATGCGGTGTCGTTCAGTGGCTCGCTGAGCTACAACGGCACTACGGTGACAGCGGGCGGGGTGAACACCGACGCCAGCAACAACGTTGTCACATTCTACAACGACCGCTATTATGGCTACACTAACCAAACCAGCGCTTGCTGCGAGGTGCAGGCAGCGCTTGTGGAGGGCGATGCGTTCAACTTCCTCGAGCCTTTCAGGATGGTAATAACCGGCACGCCAAGCACTGCCGGCGACATGCAGGTGCCTAGTGGGGGATATGTGCTTTACGGGCAAGGTACCACCGCCAGCTTTATCGCTGGCTTGAAGGAGGGGGACATAGTAACTGTGACCATGAGCGCTGTGGCAGGTGGCAACAAGATTGACCCTCGCGAGGTGGTGAGCGGTCAGCCCTGGATGCTGCGCAACGGCCAGACCATCAACGATGGCAACCCCGACATGCACCCACGCACATGCATAGGCTTCGCCAACGGTGGCCAGACGCTGATTTTCTTGGTGGTGGACGGGCGCTCGCTCATCAGCGACGGCTGCCGCACGTCGCACCTGGGCGACCTGCTGCGCTATGCCGGTGCCACCGAGGGCCTCAACCTAGACGGTGGCGGCTCCACCACGCTCTACACCAGTGCGCTGGGAGTGCGCAACGTGCCCAGCGATGGCCATGAGCGCGCCGACTGCAACGGCCTCTTCCTCGTGAGCAGTGCCCCCGACGATGACGAGATAGCCGAGATACGCTTCAAGGACTGGGCGCAGCGAGTGCCTAAATTTGGTGTATATACTCCGGTGATTTATGGCTATAACCAATATGGCATGCTCATCGATACCGACGTTCAGGGGTTTACCCTTGAGGCTGACGCGAGCCTGGGAGTCATAAAAGACGGCAGCACCTTTTTTGCCACTGGTAGCGGCGATGGCCATATAACGGCAGTGTATAATGGCCTCACGGCGGCATTGCCCATCTCAATAGTGGGGAGTGCTGATGACATGAGCCTCACTACCGACTCTATCGTCACCGACACCTACCGCACACATGCTGTGGGCGTGGAGAGCAGGGTGGGGGAGACCGTGATGCCGCTCGACCCCGAGGCACTCACATGGACCAGCAGCGACGAGAGCATAGTGGTCATCGACGAGAACACTGGCGTGCTGCAAGGCGTGAGCGACGGCGAGGCCACTGTCACTGGCGTGCTCGAAGACAAGACGCTGAGCATGAAGGTGAAGGTGCAGAAACCCCTCAAGCGCGTCTATCCCATTGACCCAGATTTGGATGTTGACACCTGGTCGTTCAATATGAGCGGTGGCAAGAACGTTGTTGCCGAGCCTCTCGACAACGGCATGAAAATCTCTTACACTGGTTCGAGTGGACGCACCTTTTATCTGCGCATGAACAAAGACATAACGCTGTGGAGCCTGCCCGACACGCTGCGCGTGCGCATCAATCCTGGCGAAGCTCCAGTCACGGGCGTGACATTTGCCCTGCGCCCTAATGGTGGTAAAATAAGCTATCCTGCCGTCACTCCCACCTCAGTGCCCGCTGGCGTGGAGACTACCCTCGACCTGCCCATCGACCAGTGGATAGATGCCAGCGATATAAGCAACTATCCCATAAGGCTTTCTTACATCCAGGTGACAATGGGCAAATCAGTCGCTGGGCAACAATACACGATGCTCATTCCAGGCCTTGAGGCCATTTACCGTAATGTGCCTGTGAGTGTGGCTGTTGCTGGCGACGTGAACGGCGACGGCACGGTCACCGCCGCCGACGTGACAGCGCTCTATGATTACTTGCTCAACAATGCCACCACTCATCTGGTCAATGGCGAACAGACTGGCGACGGCATCGTCACCGCCGCCGACGTGACCGCCGTTTATGGCATCTTGCTGGGAGCAGAATAGATTGCATTTTTAAGGCAGTTACGGCAATTAAGGACTATCATATAGTGCCTTTTTTGACGCAATTCATTAAGGAAATACTGTCTCTATTTTGTCTCAAACGACTAAAAACGATTAATGACTAAGTTTTGTCTTTATCGTTTTTGGTCGTTTGAGATTTATAGTTACATTTATTGGTATAGTCGTTAAAAAAAGTTTTTATTGGCTTGGGTATTATAATTTTGTGTAAATTTGTAGCTTAAATGACTTAATGGCACTTTTTTGCGAAAATTATTCATCAAAAATAAATTACAAGCAATGAGAAGACTATTTCTATTAGTGGCCCTGATGTTGTCGCTAGCGATGGTCGCTAACGACAAGATTAGTGCCCCAACAAAGATGTTCTTGCAACACTATGCCGCTGGCATGGCGCAGCAAGCCGACAAGAAGCTGTTTAGCAAAACAAAGGCGGCGAATGGTGTGGAAACCATGGACTGCTTCATTTTGCTCAACGGTAAATCTACATCTCAGCTCAAGGCTTTGGGAGTGACTATCACTGGCGAGTTTGACGACGTGGTCACTGCTCTGGTGCCCATCAACAAGGTGGAGCAGGTGGTAGCCCTCGACATCGTGAAGCAGGTTGCCATAGCACAGATGGCACGCCCTTACACCGACCAGGCCAAGAACGTGACCAAAGCTTATCAAGCATGGAATGGCATTAATAACGGTCTGCCACAGAACTACCGTGGCACAGGGGTGGTGATAGGCGTCATCGACACGGGCATGGACTTCAACCACCGTGCCTTCAAGGACGCCTCGGGCAACACACGCATCAAGGCGGTGTACCTGCCTAACGCCACCACTGCCAATGGTGGCACAGCTCCGCAAGTGGGCACCACCACGCTCACCGGCTATCACTACACCACTGCCAGCCAGATTGCGGCCCTCACTACCGACTACTCGGGCGAGAGCCATGGCACGCACACCAGTGGGTGTGCTGGAGGTTCGGAGGTCAATGGCTATGCCGGCATGGCACCCGACTGCGACCTGGTGCTGTGTGGTCTGGGCGAGAGCCTGTCGCAGACGGCTATTGTCAACAGTGCAAAATATATCGCCAACTATGCCAAGAGCCAAGGCAAGCCTTGTGTCATCAGCATCAGCTTGGGCTCTAACACTGGCCCTCACGACGGCTCGAGCAGCATTTGCCGTGCCTACGACCAGGTTGCTAACCAATATGGTGCAGTAATCTTGCTCTCGTCGGGCAACGAGGCCGACGCTTATGGCTACGCCAAAAAAACTCTCTCGAGCGAGAGCGATGCCTTTGCCATCATCCACGAGAGTTCTACCGGTGGAGCCAACGTGGGCGGCTCTTCCTACTATGGCCCTGCCATTATGGACATCTGGGGCAGAACCAACGACCAGCTCAAGCTCAAGGTGCTTGTGGTGAACAGGAGCACTGGTGCCATCGCCTACACTAGCGATGAGATTACCAGCAGCACTATTTTGAATAACTTTGGCTCTTATTTCAACACTTCGAGCAATGTGGAGATTTCCTTCAGTTCATCAAATAACCGTCGCAACATTTACATCCATCCCACTATGAGCGGAGCTAAAAACAGCAACTACCGCCTCGCCTATGTGGTGACCAGTGCTGCCGGCAACACCATCGACGCTTGGTGCGATGGTGGCAGCGCCTCACAAATCGCAATAAGTGGAAGGATTAACGGTTACACACTCTCTCTGGGACAGCAAGAGGGAACCATGAGCGACGACATCTGCGGCAGCAAGACCATTAGCGTGGGAGCGATGGCATCGCGTACAAACTATAACGGTTACTACAACGTCAACGACGTGGCTTATTTCTCGAGCTATGGCACCGATGTGAGAGGCGTGGACCACCCCTTCATCACCGCTCCAGGCCATGTTGTGATTTCTTCTATCAACGGCTATGACTCCAGCAGCTCCTCGAGCTATTCTTACCGCATGAGCTATGGCGGCCGTTACCACTATTGGGGCCAGATGAGCGGCACCTCGATGTCAACTCCCGTTGCCGCCGGTGTGGTTGCTCTCTACCTGCAAGCTAATCCCGAGCTTGATGTCAATGGTGTGAAAGACGCTATCGCCAGCACTGCCACAGCCTACACTAACCCCGTGAGCCCCGCCAAGCAGCGTGGTCATGGCATCATCAACGCCCTCAGTGGCATCTCTTACATCTTGCAGCAAAGCGCTCTGCCTCGAATCCTGGCCAGCAAGACCGAGGTGAGCATGAGTGGATATGTGGGCGACACCATCACCACAACGATAAATCTCGAAGGCCGCAACCTCACCCAGGGCGTGACAGCTACTGTGGTGGGTCCCAGCATCTATAAAGTGGAGCCCTCAAGCTTCACCAATGCCGAGATAATGGCGGGTGCAACACTCACCATCAAGTATATACCCACCGCGGCAGGCAACACTCAGGCGACCATTAACCTCAACAGTGCAGGAGCTCAGCAGGTTTCTATCAGCGTCGATGGCACTGCCCAGCCCAAGACTCCTGTCATCAGCACAAATTATGAGTCGCTCGACATGACGGCCTTTGCTGGTGCCACAGCTACTAGGTCGTTTAGGGTGTATGGACAGTTTATCGCTGATGACATCACCCTCACGAGCGATAACGAGATGTTCACCGTCACGCCAAGCACCATTGCTGCCACTGCCTTCGACGAGAGCAGCTATGTGGCCGTGACCGTGATCTACGCGCCCACCACTGCCGGCACTCACAACGGCACCATCACCCTGAGCAGTGCAGGAGCTACCGATGCCATAGTGACCCTCACCGGCACTGCCACTGTCAATATTATGGCTCCTCATGCTACCGAGGCCACCGGCATTGCTGCCACTTCGTTTACCGCCAACTGGGAGCCCTGCCCCTTTGCCAGCAGCTACACCCTGCGCATCAAGCCACTGGCGATGGCTCAGGCATTGTTTACCGACACGTTTGCTAATTGCACCAAGGAGAGCTCTACCAATATCGCCAGCCAGCTCAACAATTACTGTGACAACAGCGGTTGGACCGGTTCTTACGTTTATCAGGCCGTGGGTGGCCTGCGACTGGGCGCTACCAGCTATAACGGCGTTCTGCAAACTCCAGCTCTCGACCTCACCGCCAGCGCTGGCAAGGTGAGCGTGAAATTCACGGCTCGCGCCTACGACACCGACACCGATTGCCCACTCACCGTGAGCTGTGGCAACAGCAGCGAGTCGCTCACCATCCCCACCAGCGACGAGGGTAGCTATATTGTGGTGCTCGACTGCGCTGCCGATGCATCACAGAAGATTAGGTTTGCCAATACCGTCAAGAAGAAACGTGTGGTAATCACCGGTGTGGAAATCTATGAGGGTGATATCTTGGCGCAGAGCGACGAGAGTGATGCCATCACATTTGACGGCATCACAGCCACTCATTATCTTGTCACTGGCTTGTTGCCCGAGACTACCTATGCCTACGACGTGAAAGCCCTCTACGGCGGCGAGTTCAGCGGTTGGTCTAACATGATTGAGGTCATGACCCTTGCTGGTGGCTCTCATGTGTATGGCGACGTGAACGGCGACGGCGAGGTCACCACTGTTGACATCACTTGCCTTTACAACTACTTGCTCAATGGCGACGACACCTACCTTGCCACCAGCGACGTCGATGGCGATGGTGAGGTTACCACCGTTGACATCACTTGCATCTACAACGTCTTGCTCACTGCCAAGAAGTAATACAAGCATAGTGACATAAATACAATATAAGCGCTCTAACATCAGGGCGCTTATATTTTTAATAAATAGTGGGTTCAGTAATCGGTTTTCATTCCGAAAAATGTGGTAATAAAAATACTGTTTTTTTGCTCTCGTTAAAAAAAATCGCTAAATTTGTGCGCTAATTACTGAGAATTGCATAAATATCCAAACATAATTATTCACTTTAATAACTAACAGCATGAGAAAATTCTTCTTATTACTGATGGCACTTAGCATGTCGCTGGCTGTGATGGCTCAGGACAAGCTAAGCGCGCCAACCAAGGTGTTCCTGCAGCAACGTGCCGATGCCGTGGCTCAGGCTCCCGACGCACAGGGGACTCTTGCTCAGCCCAAGGCTATCAATGGGGTGGAGTATGTGGAATGCTTCATCACTGTTGACGGCTCCTTAATCAATGAGATTGAGGCCCTGGGCGTGCTGGTGACAAGCAAGTTCACCGACTTTGTCACCGCCCAAATCCCTGTTGACAAAATTGAAGCTGTGGCACGCCTCAAGGGTGTCAAGCAAGTGGGCATAGCCCGTAACGCACGCCTAAAGACCGATGTGGCCAAGGGCGTGGTAAATGCCGACAAGGCTTGGGACGGCACCAACTATGGCCTGCCCCAGGGCTTCGACGGCGAGGGCGTGGTGCTGGGCATCATCGACGATGGCATCCAGTTTAACCACCGCGCTTTCCTCAACAGCGATGGCACCACACGCGTCAAGGCAGTGTATATGCCTAACGCCAGCAGTGCTAACGGCGGCACCCGCGCCACAGTGGGCGGCGTGCAGCTCATGGGCTACCAATATACTACCGCCAGCCAGATTGGCAACCTCACCTGCGACGACACTGGCGAGAGCCACGGCACGCACACCACCGGTTGCGCCGCCGGCTCGCAAGTGGGCAACTATGCCGGCATGGCTCCCAAGGCCGACCTGGTGCTCGCTGGCTGTGGTGCATCACTGACCGAGACCGCTATCGTGAGCTCGGCAAAGTACATTGCCAACTATGCCAAGAACGTGCTGGGCAAGCCCTGCGTTATCAGCATCAGCCTCGGTAGCGACGTTGGTCCTCACGACGGCACGAGCAGCATTTGCCGCGCCTACGCTGATATAGCCGAGCAATATGGTGCCGTGTTCGTGATTTGTGCCGGTAATGAGGCTGACTATACTGGTGCTGCCGTGAAGACTCTCTCTAGCGACAACGACTACATGGCCATCACCCACGACATCATTTATTCTGGCTATACTGGCGACTGCGACATTTGGAACAGCACCAGCGACCAGCTACAAGTCAAGGTGATTGTCAATGGCTCGGAGAGCGACTGGATGACCAGCGGCACCTACAACAATGTTTCGGTGCAAGGTAGCGTGGATGCCAACAATGGCCGCTATAATCTTTACATCCGCAGCTCTCGTGATGCGTCCTATGTCATCAAGGGTAAAGGCGGCAACACCATCCATGTCTATACCGACTGCTACTACAGCCAGCTTGGCACTGGTAGCATCAGTGGCTACACCGCCACCCCAGGCACCAGCGAGAACTCGATGTGTGACGACATGTGCTCGCCTAAGGTTATCAGCGTGGGGGCTATGTGTACCCGCAACACCAGTAATGGCAGCTACGGCACTAACGACATTGCCTACTTCTCGAGCTATGGTGTGGACTGCAACGGTGTGAACCAGCCGTTCATCACCGCTCCTGGCCATTATGTGATCTCGTCGGTCAACGGTTATGACTCGAGCCAGTCGTCAACCTGGAGCACCACCTTCAACGGCACCACTTATAAGTGGGGCCAGATGAGCGGCACCTCGATGGCTACTCCAGTGGCCGCCGGCGTGGTAGTTCTTTACCTGCAGGCCGACCCCACTCTCGACGTGGACCGCGTGAAAGATGTGATTGCCAACACCGCCACTGCCTATACCAACCCAGCCAGCCCCGCCCTGCAGCGTGGTCATGGCATCATCAACGCCCTGGCAGGTATCGAGTACATCCTCAACAACCAGGGCCCAACCATCAACGCCAATCCTGCCGAGGTGGCATTTGAAGGCTATGTGGGCGAGACCTACACCCAGACCATCACCGTGAAGGGATATAACCTCACCGGCAACATCAACATCGCCAAGAGCGGCTCCAGCGTCTATAGCGTGAGCCCCACCACTATCAGCGCTACCCAGGCTGCCAGTGGCGTGGATGTTACCGTGACCTACGCTCCCACTGCTGCCGGCAACAGCCAGGCAACGCTCACCCTCACCAGCGATGGCGCCGATGCCGTCACCGTGCCCATCACCGGTGTGGCACAGCCTCGTGTTCCCACTGTCTTTGTAAGTCCCGAGGCGCTGAACTTTGGTGCAACACTGTCGTCATCGATAAGCAAGACAATCGACGTTACCGGCCTCTTCCTTACTGGCGACGTTACTGTTGCCCTCACCGACCCAAGCGGCGTGTTCAGCGTTTCGCCCACTACTATCCCCATGAGCAGCATCAGTCAGGACACCCCAGTTCAGGTTACTGTGACCTTTAACTCTGGCGAGGTGGAAGCCGAATACACTGGTGCAGTAGTATTCTCTACTCCTGGTGGTGAGAACAAGACCGTAACCCTCAGTGCTGTGGCCAACGACGGCGGCACCGCCAGCGACGCTTACCTGAACATCGCCAAGTATGCCACCATCGACGAGGCCGGTGCTACCGTGAGCGGCATGACTTCGATATACAAATATACCGTGAACGGCGATGCCGCTTGGCTCACCTTGTCGTGCTATGGCGCCATGTCAGCCAACGACAATCAAAAGTGGTATCAGTCGGATGCACTCACCCGTTATGGCAACACCTGGACTGCTACCGATGTGTTTGCTGGTCAAACCGCCTATTTCGGCAGCAGTTCGGCCTACTCAATCTATGGCTCTGGCTCGCAGTCGTTCTATGTTACCAACTGCACCCAGGCTAAGGCCCTTGTCAAGGGTGGCGGCTCGGGTTCGGCAACACTGCGAGTGTATGAGTGCTCGCTCAATCCCGACGGCACCGTGACAGCAGCAACCACAGCTGCCGACACCAAGACTGGCTCTGAAGGCGCTATCGCCACGATAGCTCTCGACCCCACCAAGATTTACAAAGTGCAGCTCACCGGTGGCGGCAGCTACCCCGACCTGCTCGAGATTGGCTTCAAGACCGAGCTTAACGTGCCCATCATCACTGCCGACCCTGCCAGCGTGACCATCTCCACCGCTCCTGGCGAGGCCAAGACAGCCACCATCAACGTGCGTGGCAAGATGCTGCCAGGCGACGTGACAGTGACTCTGACCGATGCTAACAACGTGTTTGCCGTTTCGCCCACCACCATCAGCAAGGCCGCTGCCGAGGCAGGCACTGAGCTCACCGTGACCTTCGAGAGTGATGAGGAAGGCAACTATCCCGGCACTATCACCCTCACCAGCGGCACGCTCACCACAACCGTCACTCTTACTGGTAAATGCAACGACGGCGGCACTGCCAGCGATGCTTTCCTGAACATCGCCAAGTATGCCACAATCGACGAGGCTGGTGCTACCGTGAGCGGCATGACTTCAATCTACAATTATGCCGAGAATGAGGCCGACGGCTGCGGCTGGCTCACTGTTTCTACCTACGGCGCTAAGAAGGCCGACACAAACCAGAAATGGCTTGAGACCGGCTCGCTGTCGGAGTACAACAATTCGTGGACTGCCACCGACATCTTCCCCGTTGATGATGCATTCTTTGGCACAGCCCAAGCCTACGGCATTTATGGAAACGCCACTCAAAGCTTCTATGTCACCAACTGCACTCAGGCTAAGGCCTTGGTTAAAGATGGTGGCAGCTACAAAGCCACGCTGGCAATCTATGAGTGTACACTCAATGCCGATGGCACCCTCACTGCTGCAACCACAGCTACCGACACCCAGCAAGGCGGCACAGGAGGCCTATTGGTTATCACCTCGGCAACTCTCGATGCTTCTAAAATCTACAAGGTGCAGTTGAGTGGCGGTGGCAGCTATCCCGACCTCTTGGCAGTGGGCTTCCAAACTCCACTTGCCGTGGAAGAGCAGGGCACTCCGCTGGCCGAGATTCTTGCTAGCGGCGTTGACGGCACCGAGTATGTGGTGAGCAACGACCTCGCAGTGGCCGACGTGGCCGACTATGCCAACTATGCGTTCCTCACCGATGGCGAGGGCAACTGGATTGGCGTCACTGCTACCGACGACATCTTCCAGGCATTTGTTGACAACAGGACCATCAAGGGTGGCACCCTCAAGGCTACCTTGAGCGGCATCGAGCTTAACCCCTTGCTCACTGCCACTGCACAGCCACAGGGCGCCTCCACAACTGTTGGCTATGATATTGAGAAAATCTACCTCGACGAGAACTTTGGTCCAAAGGTTAACCAGGTGGTTGACGTAGTGGGCTACTGGAACGCCAGCGACGGCGCCCTTCGTGCCTATGAGCCTGGCAACGGCGTCCAGGGCAAGAGTCTCACACTCGACACCTCATGGGGTGCCGCCAGCAACACCCTGGTCAATGGGCAGCGCTACATCGTGCGTTGTGCCATCAATATCAAGGAGGCTTGGCACACTCCAGCTGGCATCATGCCACGCGACTACGAGTACGACTTCCAGAACTATCTGGGCTACGCTCTGCGTCTGCCCGATGCACCAACGGCAATAGGCACCATCGGCCTCGACAGCTACAACGAGGTTGTGAACGTCTATAACGCTCAAGGTCAGCTCATGCGCCGCAACGTGAAGGCCGGAGAGGCTACCCTCAACCTTCCTGCCGGCATCTACATCGTGGGCAACAAGAAAGTTGTGGTTAAATAACTTGCATCATTAGGTGGTATAACACCTAATTAAATATTAAAAGAGCCGTCCTCTGCAACCCAGGGGCGGCTCTTTGCTTGCAGTATTACTGTGTCCGCTTTAAATAGTATTATTGTTACTACCCCACTTGTGTGGAAAAATGGCAACTGTTCAGTCCCCCAGGTTCTCAGACGATTAAATACGATTAAATACAAATCGTGCCTAATCGTTTTTAATCGTTTGAAAAAACGAGGCTCTGCAGTTACAAAAAAATACGCAAACGATGAAATATTATTAAAAAAAGTTGCATGAAAAGATATTTTTATATAAATTTGGCGGATTTTTTTAAAAGGACACACTAAGAAAAAGGTAAAAACAACTATATTATTAACCAAACTACAATCTTCATGAAAATTTTTAAGCGACTCTCGAAGTTGTCGTCACTGGCACTATTGCTGTGCCTGGCGACGCCGATGCAGGCTGCCGATATTGACTTGGCAACTGCAAAGAATGTGGCAAAGACATTCATGGCAAAGCAGGTGACTAACGGGCGCCTCAAAGCCTCGGCCACCAGCAATCTAAAACTTGCAAAGGCCGAGCCATCGGTGTTTAACCCCAAGGCAGTGGATTATTACATCTTTAATGCCGACAAGTCTTATGTTGTGGTTTCGGGCGACGACCAGGCTCCCGAAATCTTGATGTATGGCGAGGAGGGAACTATCGACCTTAACGACATCCCACCCGCAATGCAGTGGGTGCTCAACAAGTACAAGTACCAGATTGACGGTCTCAAGGCCGGCACATTGAAGCCCAACGGCTACACCCCCAAGGCCACTACCGCCGTGCCTCCACTGGTGACTGCCAACTGGGACCAGAGCTCGCCTTACAACAACCAGTGCCCCACCAGTGGCAGCAGCCGCACCCTTACCGGTTGCCCTGCCACGTCGCTGAGCATGTGCTACTACAAGTGGAAATGGCCCAAGACCTTCCCCGCTGTAGCTGCCATCAACGGCTCCTCGAGTGGTGGCGTCTCGGCTGCCGCCCTGGGCGAGCGCGCTGCCGACTGGGACAACATCATCGATGAATATACCGGCCCCACAAACTACACCTCTACCTCGGCACAAAAAACTGCCGTGGCATGGCTCATGCGCTATGCCGGACAGTCAATACCCGATTATATGTACGGCACCAGTGCCAGTGGTGCCAACGACCCCGAGATTTATCAGGGTGTTCTCAACATGGGATACACCGATGCCCAGCTGCTCACGTTGACCGAAATAGTGTCGTCGGGATGGGGCTATAGTAATAGCTCACAATACTATACCGACGCTCAGTGGAACGAATGGATGCTCAATGAGCTGCACCAGGGCAACCCCATCGAGTATCTTGCCTATGACTATAGTAGCTATCAGCTCGCGGGCCATGCCTTCAACGTGTTTGGCTGCAACACCAGCGGTCAGTATTATGTGAACTGGGGCTGGAGCGGCGACAGCAACGGCTACTGCACCCTACACAACTTCACCACCAATACTGGTGCCACCGGTCAGTCGGGCTCTTATGTGTTCAACTATGGCGAGGCGATGATTATCGGCATCAGGCCTCCCGCCAGCGCCCTGGGTCCAAACATCGCTGTTGACCCCGCCGAGCTCACCTTTGAGGGCTATGTGGGCGAGACCTACACCAAGACCTTCACCGTGACCGGCAACAACCTTGAGGGCAACATCACCATCACCAAGCAAGGCGCAAGCAACATCACTGTGTCTCCCACCACCATCACTGCTGCCAACGCCGCCAATGGCGTGCAGGTGACTGTCACCTACAAGCCAACTAATGCCGGTAATTCTAACGCTGTCATCACCCTGGCCAGCACTGGCGCCGAGAGCGTGACACTCAATGTCAGCGCCACTGCCGCTGCTAAGGTGCCAACCATCAACGTTGACCAGACCTCGCTCAGCTTCAATGCCAACCTGTCGTCAACAGTGAGCAAGACCATTAACGTTACTGGCCTGTTCCTGACCAATAACGTGACCGTGACCCTGAACGACCAGAACGGCGTGTTCAGCGTGACACCCACCACCATCACCGCTGCCAATGCAGCTGCTGGCGTGCCTGTGACCGTGACGTTCAACTCGGCCACCGAGGGCAACTTCACCGGCTCAATCGTGCTTGCCAGCACAGGTGCCCAGAGCAAGACCGTGACCCTCACTGCTAGTGCTGCCGAGGGTGGCAACGCAAGCGACCCTTATCTGAATATCGCTAAGTATGCCACCATTGGCGAGGCTGGTGCCTCGGTGAGCGGCATGAGCTCAATCTACAAATACACCGAGTATCCGAGCGACGCGTGCGCTTGGCTCACCGTGTCTAACTATGGCGCTCATCAGGTTGATGCCAACCAAAACTGGATCAACTGCGAGGGCACCGCTAAGAGTGGCAGCGAGACCTGGAATGCTACCGACGTCTTCTTGGGCAGCAGCAGCTACTTCACCGGCACTGCCTACTACGCCAACTGGAACGAGGCTTACGAGAACTACTATGTTACCAACTGCTCGCAGGTTAAGCAATACTCTTACAACATCCAGTCGAGCAACTACAGTAGCAATATCTATCCCCTGAAGATGGAAATCTATGAGTGCACCCTCAACGCCAATGGCACGCTCACCGAGGGCACCACAATGGTAGATAGCAAGCAGAGCCAGCAGACCAACGCTGCCGAGGTGGTTACGTCGGCAGCCCTTGACCCAAGCAAGATTTACAAGGTGAGAATCTACAACGACTACTCTCGACTCTATGAGATAGCCTTCAAGACCGACCTCAACGTGACGCTCCCACAGACACCAATCAACGTGCAGGCTGATCCCGCAACCACTACCGCCGCCATTTCTTGGACTCCTGGCGAGAACAATGATGGCTGGAACTTACGGTGGAGAGAGTATTCTCAAGATGCCGGTGATGAAGAAGTGACATTCACCGAGAATTTCGAGAACGGTCTTGGAAACTGGACTCTCATAAACACCGATGGCGACTCTTACAACTGGCAAACAGTTGACCTGACCAGCAACTTCAGCGGACAATTCACCGCCAAAGACGGCTCTTATGTAGCAATGTCAAGAAGCTGGATTAGCAACAGCGTGGGTGCTGTCACTCCCGACCAGTGGCTCATTAGTCCTCAAGTTCAGGACTTGGGCGGTACTCTCAAATATTACATAATGGACGATGGCAATAATTATCAAGAGAATTATCGCATCTATGTTTCTACCAGTGGTAAAAATGTAAGTGATTTTGTGCCGGTTACCGACGACATGCTTTCACCCAACTCAACCAATTGGACCGAGGTGTCTATTGACCTAAGTGATTATAAGGGCCAGGCCGGTTATATTGCTTTCCGTCACTATAATTGTACCGACAAGGACTTTATGTTCATCGATGCCATTACTCTCACCGGCAAGCAGGCGGCACAGTGGAACTATGTTAATGGTGTCACTAGTCCTTACTCACTCACCGGATTGACAGCCAATACCACCTATGAGGTACAGGTTCAAGGCAAGTATGAATCGCTCCTGAGCGATTGGACTGCGTCAACCATCTTCACCACACTTGCCGGCACCGTCTATGGCGACGTCAATGGCGACGGTGAGGTGAACACGGTGGATGTGACAATCCTCTATAACTACCTCCTCAACGGCGACACCGAGAACATGGTCAACGGCGACCAAGACGGCGACGGCGACATCACCACTGTCGATATCACTGTGGTATATAACGTGCTACTCGGAGTGAATAAATAATTCAATTCCATAACCCTCTCTAAGAGCCGCTCCATGGCAATAGCTGGAGCGGCTCTTTTGCATAAATTAGGTGGATAGTGCGAAAATTAGTGTGAAAAATATCCAACTTTTTTGCATATTACCATAATTATTGGTAAATTTGGCGGCTCTTTTGAAAATCATAAAACAACTATATCCACATTAAAAAATCGTTATTTATGAAGAAATTACTATCTTTATTGACAATCATGGCAATAGCGTTGCCAATGCTCGCCGAGGGCTCTGCCAGCGATGCTTATTTCAACGTTGCCTTGCACGCCACTATCGACGAGGCTGGCGCTACTGTTGATGGCATGGAGAGTATCTACCACTATGCCCCACAGGGTACTGGCTACTGGCTCACCGTCTCAAACTATGGTGTGATGAAAACCGATGCCACTCAAAACTGGTTTACCAATGAGGTTACCGACGGCGACACCGGTTCTCAATACACTAACGCATGGACGGCTACCGACATTTTCCCCGGTCCTAGCGCTTACTTTGGTGACGGCCCTGCCTACTCGGCAAAATACAAGATGCCGGCTAAGTCACAGACTTTCTATGTAACATTCTGTGAGCAGGTTAAGCAGTATGCCTACCACCGCAGCAATGCCTCTTATTACGCCTTTAAGATGGAAATCTATGAATGCACCCTCAATGGCGACGGCACCGTCACTGCCGGCACCACACCTATCCAGACTCTGAGCAACTCGGTAGTAGGTGCCGAGGTACTTACCTCGCAAGAGCTCGACCCCGAGAAGATTTACAAGGTGGTGCTCACCAACTCCTATTCTTACCTCTATGAGATAGGCTTCAAGACTCCTGGTCTCTATGACGGCCCTATTATCGCTCCTGTGGCTTATGAGGCTACCAATGTGCAGGAACAGCATGTGACCATGCACTGGAGTCCAAGTCCAGGTGCAAGGAGCTATACCTTGCGCACCTATCCCGCCACGTTTGATGGCTTGATTTTCCGTGAGAAATTCTCTAATTTCACCGACGGTTTAGCCCTTTCAGACTATCAGTCACTTGACGCCTACACCGACCACCCCGAATGGATGGGCACCGACATCAGCGGAGCTGACGGCGGTGTGGTTATTGAGAATAATGGCTCTCTTTCAACTCCTTACTCGCAAGAGAACTGCCCAAAAATCCCACCTTATCAAAAGGAATATACACTTAAGTTTAAGGCAAAACCCGCCGAGGGTGTCACCAGTGGCGAGCTGTTGGTAAGCTCGGGTGCTTATAATCAACGGTTTGACATCTCGGGTCCCGAGAAGTATTACACCTTTGTTATCAGGAGAGGACTCGATGGAAGCCTTGACTACATGTCAGGCACTTTTGGATCTTACATTTTCAAGAACACCTATTACTATAATCCCAATGATGGTGGTGAAGAAGAAGATCATCGTGTAGTGATCACCGACCTCAAACTCTATCTGGGCGATTACAGCAATCCGGAGGAAGGCTCATCAGCTAAATGGTGGATTCCTGCCTGGAGTGGCGACACCACATTCGTTAAAAATATTGCTGACACCGTCATGGTTTGTGGCACTGCGCCTGATGAAATGGCACACTACAATGGCATTGCCTACTGGATCTATGAAGTTAAGTCGGTATATTATGGTGGTCAGGAGAGTGAATGGTCTAACAAAATCTACTACTCTACCGAGCCCTGGCCTGTAATCCTTGAGGACGATGATGACGACCCCATCGAGGAACCTGTTGTGGGTGATGTCAATGGCGATGGCGAGGTGAACACCGTGGATATCACAATCTTATATAACTACATCCTCAACGGCGACACCGAGAATATGGTCCACGGCGACCAGGACGACGACGGTGAAATCACCACCGTCGATATCACTGTGGTATATAATGTGCTACTGGGTGTATAATTATACCAAATAGATTATAACTCAAAGACCGCTTCTGCAATGCCCAGGAGCGGTCTTTTTGTAAGAGATGTGCTCTCGACCCTGAGCTTGTGTCGTGTTTTTTTGTGGTAAAAAATATCCAACATTTTTGCATATTACCGATAATATTTGTAACTTTGGCAGTTTTTAGAAGCAACTCAATCCTGTAAAAGTGAGGAGAATTATCTCGCAGTGAGTTGAGTATCTTGCAACTAGCCTCGCGCTATATGTTTTGGTATGGGTGTTGTTTTATTCTCTAAACAGAAAATACACTTTAGTAAAACAACTATATTTAATTCATTTTCAAAAAAACATTTTAATGAAAAAACTATTATCACTGCTCACTGTCATGGCAGTTGCTCTGCAACTGATGGCAGCACCCGTTGACGTGTCAACGGCTAAGACCAAGGCGCAGCAATATCTTGCCAGTAAGGTATATGCCGGTAAGATGATGTCGCCAGGGGCCACCGATGCCAAGCTCATCAAGACCGAGATGGGCGAGAAGGCTCAAAGCCCAGTGTATTACATTTTCAACACCGAGACGACGTTTATCATCGTCTCGGGCGACGACCGTGCCGAGGAAATCCTCGCCTATGGCGACCGCCCGCTCAACCTTGACCGCATCCCCTGCAACATGCAGGTGTGGCTCGACGGCTACAAGCGTCAGCTCGACTGGCTGCTCACTCACCCCGAGGCAAAAGTGGATAAGCCCACTACCGTGAAGGCTCCAGGCATCAAGGCCACTACCACCTATGGCCCACTGCTCACCTGCCTGTGGGATCAGACCGACCCTTACTGGGACCAGTGCAAATTCACATATAGTGGCACCACCTACCAGTGCTACACTGGCTGTCCAGCCACCTCGGCGTCGATGGTGATGTACTACTGGAAGTATCCCACCGAGCAAGTGGGTCCCATGCCCGCCTACACTGCAACCCTTGAACTGGGCTACTGGAACAGCGTGAGCTACACCTATGCCGCACTGCCCGCAGTGACCTTCGACTGGGAGCACATGAAAGACCATTACGGCACTTGGAAAGACGAGAACGGCGCCACTCACAATGAGACTTACACTGCCGAGGAGGGAGCTGCCGTGGCCACCCTGATGCGCTATGTGGGCCAGGCCGAGCACATGATGTATGGCACTGAAGCTGCCGGCGGTAGCGGCATCTACACCACCGATGCCCAGATTGTTGCCGACATGTACATTGGCTTCGGCTACGACGAGGCCACCACCCGTCTGGTGCAGAAAGGCAGCTATAGCGAGGCCAACTGGGCACAGCTGCTGCAAACCGAGATGATTGAGGGGCGTCCCGTGGTGTTCATGGCTGTAGATAACGGTGCTGGCGGCCACGCCTTCAACGTTGACGGCTACAACTCCAGCACTAACAAGTATCACGTGAACTTTGGCTGGAGCGGCGACGGCAACAACTGGTGCGCGATGAACGCTTTCTCTGATGGCGAAGGCTATACCTTCAATAGCGACCAGCAGATGATTATTGGCATCCAGCCTCCTATGGGCATGATCAAGACTAATCCCACCGAGGTGGCCTTCGACGGCTTTGCCGGCGAGACCTACACACAAGTGGTGAGAGTTCAGGCCCGCAACCTCGAGAACGACATCAATGTTGCCATCAGCGGCGACAATGCCTATAGCGTGAGCGCTACCACCATCACCACAGCACAGGCTGCTAATGGTTATGACCTCACTGTCACTTATGCCCCCACTGCTGCTGGCAACACTGCTGCCACCCTCACCCTCTCGTGTGCCGACGAGGAGGTGGAGGCCGTGACCGTGCCCATCACTGGCACAGCAATGCCACGCGTGCCCACCCTCTTGATAGAGCCCGAGTCGCTCAACTTCTCTGCTGCACTCGACCGCCCCATCACCAAGACTATCACCCTCACTGGCGCGTTCCTCACCAGCGACGTGACAGTTACTCTTGACGACCAGAACGGCGTGTTCACCGTGTCGCCAGCCACTATTGCACAGAGCAGCACTGGTGTGAACACTCCAGTTCAGGTAGCGGTGACATTCACCTCGGCCGTTGAGGGCAGCTTCAATGGCACTATCACCTTCACTAGCGCCGGTGCCGAGTCTAAGACCGTTAATCTCGTGGCTAAAGCCAACGATGGTGGCACAGCTGCCGACCCATATCTCGACATCGCAAAATATGAGACTATCGACGAGGCTGGCGCTACAGTGAGCGGCATGAGCACCATATATAAATATACCGAGAATGAAGAGGACGAGTGCGCTTGGCTCACCGTCTCTAACTATGGTGCGCTCAAGACGCGCTCAAGACCGACGCCACCCAAAACTGGTTCACCATTGCCGGTAACGAGAAAACTGGTACCGAGACTTGGGCTGCTACCGACGTGTTCATGGGCAGCGCAAGCTACTTCAGCGGCACCGCTTACTATACCGACTGGAACGAGGACTACCAGACGTTCTATGTGACCAACTGCTCGCAGGTTAAGCAGTATGCCGAGAACCGCAGCAACACTACCTATCCCCTGAAGATGGAGATCTATGAGTGCACCGTGAATGCCGACGGCACCATCACTCCAAGCACCACTGCCGTGCAAACCAAGCAGAACACTACCACTAGCAAGGAGGTGCTGGCCAGCGACGAGCTCGACCCCGAGAAGGTGTATAAGGTTGCTATCTACAACGACTACTCTAAGCTCTATGAGATAGCCTTCCGCACTCCTATCAACGGCCTTGAGGTGCCAGTTGCCACAGCCGCTACCGAGGTGGGTCCCACCTCTTTCACTGCCAACTGGAACCCCTGCGACGGTGCCGACAGCTACATCCTGCGTGTCATCCCCAAGAACTACGACATCCTCACCGAGGGCTTCTCGAAGTTCACCAAGAATGGCGCTCAAGACATTGGCAGCTCGCTCGACAACTACATGGACAACGCCGGCTGGACAGGCTCTAAGGTCTATGAGGCCATTGGCGCCGCCCGCCTGGG
>ONJX01000034.1 GCA_900318255.1 uncultured Prevotellaceae bacterium | reverse complement strand
AAATTAAACCGCCGTATGCCGAACGGCACGTACGGTGGTGTGAGAGGAAAGGAAACGAAAGTAGGTCAGAAAACTTTCGTTTCCCGACCTACTCGATTGCTAGGCAGTGGTTTATTTTACCATTTTCTTGGTAGTGCGAGTGCCGTCGCTGTAGGTCTTGACGATGATGTTCATTCCCTTGAAAGGCACGTCGCTCTCCACGCCAGCCACATTGTAGTAGCGCACGCTCTTGACGCTCTTGCTGCCCACGGTGGTGGTGATGGCTGTCACGCTAGTAACATTAACTTTCACGCTGGCCTTCACGCTTGGGTTGCTTGTTGAGGTGGCAGTGATAGTGGCCTGAGCGCCGTCGCTGGCTTTGGCACCATCAACGGCTGTGATTGTGCCATTCTCGTCAACGGTGATCACGCTCTCGTCGCTCGACGACCACACAATGCTGGAGTTGGCGGCATCAGCGGGGAGCATGGTGGCAACGAGCTCCATGCTCTTGCCCTTCTCGAGGTTGATTTCGCTTGCACCGTCGATAGTGATGCTTTGCACTGCCCCCACTGGAACTTGATATGCACTCTGTCCCCACGCGAAGGCGGCACTTGTGAAGGTGGTCTCGTAGTTATAGAACGAGATGGTCTCGTTCTTGTTGGCAAAGCGGTTCATCACATAAATTGTGGTGCCATCGGTCACGAGCGACTGTCCGTCGCACGAGCCAAGTGCCAGTTGCACGTTGTCGTCAGTGGCGAGGGTCTCGGGGTTAAACTTATAGAGTATCATCTCAGAGCCAAAGCTTGTAGAGGGTGTGAGGCCGCGCTCAATGGCATAGAAGTTGCCGTCGGTGCCCTCATAGCCACCGAAGAAGCCATGCTGCATCTGCATCTCGCCAGTGGCAAGCACTGTGGCTGCTGTGGCGTCGCCGCTATTGCGGTCGAACTGTATGATCCACGACTGGCGGGCTTTGTTGGCTGGGGTGTTAGTGTAATTGGTGCCATTGATGGTGATGCCAAACTTTGCTGTGCCCATGAGGTAGAGGTGGTCGCCAGCGAGAGTGAGGGTGGGCATTTGCCAGGCCGAGCCACTAATGGTAGATTCATAGAACTTGAGCCAGTTGGCATTGAGGTCGGTGTCGAGCTCTGCGAGAGCCCAGCTGCCGTAGTTGGTGGCAGCAGTGGCTGCCTTGCCGCCAATCGAGAACTCACTGCCAGCGACACCAGCCACCCATGCTGCCATGTAAAGCTTGTTGCCCAGTAGCTTGAGGGCCTGCACTGTCTCTTGAGTGGCTTCGCCCTCGCTCACGAGGTGCTTAACGTAGTTGCCGTTGCTGTCAAACTTAATGATGTACATATTACCCATGGTGGTTTGTGAGTTGCCATTCCAGTTTGCCACGTTGTGAGGCTGTATTGTCACGTCGCCAACTGTCATTGCAGCACACATGATGCCTCCCACATAGATGTTGCCGTCGTTATCCACCTCAAGTGCTCCAGTCTTGAGTCCCTGCCCAATGTTGCGGCTGCTCTGGCTCCACTTGGGGTAGGTGGCCTCGTCGGCTGTGGTGTTCATCACCAGCTGTTGAGTCCACTCGATGCCTCCCTCGGCGTCGAGCTTAAAGACGAAACCGCGAAAGTTGCGCTCGCCCTCGATGTCCCAGGCGATGTCATGGGCGATACCCTTGGCGTCGGTGATGGCGATGTGGTCGCTCAGGTAGCCCTCGGTGTGGCGCAGGTTGGCAAGCACCACGGCTCCACCGTCGGGTGTGGCGGCAATGCGCAGCTCGTTGTTAGATGCTTCGCCATTAGTTTGGTTCACCTTCCACTGCACGTCGCCGCTGGCGTTGAGTTTCATCACGAGCATAGCTTGGTTAGCTCCGTTGCCTCCATAGGCCACGCCGCTAGCCACAGTGGTTGGGTTGTTGCCATCGGTGAGTACCACTTCCTGGTCGGCAGCAGTTGTTCCCACCTGCCCCACCACCAGTAGGCCTCCATCCTGTGCAAGCACCATCTGGTTGCCCTGGGTGGTGTGGTTTTGTTGATTGGCGGTGTTCATCACCAGTTTTGCCCACAGCGTCTGTGTGTCGGCAAGAGATTGTGCGCCAGCCAGCATCGATGCCGATGCCAGCACAGCTGCTGCTAAAAGAGTAAATTTCTTCATAAAAAATGTTGTTAATAAATTATTGATTAGTGGTTTAGTAATATTTCATAGACCATAGTGATGTCGGCACTAGTGATGGTGCCGTCGCCAGTTTGGTCTCCATTGACGAGGTGTGAAGTGTCGTTGTTGAGAATGAAATCATAGAGGGCGGTGATGTCGGCGCTGGTGACAGTGCCGTCGCCATTAACGTCGCCAGCAACTACAGAGGAGGGACCCACTACGTCAAACGGCAGGTCGAAGGCAGCCAGCGATATGGCAAACGACGAGAAATAGCCTTGCTCGTTCTTAGGGATGGGCGAGGTGTGGATGTCGCTGTTGATGTACTCAAAATCTTGGTAGTAGCCGCTCACGTTGCCCTGGTCGTCATAGTCTTCAAGCACTCGGCCACGACTCATGGTGTAGAGGCAGTTGTCGGTGGCACGGCAGGTGATGGCGATGGGCTGAGAGCCTCCTTTTATAAGGTGGTGAATGTGCTGTGGCTGCAAGTCGTTGCTGGTGAGCGCTGCCAGATACACCGTCTGCTGTGCCTGATTGTAGCCATAGACGTAGAGATTGCCGTCGTGTGCCTCAAAGCAGCCGAGCCAGCCGTTGATGGCACTGTTAGGCACCTCGGTTCCGCGAGGGCTGATAGTGGGGAAAGCTGCCATGCTGGTGGTGCCAGCCAGCCAATCACCAGTGGCGGCGCTGAATTTTATCACAAATCCCTCTCGGGAGGCGTTCTGCGTGGCAAGCGTGCCGCCCATGCCATCGTCAAGAGTGAAGTTTCCCATGCCGTTGAGCACGATGCTTCCTGAGAGCACTTGCAGGTCGTTCCACTGCATGACGCTGCTCTTGTTTTTGTTGGTGAGGCTGCCTTGGTAGAATTTCGACCACTGTGGCTGTAGCTGCTTGTTGAGGCAAGCTAGCAAGATGCTCTGATGTCCCACGGGGGTGCTGTGGGAATCGTTGCCCACCGCAACAAAGTCGCCACTGCTGTTGCCCTTGACAAAACTCGAGAACACTATGTCGTCGCCATTCCACGCGATGCGAGTCATCGACTCGGCACCGCAGTGCCCCTGTGTGGTGAAGGTGTCGATGATGTAGCCATTAGCGTCGAACTTCGCCACAAACATGTCGCCTCGGGTTTCTTGAGTGTCGCCATTCCATCCGTCGGTGTTGTGAGGTGTGAGAGCCAGTGTAGTGCCGTCGGCGCGGTAGAGACTCATGGGATTTCTATATTGTCCTGCCACATAGCAGTTGCCGCTATCGTCGGCAATGATGTCGTCTATGGAGATGGCATCGTGAGTGCCCTGGGCATAGTTCCCGGTAGCTCCTGGCTGAGCTGCGGTGCTCACGTCGATAGTGCGCAGCCATTGCAGCGTGCCGCCAGCATCGATTTTCATCAGCAAGCCACGGTAGTAGCGGCTGTCCTCCTCGCTCTCGAGTTGCCAGTCGAGGGTAGTGGTGGTGCCAGTAGCATCGGTGATGATGATGTTGCTGGTGCGCATGTTGTCGGTGTGTCGCACCTTGGTGGCTACATAGATGCCACCGTCGGCTGTCGTTGTCACGCGCCCGTCGGCAAACTCACCACTGGTGGAGTATATTACCCACTCGAAGTTGCCGTCGCGGTCGGTCTTTACCACATTAATATTATTATTGTAGCTTGCTCCCTCATAGGCCGCGCCAGTGCATATCTTATTGCCGCCATAGTAGATCGAGAGAGTGGGGTCGCTGAACTCTTTAGGGAAACCACTCTCGCCGGCTCCTTGCGTGGTGCCCGAGAGCATTACATAATAAATGGCATCGCTTGTCAGCGCCATGTCGCAGCCCATGGTGGGTGGACATGCCTCAAAGAGATTAGCCCAACTGGTGTTGATGTTCTCGCTTTGCGCTGATGCCGTAATAGCAGCCAGTGCCGCTATAATTGTCAAGTAATATTTCTTCATAAAAAAACGGTTTTAATTCGCTGGCAAAATTACGACCTCTCATCGCTATGTGCAATCGCCACATTTAGTGTATTTTATGTTGAAAGTAGTGCTTTTTGGGTATTGTGGGCGTGTGGTAATGATAGTAATTTTGCAACACCTTTAAATGCGAAGATTTTTTGTTACATACACATTGGCGCTAATGGGCGTGTTGCAGGTGTGGAGCTACACACTTAGCGGCTTGGTGCGCGACAAGGGCACTGGCGAACCCATTGAGTTTGCCACGGTAGAGCTCGCCCCTGGGCTTGTCACCGTAGTGACCGACTCTCATGGCCATTATAGCTTGAGCGCGGATGGGGGGTCTTATACAATAAAGGTGTCGTTCATTGGTTACAAGAGCGTGGCTCAAACTGTTGCTATAAGTCGCAACCAGAGGCTTGATTTTGAACTTGAGCAGGACTCCAGGGTGCTCGACGAAGTGGTGGTTACCGCTAAGGAGCAGACGGGCCTCACCAGTGCCTCGCGCATCGACCGCGACGCCATGGCCCACCTGCAGCCCACCAGCTTCACCGACCTGCTGGAGCTGCTGCCAGGCAACATCTCTCACACTCCCGACATGGGCAGCGTGAACAGCATACAGCTGCGCGAGACTGGCAACCTCACCGCCAGCGGTGCCCAGAGCAACAGCGAGAACTATGCCATCAGTTCGCTTGGCACCCTCTTTGTGGTTGACGGTGCGCCTATCAATGGCGATGCCAACATGCAGAATGTGCCAGGCACTAGCGGTGACGCCTCTAGTCCCGAGGACAAGCGCGACATGACTAACCGTGGTGTGGATATGCGCACCATCTCTACCGACAACATCGAGAGCGTGGAGATAGTGCGTGGCATCCCCAGCGTGGAATATGGCAACCTCACCAGCGGCATGGTCAACATCAAGCGAGTGAGACGTGCCACACCGCTCACCGCGCGCTTCAAGGCCGACGAGTACAGCAAGCTGGTGAGTGTGGGCAAAGGCTTTCATCTGGGCCAGAGCGACCACATCATGAATGTAGATGGCAGCTATCTTGACTCAAAAGTTGACCCACGCAACAACCTTGAGAACTACAAGCGTATTACCGTGTCGGCACGACTGAACATGCGGTTCAATCGTCCCCACTTGGAAACTTCGTGGATAACTGGTGTAGATTATACTGGCTCGTTTGACAACTCCAAGACCGACCCCGACCTTAGTGCGTTGAAAATAAATGAATACAAGTCGAGCTATAACCGCTTGAACTTTACCAGCGACTTGACTTTCAACGTCGCTAAGCTATCATGGCTCAAGCGAGTGAATCTCAACACGTCGGCAAGCTACCAGCTAGATCGCTTGGAACGTCGCAAGCAGGTGGCTCCACAGCGCGCCTCGGTAGCTCCCACCTCGATGGAAGAGGGCGTGCACGACGGCCAGTATCTCTTGAACGACTACATTGCCCATTACATCAGCGATGGCAAGCCCCTCAACCTCTTTGTGAAACTTAAAGCCGAGGGAAGCCATATATATAAGGTGATGACCAACTCCTATAAGGTTGGAGCCGAGTGGACTTTTTCTAAAAACTATGGCGATGGACAGGTCTATGACCTCTCGCAGCCTCTCTCGGCGTCGTGGGCCACCAGACCGCGGGCCTATAAAGACATTCCGGCATTGAAGGTTCTCTCGTTATATGCTGAGGACAACATGCAAGTGAGCATTGGCAAGCATCGTGCCGAGTTGCAGGCGGGAGTTCGCAGCATCCAGCTCGTGGGCCTTGACGGTCGTTACGACCTTAGCGGCAAGGTGTATTTCGATCCTCGCATCAACGCCAAGTGGGAGCTGCCGGCAATCAAGATGGGAAATCGCAACCTCAAGCTCTCGCTCGCCGGCGGCTATGGTATTACCACCAAGATGCCCACAGTGAGCCATCTGTTCCCGCAAGTTCACTACAACGATTTCATTCAGCTCAACTACTATGACGTGCTGAACCCCATTGAGCACAGCAGAGTGAGTGTGCGCACCTATATCGACGACGTCACCAACTATCACCTGCGCCCTGCTGTCAACCACAAGTGGGAGGTGCGCTTGAGCGGCGAGATAGGTAAAAATCGCTTCTCAATCACCTATTTTAAAGAGAAAATGAACTCTGGTTTCCGCAACATGAGTTATTATCAGCCTTATGGCTACCGCAAGTATGACGCTAACGGCATCCAGGCCGAGTATGTGACTGGTCCTCCCCAGCTCGACACTATCCCTTATGCCGATGTGCAGGTGCTCGACGGCTACTCGATGGTGAGCAATGGCAGTCGTCTCGACAAAGAGGGCATTGAGTTTACCCTCAACACCGCGCGATGGAGCACCCTCGCTACTGCGCTCACCGTCACTGGGGCATGGTTCCGTTCTACCTACACTAACTCCATGATGCTCTATGACCCGGTGAGCGATGTGGTTGACGGCACGCCCGTTCACAACCGTTATATAGGTTACTACAACTACAACGAAGGCAGGGTTAACAATCAGTTCAACACCAATTTCATGTTTGACACCCAGATTACTCGTTGGGGACTGGTGTTCACCACCACCGTGCAGTGCATGTGGTGGGTGAGCACCCGCAAGCTGTGGCAGAATGGAGTGCCCGAGAGTTATCTCGACGTGACCGATGGGTTGCTGCATCCCTACACCGAGGCTCACCAGAGCGACCCCATGCTGCAATTCCTCACCAAGTATTATAACGACAACCTTTATAATCGTCTCACTACTCCCATAGCCCTATATGTCAATCTCAAGGCCACTAAGCAAGTGGGCAAGCACTTGAAGATTGCAGTGTTTGCTAACCGCTTGATAGACTATTTGCCCGATTACAAGAGCAACGGCCTGATGGTGCGGCGCACCAGCGACCCTTATTTTGGAATGGAGCTTAATTTCTCATTATAATACCACTATGAATAAAAAGATTATATCTATTGTTTTCTTGTGTTTGACTCTCGCGCTTTTTTCATGCGATGACAAGTTGAGCGATGTTGCCACTAGCATGTCATTACCTGCTCATCTCAACATCACCATGCCCACCGATCTTGAGGGTGTGGCAGGAGCTAAAATCAGCGAAGAGACCTTCGAAATAAAAAACGTGACTACAGGCCGCGTTACCACCTACAACTCTCGCAACGGCATCAATCTGGCTCCAGGACTATATGACGTGAGCTACGAAGCCGTAGTAGAAATCACCGACGACAACGGCAACGTCACCACCAAGAATATCCAAGCATTCACGCAGGGTGTGGAAATCAGTGCCGAGAACAGCACTATCAACCTAGTGACCTTTGTATATGTGCCTACCGACGATTTTATCATCAGCGAGGTGTTCTTCACCGGCACGCTGCGACCAACTGGCAACCAATATTATGGCGATGATTACATAAAAATCTACAACAACACCGACCATGTGCTCTATGCCGACGGGCTCACCTTGCTGGAGTCGAAGTTCACAACCACACAAAAGTATAACTACCGCCCTAACGTGATGGCCAATTCATTCACTGTGCATGCCATCTACACCATTCCTGGCAGTGGCACCGACTATCCTGTGCAGCCAGGAGAGGAGTTGTTGATATGCGACACGGGCATTGACCACCGTGTGGCTAATGAGAACTCTTTTGACCTGAGCCATGCCGACTTTGAGTGGTATGACGTGTCAACCTCGCCAACCAATCTCGACATCGATAGCCCCACAGTGCCCAACCTCGACAAGTGGTATTGCTACACCCTGTCGTTCTTCTTGCTGCACAACCGCGGGTTCAGGGCGTGGGCATTGGCACGCATCCCCATCGACAAGGAGCAATACCTGTCGCAATATCTCTATCGCTACAACTACGAGATTGTGGTTGAGGCGGGCACCTATCCCATGAGTCAGCAGGCCTATAAAATACCCAATGAGTGGATAGTGGATGCTGTGAACTGCAGCGTCGCGGCCGAGTATGCATGGAATGTGACACACTCATCGCTCGACCGTGGTTATGCCTATTGCGGCACTATGGATCATGACAAGACACGCTACTTCCATAGTGTGCGCCGCAAGATGCTGTATCTCAAAGATGGCAAACCTGTGCTCAAGGACACCAACAACTCCAGCGACGACTTCAACAGCTATGTCATCGCCAGTGAGATTGAGCGTCAAGGTACAGCCATCGACTATCAAGGCAGCGCATGCACCCAGCGCACATGGGACGGCGTGACACCAATTAATTAATGCACAATGCATAATTCACAATGCATAATTCACAATGCATAATTCACAATGCATAATTCACAATGCATAATTCACAAATCACAATGCACAAATGGGTTAAATACATATTATTTTTTATAGTGGTGACGATAGCTATGTGCCCAGCCACGGCGCAGGAAGCTGTTGACTCGGTAGCAGTGATGCGGCGCGTGGGACGCAATGCGCTCGAGATTGAGCAACTGCTATCGCTGCCCTGGAGCAACCCTGCTGTGATGCAGTTTAAGCGCGACTACTCACTGAGCGAGGTGAGAGTGGGTTATACCAGCCGAAACGAGAATCAGGCAGTTGACGTGCAACAAGGTGATAAAGACTACACACTGGCTTTTGACGCATGCACCTACATGAAGCACCGCAACAGCACCCTGTGGGGTGAGGCTTACTATAACAATGGCCGCATCAAGGGCATCAACTGGAACGAGACCAGCGAGCCACAAGTGGTGCAGCCCTATGTGCTGGCCGACAGTGTGGGTGGCAATATGAATGTGGAGCGTTACAGCTTCATGGGAGGCTGGGCTAACTATAACGGGAGGTGGGCAGTTGGTGCCTCGTTAGGTTACACTGCAGGGCTTTACTACCGTAATGTGGATCCACGTCCGCGAAATGTCACCGCTTGCCTCGACGCTCAAGTGGGCATTGGCTACAACGTGTGGAATGGCTATGTGATAGCTGCTAGCCTAAACTATAGAAAATACAAGCAGACCAACAATGTGGCGTTCTACAGTGAGCTAGGCAGCGACAAAATCTTCCACTTGGTGGGTTTTGCCAACGATTATAGCCGCTTTGCCGGCACTGGCATCCAGACTTATTATAATGGCAACCGCCTGGGAGCAACGCTAAATTTCCAGCCCTCGGGAGGCAGCGGGTTCAGCGCCAGCGTCAATGCGTCACGTTTTTCGTTCAACAACATCATCACTCAGCTCAACAAGTTGCCCATGGCGCATGTCACTCACAACCAGCTGCAAGCCGAGGTGGGTTGGATAGGCGCCAACTGGGGGGTGAGGGCACATGTGGGGGCATCGCGTAGGGTGGGCACCGAGAATATCTTTGGTGACCCAGCAGGCTCGGTCTATACTCAAATTGGTGCTCTCGACATGTATCACCAAAATCGTTTTGAGGCAGGCATCGCTGGTGTGTGGGAGAAGAACTGGTGGACTACCTCATCAACAACTTGCATGGGTCTCGCGGTGTGCCCCACGATTGAGTATTCGCATCTCAATGAGATATACTCTGATCCAGCGTCGCTGCGACAAATTAACGAGATGAACTATAGCTTGAAGTTGAAATTCACAACAATGCTGTCATGGCGAACCCACTTGGCACTCGTGCTCGGTGTGAACCATGCTGAGCCAACAAAAACCTCGCTTGACTTCGATAGTGGCGAGGTAAAGCCCGAACTGGCAGGTCTGGAGCGGGTGGTGCGCAGCTCGTTTGAATACATGTCGAGCGGTAGAACTTCGTTCAACACCAGTGCCAGCGTGACGGTGGCAATCAACAAAAAATATGCCCTTCGAGGCAAGGCCGGCTGGCAACGCACTGCCTATGTCATGAGCACTCGCCGCAACGAGCTTGACTTCTCGCTAAGTTTTCTTTTTTGATTTAATAGCAACAAACACATTATATGATTATGAGACGAAATTTTTTATCTTTCCTGTTGATTGCGGCATTATGTGCCGTGGCGATGGCCCAGGAACCAGTTCCTGCCGATTCTGCTGTGCGCACCGGAACATTGCCTAACGGCTTGACTTATTATGTGAAGCATAATAATTATCCCGAGCAGCGCGCCGACTTCTTCATTGCCCAGCGAGTGGGGTCGCTGCAAGAGCAAGAAAGTCAGCGTGGGCTGGCGCATTTCCTTGAGCACATGTGCTTCAATGGAACCAAGCATTTTCCTGGCAACACTCTTATTAGCTACATGGAGTCGATAGGGGTGAAATTTGGCGCCAACCTCAATGCCTATACTTCGACCGATGAGACAGTGTATAACATCAGCAATGTGCCCACCGAGCGACGCTCAGTCCTCGACTCGTGTTTTCTAGTGCTTGCCGACTGGGCTCACGACCTCACCCTCGACGGCAAGGAGATTGACAAGGAGAGAGGCGTGATAGAAGGGGAGTGGCGTCACCGCACTGGAGCCAACTACCGCCTGCTTGAGAAGAGCGCCCCGGCGCTATACCAGGGTAGCCTCTATGGTGAGCGCATGCCCATTGGCCTGATGAGTGTGGTAAAGAACTTCAAGCACAAGGAGCTGCGCAACTACTACAAGCAGTGGTATCACCCATCTAACCAATGCATCATTGTGGTGGGCGACATCGACCCCGACTATGCTGTGGGCAAGATTGTGGAGCTCTTTGGCAAGGTTAAGAACCCCAAAAACGCCAAGCCAGTGGAGAAAGTCACCGTCCCCGACAATGAGCAGATAATCTCATGTGTGGAGACCGACCGCGAGCAGAACAGCATCAGCGTGAGGCTATTGTTTAAGCACGACGGCCTCGACGATGCCCTTAAAGGCACAACAGCCTATTTCAAGAATGATTACCTAAAGCGCATGGTGGCATCAATGCTCAACTCGCGATTGAGCGACCTCGCTCAGCAGCCCGATGCTCCTTTCACCAGCGTGCATGCCACCGACCGCAGTTTCATGCTCGCCAAGAGCCGTGACGCCTTCCAACTCATCGCCATGGCCAAGAGCGGTAAAGTGGCCGAGGCCATGCAATGGATGGCACGTGAGGTGAAACGCGCTCAACAGCACGGCTTTACCGAGGGAGAACTGCGTCGCGCGCGTCTTAACTATGAGAGTGCCGTTGAGAAGATGTATCGTGGGCGCGACAAGTACAGCAACACCAGCTACTGCCGCGACTTTGTGCGCGCTTATCTTGAGGGCGAGCCCATACCATCGTTCGAGACACAATACAGCATTATTCATAAGATAATGAAAGACGTGGCACTTGCCCATGTCAATGCCTGTGTTAATCGTCTCACAAGCGACACCGAGCGCAACGTGGTGCTACTTACCTTCGCTCCCGAGAGCGAAGCCGCCACGCTACCGTCGCAGCAAGGACTCATCGACGCTTACCGAGAGGGTAGGGCACAAGAGGTGGAGGCTTATGTCGATAAGGTGAGCGCCGACAGGCTGCTGTCCTCTGAACCCACAGCTGGCAAGATTGTAGCGCAGCAGGCGCTGCCAGAGTTTGAGGCCGAGCAATGGACCTTGAGCAATGGCATCAAGGTGCTCGTTAAGCCCACCACTATCAAGGCTGGTGAGGTGGTGATTGCAGGCACCTCGCCTGGCGGACTCTCGCAGAACTATCGTGCCGAGGATGCCGCATCGTTCAAGGCTATAAATGCTGTGATGGCGCTCAGTGGCTATGGCGAATTCATGAGCAATGACCTGAAGAAGGTGCTTGCGGGCAAAGATGTGAAGATGCGCACCTTTGTGAGCAAGACCGAAGAGGGATTTCAGGGGGCATCGGCACGCGGCGATCTTGAGACCGCCATGCAGCTGCTATACCTCAAGCTCACCAGTCCTCAGCAAGACGAGAACGCTTTTAACACTTACCTTGAGCAGAATCGCACACGAATCGCCAACCAGCACGACCCAAAGTTTGAATTTGCCGACTCAATTTTTGCCAACGTCTTCTGTCACCACCCACTTGGTGCCGAGAAACTCACCCTTGAGGAAATTGACAAGGTGAACTATAATCGCATCATTGAGGTTTATAAGGACCGCTTTGCCGACGTGAGCGACATGACGGTGTATGTGATAGGCGATTTCAATCGCGACTCGCTCATGATGCTCACCGAGCGATACCTTGCTGCCTTGCCAGGCAATGGCCGCATCGAGAAGGCTAAAGACATAGGCTATCATCTCTTTAGTGGCGATGTGAAGAACTACTGGAAGCGCAAGATGGAGACTCCTCAAGACAAGGTGTATTTCTTCTGGACTGGCGACTGCCCCTATAGCGCTCGCAACGTGCTGCTTGCCAAGATTGCGGGGCAGGTGTTCACCGGCATCTTCCGCGACGAGTTGCGCGAGAGCCGAGGCTGGACTTATCACGTGGATACACATTGCAGCGTGGTTACTGATCAGAACGGTGATGATGGCCCCGTGACCTTTATGCCGCTCAACGTTACAGTGACCGCCGGTAAAGGTGCCGAGGCACGCGACATCATTGAGAAAACCATTAAGGACGTGGCTGCCAAGGGCATTACAAGCGAGCAGCTCGACAAGGTGAAGAAATACTACCGCAAGGTCTATAGCGAGGATATTGAAGACAACACCTACTGGATGGCGATGATGCGCAACTGGGTGAAGAACAGCGTCAACCTCGACAAGGACTACTTGCAGCTGCTCGACAGCATCACAGTAGCCGACGTTCAAGACTTCGTGGCACGCTACATCAACACCGGCAATCGCCTCATCCTACTCATGGAGGCGCTCGATTAATGCAAAGTGTCCTCAAAGGGACACCTTTGAGGACACATGAACTAATTGGGGACGGTTCTCTTTTAGTTCAAAAGGTCAAAATGAACTAATTGGGGACGGTTCTCTTTTAGTTCAGAAGTCGATTAACTACTGCACATCTTGCGATGTGCAGCGTTAGACGCCCCGCTTGTCACACAGTGCCGCCCACGGCTTCGCCGTGAACGGCACAATGTGTTTCGCACACCGCCAAGTCTTCGACTTGTCTCTGCTCCTCCTTTTATCGGTGTTAGCCCAATTTTAATACTTGAAATAGCAAAAAAGTGTCCTCAAAAGTGTCCTCAAAAGAACCGCCCCCTTGAGGACAGGGCTTGAGGACAAACCATCAAGGACGTGGCTGCCAAGGGTAGCGCACGCTCTTGATGTCCTCAAAGGGCATTGGTGGAAGCAGAAGAAAATCGCCAAGCTCTCATGGGGCTTGGCGATTTTAATGATTCTCAAGAAATCAAGATTGTGGGTTACTCACCCTTCTCGAGTTTCTGCTTGAGTTCGGCAAGAGCGTCGATGTCACCGAGAGTGGTCTTCTCGACGTTGCTTGACTGAGCTACTGGCTGCTCGTCGGTGGTAGCCTTAGTGGTGGCTTTCTTAGCCTTGCGAGCTTCGGCCTTCTGCTCATCCTCGAAGATGCGGCTGTGGCTCAAGATGATGCGCTTGGCATCCTTGTTGAACTCGATAACCTTGAATTGCAATTTCTCGTCTTGCTTGGCCTGGGTGCCGTCTTCCTTAACGAGGTGCTTAGGAGTGGCAAAACCCTCAACGCCGTAAGGCAGGCTGATCACTGCGCCCTTGTCGAGGAGCTCGGTGATGGTACCCTCGTGGATGCTGCCCACGGTGTAGATAGTCTCGAAGTTGTCCCAAGGATTGTCCTCGAGCTGCTTGTGGCCGAGGCTGAGGCGACGGTTGTCCTTGTCAATCTCAAGAACTACAACGTCGATGTCGGCACCAATCTGTGTGAACTCGCTTGGGTGCTTAATCTTCTTGGTCCAAGAGAGGTCGCTGATGTGGATGAGTCCGTCAACACCTTCCTCAAGCTCTACAAAGACACCAAAGTTGGTGAAGTTGCGAACCTTGGCAGTGTGCTTCGAGCCCACGGGGTAACGCTCCTCGATCTTGTCCCAAGGGTTCTCTTTGAGCTGCTTGATGCCCAGCGACATCTTGCGCTCGTCGCGGTCGAGAGTGAGGATTACGGCCTCTACCTCGTCGCCCACCTTGAGGAAGTCTTGAGCGCTGCGCAGGTGCTGCGACCAGCTCATCTCGCTCACGTGGATAAGACCTTCTACGCCAGGAGCAATCTCTACGAATGCGCCATAGTCGGTCATCACCACTACTTTACCCTTAACCTTGTCGCCCACCTTGAGGTTCTCGTCGAGCTTATCCCATGGATGTGGCTGCAACTGCTTCAAGCCAAGAGCAATGCGCTTCTTCTCCTCGTCGAAGTCGAGGATAACAACGTTGAGGGTCTGGTTAGGCTCAACGATGTCGGCAGGATTGTTTACGCGGCCCCAAGAGAGGTCGGTGATGTGGATAAGACCGTCAACGCCACCAAGGTCGATGAATACGCCATAGCTGGTGATGTTCTTAACGGTACCTTCGAGCACTTGACCCTTCTCGAGCTTAGCGATGATGTCTTTGCGCTGCTGCTCAAGCTCGGCCTCGATAAGTGCTTTGTGAGATACAACCACGTTCTTGTACTCCTGGTTGATTTTCACAACCTTGAACTCCATGGTCTTGTCAACGAATACATCATAGTCGCGGATGGGCTTCACGTCGATTTGGCTGCCAGGCAAGAAGGCCTCGATGCCGAAGACGTCAACAATCATACCACCCTTAGTGCGGCACTTGATGTAACCCTTGATGATCTCATCGTTCTCAAGCGCTTGGTTAACGCGCTCCCAACTCTTAGCAGTGCGAGCTTTCTTGTGCGAGAGCACCAGCTGGCCTTTGCGGTCCTCCTGATTCTCGACAAACACCTCTACGGTGTCGCCAACCTTCAGGTCGGGGTTGTAACGGAACTCGTTGTAAGGAATAATACCGTCTGACTTGTAGCCAATGTTAACTACTACCTCGCGCTTGTTGATAGAGATAACAGTACCTTCGGTTACTTCTTTGTCCTTGATAGCGCCAAGCGACTTGTCGTAGGCGGCTTCCAGAGTCTCATAAGACTCGTTCTTTTTGCTTTCACCTTTCTCAAAGGCTTCCCAATCGAAGTCCTCAATGGGTGAAATTGGAGAATTTTTTAATTCTTCGCTCATTTAAATGTTAGTAAAAAAGTTAATAATCACAGGTCTCTCAGATTCGTTCCCGAGAAACGCGACTGCAAAGGTAAGCATAATTTTCTTACCCACAACCATTTTGCGCCCACATTTTTTTGAAAAACACAAAAATGAAACATCAGGGTCTGACCCCATTGTTTCATTTTTTAGCGTTTCGGCCTCCTCTGGCGCAATGTCCATCAAGCAAATTCATGCTCGCGAAGCGGTGCTTCCCCCCCAAAAAAAATAGCCGCCCTCAGCCTTGCAATCGCCGCAAGGGGAGTCGTGATTTATATTGTTTCGGATATAAAATGATGTAAAAATATTGTTTTATATTATATCGAGTATAAAATGTGGAGAAAAGATGATGTTTTGCGGTGCAAAGGCGTGTTGTGTTAAGAAAAAAGATGTTGCGGGCTTGTGGATTTTGTTCTTTGTCGCAAAATGTAGTAACTTTGCAGCCTGGTTTCTTGACACATTATATATATAAGAGAATATATGAACACACTCAATTTGAAATATGAGGGCGGTGGGGAGTTCCCCAAGAGGCTGTTTCTTGAGACTTACGGCTGCCAGATGAATGTTGCCGACAGCGAGGTGGTGGCAAGCGTGATGCAGATGGCTGGCTATGGCACTACCGACGACCTGGACCGTGCCGACGCCATTTTTATCAACACATGCAGCGTGCGCGACAATGCCGAGCAGCGCATTTTCGCGCGCCTTAACACGCTCAACGCTTTGCGCCGCAAGCGTCAGCGCCGCCTCATCATAGGCATCATCGGGTGCATGGCCGAGCGCATGAAAGATGAGCTCATCAGCAACCACGGCGTGGATCTAGTGGCGGGCCCCGACAGCTATCTGGAGCTTCCCAGTCTCATCGCTGCCGCCGAGAATGGCGAGAAGGCGATCAACGTGGAGCTTTCTACTACCGAGACCTACCGCGACGTCATTCCCACTCGCATCAGCGCTAATCGCATCAGTGGCTTTATCTCGATCATGCGCGGCTGCAACAATTTCTGCACCTACTGCATTGTGCCCTACACCCGCGGTCGCGAGCGCAGTCGTGAGCCGCAGAGCATCCTCAATGAGCTGCGCGACTTGCAGGCTAAGGGCTTCAAGGAAGTGACGCTGCTAGGACAGAATGTGAATTCTTATCTTTTTAAGAGGACAAGAGGACAAGAGGACGAGAGGACAAGAGGACGAGAGGACGAGAGAACAAGAGGACAAGAGGACGAGAGGACGAGAGGACAAGAGGACGAGAGGACAAGAGGACAAGAGGACGTGGATTTTGCTGCACTGCTGGCGATGGTGGCCGAGGCGGCGCCCGAGATGCGAGTGCGCTTCACCACCAGCAACCCTGAGGACTTGAGCGACGCTATCATCGACACTATGGCCAGCCACGCCAACATCTGCAACCACATCCACCTGCCGGTGCAGAGTGGTAGCAACAAGGTGCTCAAGCTCATGAATCGCAAATACACCCGCGAGTGGTACCTAGACCGCATTGCGCGCATCCGTCTGGCGATGCCCGACTGCGGCATCTCGACCGATATGTTCACTGGTTTCCACGACGAAACCGAGGAGGACTTCCAGCAGACTTTGAGCCTCATGCGCGAGGTGGGCTTTGACTCGTCGTTCATGTTCAAGTATAGCGAGCGCCCAGGCACCTTCGCCGCCAAGCGGTTGCCCGACAACGTTCCCGAAGACGTGAAAATAGACCGCCTCAACCGCATGATAGCCTTGCAAAACGAGCTGTCGCTGTGCAGCAACCGTGCCGATGTGGGCAAGACCTTTGAGGTGCTAGTGGAGGGCTACAGCAAGCGCTCGCATGACGACATGTTTGGTCGCACCCAGCAAAACAAGGTCATCGTCTTTCCTGCTGGCGACACCAAGATTGGCGACCGTGTGATGTGCAAAGTGGAAAAAGCCACCAGCGCCACACTCCTGGGAGTGAGACTTTAGTGGGGCAGGAGAGTAGTCTTCAAGGAATAAAAAAATAAGAGTTTCGGCCATAATAGGCTGAAACTCTTTAGTTTAGTGGCGGGGGCCGGATTCGAACCAACGACCTCTGGGTTATGAGCCCAACGAGCTACCACTGCTCCACCCCGCGATTTGCGATTGCAAAGGTACTGCTTTCTGTGATACTGACAAAATTTTAGCGACATTCCAGCTAAACTTTAAACATAATTTAACAGAAATGCCGCTAAATGTGGGTCCAGTAGAGGTCTGGCGCTAGTCAAAGACGCCTTGCATGGCTTCGGCCTGGTGGGTCTCTTCGCGAGCCTGCTGCTCGCCGCCGCCACCGCCACCCGACGATGAGCGGTAACCGCCGCCGCCACCACCGCCTTCGATGCGTGGGCCTATGCCTCGCTCGCGATAGCAGAAGTCGTAGTCGCTAGGAATATTAAATGAGGCGTCGCTAGAGTAGGGGTTGGAGCTGTCGGCAAGCACCTTTTTCATGTATAGACCCCAGATGGGCAGTGCTTGTCCGGCGCCCTGACCAATGCCTCCGTTGTAGAAGCGTATGTAGCGTTCTTCGCCTCCAACCCACACTCCTGTAACAAGTTGCGGAGTGAATGCCATGAACCATCCGTCGGAGTTGTTGTTGCTGGTACCTGTCTTGCCACCCATGGCGATGTTGTTGACATAGCTGCGCACTCGACGGCCGGTACCGTGGTCGATAACGCTCTCGAGCATGGTGAGCATTCTCAGGTAGGAGTCCTCGCTGAGCACTTCCTTCTGCCGTGGTGTGAACTCGGCGAGCACGTTGCCGTGGCTGTCGCAGATGCGTGATACGAAAAGCGGGTCGCTGCGCATGCCGTGGTTGGCAAATACCGAGTAGGCGCTAACCTGCTGTCGCACCGACACCTCGCATGGTCCCAAGCACAAGGGCATCACGGTGTCGAAATCGTTGGTGAGGCCATAGTTGTGCAGCATGGTCACCAGGTTGGTGGGCTTGAGCAGGTCTATGAGTCGTGCCGAGCAGGTGTTGTTAGAGGTGGTGAGGGCCTGCTTCAGGGTCAACATGCCGCCACCGCCGCCACCGCGTGGGCTCCATCCGCCAATGGTGATTCTCTGGTTGGAGATGAGGTCGCAGGGGTTGTAGCCACACTCCATTGCCAGCGAGTAGAGGTAGGGCTTCATGGTAGAGCCAATCTGGCGCCTGCCCACCGACACCATGTCGTAGGAGAAATGGTTGAAGTCGGGGCCGCCCACATAGGCTTTCACTTCGCCCGTGGTGGCGTCCATCGACATCATGCCGCATCGCAAGATGCTCTTGGTGAAGAGCAGAGAGTCGAGCGGGGTGATGAACATATTTCTCTCACCGTTCTTGAGGTCAAAGACCGAGATGTGCTGCTTGGTATTGAAATTCTCCAATATCTCGTTCTCGCTCTTGCCCTGAGCCTTGAGGGTCTTGTAGCGGGTGGAGTTGACAATGGCGTTGCGGATGAGGCGGTCCTTTACCGACTGTGGCAGCTCGCTGCGGCTGCTGGTGTAGGGGTCTTTGTTGCCTGTCTCTCCCGAACTGATGCCATGCTCCGACCAGAAGATGCCTTGCAGGTATATCATGTGTTCCTTGACGGCTTCCTCGGCATACTGCTGCATCTTGCTGTCGATGGTGGTGTAGATTTTCAAGCCATCGGTGTAGATGTTGTAGGGCTTGCCGTCGGCCTTGAAGTTCTTGTTGCACCAGCCATAGAGGGGGTTATCGACCCACTGTGCCGAGTCGGCATAGAAGGCCTGCTTGTTCCATGCCGGATAATTTTTATACACGGGTTTTGTGGCCATCATCATGCGCACTATCTCCTCGCGGGCATAGGGCGCGAAGCCCTCGTTGTGGCTCACTTTGTGGTAGGCGAGCATGATTTCGGTGTTCTGGGCGCGCTGGCAGTCGGCCTGTGTGAGGTATCCAGCCTCATACATCTTTTGCAGCACCAGGTTGCGGCGCTCCTTGGCACGCTCGGGGTATCTGAGTGGGTTGTAGTAAGCAGGGTTTTTGCACATTCCCACGAGCATGGCGGCCTCCTGAACGTTGAGTTCGCTGGGCGAGTTCTTGCCAAAATACACGTAGCTTGCACTCTTGATACCCACGGCATTGTTGAGGAAGTCAAACTGGTTGAAGTACATCTGCATGATCTCGTCTTTAGTGTAATAGCGCTCGAGCTTCATGGCGATTACCCACTCGATGGGTTTCTGCATGGCACGCTCGAAGATGTTCCTCGAGGTGGGGGTGTATAGCTGCTTGGCCAGCTGCTGTGTGATGGTGCTGCCGCCACCGGCCTCCTTCTGGCCCATGATGATGCGCTTGATGATCGAGCGGCCAATGGCTGTGGCGTCGATGCCCGAGTGCTCGTAGTAGCGCTCGTCCTCGATGGCGATGAGTGCGTCTTTGAGGAAAGGCGAGATTTGGTCAAACTCTACATAAAACCTGTTTCCGTTGCTCTGGAATATTTTTCCCATCTCCACGCCGTCGGCAGTGTACATCGTCGAGGCGAAATTGTCGGCGGGGTTGCGCAGTTCGTCTATTGGTGGCATGTAGCCAATGATGCCGTTATAGATAAGAAAAAACAGCACGAGTACTCCAGCGAAGAAGAGAAGCAGGCCTCTCCACATCCACTTGATAATCGTGTGGTTGCGTGATGCTTGGTCGGCAGTTTTCATATTTCTGTTGTTTATGTTTTGCTGTGTTGTTTTTGATTGGTAAATGGCCTTTTTCCACAAAAGCCTCCTAACAAATTGCAAAAGTAGTAATTTATTTTTAATTACACACATTATTTTAATAATAGTTTTGGGTTAATGGTTTGTGGCGAGTGGTTTTTGGAATTGATGGCTGCTGGTTGTGATATACAGCAAGTATGACAATATGACACATAATTTAGGCTTATAACTGCAAATATGGCTTATAAAATGATATTATGACATATAATTGTTGCCATTTTGGTGCTGGCACTCTGTTTGCAACCTATAGTGGTGAGCCCGTGAGTGGGATGCTTGAGAAGCCCACCGCTGAAGACTCATAAGCAAATAAAAATATTAACAACTTAAAATTATAGGAGATACAATTATGTTACTAGCACGTAGAAATTCTAACTGGTTACCCGATGTTTTCAACGACTTCTTCGACACCGACTTCATGCCTAAGGCATGCACCACAGCACCAGCTATCAATGTGATTGAGAAGAAGAATGAGTATGACGTGGAGCTCGCCGCTCCAGGCATGACCAAGGACGATTTCAAGGTGAGCCTCGACGAGGACCACAACCTGGTGGTAGAGCTCGACAAGAAGGTGGAAAAATGCGATGAGAACAAGGACTGCGGTCACTTCCTGCGCCGTGAGTTCTCTTACACCAAGTTCTACCAGACGTTGCTCCTGCCCGACGACGTGAACCGCGACGCCATCAGCGCCACTGTGGAGAACGGGGTGCTCAAGGTGGTTCTGCCCAAGCTCCAGCCTCAGGACGTGAAGAAGGAGCGCACTCTCATCGAGATTCAGTGATGCACCCCTGCAAGAAGGATGCGACACTTATATACTAAAGATTCATAAGCACATAATGTGACTGCCTCATGGCTTTAAGGCAGTAGTAATCATGGCCACCCAAAACGACAAAGGTTTTTGGGTGGCTTTTTTTGTGCAAACTTGCATAGTTGTCAAAAAATATCTATCTTTGTGAGCTTTTAACCAAAACACCTAGAAACGATGACACGAAGAATAAAGCGCATTATCAAGATAGCTCTTGGAGTGATAACCCTCATAGTTCTTGCATTGGCATTTATAATGGCAGGTACTAACCCCAGCAAGGATGAGCATAAAAAAGTGCTGGCGCAGATAGTGAACAAATATGACATGAACAAGCTCAAGCTCACCGATGCCGAGCGTGAGCAGTACATGAACTATGTGTGCAACGGCTCGGGCGTTAATATCCTCAGGAAAGAAGTGATGCCACGTTTTATGGTTGAGGACAACACTTTGTGGTCAACGGGATATATCATCGTTGAGCAAGAAGACGGCACTTTTGCCTACAAGAAAAAGGTCACCACTGGCTTGTTTAACAAAGTGAGTGCCGTGGATGAGCAGGAGCTGATGCAATATATCCTTGAGGCTCACCGCATCAATGAGCAGCGCACTGCCACTGCCGCAGGCGCCTCACAGCAGTAACTGCTAAGCCGATTTCAAGTCGTTGCAATGAGCAGGGCATGGCGCCATAGAGCATTGCTGATGGCTGTTGTCGTCATGATGGCGATGACGGCTTGCTCGGTGCGTGTTGACGATGGTGGCACCGTGCGCGACGATGTGCCGCTCGACTCGCTGCGCGACGGCGACCTGGCATTGCGGCAGGGCACTGGGCTCGATAGCGAGGCAGTGCTGCGCCTCGACAGCGCCGGTGGGCAATATTCTCACATTGGCATTGTTGTTAACGACAACGGCAAGTGGAAGGTGGTGCATGCTGTGCCTGGCGAGAGCCGCGATGGCATCGACAGGGTGAAAATAGAGCCCATCGATACTTTTTTCCTCTCCACTCGCGCCGCACATGGTGCCGTGATGCGCTTGCGTGGATGCAGCGCCGTCGCTGCCCGAGAGGCAGCCCAGAGTGCTGCCCGCCTGGTGGGCGTCCCGTTTGATTACAATTACAACTGGCAAGACACCACTCGCCTCTACTGCACCCAGCTCATCGCCGTGGCCTATTCCAGTGCTGGCATCGACCTGCTCAGCGGTGTGCCCCGTCTCTCAGGTCGTAACACAAAAAACATCATCGTCTTTCCTGGCGACATCGCCAGCAACGACTCGCTGACCACCATTTTCCGGTTCTAGGCAAGTGAGTAGTGTCTCTGTTGTTCATTGTTTTCTCTCAAAATGAAACAACGGGGTCTGACCCCGTTGTTTCATTTTATTTGAGGATCAGTCGGAAGGACATGTCTTCTGACGCGCCTCCGTTCATCTCAATATCGTTGAAGTCGCGCTTTGTCACTGTGCAGCGTGCGGCGCCTTGAGTGCAGCTACCGCCGCGCCGTGTGAGTCCATAAGCGCTTGCCGTGGGAGAGCCAGTGGGGTCAACCTCGCCATCTACAGCCCATGAATAGTTGACCGAGAAATTGTCGGTGGTAGCCTCAAAAGCATTTCCGCTCATGTCGTAGAGGCCTAGCTCGTTAGGGCTCTTCTGCTTAACGTTTTGTACCACATAGTTGCTGTTTTGTGAATACCAAGCCACATCGTTGATGTTGTTGCTGCCGGCATAGGTGTAGCCTTGGCTCTTCACGCCTCCGCGAGCTGCCCATTCCCATTGCGCCGTCATTAAGGTCGGGGTCGGTCTTGTCGTTGTCGAATGAGCCAGTATAGTCCAGGTTGACGGCAAGTGTTGTGTTGAAGCGTTTGCTATTCCATGCTTTGTGCAAGCGTGTTGACAAGGTGAAGCGCTTGTAGTTCTCGAGCGTGTTGCGGGGGTCGATGCGCGAGTCCAGATAGTCGGCATTGATGTTGAGCGACAGCTTGTGTGGCTGCCATTCAATTCCCTTACCCACAAAGAAAAGATAGCTGCCCATGTCGGCTTTGAGGCGTGCGGTGATGTTGTTGCCGCCCCGCTTGCGCTCAATTTTCACCAGTCCGCTTGTGAGGTCGCCATATTCTACCGAGGGAATACCCCTCACGATTTCGATGCGTTCAATGTCGTCGGTAGAGATGCTGCGCATATCTACGCCCTGATTGGTGAAATCACGCTTTAACGACTCGCTGTCGCTAGCTCCGCTCACGCGTTGCATGTTGGCATTGGTGGAGATGGGTGCTCCGTCAATCAAGAAACTCGTGCCCAGCGACGAGGTGGCATAGTTGGCGTCTCCACCACCAGCTTCGCGCAGGGCTATGGTGCTTGGGCTGGTGAGGTGCGGGTCTTGCGCCCGGCCTCCGGGAATGAGCTCCATCATGTCGCCAAAGCTGGAGGGTTGCAGGTGATCCATGGCCTGGCGCCCAATCACCGACGAGGTGCTCAGCTTTTGTGATTCTTGAGCGGTAACCACCACCTCGCCTAGTGCATTGGTTTGAGACTCAATTAGATACTCGCCATCGTGCGCTTCGGTCGTAAGGCTTTTATAGCCTATGTAGGAGATGGTGATAGTTGCCTTGCCTGGTACTGTGGCCGAGAAATGTCCATCAATGTCGGTCACGGCAGCAATTTCTTTGCTGCCAGCAATGGTTATAGTTGCACCAATAATAGGCTCACGAGACGCTTTGTCTAATACTACACCGCTAAATTTTATATGGGCACTGGCCTGAAGGACTACTGTCAACAGTAGAATAAAAAAACTTGTTCTTTTTATAGTCATTTAACAAAATAAATAGTTTGCAAAGGTAATGCTAAGATTATGGGTGGGCAATCACAAATGGTGGTGAAGTTTGAGGCCTTTTCTACACATTAATGATTATAACGTGGGAACTATTGCCAGCCGATGCATCGATAAGCGCTCTAAACGCCGCCAGCCCATTTAAACTTATTTAAAGATATATTTCTATTTTTAGTTTGTGGTGTGTGTTTTATTATGTAATTTTGCATGACAAAAACGACGATACAGGTAAATACTAATCAACAAATAAATTTTTTTAGATTATGGCTTTTTTGACAAATGACAAATTGACAATCGTCGGCGCTGCCGGTATGATTGGATCTAACATGGTTCAGACTGCCCTGATGATGGGCTTGACTAATGACATCTGCCTCTATGATGTGTTCTCACCCGAAGGCGTGGCCGAGGAGATGCGCCAGAGTGGATTTGGTGATGTGAAGATCACTGCCACTACCGATGCTAAGGAAGCTTTCACTAACGCTAAATATATAATTTCGAGCGGTGGCGCGCCACGCAAGGCTGGCATGACCCGCGAGGACCTGCTCAAGGGCAACTGCGAGATAGCACGCGGCCTGGGCGAGGACATCAAGCGCTATTGTCCTGATGTGAAGCATGTGGTAATCATCTTTAATCCTGCCGACCTCACTGGCCTTGTGACCCTACTCTACAGCGGCTTGAAGCCTTGCCAAGTGACCACCCTCGCCGGCCTCGACAGCACCCGCTTGCAGAGTGCGCTGGCCAAGAAATTCAACGTGATGCAGAGCGAGGTGACGGGTTGCGCTACCTATGGTGGCCACGGCGAGCAGATGGCAGTGTTTGGCTCTCATGTGCGCATCGACGGCAAGCCCCTGACCGACATCATTGGCACTGCCGAGTTCCCCGAAGAGGAATGGGAGCAGATGAAGGTTGACGTGACTAAGGGAGGTGCCAAGATTATAGAGTTGCGCGGTCGCAGCTCGTTCCAGAGCCCCGCTTACCTCTCGGTAGAGATGATACGCTCGGTAATGGGCGGTGAGAAGTTCCCCTGGCCCGCTGGCACCTATGTTAACAACGGCAAGTATAACAACATCATGATGGCGATGGCCACCACTCTCGACGAGAACGGATGCTCCTACACCGTGCCTGAGGGCACTGCCGAGGAGAATGCCAAGCTCGACGCTAGCTATGAGCACCTGTGCCACATGCGCGACGAGCTCGTGACTCTCGAGATTGTGCCACCCATCAGTGAGTGGACAAAAATCAACCCCAATTTGTAATGAATTTAAGGTGGGTTCTATAAATTAAGAAAAAGTAAAAAAAAGTTTTGGTTGTATTTTGTTTTATGCTGGCATCTTTTTATCTAAAGTCTTGAAATGTAGCCCGCTACTATTCTTCGACTTTGAATAAAAACCTGCTCGACATAAATCCAAAATCCATCTCAATTAATTTATAGAACCCACCTCAAGTTTCTGGAGTCTAAAACTTCAGAAACTTGAGGTTTATACTCTATAGTTGAGAACCCCAGAAGCTCTATTTTCTAAACTTCAAGTTAACTTGAATTAAAAAATCATGATTATGAGAACGGTGAAATATGTAATTATTGCCACTATATTAATAATGTGTGGTGTGATGAACGCCCCGGCGCAAAAGCTGGAGCCATACATCAGTCTTGACAAGATGCCAAACATCATCAACTGCTTGCCGGCACCGCCCGACACTGCCAGTGAGATGTTTCAGCACGACATCAACCGCTTCTTCTGGGGCAAGCAGCAGCGCCTCAACCCTGAGCGTGCAGCTATAGCGCGCCGCGATGCCGTGTGGGGCTATCAGCACACACTCGACACCTTTGAGAAGGCCTTTGGGCTGCACATCTCTGAAGAAGAGACACCAGAGATCTGGGAGCTAGTCACTAGAGGCATTGCTACGGTGACACAGATACGCAAGGCCCCCAAGAAGTTCTATATGCGCCCGAGGCCTTTCATGCACTTCCATGAGCACCTGCTCACCGATGGTGCCGAAGAGAAAGACTCCGACCTCGCCACCGATGGCTCTTACCCCTCGGGGCACACTGCCACTGGATGGGCCGCGGCAATGATACTTGCCGAGCTCAATCCCTCTCATGCCGACGCACTCTTTGCCCGTGCCTATGAGTATGGCGAGAGCCGCATCATCGTGGGAGCTCACTGGCAGAGCGATGTGGAGGCCGGGCGACTGGTGGCGTCTATAGGCTACTCGCAGCTGCACAACAGCCCAGAATACTGCGAGCAGATGGCTCGTGCCAAGGCTGAGCTGGCCCGCCTGACAGCAGCTGCCGAGGCTACCGACGACAGCAGCGACTTTGTGCGCATCACCGACGTGGTGCCCGACGCTATCCTTGAGATTCGATATTACAGCACCTACAACTTCGTGGGCGAGCGCATCGACGGCTATCAAGCCCCGGTGGCAATGCTTACCCGCGAGGCTGCCGCAGCCCTCAAGGCGGTGAGCGATGACCTCAAGGCTCAAGGCTACCGCCTCAAGATTTTTGATGCCTATCGTCCTCAATGCGCTGTAGATCACTTCATGCGATGGGCTCAGGACCTGAGTGCCACCCAGATGAAGCAGTACTTCTATCCCGAGCTCAACAAGAATGTGCTCATCCCCGACTATATAGCGCGCAAGAGCGGTCACACCCGTGGCTCGACGGTAGATCTCACGCTCTTCGACATGCGCACCGAGAAAGAGGTGGATATGGGTGGCACCTTCGACTGGTTTGGCGTGGAGAGCCATCCCGACTTCGGCGGCAACCCCGACACAGGCAAATACACTGGCATTAAGTCGCCAGCAGGTCGCAAAATCACCAAGCAGCAGTTTGCTAACCGCATGATACTGCGCCAGGCGATGTTGCGCCACGGCTTCAAGCCCCTCGACACGGAGTGGTGGCACTTCACTCTCAAGAACGAGCCTTTCCCCGACACCTATTTCACCTTCCCGCTGCGATAAGTGGCGGGCAAGTGAACGCCGCGGGTGCGGCGCAATACGCCAACAACACACGCGTTGCTTTTTATGCACTCTTGTTTTTGAAATGACAAAAATATGAAAATTAAGATAGTATATTTATTGGTGCTGGCATTTTTGTGCTGTGGCTTAGCGGGCTGCGACAAGATTAACAACGAGTCGTTTAAGGGCTTCTCGGTGCGCATCGACCTGGGAGAGAGTGGCAAGTGGACCACCTATGGTGTGCATGCCCTGGGTGACTATCGCGTCTTTAACCGTGCTAAGGGCATACCATCAAATTTCCCATATAACGTGAACACCTACACAGGTTTTGGCGGTGTACTGTTGTTTATGGGCCAGGACATGGTCACTGGCGGTCCTGCCCCGCTGGCCTTTGACATGGCGTGCCCCGTGGAGCATAATGCCGAAGTGACGGTGAGTATCGACGAGTCAAACCTCGAGGCCTACTGCTCCAAGTGCAAGTCGCGCTACAACGTGCTGCTGGGTGCTGGCGGCCCCATCAGTGGTATGGCAATGGATCGCAAAGTGGGCCTGAGCATGTATAAAGTGCGTGGCACTATCAATGGCGGCTATGTCATCACCAATTATTAGTAATTGGCTCCACTTTTAAAAAAAACTTTTTGGGAAAATAAAACAAAACAACAACAAAAGAGAATATTATGGAAATAGATTGGGCCGAAGGGCTGCATTGTGCAGTAACGGTGTGCGACACCGAGGGTAAGGTCATTTACATGAACGAGAAATCACGCGAGACGTTTAACCGTGGCGGCAAGTCGATGGTGGGGCAGAACCTCTTCCCCTGCCACAACGAGCGCTCACAGGCGATGATACGCCACATGATGGAGAGCGACACCATCAATGCCTACACCATCACCAAGAACGGGCAGCGCAAGATGATCTATCAATCGCCCTGGAGAGTTGACGGCAAAGTGGCAGGCATGGTTGAGATCTCTATGGTTATCCCCAACGAAATGCCGCACTACGACCGCGACAAAAAGTAGGGGCTATCATGTGAAGCCACAAGCGGCCACTCACTACCAAAAAACAGCTGGAGTCTTGGAATTTTCAAGATTATTCAGCTGTTTTTTTGAATGGTTTATGCTTTAATTGAAATAATTGATGTAAATTTGCAGTCGAAACCCATAACATAGAACCAAACTTTTTTAGTGATATTTAATCTTTTATTATTAACAACAAAACTTATTTAAAATGAAGAAGTTTTTACTTTCTCTGGCAGTAATTGCTGCCGGTGTGATGTCTGTTAGTGCACAACAGACCCTTACCATCTGCGATGGAACGGCTACCAACACTTATGTTCCTATCAACACGCTGTGGTGGGACAACGCTGCAACCCAGTCGCAAACTATCTATCCCGCTGCCTTGATTAGTGACTTGGAAGGCACGCAAATCACCAGCATGAAGTTCTATCTCAACGACACTGGCGTGCTCTTCAGCGGCGGCAAGTGCCAGATTTCGCTTGGCATTACCGACAAGGATGCTTTTGTCAATGCCATTGGTATCACTGGTCTCACCGTTGTGGCCGCCGAGGTTACAGCTCCCGAGACTGGCAGCACCGAGATGGAGATTGTTTTTGACGCGCCTTTCACCTACGAGGGCGGCAACCTGGTGTTTGAGTGCCAGATGACCGAGGGTGGAACCTACAAGAGCAGCTCTTTCCTGGGCGAGAGCCAGACTAGCAACACTGCCTTCTCTCGCAACACTACCTATAACTTCCTGCCCAAGACCACTTTCACCTACACCAAGGAAGAGGTTGACTATGCCGCTAAGGTTAGCCCCGAGAGCCTTGACTTTGGCAAGCTCAACATTGGCATGGACAAGGTGATGAATGTTACCGTTAAGAACCGTGGCACTAAGGCCATCACCCCCGCCGTTACACTTGCTGCTCCCTATAGCACAACCTACGAGGCTGCTGCTCTTGCCAGCGGCGAGACAGTGACGATTCCCGTGAAGTTCGCTCCCACCGAGCTTGGCGAGTTAAATAGCACTATGACTATCGACTGTGGCGAGGCTGGCACCTTTGAGGTAGCACTCAGCGGCGTTGGCGCCGATGAGCACGAGCTCACCGTGTGCGACGGCACTCAGACCAATGAGTACCTGCCATTCTATGGCTTCTGGTTCGATGGCGAGGGCACTTACTCGCAGATGATTTATCCCGCCGAGATGCTCGAGGGCCTCGAGGGCGCTACCATCACTGGCATCAAGTTCTATCCACAAGGCACTGTAGCGTGCAAGAACGGCAGCGTTAGCTTGAGCATTGCCGAGACCGATGTTACTACCTACGAGCGCGAGAGCGCTATCGCCGTTCCCAGCAACCTGGTTACCGACCTCACCGCAGTCGTTGAGGCTCTTGCTATTGCTGGTGGCGAGGAAGTGGTAGAGTTCACCTTCGACCAGCCTTACACCTACAATGGCGGCAACCTGGCAATCCAGACCGAGGTTGTTACTAAGGGTACCTATGGCCGCACCTATTTCTATGGCAGCAACCAGGCTGGTTACACTGGCTGGTGCGAGTGGCGCAGCAGCAATGCTATTGTTTCGTTCCTGCCCAAGATGACTGTTACTTACACTATGCCAAGCGTTGAGCCCCAAGTTGTTACCGTTGCTGGTACTGTTACCGACGTGGAGAACAACCCACTCGAGGGTGTTAATGTTACTCTCACCGTAAACGCTCCTAGCAAGGAAGAGCCTACTAGCTACACTGCTACTACCGATGCCCAGGGTGCTTACACCATGGACGTTACTCCAGTAGAGGGAGCTACCTACAACATGGCCTTCGCTAAGGATGGTTATGAGGCTCAGACTCTTGAGGATGTAGATCTTGAGAATGTTCCAACCGTGGTTCTTGTAGAGGACAACCCCACTGCCATCAGCACTATCAACGCTGGCAATGCAGTTTCGGTTAAGTACATCGACGCTATGGGCCGCGTTAGCGACCGTCCATTCAAGGGCGTGAACATCGTGGTTACTACCAATGCCGACGGCACTACCACTACCGCTAAGGTTGTAAAGTAATCATTATTACTATACTATAGGGATGCCCTATAAATTGCTTGAGTCATATTTGGTTTGATTGTTGGCGGGCTACAGGTTAAAGAGTTGAGGTGAAAGATGCCAACAAGCAATCAAAGATGACCAAAACAAAAGAAAAACATATCTGGAATTTATAGAGCATCCCTATAACACAATGAGCGTGGCCTCCGCAACGAGGCCACGCTTTTTTTGCCACAGTCTTGCATTTTTGAAAAGCGTTGACTACCTTTGCACCACTTTTAGGTGAATCATTTACATTATTACTATAATGGCAGAAGCAAAAAAGAAAAAATCGACATCACGACCTAGAACGTCAACAAAAAAATCGAGCAACAAACCCGCATGGAAGAAATGGTTTAAAGCCTGCGCTATAGCACTTGTTGTGCTTGCGGCAATAGGGGCAATTTTCCTGGCTCCATATCTAACCACCAAGAGCGACAAAGATGCCATGTTGTTCATTAGCAAAGGCACTAGCATAGAAGCCATCAAGGACTCTCTAGCTCACAACACCAGCGACCAGTTTGCCGAGAAGGTGGTGACGCTGCTCAAATACACTCACGCCGATGTGAGCAAGCGGCAGGGTGCGTTCAAAATCAAGAAGGGCGAGAGTGCATTCAGCGTGGCTAGGCATCTGAGGAGTGGCGCTGCCAATGAGGTGAAAGTCACTATCAACAACTTGCGCACCAAGGAAGACCTTGCCGCACGCCTAGCGAAGTCACTGATGCGCCCTAAGGAGGAGTTTCTTGATGCCCTTAACGACAAGGAGCTGTGCCAAAGCCTGGGAATGAACCCCGACAACGTGACGGGGCTTTTCATGGCCGACACCTATCAGTTCCTGTGGGATGTGGAGCCTGCTAAGCTCATGCAGCACATGAAGAAATTCAGCGACCAGTTCTGGAACGACGAGCGCAAGGCAAAAGCCCAAAAGCTTGGCCTATCACCCATCGAGGTGGTGACCCTGGCTTCTATCGTTGAGGGTGAGACCAATAAGGCCGATGAGAAAGGCATGGTGGCACGCCTGTATATGAATCGCCTCAAGCAGAAAATGAAACTGCAAGCCGACCCAACGGTGAAGTTTGCCCTGAAGAATTTCGCTTTGCGCCGCATCACCTTTGAGGACTGTAGCGTGCAGTCGCCATGGAATACCTACTACGTGCTTGGGCTTCCTCCAGGCCCCATCTGCATGCCTGAGAAATCGTCGATCGATGCTGTGCTCAATGCTCCACAGCACAACTACATCTACATGTGCGCTAAGGAAGACTTCTCGGGCTACCACAACTTTGCCGAGACCTACGCCCAGCACGAGGCCTATGCCGCCAAGTATCACCAAGCACTCCGCGAGAAGGGGATAAGGAGATAAAGAGATAAGTGTTAAGTGTGAAGTGTTAAGTGTTAAGTGTGGACAAGGCAGCCTTGTCCATGGGGTGTGGGGTAATGGCTGGCTCTACTTGACTTTCTAGCCTTTCTAGATATTCTAGACTTCCTAGATATTCTAGATATTCTAGCTCTATTTTAGTCTTCTATGTTTAACTCCTCGGGAGGTGTAGAGTCCATTATCTGCTGCGCCTTCTGTAGGTCTTTGCGAAAGACCACCACTCGCATGGCGCCTTGTGAGAAACCTTGCATGAGGGCATTGGCAGTGGAGTCGCCCATCACGCCGGCAATCACCCCGTTGCTCTCGAGCACACCTTTCACGATATTGGCTTCAATAGGGCTGTCGTACATGCCGAAAACAACCACATCGTCGTCTTTTTCCATAATTGTCAATATTAGCTAACAGGCTTATAAGTAAATGAGCTGACAAGGCAATAGTAGCCTTGTAACTCAGCAATATATATTATGCTTTTGTATTACAAATAGTGCATTAAGCATTATTCTTGTCGTCGCTCATCTCGTTGAGGACTTTCTTGAGCTCCTCGTCGGTGGCGGTGAGCTTGGCTTTGCACACCTTGAGCAGCTGCAGCGAGCGAGCCGTGTATTGGCTCAGGTTGTCGATGCTGCACTCAGGGCTTTGCATCTTCTTCACTATCTCCTCAAGCTCGTTGACAGCTTGAGTATAGGTCAATTTGTCGATTTCTTGATTATCCATAGTTGTTATTGTTTTGTTTTATTGTGCAATGCTATTTATTTTGCCATCCTTGAGTGTGGTGACCAGGTGGTCGCCTGGGTGGATGGCTGTGGTGCTGGTCACCACGTGGCCGTTGAGCGTGGTGAGCGAGTAGCCACGGTTGAGGGTGTTTTGTGGAGACAGCAGGTTCACCTTGTCGCTCAGGGTGTTGAGCACCATGCGCTGCCGCTCTATAGAATTAGCGATGCTGGTCTTGAGCACATCAACATATCGCTCAAGCAGCAGCTGTTGCTTGTCGATGCGTCCCTTAACCACTAGCGGTATTGACTGAGCGTAGCTGTTGAGGCGCAGTGTGCTGTTGTCAACGATTTTGCGGGCTGCCAGGGGGATGAAGCTGCCATAATAGGACAGTTGCTCACGGGCGTGTGCTATCGCCTCGCGCGAATAAGTCACCACTGCTGTTGCCATCTCGTTGAGGCGGTTGAGTTGTGCCAAGCCGCACTGCACCAGGAACTCGGCGGCGGCAGTCGGGGTCTTGACGTGTAGCTTCGACACCATGTCGGGGATGGTGACATCGCGGTCGTGGCCTATTCCAGTGATGATGGGCAAGGGGAACTGTGCAATGTTGGCACCCAGGTCGTAGTTGTCGAAGGAGTTGAGGTCGCTCGTGGAGCCACCGCCACGAATTATCACCACGCAGTCAAACATCTCCTCGCTTGCTGCAATTCTCTCGAGAGCCGCAATCACCGTCGGCACGGTGTTGACGCCCTGCATCACCGACTCAAAGAGGCAAGTGTAGAACTTGAGCCCATAGGCATTGTTGTGAAGCTGGTTGAGGAAGTCGCCATAGCCAGCAGCCCCTCGTGCTGAGATTATCGCAATGCGCTGCGCAGCAAGAGGCCATGGCAGCTGCTTGTTCATGTCGATAATTCCCTCTTTGGTGAGGCGCGCTATGATTTCCTGCCTTATGCGCTCCATGTCGCCCAGCGTGAACTCGGCATTGATGTCGTTGATGACCGCTTTCAGGCCATACTGCTCATGGAAGTTGGCGGTGACGTTTACCATCACCTTCATGCCAGTGGCGAGGTGCTTGCCAGTGACTTGGAGGAAGTGGCTGTCGAGACGGGCAAAGGTGGTTGCCCATATCACAGCCTTGAGCTTAGCCACCGTTGCTCCCTGCTCGTTCTTTTGCAGCAGTTCCATATAGCAGTGTCCGCGGCTCACTCTCAGGTCGCTGGTCTCGGCAGTGACCCAGCAGTTTTGCACACTGGGGTCAAACATCAAGTTCTTGATGCGTTGGTTATATTCCAGTAGGGTTAGAGATTGTTGCATTTAGCGTTGTTTCTTCTTGAATGTGCTGTTCTTGATTGTGTATATCACTCTTTGTGCCAGGTAAGGCTTGAAAGTCTTGAAGTCTTCGCCCATGAAGAAGTTGCTTGGGTTACATTCTGCCACCAGTGTGTCGCCCTCAAAGCGCAGCTCAATCATTGTCATCATAAGGCTGTTGGCCAAGTTGTTGCGCATGGTCTTGGGCATCGTGGGGAGGATGAAGTCATCGATGGTGGGCATTTTGATGTGCTTTGCCGCATCAAGTTGTTGCCACTTGGTGTTGTAGAACGTGAGGCGGCTGTCCTTGTAGGGAGTAGCCACAGTCTCGATAACGGCAATCACCGTGTCGCGTTTCGACTTGTGGAGCAGCTTGAGCTCCACGGTCTGTGCCGACGAGGTGGCAATCTTCATGTACTGGTCATTGAGGACAAGGACGCGTGTCTCGCTGGTGTGGAGGTCGTTGTAGAGTTCGGTCTTGTCGTCTCGGCCATAGTTGTTGATCAACTCATATCGTGTGGACACGGCGATTGAGTTGAAAATGTCGCCGTTTTCCTCCACAAAGAATTTGCTCACGCCATCATAGGCTACCGCACTGAATGCCATAGCCATGACAGCTGTAATTAAAACACTGATTTTCTTCATTACTTTATTACTTTTTAGGCTTTATGGTGCCGTCGTCGGCAATATCGAGTTTGTTGTCTTTGAAGTCGTCAATAGTGAGCGCCCTGATGTCTTTGGGCACAAGGTTGCTGGCGTCGCGTCGTGGACCAGTGCGATGCCCCTGGATGAAGGAGTGTATCTTTCCGTCAACGAACTTGCCGTTGCCGTCGAGGCGGGCAACGAGCAGTGGGGCATAGCCCGTTTGAGCAGCGGTGCTCATGCCCAGCGTGCAGAAGTTCCCCAAGCTGTAGGCAATGAGGTGGTCGTTATATAGCTCCATGCCACGAGGCACATGAGGTCCGTGGCCATAGACGATGTCGGCACCGCAGTCAATAGACAGGTGTGCAAACTGCCTCACATCGCCACGATCCATGCCATGGAAATATTCCTTGCCATGTGGCACATGGCGGCAGTTGGTGCCCTCGGCTCCGCCGTGGAAGCACACGATGAGGATGTCGCATTGTGGTCGCAGACCAGTGATGATGCGCTTCACGGTAGCTGTGTCTTGGGTCTTGAGTGAATAGTCCTCGTGGCCAAAGGCGCAGAACCCATATTTCACTCCGTTAATCTCCTTGATGCTCGACTCGCAGTCTTTGGTGCCTGCCACGCCTATACCAGCCTCGCGCAGCGTCTTGATGGTTGATTGCGTGCCTGCATCCCAGAAGTCGTAGATGTGGTTGTTAGCGATGCCCATGAAGTCGTAGCCGGCATCCACAAGGTGATTGACATATCGCGTGGGCATCATGAACGAGAACGACAGCGGTCCAGGGGCCTTGCGGGTAGTGCCATCATCGGCAAGCACGCCCTCTAGGTTGCCACATGCCACGTCGGCACGGCGAGTGATCTCGCGGCTGTCGCGCAGCAGGTCTTTGCCGTCGCCCTCGGGCAAGAGGCGGTTAGGCTTGAGCGAGCCAAGCATCATGTCGCCGTTCATGGCAATGGTGATGGTGTCGGCAATGCGCGGCTTGGCTGGCGTAGCCTGTGAAGTGGAGTCGGCAGTGCTTTGTGAGGGTTGCTGGTGGCTGGCAGTGCCATTTCCATTGCCACAGCTTGCCAATGCAGCCAGAGCAACAAGTGCCAATGAATAAAAAAGTCTCATATTCTTATTAAGTTTCAATACTATAGTTTAAAGCTGATGAGGTACAAGCTTACAAGGCAATGGTTTTTAGTTCATAGTTCATAATGCTTGTTGCGATGCTCATAGTCTCATCACTGTCTTCCGTAAACGATAAACGAAAACCTTTATTTCTTTATTGTGATTGTGCCATCATCGGCAATGATGAGGCGGTTATCTTTGATGTCATCTTCGGTAAGGGAGCGAATGTCCTTAGCAGCGGCGTTGGTGTCGTCTTGGCGAGGTCCCTTGTCACGATATTGAATGAAGGAGTGAATCTTGCCGTCGAGAAACTTGCCGTCCTTGTCGAGACGTGCTACCAGCAATGGAGCATAGGCCGTCTGGTAATGCAGCTTCATGCCGCGTGGAGTGGCAAAGTTGCCCAGGCTGTAGGCGATGAGGTGGCCATTGTATAGCTCCATGGCGCGTGGCACATGAGGGCCGTGACCATAGACTATGTCGGCACCACTGTCGATGCACAGGTGGGCAAACTGTCGCAGATTGCCCCGGTCGGCCTTGTAGAAATACTCGGTGCCATAGGGCAAGTGCCGCTGATCCAGCCCCTCGGAGCCGCCGTGGAAGCACACTATGAGGATGTCGCACTCCTTGCGCAATTTCTTGACAATGCGCCTGACGGTGACAGTGTCCTGAGTGCGCAGGGTGTATTTCTCGTGGCCAAAGGCGCAGAACCCGTATTTCACACCGTTGATGACCTTGATGCTCGTCTCGCAGTCTTTGGTGCCGGCCACACCTATACCATTGTCGGTCAAAGTTTTTATTGTTGACTGAATGGCTACAGGGTAGAAGTCGTTGATGTGGTTGTTGGCGATGCCCATGAAGTCGTAGCCGGCATCCACTAGTAGCTTCACGCTGCGCGTGGGCATCATGAACGAGAACGAGAGTCGGCCAGGCGCCTTGCGGGTCTTGCCACTGTCGGCAAGTACGCCCTCAAGGTTTCCGCACGCCACATCGGCACTCCTGATGATGGAGTCGCAGTCGATGAAGATGTCCTTACCATCGTTGGGCGGCATGTCGAGCTCAGGCTTTATCGACCCGGTCATGATGTCGCCAGTCATCGCAATGGTAACATAGCCGGCGCCAATGTCTTGAGCACCAGCAATTCCTGATGTGAACACTGCCACCAGGACAGCAAGCAAAAATCTTTTATATTTCATAGTCAATAGTTTACAGAGAACAAGAGGACAAGAGGACAAGAGGACGAGAGGACAGGAGGACGAGAGGACAAGAAAACGAGAGGACAAGAAAACAAGAGGACGAGAGGACAAGAAAACAAGAGGACGAGAGGACAAGAGGACAAGAGGACAAGAGGACAAGAGGACAAGAGGACAAGAGGACAAGAAAACGAGAGGACAAGAGGACGAGAGGACGAGAAAACAAGAAAACAAGCTGACAAGGCAATAGTAGCTGTCGCACGATCTCCGATTCACGATCCCCGATCTCCGATCCTCGATCCTCGATCCCCGATCCACGATCCCCGATTCACAATCTCCGATCCCCGATTCACGATCCTCACCTACTTATAGGCTTTGATGTAGAGTTCGCGTATGTCGTCGGCAGTGTATTCGCGCGGGGCGTGCGAGGGGCTACCGCTCATGATGGCCTCGAAGCTCATGTCATCGATGGCTGCCATGTATTCGTTGCGGTCGATGCCATAGTCACTCATGGTGGGCACCTCGAGCTTGGCGATGAGTTTGCTCACTTCCTCCACAAATTTCTCGCTGGCGTCAATTTCGTCAACCGACTGTATGCGCAGGTAGGTGGCGATGCGTGCCAGGTTGTGACGCGCCGCAATCTCCATGTCGTTAAGGCACACGTTGAGCAGCATGGCGTTAGACATGCCGTGAGGTATGCCAAACTTTGCACCAATGGGTCGGCTCATGCCGTGAATGAGGGTGACGCTGCTATTGTTGATGCAGATGCCTGCCTGCAATGCAGCAATAGCCATTTCGCGGCGAGCGTTGAAGTTGCTGCCGTCGCGATAGGCCTGTGGCAGATAGCGCATAATGCGCTTGATGGCACTCAGCGCATAAGCGTCGCTCAGGGGCTGGGCGTTGACCGAGATAAACGCCTCGATGGCATGGGTGAGCGCGTCGAGACCCGTGGCGGCAGTCACCGTCTTGGGGCAGCCGTTGGAGAAGGTGTAGTCGAGCATCGCCATCTTGGGTAGCAGCGAGTTGCCAGCGAGCAGCATCTTCACTCCAGTGTTCTCGTCGGTGATGATAGTGTATTTTGTCACCTCCGAGCCCGAGCCCGAGGTGGTGGGGATGCACACCACTGCTGGCAGCTGCACGTCGTCGATGCGCACGCCCTTATAGTCGGCAATCGACCCTTCGAGCACCGTCATGGCAGCGATAGCCTTTGCTGCATCGAGCGGGCTGCCACCGCCCAGGCCAATGATGAAGTCGCAGCCATTGTCGCGGTAGGCCTCCACGCCGTGCTCTATCATGCTCACCGTGGGCTCGCCCTCGATGTTGGTGATTACTGTGTATTTCACGCGGTCGTTGTCGAGTGTGCGCTCCAGGCTGGCAATCATCGTGGAGCGTGCCACGTTAGGACCAGTCACTATCAAAGCGTGCTTTCCATAGAGGTTAAAGACGTTCTCAACCGAGGCAACGATGTTGTCGCCCATCAAAATCTTATCGGGAACTTTAAACTGATACATAATTCTCGTCGATTTAAATATTAACTGCAAAAATACAGAAAAACTTTCACACTGCATGGCATAATGCGAAAGTTTTTCTGTGTCATTGACATTTTTTTTATTTAAAGCAAAAGATTTTCTGTGACATAGACATTTTGAACATTTTGATTTTGATTTTTTGTGGAAAATGGATATATTTGCACAAAAATTCATTTTAAATTTATCGCTTATGAAAAAAATTACACTATCAGTTTTAACAGCAGCACTTGTGTGCCTTAGTGCTGGGGCGCAGGGGCTGCAAGCGGCCTTTGGTGCCAGCGAGGCTATGGTGCCCTATTATGAGATGGGGTGGGACAGCGCGAGCGAGTTCGACACCTGGACTTACACCTCAACAAGTGCCTCCACTTGGAAGCTGGGCAACGCCAGCAAGGCGTTCTCCACTATCGACAGCAATAGCCAGTCGTCGATGATTCTCAACTATAACAGCGGTCAAAACGAGGTGGCCACGTCGCCCGCCATCGACATTCGCGACAATAGCCAGCTTGAGTTCTACTGCTATGCAAGCGGCATCTATCTGGTTTATGGCGCATGGAAGCTTTATGCCATTGCCGATGGTCAATCCACCTTGCTGATCGACCAGTTCTTGTGGGCTCAGGAAAATGGTTATGATGGTCCCAGCTGGGAGAGGTTTACCGTTGACCTTGCCAGCTATGCCGGCAAGAGTGTGCAGTTCTCGTTTGTCTATCAAGGCGACTATGGCGAGGATGAGGCTATCGATGGTTTCAAGATAAAAGAAGCTAACACTGGCGCCGATGCCACCATCAATATCAAGGAGGGCGAGAGCGTTCACTTCATTGACATGAGTGCTGGCAACGTCACTTCATGGAACTGGGCCTTTGAGGGCGGCACTCCCGCCAGCAGCACCGAGCAAAACCCTGTGGTGACCTATGACAAGGCTGGCACCTACTCGGTGACCCTCACTGTGGGCGATGGCAGCACTAGTGCTACTACCACCCGCGAGGCTTTTGTCAATGTGGAAGGTGAGGCACCCACTGCCAGCATTGGTCTGCCTGCCGGCGCTTATCAGTCGCCATGGGTGTATATGTTTGTGCCCACCAATGTGCCTCTCACCTTCACCGATGCCAGCACTGGCAACCCTTCGCAATGGGCTTGGACCTTCCAGGGCACCGACGTTGCCACCAGCGATGAGCAGAACCCCACAGTGACTTACACTCAAGAGGGCAAATATGGCATTCGCCTTGAAGTGACCAACGACATGGGCAGCAACGTGTTTGAGACTGTTGACGACGCTATCCAGGCCGGTGGTGAGCAGGAGATATGGAACATCGCTCCCGAGGAGAACAGCGACCTGATGATGATGGAGATGGGATGGTATGGCAACTACGCCGGCACTAACTGGCTGGGAATGGGCGAGTTTGCCGAGCATTTCGACGCACCACTGGCCGATGCCACCATCAGCAAGGTTAACATCTACTTTGGCAAGACTACTGCAGCAACTGCCGATGCCGACATAGTGGTGAAGATTGTGGCTGCTGGCGACGATGGCATGCCTGGCCAGGTGCTGGGCAGCACAAGCGTCAAGGCTGGCGACCTGGCCTATGACCCAACCACAGTGAACGCCACCGAGTTTGTCTTCGACACTCCCGTTAGCGTGACTGCCGGCACCGAGTTCTTTGCCGTGGTGGGTCCCTTCCCCAACAACAATGGCGATGACATCGCCATCTTGCTGTGCCGCCGCGACGTGGGCGAGAAATGCACTGGCTACCATTTCGTCTATGACGAAGATGAGAACTATAACTACCTCGACACTGGCGCCTGGTACCAGAATGTTGACGACCCACTCTCGCTGGCAGTGGCTCCAGTGCTCAAATATGCTGAGACAACAGCCATCAGCACTGTCGCCATCAACAAGCAAGTGGTTTCTCACACCTATTATAATGTTGCCGGTGTGGCAAGCACTAAGCCCTTTGATGGCATCAATATAGTGGTGACCCGTTACAGCGATGGCTCACAATCGTCGTCGAAGGTTATTAAATAACGTTGATAGATAGACACTTGAAAGGGTGTGTCAAAATTAATGAGTCACATGGACGTGAGGGATTTTTCAAATATATTCCCAATCTAACAAATAGTTGATTTTTGACACACCTTTTCCTTAGTAGATGCAAAAAACTGTGTTTTGCTATTATATGCCTGATGGTAATTAAATAATTGAGAAAAATGTTATGAAACGTACTGTTTTACTATTGCTTTTTGCCGTGTCGATGATTGCGGCCCGTGCCTCTGGTGAGCTGCTGCAGTTTGGCACAAGTAATTATGAAGGATGGGTATATACTCAAAGTATCGTAGAGCTCAACAACAGTAATATCAGTCAGGACAACATCAATCTCTATTGGGATTATGTGCTCAATTCGCCCGAGGTTACCGCCAGCGGAGTGAAAAGCATCGCTGTGAACGTGACTGGCCGCACCAATGGCTATCAAAGTGGGGAATACAGCAACACTCTCGCAAGGGTGACGCTGCAGCTCATTAATGACAACGACTCGGTGCTCATGGAGAAGAAACACACGTTCAGTACCAAAGAGCGCGACCGCAATTTTGAGGTGGTTTTTGACGTCAGCGATATTGCTGGCACACCATTCAGGTTGCGGCTCGCTTGCTGGGATGCCAATATGGAGTCGCGACTCTCGGTGAGAAAAGTGCTTGCAGTGGTAAAGGAATATAACCTTAGTGGTGTGGAGGGTGATGTGAACAACGATGGCGTTGTCACCAGCGCCGATGTCACTGCCCTTTATGACCTGCTGCTCAATGGTGATACCAGCCACGTGATAAATGGCGACGTGACCAATGACGGAGTGGTTACTAGTGCCGACGTGACAAGTGTCTATTCCATCTTGCTGGGAGGCAGCTGATGCCTCTTTTTGTGTGACAAAAGCTCTAGCGCCCTCTTTACTGGTGGGCGCTAGCTTCTATTTTGGAGTTTAGTTGCTCGAGCAGAGCAGGCGCAAGAGCTGGGTTGGAAGCCAGGATGCTCCAGTTGCGGTCGGGGCGGAAGCGTCCCGCCCAGGCTCCTGCCTCATGAGCGATGAGCATGGCAGCGCACACGTCCCACTCGTTGAGATTCATTTCCCAGTAGGCGTCGAGAAAACCTGCAGCCACATAGCAGATGTCGAGAGCCGCTGACCCTAGTCGCCTGAGGCCCCTCACCACAGGCATGATGCGCTTGAAGTTGTCGAGGTTGTTGTCGGGGTTCACGGCTTTGTCATAAGGGAAGCCGGTGGCGACAACAGCCTTGGTGAGGGTGGGAGTCTCGCTCGGTGCTATGGGCTGGCCGTTGAGAGTGGCCCCCTGGCCTTTTACTGCGGTGAACATCTCTCCCAGTCGTGGTGCATAGACCACACCCACCACCGCCTGGCCATTATGCTTGATGCCTATCGACACATTAAACCAGGGTAGCCCTGAGCTATAGTTGGTGGTGCCGTCGAGCGGGTCGATGACCCACTCCCAGCCACTATTGCCATGCAAAGTTAATCCCGACTCCTCGGTAAGAATCGAGTGGTCGGGATAGGTGTTGTGAATCATGTCAACTATTGCTTTCTCGCTGGCTTTGTCGGCGGTTGTCACCACGTCAAAGTCGTTTTGCTTTGTGGCGATATTCAGCTCCTTTGACCTGAAGAGGCTCAGCTGAATTTCTCCTGCCCGCTTCGCCATTTCTGTGGCATGGCACAGGATTGCGTTATAGTTGTTCATCTGTGATGAGGTGTCACTTTTTAGGAGTTGGTTTTTTGATAGGAATCTGTCTCTTAAACACCTCTTTAAAGGTGATGAGCGTCTCGGTGCGGCCAAGCCCCAGTTGCAGGAACTTGTCGTGGATGAGCTTGAGCAGGTGGTCGTTGTTGTGAGCGTAGAGTTTCACAAACATGTCATACTTGCCAGTGGTGAAGTAACATTCTACTACTTCGGGCAGTTCTTTGAGGTGCTCAACCACACTCTCAAATTTTGAGGAATCGTTAAGGAAAATCCCTACATAGGCACATGTCTCAAATCCCACCATCACAGGATTGATTAGAGAAATAGACCCGCTGATAACGCCCATAGAATTGAGCTTTTGAATTCTTTGGTGAATAGCGGCCCCCGAGACGTTACACTCCCGGGCAATTTCAAGATAAGGTTTACGCGCGTCGCTCGATAGCATGTTCAAAATTCTGTAATCGAGGTCGTCAAGTTTTGGTGTAGCCATAGTCTCTTGCGAATTAATAAATGATGTGTAAAAAAAGTTTCTTAATAGGTTAAAAACGTGGAAACACTACCCTTAAGGGTGGTTGGGATTAAAAATCGTTTGCAAATGTAAGAAAAAAATCTTAAATTACAACAAAATGAAACATTTTTTTGCTGCTAAATCGTTGTTTTTTTGTTTTTTTATTTATTTTTATGTTCATACATGGCTGACAAGCCACAAGTAGCCGTCGCACTTAACTCTGGCAAAGCATAAGTGGTCGTTGCTTTTTACGGGCAAGATACTAGTGGTCGTCGTTATTTACTGACAAGGCACGCCTTGTCCCTACATAGTTTTCCCATTCTTTTCCCGCTCAGTCGCATTTTTTTGTTTGGTTTTTTCCAAAAAATGAAACAAATGGGTCAGATCCCGCTGTTTCACTACATAGTTTTCCCATTCTTTTCCCGTTCAGTCGCATTTTTTCGTTTGGTTTTTTTCAAAAAATGAAACAAAGGGGTCAGACCCCGCTGTTTCACTTTTCCCGCTCAGTCGCATTTTTTGTTTGATTTTTTCCAAAAAATGAAACAAAGGGGTCAGACCCCGCTGTTTCACTTTTCCCGCTCAGTCGCATTTTTTCGTTTGGTTTTTTCCAAAAAAATGAAACAAAGGGGTCAGACCCCGCTGTTTCATTTAAAGTGGACTCAATGAAAGCAAGAAGGGCGTGCCGCTGCTCGTGGCACGCCCTTGATGGGGTTAAGAAATGTGGGGTAATGGAATTATTTACTGAAGTTTCCCACCCTTTGAAAGGTGGTTTTAGAATGTAAAAATAGATGTAAAATAATGGTCAAAAAAATAACAGAAATTGAAGAAAATTTTGTAAATTTGTAGTGATCAAACAACAAGTTTCAAAACCTAATTCAACTTCTGTTATGACTGCAAATTTAGACAAAATTCACGAGATGTACAAACTTCTGAACGATAAAGATCACGTTAACCACGATATTCTTTCGAATTTCGGTCAGTTCGGTCTTGCCCAAACCCTCCGCCGTCTCAATATGGAGAAGCAGCAAGGCGTTTCTGCCGTTCAGCTCATCATGGCATTGTGCCTTTTCCGCATCAACGGTGAGAGCATCTTCAGCATGTACCGCAAGAATTTTCATGACCTCCTGACAACAGGCAAGAACTGCTACTACCGCATGCTCAATCGTGAGACAATGGATTGGCGTACTTTGCTCCTTCGTATGGCAGTACGTTTCCTTGCTATCCTCAAGAAAGAGAATGCCGAGGAAACGAAACAGCCCAAGTGCTACATCATAGATGATACGACTTTGGAGAAGACGGGCTTCAGCATTGAGGGTATCAGTCGTGTCTTTGACCATGTCACCCACAAATACGTCCTTGGCTTCAAACTCAACCTGCTTGCATTCTTCGACGGACGCTCAACCATACCCGTTGACTTTACACTCCATCGTGAGAAAGGCAGCGAGAAGAATTACGGTCTCAGTGAGGAAGAATGTTCTCGTCAGTACTCAAAGAAACGCAGCAGTGAGAATGCTGACGCTGTGAGATTCAAAGAGTTAGACTCCAAAAAGAATGATGCTGCCATTGAAATGATGAAGCGCGCATGGAAAGCAGGCATTCGTGCCGCATATGCTCTTTGTGACACTTGGTACACTTCAGAGAAATTTATCCATGACGTACGCACCATAGGAGGTGGCAAGGTACATTTCCTCGGTATGGCAAAGATGGGCAAGCAACGTTACAAGGTACGCGGATTCCTTGAGAATGCCTACGAACTCATTGCTCGCTATGAACGTACCGAGACAAAGAACTGCAGGAAGTACAACTGCAAGTATTTCTACGTTACAGGTTTCATGGGTGAAGAGGTTGTACGCATCTTCTTTGTAAAGTACGGTATGAACCATAATTGGAACATCCTTATCACCTCTGATATTACCATGAACTTTGAGAAGTGCTTTGAGACATACCAGATCAGATGGAACATTGAAGTACTGAACAAAGAGAGCAAGCAGTATCTTGGACTCGGCACATACCAGGGACGTGACTTTGATGGTCAGGTTGCGGATTGTACACTCTGTTATATGACCTATCTCGTAATGGCGGTGGACAAACGACTTAATGATTATGAGACCTACGGGGCTCTGTTTGAACATCAGCGTGAGGACTTGATGGCACTTACACTTTGGAAGCGCATCCTTGATATAATCATGCGTATAATGAAGGCTCTTGCGGAACTTATCGGTATTTCTGCCGAAGAACTCGTAGAAACCCTCATCAGAGACGAGAAATCCCTTACCAAGTACGAGGTTATGCTCAACGCACTGGAAGAGTACGAGGAAGCTGCGTAATCATTATGTATAACATATTAAACATATATTCAATTAGTTAAATCAAATTAATCCACCATATAAAGGGTGGGAAACTTTAGTTATTTACTACCCAGCATTACGTCATAAACAGCGGTCACATCGGCTGCTGTAACGTTGCCGTCACCATTCTGGTCAAAGTTAACGGCGTTAGTGTAGTCATTATTAAGCAGCACGTCGTAGAGAGCTGTGATGTCGGCAGCAGTGACGTTGCCGTCGCCATTAACGTCGCCAGCAACAGGGGTGTTGCTACCACCGGCAGGAACGGTGTAGAGCAGCTTGCCAGCAAGGTTGTAAACGCCACCAGCCACATACTCGAGGTCCTTAGTCTGGGTTGAGCCGTTGTTGAAGATGATGCCTGTAGGGCGGTCACCCTCCACGATGTCGGCACCTATCCACTGATATACTGGGTTGCCATCGGTGGTGTTGCCAATCAGGGTGATGGGGTCGCCAGGCCATGTGCCTGAGGTGGTGAAGTTAGAAGTGCCGCTCCAAGCCCACACGTTGCAATTTGTCCAGCTTGTGGGAGCGATGAAGTAAGCAAATTCCTTGCCCTCAACAAACACTACTCCAGCTGGCAGAGTGTTGATGTCGAAGCCAGTAGGAGTGATGTAGGTGCTGGTCACGTCTTCATATCCGCCCTCCTCGATGTCGAAGATGTAGAAGCCGGCGTCGGTCACTCCCATGATGTCGCTGGTTTGAACGAAAGGCTCCTCGCCGTCGATGCCACCATCGTTAAAGATGATGTTGATAGCGTCTTCCTCAAAAGTCTGGGTGAACCACACCAGGCCATCGCTTGTGGTGGTGTAGGTTTGGCTCGCATCCATCAGGGTGCCAGGCCAAGCGCCGTTAATAGCAGTGCCAGCTCCGTTCCACACATAGAGGTGGGGAGCATCGCCAGTGCTGGTGCGCACATTTACGGTTACAGTAGCGTTAGCAGCGATAGCTACGCAAGCAAGAGCAAAAAGTAATGTAGTGATTTTCTTCATTTAGTAGATTCAAATTTTAGGGTTAATAATCTAGTTAGTTATGACGTGACTTGCAAAAGTAGTAAAAAGTGGATGAAAAGTCAAGTTTTCACCCACTTTTTTTCTAATTGCCTAATAATATGCTGTAAATCGCTGTTACATCGGCAGCTGTTACCACGCCATCGCCAGTGACATCGGCGTTGAAGGCGTAGGTGCTGTCGGAGCCTAGGAGCACGTTGTAAAGCTCGGTGACATCGGCAGCGGTGACTACGCCATCGAGGTTCACATCGCCAGCCGGGATGGTGACGATGCCGCTCTCGTTATAGTAGGCACCGTTGACAAAAGCCAGGTCGGCGGTCTGTGGACTGCCGTGATTGCTGAAGATGATGCCGGTGGGCATGTCATCGCCCACGGTGCCTCCGTCCCACTCCCAGATGTCAAGGCCGTGGTAGAGCTTGCTGCCCACAAGGCGGCAGGCTTGTCCTGGCCAGGTGCCACCAGTGTAGTTCTTGTTGCCTAGTTGCGCGTTCCACGCCCAGCAATAGATGGTGCTGGTCCATGAAGCGGGGGCTATGAAGAATGCGTGTAGCTTCTGTGCTTGGCTGGAGCGTATCTTGTAGGTGCGCGTGATGGTGTTTTTCACCTCGCCATTGTGGAGCACGCCGGCGCGCAGGGTGGTGGTGTGGTTGAAGGTGAGGGTGACGCTGCCAGTGGCTCTGGGGCTAGAGGCGGTAGGGACTGTGCCGTCGGTGGTATAGACGATGGTGGCGTTGTTGAACGACGAGGTCACCGTCACTGTCACTTGGTCGATATAGTCGCCGCTCTCTTTGTCCACACTGAGCGTTGCCACACTGGGGTCGGCGGGCTCGTGCTCGGTGATGGTGCCCTCGAGCACGCCGTCGATGTAGTAGCCGTGGTTCACAAACTGCAAGTCGGCAGTCTGGTTGTTGCCGCCCTGGCTGAAGATGAGACCCGTGGGCATATTGGTGGCAGGGAACTCGCCGTCGTAGGTCCACTTGAAGATGAGGCGTGTGCCGTCCTGGGTCTTGCCCATGAGCTTGGCGTTCTGCCCTGGCCAGCTGCCGCCAGTGAAATTAGTGCTGCTGTTCCACACCCACAGGGTGATGAAGGTGTTGCTTGCTGAGGTCTCGTAGAAGACGCTCAGCTCGTTGTCACCGATGGTGGGGGTATATACCTCCAGGTCGTCGATGTCAACGCCAGTGCCACTGCCGCTGCCACCGCCGCTCACATACTCGGTAGTGGGGTCGCCTTCCTCCTCGGTGCCGTCGTAGGCAAGCGGGGTGGGTGAGACCTTGTTGCTGGTGTAGAGGAATGGCCCGTCGTCGCCTATCTTGCCAGGCCCGTTGAGCACATAGATGCGCATGTTGCCCTTGCCGCTGAACGATGGCGTGGTGAGGGTGCCATTGGTCACGGTGATGGTGTTGCCGGTGATGGCGTCGGTGTAGGTGCCATTGAGCACACCAGTGAAGGTGGCACCGGCATTAAGGGCGATGAGAGCGTAGCTGTCGATGTCGCCACTGGTGTAGCGGCGCTTGAAGGCGTAGCCTCCGCTCGACGAGCATCCACTCTTGCTATACTGTCCCTTGCGCAGGGCTGGCACTGCGGCACGTATCTTGTTGAGGCGCTGCAGGTGTTTCACCAGCGGCCGGCTCAGCGTAGCTGCCACGTTGCCGCTGGCACTGGAGTATTCTCCAAAGTCGGTGGTCAAGACATCGCCCTTGAGGTAGCCGCCATAGTAAGCACGGCCGCTGTTCTTAAGGGTGATGTTGGTGCCCTCGTCGATGCGCACGCCCTTGCGGAACTCAATCTCTCCTCCCTGGAAGAGGCATGGGATGCCGCGCATGGTGAACATGAGCGAGAGGTTCTCGGCCCACTGGTCGGTGCCGCCGTTGAAGCGGTCGAAGCTGTCGGGGCCGTAGTCGTGGCTCTCCACATAGTTGACGTTGAAGGTAGCGTCGTTATATAGGTTGTCCTTGTCCATCACGCCCCACACACGGCCAGCGTTCTGGAAATTCCAGTGTACAGTGAAGTCAATCACATTCAAGCCGCTGGCATTACTGTAGTCGGGAGTGTGGTAGTCGTTGCCATTGAGCAGGGCGTTAGTGCTGCGCGGCTGCGTGCTCTCGCTCAGGTTGGCGTTATGCTCGGCCAGGCACAGCTGCTGGTTGTCGAGGGTGGCAGGGTCGGTGCTCTCATATACTGCCACGCTGTTCCAGTAATCGGGGTCGTTGTTCCACTGGCTCAAGAGCGAGGGGTCGCTTTGCCAGGTGTAGAAATAGGGCGAGAGCGACGGCTGGCCGCGGTAAGTGACGTCGCTGAAGCGCGCGCACACCTCGGCAAACATGTAGAATGGGCACTCGTTCAAGCGCTTGCTCTTGTACTGCTCGCCCAGTGCCTTGAAGGCCGGCACAAAGGCGGCATTGAACGACAGCCGCGAGATGTGGCCGCCAGTGTCGATGCGGAAGCCGTCAACACCCATCTTGATGAACTCGCCGTAGCAGTCGATGAGGTAGCTGATGGTCTGCGGGTTCTCGGTGTTGAGATCCACACAGTCGCCGGCAATCTGCGCCCACCAGCGGTTGGGCTCGTCCCAGTTGAAGTTGCCATAGTGATGCCACAGGTTGTGGGTGTCGTGGTTGACGCCATCGGTGTTCTTCATCTTGGTGAGGCGGTCGCTATACTGGGCGCTGCCGCCCAAGTTGCTGTAGTTGTCTTGAAGAAGTCCCCCTTGCGAGATGGTGTAAGGCACCATGCACTGGCTCAGGTCGCTCTGCGGCACGCTGTAGTCGCGGTTGAAAAGCTTGCACAAGTTCTCTTCACCAAAGTTGCCGGTGTGGTTAAGCACGATGTCAAGTATCACTTTCATGCCGCGTGCGTGAGCGGCATCGATGAGGTCCTGAAACTTCGCGTCGTCGCTCTCGAGGCGGCGGTCCACGTGGCTCATGTCCATGGCGTGATAGCCGTGATAGTCATATCCCGACGCATTCTGCACCACTGGTGTAATCCAGATGGCGGTGAACCCCAATGCCTTGATGTAGTCGAGTTTCTCAATCAGGCCTTTGAAGTCGCCACGCCACTCGGGGTCTTGATTGGCAACGTTGCCGGCCTGGTTGCCATCCCAGCAGTAGGTGTTGTTGCTTGCGTCGCCGTCGTAGAAGCGCGTAGTCATGGCAAAATAGATGGTCTCGTCGCGGAAGTCGGTGCGACCGCCCACAAAGGTGGTGGCCGCCCACCCGTTAAAAGCGGCAATTACCATCAATGTGAGTGATAGCAGTTGATAGAGTTGTGAATTATGTGACATAATTTTGGCTTATGGTTCATTATGTAGCAAAATTATGACCTTTTTGTGATAAAGTGAAAACTTGGGGGCTGCCTTAATGAAAAAATGTAATGCAAACGTTTGCGCGGAGACTGGTGTGCATAATTATAGAACAATTCACGACTAGTTAGGAAAAAATACTAATAAATAGCTGATTTTTGATTTTTTATTAGGTTTGTATTATTTTTTTGTTATATCTTTGCAAAAAAGAATATAACAAACAAAACCCAAGACAAACGATGAAGAATAAAAAAGAACGCCTACAGTTGATAGTTAATCTGATTAAGAAGAACTGCATAGGAAGCCAAAACGAATTAGCCGAATTGCTTGAGAAGAATGGATGCAAGGTGACGCAAGCTACCCTCTCGCGCGACCTCAAGGCGATGAAGATCACCAAAGTGGCAACCAACGATGGGGGCTACATGTATATTATCCCCGACAACAACGACCTTCAGGACCAGCTGCTGATGAGTGGACGCAACAGCCTCACGGTGCAGCAGCAAGTGGGATTTGTGTCGATAGCGCTATCAGGACACATGGCAGTGATAAAGACTCGCAATGGTTATGCCGCAGGCTTGGCCTACGACATCGACATGAGCCGCTCCGACGAGGTGCTAGGCACTATAGCAGGAGCCGACACCGTGTTTGCCATCATGCGTGAAGACATCTCTCACGAGGATGCGCTCAAGTTCTTCGCAAGATTTGTGCCTCTCGACAAGATGCAGATTAAATAACATATATCTTATTATTAAAATACTATGATAGACATAGGAATTACAGGTGGTGAGACGATAATTGCCGGCGAACTGGTGAGGCTGCTCATCAATCATCCCGATGCTAGTGTGAAATGGGTAAGCAGTCACTGCGAGCATGGCAAGCTGGCTAGAGTTCACAAAGGCCTGATAGGTGAGTGTGACCTTGATTTTGGCGAACCACTCCTGGGCGATGTGGATCTGATATTCAACTGCGACCCATTCGACAGCCCACTCTGCGATGAGGCATTAGCCCAGAACGACAAGCTCAGGGTTATAGAACTCTCGCGAAGCTATGGCTTTGTGGAAGGCGGTGGCATGTATGGCCTGTGTGAGATAAACCGCAAGTTCATGGTTCATGACTGCTATGGCTATGTGCTCGTGCCTTCGGCCGAGGCAATGGCAGTGCTGCTGGCACTGGTGCCACTGGCCAAAAACCACATGCTCAAAGGCGATGTTGACGTTACAGTGAATTTCAACAACTGCTTCAACAACGACATAAATGTGAATTCTATAAAGCAAGAAATCCTGACAGTGGCAAAAGCCCTCGACAGCGACTTTGCTGGAACGGTGAACATCAAGCAGGAGAGTGGTGCCACCACACGCGGACTGGTGGCTCACGTGGAGGTATCGGCACAAGCCGATATCGACAGTGTGAAAGATTTATACAACGAATATTACGAAGACCATAATTTTACATTTGTCGTTAACCATCAGGTGGAAGACGCCGACGTGACAAACACTAACAAGTGCCTTCTCAACATCACTGCCCACGATGACAAGCTATGCATCACATCGGTCATTGATGCGCTGCTAAAAGGCTCGGCTGGCAATGCTGTGCATGTGATGAATCTGCTTTTTGGACTTCACGAGAAAGCAGGACTCACACTCAAGGCACAAGTGTTTTGAGAGCAAGCCCCACCTGAAGCACGATGTAAACACGTCAAATAATAAATAATTAATCAGCTGACCATAAGCTCATAATAACTATCAACCATAAAATAATCATGTCAGTTAACAAAGTTATTCTTCTGGGAAATGTGGGGCGTGACCCCGATGTGCGCTATCCATCGCAAGGACAGACAGTGGCTTCGTTCCCCTTAGCCACCAGCGACAGAGCTTACACCACCTCGTCGGGCACACAAGTGCCAGAGCGCACCGAGTGGCACAACATCGTCATGTGGGGACGCAATGCCGAAGTGGCCGAGAAATACATACGCAAAGGCTCAAGGCTATATATCGAAGGACGCCTGCGCACACGCAACTGGGAAGACAAGAACAAGATTAAGCGATATGTGACCGAGATCTATGTAGATTCCTTTGAGATGCTCGGTGGAGGACAGAGGGGTACCGAAACCACCCCTGCTGGCAACAACCAGGCAGCTACACAGCAACCCGTGCAGCCAGCCCAGCCAGCCCAGCAGCTAAGCAACACCACCGACGAGGGCGACCAGGTGCCATTTTAATCAATAGCACACAAGGCACATCGGTCTTTTCTTGCCCTCAAAAAGGCTCAAAGAGCGATTGACGAGCGCAATAAGAGTGCATTTTTTTGAAAAAAATGGCAATTTAGTGCAAAAATATTTGCCAGTTCAAAAAAAAGCAGTACCTTTGCATCGCTTTTACGGAGATTCGCTAGCTCAGTTGGTAGAGCACAACACTTTTAATGTTGGGGTCTTGGGTTCGAGCCCCAAGCGGATCACAAAGAAATGAATCGGTCAAATGGCTAGTTTTTAGCGATTTGACCGATTGTTATTTTCAGCAATCTCAATACTGGTGTGGATGTCCTGATTACCTTACTTCGGCGTTTTAGTGAGCCGATGCTGTAAATGCCTGATAATTAAAATGAAAAGCGATTGATGTAAAACTGCATTATAATCATGACTCCGCGATAGTTTGCTATAGAATGTTATTAATAATCATATAATTATGCACACCTGACGGCTAAAACATATTAACGCGAGTTCGGGATAAGGAATTAGTCTTTTTTAACCCAAAATAGTAGTGGTGTAATTTGCAAAATAGCGAGATGTTTTGCAACTTTGTAGTTGATAATCAGAAGTTTAACCAAAACATTACTCGCTATGATTACAGAGGACAAAGTTACTGAATTATTTTGTAATGCCGACGATTTTTGCAAAGAATTTAACGCTGAAATCAAAAAAAATGCCGTTTTGCCATCAGAAGACGGCAAAAAAACGCCGCAACCGAGTCGCAAGGATGAGCGATGCCGAGATCATAACCATCATGCTGGCCTTCCATTACAACTCTTTCCGCAACTTCAAGCACTACTACTGCCAGTGTGTGTGCAAGACATGGAGCCACCTGTTTCCCGGCGCCCTGTCCTATAACCGGTTTGTCGAGCTGCAGCCCCGATGCTTTGTGGCCATGGTGATGTTCTTGAACCTGTGCTGCTTCGGCAAGTGCTCGGGCATCACGTTCATCGACAGCACCTGCATCCCGGTGATCCACAACAAGAGGGAGCACTCGATGAGGGTGTTCAAGGACATGGCCACAAAGGGCAAGAGCACCATGGGGTGGTTCGTGGGCTTCAAGCTTCACCTGGTCTGCAACGAGAAGGGGGAGATTCTCAACTTCGTGGTGACCAAGGCCAATGTTGACGACAGGAACGATGAGGTGATTAAAGTGCTGACAGAAAAGCTGTTCGGCAAGCTGTATGCCGACAAGGGATATATCTCGGCCAACCTGTTCGGCCAGTTGTGGGACAACGGCGTGCACATCGTCACGGGCATCAAAAGCAACATGAAAAACAAGCTCATGCCTATCTACGACAAAATTATGCTGCGCAAGCGCAGCGTCATAGAGTCGGTCAACGACATGCTCAAGAACGTGGCTCAGCTTGTGCACTCCAGGCACCGCAGCGTGCACAACTTCATCATGAACCTGCTGGCGGCTTTGGGCACCTACTGCTTCTTCGACAACAAGCCGGAGGTCAACTTCGACTTCGAGATAGAGGAAGGCAACGGGCAGCTCGTGCTCTTCCAGTAGGCCGAATATAATCGTGTCCCCATTGATGCCGCTTCTCACATTCGGTGGCGGCAGTAGTCACTTGCACATTTAATCGAGAGCATGGCATTGCCATTTTATGATAATCTTATCCCGAACTCGCGTTAATAATTGTAATATTTAATTTAAAATTTATATTGGAATCAACCTACATATAATGTAATTTAGTAGATTTTAATTCTTTTACCCATTCTTCAAATTCAAAGAGAGCAGACTCTGAGTCTTCTGCTGTTCTGATAAATTTCAAATCTGTTTGAGCAAAAATGAGGTTGATTTTATTATTATTCATCTCAGCGATATTTGCTAAAACATCATTTTTTGATTTGTTATTTGCAGTGAATATTCTTATTTTACAGAGTTTATTAGAGTTTGATATATACTCATTTGAGTATTTCTTAAAGAAAGGTTCAAAGAAATTAAAGTCGTTTTGTGCTAATGAATGACCGAAAATCAACACTTCTTCTGCGTCCATTAGGTCAAGAACAAGATTGCTAGATTTATATGTTGGCCCGGCCATTTTCTTTAAAAAATTATATTCTCTTGGGATATCAAGATCATTATCAACGCCTACAACTATATTTTTACTATCTATTGAACCGTGTAATGTTATCGGTTGCTTGTTTTCAAATCCAAATAGTGCAGCAAAATGATCAAAAGCAGTATAATTGAAAGTGTATATTTTTGGTCTGCGAAATTGAAATATGGCTTCTATAAATCGTTTTGCTTTATTAAGAGAAGAAATCCTTAAATCTTGATGTTGTGCAAAATTAATAAAATCAAAAAGAGATTTTTTTAATTTTTCAAAACACTTTTCATCGTATTCAACTTGTTCTTTAGAAACTGAAGTTATGCCTTTTGCATATTTTGCTAGCAGATTTTCCAAATTATACCAGTTTTCTTGCATATTATTATGCAAGAATTTATCTAGTCCAGTCATCTGCCTAATTCTGACACTAGTATTTTTAGTCTTTGGTTCAAATGGCCAAAAGTCCTTGTTCTCATAGAAGTTTCTGTAACTAGACTTCATTCCTAAAGCTAAGTCAAAGCCGTTGCCGAGTATTGCGATTGTTTCTTTCATACGTTCCTTATTTTTTATTGCAAAGTTATGTAAATGTGTTCCTTGTATCAAAATAATCAGATTAAAGTTTTCCACATTAACAATTTTAACTAAAAAAGTTTTTATACAAAAAAACACCAGTTTGTAGGCCAGTGGGTGGATAAAAGCATTAAAAACATGAATTATCTTGGATTATATTTATTGTCGTTAGTTGTTTATCTAGCACTAAAAAAACCGCCTTTGAGTGAAAGACGGGGGAACCTCACCATAATCACATTTCGATTTGGAATGGATTATAATTGCAAAGATAGTATAAAATTTTCAGTTGTCAACCATCAGTTTCGATTTTATCTGTGGATGTGGCGACTTATATGAAAAAAGCCCTGCCTTCATGAGACAGGGCAAAAGTTCTTTTAAACTCTTAGAGCTAAACCGATTGTCGTTGAAAAGATTGTATATTATGATTATATTCTGATCTTATTCGTCCTTATTTTGATTATAAATAAGAGACTGTAACAATTTAGGAATATCGTTTATATTTGTATTAAATGCGAGTGCTGTATGAAACGATTCGCTGTCGTTCAAACCTTCAAAATTTTTAATTTGTTGATTATAAAACATAGGTAAATTACTAGACATTAGGTAATACATCTCTCCAAAAACACTATTACCCACATCAATTATTGTCTTGGGAAATATCACAGGTGTATATTCTGAGTTTAACGAGAATAAAATATTTGCTATAATAACATTTCCATCTTTAGTATATAAAGATTTGATTTCATTTGCTAATTGGATAATATCACTATCTTCTACACCATTATACCCCAAACAAGAGATATGTATAATTATTGGAGGAAAAGAAAAAGGATGAAGACTTATCCACTTTTCTACTAAAGTCTTAGACCTATTTAATGCTTTATGCAAATATGCATTTCCTTCATTTTGGGGCTTAATCCATACAGGTTCATTTTTTTCTATCTGTATAGTTCCTTGTCTTGTTTTCTTTTCTTTTATTGTCTTTCTAATTAAAAGAGGATTCTCTTCTAATTCTTTGAGTCCAACAAATTGCTTATATCTAAGATTTTCTTTAAAACAACTATAAGCAGAATCACCATATCCAATTACAGCAACTTGATATCTATCAGAAACTATTTTGTCTTTAGTGTTTTGAGCAATTAAAGAATAAAGCTGCTGATTAATTATATCACAAACAACATGAGAGATTGTTTTCTTTTCCCCTTTATAAATAATCTTTTTATTTGTCGGGTAAGATTGATTCAACAAGAAAATAATTGCGGCAGGATTCTTCTCTGTAATAGCTGCTGAATAAGGTCTTTTAATTCGAGTTCTATTACTACACGATGCGTCCTGTTCTATAAAATCAGAGATGTTTAATATATAATGGAGAGGGATATGATTTTTAACTAATATCTCTGCTTGATAATATTCTTTCTCATCCTCTGAGACATCAAACTGAGTGTTTCTTAATGCAGTTTGAAAATGCATCTTTTCAAAGTCAGCAAAAGAAGAACCTTTTCGTGCATCTTTCTTAACAGCATTCTTATCTGAGAAAATGTTCCCATCAAGATACAATATATCAGTATCAATTTCAAGTATTACAGGATTAGTAATTCGACCCTCATTCATTGCAAAATACATCATTGGATGTCGTTTGCAAATACTAATACGTGTGTAAAATTGTAGATTCTCTTTCCTATCAAGATCATGTGACAGCTCAGAACCTCCAGGATGTAAAACAGGTATATTCTTTTTTATGCAATCTCCCCAAGAATATAATCCACCATGTTTTACAATAGACTCAATATTTGATCTATCAGTAAAATGATAGAACTTTTTTATCTGATACCTCTCTAGTATTTCTTTGAACTTGAAATAATCTTTTCTTCTTCTCATCTAAAAATCAAAATCAATTAAAAGTTGTGGGTCTTTTTTGTCATGTTTTATTTCTTTATATTTGGTCTCTTCTGTTGTCCAAGAGATTAATTTTCTACCACAATAATAGTGGTGATGAGTTATCATCTCTTTAACATCTTCAAATGGATAAAGCCCTTCAACATAAGCTTTTACTAAATATGCATGTGAGAGGGGTTTTGTATGGTTGAAAACATCGCAATTAGTATAATAATCAAGAAGAATAATTGTATGTGAATGATTTATTTCACGTATCCTATTGATAATATCAAGAGCTTTATTTTCTAGCATCCATCTATATGAGGGTATATATATTTTCTTTCTTGCTTCTATATAGTCAAATATGACGTGACCATAAACACCTCTGCGATGACCTCGAATTTTCCCAAATCTCTTTGTTGTTCGTTTAATTCTTCGCATTGAATTGTTCTTGAATGTCTCAACATCTACACCTGCTTTTTCAAATACTTTAAGTCCTTGCCACACTGCTTCAACACAAGTAGCAACCATGTTAGGTGTATATGGAACAGGTATATCACCCCAAGGATATAGAGGACTTAATTTTATCAGAGCATTATTCGACTTACTAGTTACATCTGCAATAATGGCATTCGGATATTTCTTTTGAAGTCCTTCAATTTTTTTTCTTTTTGACTCAACTAAAATCATTATTTTGTTACAAAAATGTGCTTGTGATATAAACTCTCAGTTTTTTGCTCAACTAAATCTTTTAACTTAGAAGGTACAAGAATCTTATCAGGTAAAACCTCATCAAGGAAACAATTACCTATTTCTTCAACTGAATCAGGAATAATCAATTCTTTTATTGAATATGCGCATGCAAATGCAAAATCTGCGATTTTGACAACAGTATTGGGCACTTCAACTCTTTTTTCTTTACCATAATACTGTATCAATTCTTTTCTGTCTGCACTAAAGATAGTCATATTATCAACAATAATATCTTCTGAATGAGATTCTATATGAATAATTGGAGCTAATGCAAAGGCCATTCCGTATAGGGTTTTAAGATTATTGGGCAAACTGATTGATTTGATATTTGTCATAGCAAAAGCAAAATGTCCTATTACTTCTACTGAATCAGGAATAGTTACATATGTAAGATTTCTACACCCTTCAAAAGTCTGAGGTTCTATACATTTTATCTGTTTGGGGAGTTTTAAAATATAAAGGCTTTCACATTGATAAAAAGCGGCACTCCTTATAGTGATAATTGATGAAGGAAGGTCAATATTTTGCAAGTATCTACAAGTAGCAAAAGCACTTTCTTCAATGTATAAAACTGATTCTGGAATAAAGATATTTCTCAATGAACTTTGAGCAAAAGCTTCACTGCCAATACGTTCAGTTCCATCAGGAATAACAAATGAAGTTCTCCCGTTGTTGAAAAAAAAGATCAGAGTCTTATAATCAGGGCTAAAAAGACAACCAGATTTAACCACATAATTTGACGAGTTTGATACAATTTCTTGCACACCAACAAGCGCGCTGGTATCAATTTCTTCAAGTGATTTAGGTAGCACCAGATTATTTAATGACGTACATCCATGGAATGTCAAATAATCAATTGATTTCACACCTTCTGGTACTACTAAAGATTCTAGATTAAAACAATTATAAAACGCCATGTTTCCTATCATCTTTATTGAAGATGGTAAGATTATTTCTTCAAGTGATTCACACTCACTAAAAGCTTCATCACAGATTATTTCTACACCTTCTGGAACTATATATTTTCTTAAAGATTGCTGTTTCAAAGCACCAAAACTTTGGTCATTAGTTATATCGTCAACGCCATAATTCAATAACTTTTTTCCGTCTGCACTATAGAGTACGCCAAAAGAATCCATATTGGCGTTTGCTATTTCTTCTTCAGTAGCTTCTGTGGATGTTTTATAGACTGTTTCTTCTTCAGATTTTAGTTGGAATAGTAGTTTTTCAGCAGCCTCATATCTTTGTTTAGCCGATGCTTCTAACCATGATAATGCTGTTTCTTTGTTAATATCAACACCTTTTCCATAGTATAAAGCCACACCAACTCTATATTGGGCTTCTGGATGACCATTTTCTGCTGCTTGCATAAAATATTTATATGCGGTTTTTGGGTCAGGGTTTTGTTCGTCTATACCATTTGCATATAATCTTCCAAGTGCTAAAACCGCATCATTGTCGCCTTGGTCAGCCGCCTTTTTATACCAATATAAGGCTTTATTTATGTTTCTTATACAAGGGTCTGTTCCTGATTCATAAAACATACCCAATTTTTTTTGGGATAAAGAAAACCCTTGTTTAGCAGATTTTTCAAACCATGAAAAGGCTTCTTTTGTATCACGCTTACTTACTATATGCCATGAGATCATTCCGAGTTGATTATGCATTAGGCGCTGTCCAACCATAAATTGAGAATGAGCATCCCCCTTCTCGGCTAATTTTCTGTAGAGCAAATCAGCTTTATCCGAATCAAGTTCAATACCTTCGCCTCTATAATAAGCATTAGCCAGGTTATGAAGAGCTTTTAAAGAGCCTTGGTCTGCTGCTTCAGAAAATAATTGCACAGCATATTTCTCGTCTTTTTCAACATAGTAACCACACTTATAGCAACATCCCATACCATTTATTCCATCAGGGTTCCCTTGATGAGCAGCTCTCTCATACCATTTAAAAGCTTCTTCATAATTATCTTGAGCAAAGTACTTTCTAGCTAATTCAACCTGCTTGCTATCATCTCCATTTTCTGCATAATAATGCAATTCTTCAAATTCTGAATCAAACACAGGTCTAAGATAAAAAATGTTAGAGTTTATGCCATTGTTAGAATTGAAGTTAAGGCAAATAAGTAAATATCCAATTAATGTCTTAACTTCGTTGTCCTCCAACTGCAGCAATTGTCTGAATATTTCGTTTTTAGTGAGATTGTCAAGGTCTGCATTTGAAAAAAGTAAATGACTCTTAAGATTATTATATTCAAACAAACTAGGATTAATGGCAATAGATTTCAGCGAAAGAAGTAACATCGTTAAAGAAATATCGCTCAACCGTTCTACTTTTTTGTCGTCTGAATTATTTGTTGTGAGAATATCATCTATGTCAGAAAAAGTCAAATTTCCATCTGATCTAACAAAAACTTTGTTAACATCTAGATCACTCCAATGATAATTGTTATCTTTAGTCCATTTTAAAATTTGACTAAAACGGAAAGCTAAATGGTTAAGTTTCGTTTTGTCATCAATATTTGCTTTAATGTAATCAACCAGACATATTCTATCACTCCAAGGATAAATAAAAACTGGAAATTCTTCAGATTCTGAAACCTCTGTATCCACGAACAATTCATCTGGTAAATAACATGATTCATTTTGCGGATAAAATAAATTACTTTGAACGATATTATTATACCATTCATTCCTACCAGCTTGTTCTTCCAAGAAGCATTTCACAAAATATATCTTGTTGGAAACAATGTCTTTCATTTTAAATAAAACACAACTATTCTCTCTAATATATATTGGAGTGCCGTTGTCATCAACCATTGGTTGGAGATTCGTATACTTGTCAAAGTTGTTCTCTGCAAATTTAATAGAATCAATATAGTCTGTTATCAATGGAAATCTCAGATAAATAACAATTAAAATCCAGTTTTGAAGAACCCAAAATAAATCTAAGTTATGAAGGGTCTATTATAAGTATTATGTTGCTCATGTGCTGTATTACCAATTGCAAAGGTACATTATTTTTTTCAAAGATGCACTTCAATTGCGTTTTGTTTGAACATGCAAACATCCGCACAGCGGCCGAGTTCTCTTTGCGACCAAAAAAAGAACTCACGGATCCCTTTCGGGTTTCCGTGAGTTTCGGTGCGTCATTGTGAAGAAGCGAGCGAACCTGTGCGGGTTCGCTCGCGCGTTTTTCTCACTTTCGGGATTTCTCCTTGTTGCGTGTCGTGAGTTCAAGAAGGCAGTAGCTGCCCATCATCGCCAGTTCTCGGTACTGGTCACACTGCGCCATCCACTCTATAGTGTCGGTTCCAGCTGGTCTATAGTCCTGCACTATCAGGGCGGCCTCCACTGCCAGGCT
>ONJX01000033.1 GCA_900318255.1 uncultured Prevotellaceae bacterium | reverse complement strand
ACAACTAACTGAAATACAGACAACAGCAGAATGCCCTATCTCACAAGAATTGGGTAAGGGGCTTATGCGCTTGTTTTCAAGTTAAATGAAAGTGCCGTGACAAAACCACAAAAATGGGTGGGAGGCATCCCTAAGGCGAGCACCGCGGCATAGAATTTTGGCAACATTTGGTGTGAGATTGAAAAAAAAACATTATCTTTGCGTTGTTATAGGCAAGCTGCGCTTGCAGGTTAGTGGTTAGTGGTTAGTGGTTCTAGAATTTCTAGATTTTCTAGACCTTCTAGATTGTCTAGACAGCACCAGCGAGCCACAGGCGAGCGCCACAACCAGCGAGCCACAGGCGAGCCACACAACCAGCGAGCCACAGGCGAGCGCCACAACCAGCGAGCCACAGGCGAGCGACACAACCAGCGAGCCACAGGCGAGCGACAACACCAGCGAGCCACAGGCGAGCGACAACACCAGCGAGCCACAGGCGAGCGACACAACCAGCGGACAAGGCACGCCTTGTCCCTACAAAACAAAATAATATGGAACAGAAACTTATTACTATTGCAATCGACGGCCACTCGTCGTGCGGCAAGAGCACGATGGCTAAGGCTCTGGCACGGCGCATAGGCTACGCCTACATCGACACTGGCGCCATGTACCGCGCCGTGACGCTCTACTGCCTAGAGCACGACATGATTAAGGGCGACGAGGTGAACAAGCCGCGCCTGCGCCGCCACATGCCCAAGATAGAGATCACCTTCCAGGTCAACGCCGAGGGCAAGAGCGAGACCTACCTCAACGGCCGCAACGTGGAGCACGAGATCCGCGGCATGGAGGTGAGCAACAAGGTGAGCCTGGTGTCGGCCATCGGCTTCGTGCGCCGTGCCATGGTGGCACAGCAGCAGGCTATGGGCCGCAACAAGGGCATAGTGATGGACGGCCGCGACATAGGCACCGTGGTGTTCCCCGACGCCGAGCTCAAGGTGTTTGTCACCGCCAGCGCCGAGGTGCGCGCCCAGCGCCGCTACCAGGAGCTGCAGAGCAAGGGCGACACCAGCACCACCTTCGAAGAGGTGCTGGCCAACGTGGTTGAGCGCGACCGCATCGACTCCACGCGCAAGGAGAGCCCGCTGCGCCAAGCCCCCGACGCCCTGCTGCTCGACAACTCCCACCTCACCCTCGACGAGCAAGACCAGTGGCTCTATGAGGAGTTTGTGCAGCGCACAAAAGGTTAAAGATTAGAGGCCAGTGGCTCTAGAACTTCTAGACAATCTAGACCTTCTAGAAAATCTAGAAAGACTAGACAAAACCAGCGAGCGCAGCAAAGCGACAAAACCAGCGAGCGCAGCAAAGCGACAAAACCAGCGAGCGCAGCGAAGCGACAAAACCAGCGAGCGCAGCGAAGCGACAAAACCAGCGAGCGCAGCAAAGCGACAAAACCAGCGAGCGCAGCGAAGCGACAAAACCAGCGAGCGCAGCGAAGCGACAAAACCAGCGAAGCGACAAAACTTACTACTATGGATATTGAAATTGACAACGGGTCGGGGTTCTGCTTTGGGGTGACGACAGCCATCCACAAGGCCGAGGAGGAGCTTGACAAAACAGGGCACCTCTACTGCCTGGGCGACATCGTGCACAACAGCAACGAGGTGGAGCGCCTCAAGCACAAGGGGCTAGAGACCATCACCCACGAGCAGCTACAGCAGCTGCATGGCGTGAAGGTGTTGCTGCGCGCCCACGGCGAGCCGCCCGAGACCTATGAGACCGCTCGGCGCAACAACATCGAGATTATCGACGCCACCTGCCCGGTGGTGCTGCAGCTGCAACGCCGCATCAGCAAGAGCTACAACGAGCGCAAAGAGGAGCTGCCGCAAATCGTCATCTACGGCAAACGTGGCCACGCCGAGGTCAACGGCCTGGTGGGGCAGACCGAGGGGTCGGCCATCGTCATCGAGAGCCTTGCCGAGATCGACAAGATAGACTTTGGACGCGACATCTATCTCTACTCGCAGACCACCAAGTCGCTGCAAGGCTTCAAGACCATTGTCGAGGAGATAAAGAAACGCACCGAGCCCCATGTGCAGTTCTACAGCTTCGACACCATCTGCCGCTCGGTGGCTAACCGCATCCCGCAAATCCGCGCCTTCGCCGCCCGCCACGAGCTGGTGCTCTTTGTGTGCGGCAAGAAGTCGAGCAACGGCCGCAACCTCTTCAACGAGTGCGTCGATGCCAACCCTAACTCCCACCTCATCAGCAACGAGCACGACATCGACCCCAGCTGGCTGCGCGGCATCAGCAGTGTGGGAATATGCGGCGCCACCTCCACCCCACGCTGGCTCATGACACAAGTCAAGGAAAGCATTGAGAGCTTGGTTGAGAGCTGAGAGTTAAGAGTTAATAGCTTTCTAGAAATTCTAGAAATTATATAAGATTTAGCCACCTCACGAGAAAATGACAAAACGCACATTATTCATCATCATCGGCCTGCTGGCACTGCTCGACCTTGCGGCGATAATCATCTACCTCTCGGCACCTAACCGCGAGGGGAAGAGTCCGCTGGGCACCACCTTCGACAACATCAACCGGGGCACTCACACCCAGGCCGACGTCTTGCCCGACAAAGCCTCGCTCGACGACTTCGAGACCATAGCCGACACCGTAAACTTCATCTCTACCGACAAGGTGGAGGACCATGGCGAGATGAAACGCATGTCGGCAACGGTGATCGTCAAGCTGCTGTGGCCCAAGACCATCAACGGCAGTAAGCAGTTCATGGAGCTGCAAAATGCGCTGATGACAAAACTCACGGGCAAGACCTACTCTAGCGTCAAGCACATGGTGGCCGACCTCACCAGCCACCCAAAATATGTGAGACCCACCACCCACAGCACCCGCATCAACAAAGACTTCAGCTCGAGTCGTGGCGCCAGCCACACCACACGGCGATACTTCGTGCAGCCCCACTTTGGCACCCACTTCAGGCTTGAGATGATGGTGGTGACCGAGGTCCTCAACGGTGGCCAGGAGTCACGCACCTTCAGCATCGTGCACTACGACCGCCAAAAGGGCAAGGTCATCACCAGCGACCAAATCTTCGACAGCTCCTCGATGAGCGACATCATAGCGCTTATCAACCAGAGCATAGAGGACAAAATGATAAGCAAAAACGTGAACATGCACGAGGTGGATAACATCCCCAAGAACTTTGTGCTCGGCGAGAATTACGTGATATTTTATGTGGAACAAGACTCCAAGCAATATCAGGTAAAGGTGAGCAACGACGACCTGAGCCCTTACTTCACCACCTACTACAACGACCTGATTATCAACGACACCAAGCTAATCTCCTACTAACCTGGGGTGACGCAACGGGTGGCTTCAAGACAATTAAGGACAATGCACACCACGCGCCAGTTTTTTTAGGCACACTAATTAAACGAATTTAAACTAATGGCTGACGCAACGGGTGGCTTCAAGACAATTAAGGACAATGTCCACCACGCGCCAGTTTTTCGTGAAAATTAGTGTGAATTAGTGGTTGGAATAAGCGACTTCAAACTATGAACTATGAACTAAAATCTTTGCTCGACCGTGAGGCGGCCAGGGTCAACACCCCTGCCTTTATCGCCGCCGACCCAGTGCAGTTTCCGCGGCGCTTCTCGGCCCTGCGCGACATTGAGATTGTGGCCCTGCTCTCGGCAACCATCGCCTGGGGCAACCGCAAGATGATTTGTAACAACTGCGAGAAGATACTAGCCATCATGGGCAACGAGCCAGCACACTTCGTTATGAACCAGGACTATGAGTCGCTGCCCGACGAGCAGAACCTGCACCGCACTTTCTTTGCCCGCAACTTCAAGTACCTGCTGCGAGGACTGCACCGCATCTATCGCAACCACAGCTCGCTCGACGAGTTTGCCATGGCTCACCATGTGGGCGCAAGCGAAGAACCGGCATGGCGGCTGGTAGAGCTGATGCAACACGAGCTGGCCCAGGCCAACGGCGGCACCAGCGACAGCCGCTGCCTCCCCACCAACCTGAAGACCACCGCCCTCAAGCGCGTGAACATGGCGCTGCGCTGGCTCGTGCGCGACGACGGCATCGTTGACATGGGCGTGTGGCACGCCATCAAGCCCTCGCAGCTGTTCATCCCCCTCGACGTGCACGTGGGCGACACGGCGCGCCAGCTGGGCCTCACCACCCGCCGCGCCAACGACAAGCGCACGGTGCTCGAAATCACCCACCTGCTGCGCCAGCTGCGCCCCAGCGACCCCATCGCCTACGACTTTGCCCTCTTTGGCTACTCAATGCACTAGTCACAATTTCAATAGTTTTTCACCAAACCTCGAAGAGAAAAAAGCAAAAAAAGCACCTAAAATTTTGCCGTTTAGATAATAATGTGTAGTTTTGTAAGATGAAAAAGAAAAAATTTTAATTTATCCACTAAAATTTGCTATTATGAAACAGTTCTTTATTATCCAGAACAATCAAAATGTGGGTCCCATGCCAGCCAACCAGTTGGTGCAATACGGCTTAGAGCCAAACTCACTGGTGTGGGCCGAAGGCATGGCCAACTGGACCCCAGCAAGCCAAGTGCCTGAGCTGGCGCAATACTTGGCTCCACAGCAGCCCGCAGCCCCAGTGCCACCTCCTGCTGCTCCAGCACAACCCTACCAGCAGCAGCCTGCTCAGCAACCCTACCAGCAGCAACCTGTTCAGCAACCCTACCAGCAGCAACCTGTTCAGCAACCCTACCAGCAGCCTGCTCAGCAACCCTACCAGCAGCCTTATCAGCAGCCCTACCAGCAGCAGCCTGGGCAGCCAGCCCAGAATCCGCTGGGCACCATGGACACCCAGGGCATCTTTAAGCTGGTCTTGTTCCTCGTGCTGGGCTACATGGCCATTGTGGGATTAATCAATTTCATCGACTCATTCAACCTGCTTGATTTCCCCAAAGGCACAGCGCCCGGTCTTTTCATGCTCTTCAGTTCACTGGCCGTTATAGGCATCTCGGTGGTGCTGATCCTGCGCATCGCTAAGAACGAGAGATATGGGTTCCTGGCAATGGGATTCTTTGTGCTGTCATTCCTCTTTGGACTGCTCAACATGATACTGATAGGCTCGGGCTCCACATTTATCATGCCTTTCATTGGAGGAATCGTTGGTGCAGTGTGCACGCTGCTTGCCATCATGCCTGTGGAGAAAATTAGCGACGCCAACAGCTACAAGCAACTCATGGCCGAGGCCACACAGATGGACTATATCCTGCTAGGCGTTTATGCCGTGCTCATGATAGGCTTCCTCGTGTTCATGAAAGTGATGATGAGAGGGATGTTTAGACTATAAACCCCATCACCAGCACACACCCAGAAAGCACAGGGGCAGCGCCGCTATGGCACTGCCCCTTAACTTTTTCATGACATCATTAGTGTGCCGGTGCTAAATTACATATCCACCGGAGTCTTGCTGATTTGGGTGATTTTGTAAGCACCGTCGGCACCTTCCACCTTGATGTAGCACTTGAAGCCCTTAGAGTCAGAAACCTCAAAGCCCTTCTGCCCATGACGCTTGATGTTGAAATCTTGTGGAGTCACGCCCACCGAGTCCTCGGTGCGGCCAGTGATAATCGACCAGTCATAGCCCTCGGCATCGGTAATCTGCTCCAGTGCGGCAGCAGTGAATTTGGTCTTTACATAAGGGAAATAAGAGCCGTTGTAGATGTTGCCATTAAACACATACTGGCCATAGAAGTTCTGCAAGAACGCCATCTCGAGGTCAGAGACATCGCCGTTTTCCAAGCGACTAGCCTCCTCGGCGGTGTACATGCCCTGGTCAACCTTCATGTTCTGCTTGTTGCTAGTGATAGTCTTGGTGGTTTGAGCTTTTTGCTTCTTAACTTTGCTCTTCTTCACCTTGGCATCGGCGTCAACAGCAGTACCCATCACTAATGCTACGATTGCAGCAATAAATAATAACTTCTTCATAGTAAAAAAACGTTTTTTTGTAATGAAAAAAAATATGGTTATTTAGTAGATTTGACTCATGAAATTCAGTAAAGTTTAATCGCAGCTGACGAGGCAATGGCAGTGAGTTAAGAGTTAAGTTAAGAGTTAAGGGTTAAGAGTTAAGAGTTCTCTAGAGATTCTAGATTTTCTAGATATTCTAGATCATCTAGATCATCTAGTCTCATCACTGTCTTCCATAAACCATAAACGATAAACCATAAACCATAAACGATAAACCATAAACGATAAACGCCTCACAGCACAAACCACAGGCTCGTGTCGTAACGTGGCAGAGCATAGACCTGCACGTCGCGACAGCGCGAGTCGGGCGAGTTGGTGCCATCACCCACACTCACCCCCTGCGTCTCGAGGGCGGTAGTCATGGCGGCGAGTGCCTTCTCGGGGGTGTTGTTGTCGTTGCTCAGGTGGCACAGAAACACCCATTTCAGAGCCTTGTGGTAGTGAGTGGCCACAAAGCTCGACGCCACGGCATTGTCGAGATGCCCCAGGTTGCCGCGCACGCGGGCTTTTAGATACTCGGGGTAGCGCCCGCTGTCGAGCATCTGGCGGTCGTAGTTGCTCTCTATCATCAGGAAATTGGCCTGACTCATGTAGTGAGCCGCTCGGTCGGTGATAATGCCCATGTCGGTGGCAACTACAAAGGTGTTGTCGCCCACTTCAATGCTGAACCCCATGTTGTCGATGGCGTCGTGCGACGTCTCAAAGGCAGTGAACTTCATGCCCGCAAGAAAGAACGGTATCTCCTTGAAGATGCTCACCTGGTAGTCCTTGATGCGCCGCGATATGTTGTGATGGCGCAGCAAGCCCCCCATCAGGCGTGGAGTGCAATAGATGCGCAGATGCTTGTGCTCGCGCACCAGCTTGTAAGCATAGCGGATGTGGTCGGCATGGTCGTGAGTGAGCACTATGCCTTTCACCTTCTTAATGTCGATGCCGTTAGTGGCAAGGTCGTGGCACACATGCTCGGGGTCAACACCAGCATCAATCAGCACTCCTCCGTTCTCGTTACCCAGAAACGCGCAGTTTCCACTGCTGCCGCTTCCAAAACTCACAAACTGCAACCCACTCCAGTGGTCGCCCTCGTCAAGCGGCAGAGTCTGTTGCACGGCTTGTGAGTAATCATCGTCAAAATCGTTGCTGTCGATGGCAAACTTATCAATCCACCGACTATCGCCCAGCCTCTGCTGGCGATACTTATCATTATTTTTACTCATTTTCAATTAACAGAGATCAGGAACTGGAGGCTTGCCCTCTCTCATTCCGTAATCTCCAGGCGGGTGTCACCCTCTCACTTGTAGAGCAAAAAGATGGTGGGCACCTTGTTCAAGTCGGGCAACATGGTGAGCCATTGCTTCACCCCACGGGTGATGATGCGCTCGCCATCGCCAGTGATGTTAGTGGCTATGCACAGCTTGATGTGAGGTGGCATTGTCCTGCACAGCTCGGCGACAAGAGCATTGTTGCGATAGGGCGTCTCGATGAAAATCTGAGTCTGACTCTCACGCACTATGCGCTGCTCCATCTCCTTGAACTTGCGGGCGCGCTGCGACGCATCGATGGGCAGGTAGCCCAGGAAGGCAAAGCTCTGGCCGTTGAAGCCCGAGCCCATAAGCCCCATCAAGATGCTCGACGGCCCCACCAGCGGTATCACCTTGAGGCCCCGGCTCTGCGCTATTGCCACGACGTCGGCACCTGGGTCGGCGATGGCCGGGCATCCTGCCTCGCTGATTACCCCCATCGCCTCGCCACTGCTGAGCGGCTTGAGCATAGCGGGGATGTCGTCGGGGCGGGTGTGGCGGTTGAGCTCATAGAAGGTGAGCGTGTCGATGTCGATATCGCGGTCGCACTTCTTGAGAAACCGCCTTGTCGAGCGCACATTCTCCACGATGAAATGCTTGATTTCTCTAACCACCTGAATGTTGTGCTGCGGCAACACCCTGCTGAGCTCAGCATCGCTGAGCCCAACAGGTATTAAATATAGAGCCACCTCAATCATGGCTTTTCACCCTGGCAATTATCACTTGCCACCGCCCAACAAGATGTTGTAAAGAGCAGTAATATCGGCACTGGTAATTACATTGTCGCCATTCTGGTCGGCGTTGACAACACCTGTCCAGTTTTCGTTAAGCATGATGTTGTAGAGCAAGGTCACATCGGCGGCAGTAACCTGGCCATCGCCGTTCACGTCGCCAGGAACAGGCACTACAGGACTCAGCTCACCATTGTGATAGATGGTGAAGTCGTCGAGATAGCCTGCCAAGCTGGTAGAGCCAGAGGTGCAAGCCACGCGATAGCGGGCGGGCACTTGCACTGTGACAGGGAAGCTGATGGTGCTCTTCATTCTGGGGCCAGCAACCACCGAGTTGCTGCCCATCGCGTTATTCTGAGCCACCCAAGTCTTACCCTGGTCGGTTGACATCATCAGCTGCAGGTTCACGTTGATATTGGTGGGGTTATAGAAATCAAACGAAATCATATAGGTGTCATAAGCCACGTCGCTGGTCATAGTAGCGGTGCTGGGCTTTTTCATGGCCACTGCAATGTTGCCGTTGCCCGTTGAGCCATCGGCGGCAGTAGTGGCTGGCCAAGATTTGGCGAGCGTCCAGCCCGATAGGGTGCCCTCATCGTTTATTGCAGAGTTATTAGATGTTTTTGGCGTCATGGGCTCAAAGTCTTCAACAACAGTGACAAAGGTGCCGTCGAGCTTAACATTAAATTTCACCACGTCGCCCTCTTCACGGATGTTGTAGAGGACATATTGATTGGGCTTGTTGCCCCAGGCCATGAGGTTGGCATAAGTGTCGTTAGTGACCATTGACACGCCACGAGTGCCGGGGAAGGGGTCGGTGGGCGACTGGAAGGCAATGGAGCCACCGGCGCGCAGCAGCTCGTAATAGAGGCGCGTGGCATTGCCGTTAGGAGCATTGTTGTTCCACACAGTGGCGTTAGTAGAGTCCATGCGCGCTATGATCATGCCATGACCAGGAGCATATCTGTCCCACTTGGTAGTGTTCTGGCGGTTGTCGATGAGGAACACTTCCTTGTTGGTGGGTGTCTTGAGGATGTAGCCCTCACCAGTGGTGCTGGTGGGGTTGAGGGTGTACTCGCCCTCGGCAGTAATCACCTGATAATTGGCAAAGCCGGTGCTGTAGCGGTCATAGAGGCTGTAGGCCACAGGCGTGCGGGCGTTGTTCTGGTAGTTGCCGCCAGCCATCAGGTCCCACTCGCCAGGATGCTGTGCCTCGCCATTGGTGTTGTCGTCGTTCTCGTTGGTGTCGTAGAGGTCGGGCAAGCCCAGCACGTGGCTGAACTCATGGCAGATGGTGCCAATGCCGTCGAAGATGCCCTGGCTCTTGGCATAGATATACTCGGCCGAGCAGGCATAGTCGCGGATGTACTTGCCGTCGTATTTCACATAAGAATAGAAGCTCGAGCGGTGAGGCCAGATGTGATTGGGGCTACTGCTGTCGCTGCTCGACGGGGTGTCGGCATAGATGAAGTAGATGAGGTCAACGGCACCATTGTTGTCAAGGTCATACTGACTGAAATCAACATAGGGGTTCACCTTTTGAACTGCGCTTTGGAAGATGTTGTAGGCATACTGATTGCCCTGGTCAACCGAGTAGTTGACTTCAACGGGGCCCACCACGTCAAACTGTGGCGAGAAAATGCCGTTGCTGTTGTCGTAGAAATAGTCGCGCACGCTGCCGGTGCAGCTTCCGTAGGGGTTGGCTGTGCCATCCTCGTTAGTATAGCCAGTGTAGTCCACATCGTTGATCATGTGGCCGTAAAACTCCTGCACGTCGCTGCGGGTGAAGTGAGCGTCGGTAAACTCCACCAGGATCACCAAGCCATGGAAGTTGTTGTAGTTGATTCGATTGAGATGCGGCAGAGCGTCGCGCTGAGCGCGGGCCCTGATGCCCTGTGCCACCTTGCTTGCCGACTTCAGGTTCTTGCCAGTGGCGGCGAGCCAGGCATTATCGCTTGCCGAGCGTTTCTCGGCATCGCGGGCAATAATCTTGCTGGCCACCACTTCATCATTGACAAGGGTGCCATAGGCATAATAGCCTTGTGCGTTCTTGACGATGGTGTAGCCGTCAACGGTAGTCATGTAGTGGAAGAACTCATCGCCCTTGATTCTCACGGTGAGAGCCTCACCATTGGGCTGGGTCACCTTTTGGGGCGTGGGAATTGCTGGCACTGCACTAGCTACCAAGCAAGCGAGCGCACAAAAAACTGTGAAAAATAATTTCTTCATTGTAATGGTATTTTATGTTTAACTATTTTCAGAAATCAAAGAAAAGTGCAAATATCGTGATTTTTTTTCAAAGTAGCAACAAGAAGAGCCACTTTTCACCGAAATACGTAATTTTCCACCTTAGTATTGTTGATAATAAGAAAAATATACTTAACTTTGCACGTTTAAACAAAAACAGCAATCACTAACAAAAACAACACTCCTGAGTTATGCAAGAGATTATTCAAGAAACTCCCACTAACAATAGCGAGAAAAAGAAAAAGAACTTCACCACGTCAATACCCATCAAGGCGTTCTTCAACGCCTGCATCCACAACTGGTATTGGTTTGTCATCTCGGCGATAATCTGCACTTGCTTGGCACTGCTCAAGAGCAAGTCCGAGCCCAAATTGTATAGCTCATCGGCATCAATCATGCTCACCACCGAAACCAGCAAGCAGGCTGGTAGCCAGGCGCAGGTGTTTGGCGATTTGGGACTCAACGTGGCCACCTCCGATATCGCTAACGAGACCCACAAGCTCAAATCCACAAAACTCATGGAGAGCGTGGTGGAGCACCTGGGACTCAACATTCAATACTACGGCAAGGTGTATCTGCGCGAGATCAACACCTACAAGCACTCGCCAGTGCAAATCACACCCATGCGTGACACTAACACCAACTACTCAATCTCTATATCGCCTAAAAGCGAAACAAAATTTGAGTTCTCCATCAATGGCGACAAAAACTGGAAAGAGGCCGAGTTTGGAAACACAGTGGCTACTCCCTATGGACCCATTGCTGTGACCAAGACCAAGCTCTTCAACACACAATATGTGGGTTACACCGTGATTGCCAAAGTATATACCATCAACAGTGCCGCCAAGAAATACTTAGGCTCACTGAAGGTGGAAATGGCCGACAAGTTGAGCGACGTGCTCAAACTCTCGCTCATTACCGACAACAACGAGCTGGGCATCGACATCCTCAACGCACTCATCGTGGCCTACAACCAAGACGGCATCGAGGACAAGAACCGCGTGGCACGCAACACCGAGGACTTCATCGCCGAGCGCATCAGCGCCATCTCGCAAGACCTTAGTGGCGTAGATAGCCGCATAGCACAACTCAAGTCGGCAAGTGCCAATTCGGCAATGTATGCCGATGCCTCGTCGGGCATCAGGTTCCAAGAGAACGCCTCCGATGCCAGCCTGCAACTGAGCTTGGCAGCCAGCATGCGCGACTATGTCAACGGCATCGAAGCTAATGCCCTCATCCCCAGCAACTCTGGAATCAGCGACGCAGGCATCGAGGGACAAATCAAGGCTTATAATGACAACATGCTCAAATACCAGAAGATAGCCTCTACAGCCACTGGCGAGAACCCAGTGATGGCACAGCTCCAGAATGAGTTAAGCAGCCAGAAGGCGGGCATTCAGAAGGCTATCAACAACTATATAGGCCAGCTCAGTGCCAAGGCCTCTCAAGCACAATCGCAAGCCGCCACGGCACAAGCAGGTCGCCAGGTGATGCCCGAGCATGAGAAATCAATCATCGAGGTCACCCGCCAGCAGAACGTGAAGGAGCAGCTCTTCCTCTACCTGCTCAACAAGCGCGAGGAGAACGCACTGCAAATCGCCATCACCGAGCCTAATGCCAAGGTCATCGAGAGTGCCACAGGCAGTGGCTCGCCCATCTCGCCTAACACTTCACGGTTCCTTGCCATAGGCCTGCTCATAGGCTTGCTCATTCCCGCTCTCATCCTCTACCTGATCTATTGGATCCTCTCGCTCGACTCCAAGATACACTCTCGCCACGACGTGGAAGAGATATGCAAGCTTCCTATCGTGGGCGAGATACCCAGCAAGCACAGCAACCAGAAGAACGAAGAGATTGTCATCTCAGAGAACTCGGTAGATCGTGTATCGGAGGCGTTGAGAATTGTAAGAGCCAATCTCGACTTCATTGCCGAGGCCAAAGAAGGCATAGGCACAGTGATGCAGTTCACATCGACACGGCCAGGAGAAGGCAAGAGCTTCATAGCCCTGAACCTAGCCCTCACCTATGCCTACGTCAACAAGAAAGTGGTAGTAGTAGATCTCGACTTGCGCAAGGGACGCTTCTCGGAATATGCTAACACCGAGACTAACGTTGGCGTGAGCTCCTTCCTCTCGGGCAAGACATCGAGCATCGACGACATCATCGTCAAAGGCAGCATACATGAGAACCTCGACATCGTGCCCATGGGCGCCATTCCTCCCAACCCCACTAGCCTGCTGATGAACAGGCATCTCGAGGAGCTCATCAACTCACTGCGCTCGAAATATGACTACATCATCCTCGACACCGTGCCATTCGGACTGATAGCCGACGCCACACTCATCAACCGATATGTTGACTTCACAGTATATGTGATACGCGATGGCTTCATCGACAAGAAGTTCCTGATCGACCTTGAGAAGGCCAGCGACGAGAAGAAGCTCAAGAACCTCACCATCCTCATCAACGACATCAAGATCGACAAGAAGAATTACGGCTACGGAGGATATGGCTACGGATATGGCTACGGCTACGGATATGGCAACTATGGCTATGGTTATGGCTATGGCAACGAAGCCCAAAAGAAAAACAAGATAAGCCTCAAGAACTTGAACCTGAAGAAGAAAAAGAAATCTTGACGCACATTTACTGACAACCACCACAACAACCGTCGCACACACCAAGCGCCACCACCACGGCGACCCAATGCGCGACGGTTGTTTTGACGCAATAAAAACACCCACCACGCATGAACATCCTGAGAGGTAACGAACTGTTGAGCAAAAACCAGTGCAACGCCCTGCGAGGCATTGCCATTATCAGCATCATGCTGCACAACTTCTGCCACTGGATGAGCCCCAAAGTCGTCATTCTTGAGAATGAATATAACTTCAACCTATTTTTCAGCCGTCGCATGTGGGAATACCTCACTGGCGGCAACATCGACATGTACCTGCCAGTGCAGTTCTTCTCTTTCTTTGGGCATTATGGAGTGCCCGTTTTCTTGTTCCTCAGCGGCTTTGGCCTAGTGAGACGATATGAAGGGAAAGCCAGGGAGCAGCACTCGGCCATGCAGTTTATCACTTACCACTGGAAAAAGCTCTTCAGGCTCATGCTGCTGGGATTGATAGTGGGACTATTTATGCACGCAGTGTATAATGCTTTCTATAAAGAGGACTGGATAAAACACTTGGTTGCGCAGCTGTTGCTCGTAATCAATGTGCTTAAGAACCCCGAACAAAACATCATGCCTGGGCCTTACTGGTTCTTCGGGCTAATGTTTGAAGTGTATGTGATTTACCGCCTCATCGTCTATCCCACCAGTCGCATCAAGAATAAGCAATGGCAGTGGCTAGGATGGTTCACACCGGTGGCCCTGGCAGTGCTGGCATGGCTCATTCAAGAGCCGTTGATAAACCAGCCTGAGCTGCTACGATTGTGGCGCTACAACGCCGCGGTGGCCATGCTGCCCTTTGCCGCAGGGGTGCTGATGGCGAGATATGGGTTCCCCAAGCTGCCCAAGTGGGCGCTCGCCACAATAGCTGTTGTCGCCCCCGTGGCACTGATGCTCGCCAACCTCAACTACCATGCTTGGTTGTGGGGACACCTTATAGTAATTGCCGGAATAGTGAGCTTTGTCAAGCTCTTTGAGGCGAAGGATGCCGCCACTCAAAGCAAGTTAGACACTGTCATCATGCCACTCACATGGACTGGCGCATTGTCGTCGTGCATCTTCGTGGCACACCCTCTCGTGAGGCTTCCTATATATTTTGAAGTGATAATGAGACATAACGTGGGGCTATCACCACAGTTTTACTTGTGGCTGTTAATCTACGTCGTGCTCTCTCTGCTACTTGCTATGGGCTACAGATACTACCTGGAGCTATACCCCAAGCCCACACTAAAAAGCAGCACCCCACCTCGTGGAACGCTGCCTTAATCTTTAACTCTTTTATTCTTATAGCCTGAAAGCTATGGGAATGATGCATTGCACATTAACCTTAGCGTTTCGCACCATGCCCACTGTCCAGGGCGGCATCTTGCTGATCACGCGCATCGCCTCGCGGTCGAGGCTCTCATCGCCTGAGCCTTGTATCACCTGAATGTCAAACAGCTTGCCGTCGGTGCCCACCACAAAACTGCAAAGCACGCGGCCCTGAATGTGGTTGTGATAGGCATCGTAGGGGTACTCGCGCGTCTCGTTGATGAAGTTTATCATGCTGCGCTCACCACCAGGAAATTGTGGCCGCACATCCACGCTCTCATAATCATATACCAGCATGTTATAACCACTCTTGTTGGGCGACAAGGGGTTGCAAGTGGTGACATTACGCATGTGCTGCGCCGAGGCATCAATGAGCAACGCACTCAACCCCGCAAGCAACAATGATAATGACAAACGAGAAATCTTCATAACAGCATTTTTCAGTTAATTAAAGCTGGTGCCAACGTGTGTGCTTGAGTACCTTTTAGTGACGATTAGTTACATTTTCATTGCAAATATAATGGTGATTTTATAAAAAACAATAACTGCACCACTTTATTTTGGTAATGATTAATAAGGTTTTTGGTTTTTTTACAAAAAGATGCTCTTTTGGGGGATAATGTAAGGAAAATTAAACAATTAATTGTGCCTACCATCATTTATACAACACGTTAAATACTATAATCGCTTTTTTATCGTTATTATTTATACTAGCATTTATTTTGATCAAAGCAATGCATCGCATTTTCCTACATACAACACTTCTCCTGACAATATGGGCATGTGCTGTGAGCTCACGCGCGCAAGACGGCACCACGGCCTATCAGTTCTTGAACGTGCCAGTGTCGTCGCACGTCTATGCCCTGGGAGGTCACAACATCACGATTATCGACGACGACATAAACCTCGTGGAGCAGAACCCGTCGCTGCTGGGCAAGGAGTTTGACCATCAGGTGGGGCTGAACTACATGCGCTACATTGGCGGCACTAATTTCATGGGAGCACGCTACGGCCAGGGCGTGGGCGAGCGTGGCGCTGCAGGTGTTGCAATTCAATATTTTGGCTATGGCAAGATGACTGCCACCGATGCCAGCGGAGCCATCGTGGGAGACTTTAATGCCAGCGACTTGGCGTTCACACTCACCTACTCTCACGACATCAGCGAACGCCTGCGCGGCGGCATCAACCTCAAGTATATCCACTCTAGCTACGAGACCTACTCGGCAGGTGCCATCGCCGTGGACCTGGGTATCAACTACTATAACCCCGAGAAAGACCTCTCGCTATCGCTAGTGGCAAAAAACCTGGGAGGACAAGTCAAGAAATTTAACGACAAACGCGACAAACTGCCGTGGGACTTACAGATTGGTATCAGCAAGGGGCTTGGCTCCACACCGTTCAGGCTCTCGGTCACTGCCTATAACCTCACCAAATGGAAACTCCCCTACTACGAGCCTGCCGACAAGAACAACACTTCGAGCGACTTGATTAAAAAGGACAAGTTTGCTAGCAACCTCTTCCGCCACCTGGTATTCGGCATCGAGTACCAGCCTACAAGCAACATCTACATCGCTGCCGGCTACAACTACAAAACGCGCACCGACATGAGCACCTACAAGCGCAACTTCTTCTCGGGCATCTCCATTGGCGGCGGCATGAAAGTCAAAGCATTCGGCTTTGGAGTGGCATTCGCGCAACCCCACACCGGCGCCACAACATTTATGGTAAACCTCACCACCTCTATAGGAGAGCTGATGAGGTAAGCAAATTATCAAGTATTAAGTAAGGACAAGGCGCGAAGCACCTTATCCAAATTTATGATTGACGCTTGTCTCATCCATCAGCGCCATTTTAAAATTCCTATCAAATCATAGCAACTCCTACCCCTGTTATTCCAGTTTGAAGTTCACTGGCAAGGTGTAGAGCACGCGCACTGGGGCATGATCTTCGTTGTAGCCTGGGATGAAGTGCTTCATAGATTTCACTACTCTCACAGCCTCTTTATCAAGAGACTTTTCGACACTCTTGAGAACATTCACGTTGCTTATCGCGCCCGATTTCTCTACAACAAATTGCAAGACCACCATTCCTTGAATGCCACTCTTCTCGGCACTCTTGGGATACTTTATGTTTTCAGAGAGAAACTTTATTAAGCCATCATTGCCACCAGGGTACTCAGGAGGATATTTGACATCTTCAAACCCTATAACACCCTCATATTCCCCCTCGAGTGCCTCATACCCCTTGGGCTCAGGCTGAACGATGGTCTTCTTTGCCAGCCGGCGGTGGCTGCGACGTTTCTTCTTGGCGTCGGCATTAAACCCTGCCAAGCACACTGCCACGGCGAGCATAATCACTACAAATTTATGCATATTTTTAGTTCTTTATTTGTTAATAAAAATTCTGAAAGAGAGTTTACATTTTTAATAGATTTCATCATCACCAGCATGCTTGATTTCCTCATCGGTGAGCTTAGTGTGATCCATCTTGCGCCAAACCCACACTATATAAGCAAGCACAAATGGCACTAGCAGCGACACATAACCCATTGTACGAAGTGTGAACTCCGAAGATGAACTGTTAGCAAGGGTGAGTGAACTCTGCTCATCAATCAAAGAGGGATAATATGCTGTGTGGTTGTACCCCACAACCCAAAACAGGCTCATAACTACCAGAACCACACCAATTCCAGCCCACCAAATGCCTTTCTTATAGGTTTTCTTAAGCAGTGACTTGATAATGCCATTGAGAACCATTGCTACACCAAAAAGCAACGCCCCAAGCGCCCACCACATCTGCAGATAGTTGTTGAGGTATTTGTTGGGCATCCAGATGGCATTACCAGCCTCGTCAACCTCCATGCCACGTGAGGTAAGAATTACTGCCACTACAGCAAGGAAGAGCACCACAAATATTGTGGTATTGACAAGTAATTGTTTATGCTGACCACGCTGCACCTCATCGTCATTTATATTGTTGATGAAATAGAGCGACGCTAGTGTACGGGCCAAATAGAATACCATAAATCCAAAGAGCAGGTTTTTCCAGCAAGCAATAGCCTCAAGGCCATGATGTGGTCCCCACTTAGATATGGTGGCTGCTTGAACATCAAGTATATTAGTCTTCTCAACTGTGAAATCAGCACCAAAGAACATGCCTGCCACCGCCACTCCAAGCAGCACAGGGCCAGCAAAACCATTTATTAATAATAAGGTGTCGTAGAATCGAGTGCCATACACATTACCGTGCTTGGTGCGGTACTCATAGGCAACAGCCTGAACCACAAAGCTGAAAAGTATGAGAATCCACAACCAGTAAGCACCGCCAAAGCTAGTGCTGTAGAATAGAGGAAACGAGGCGAAGAATGCACCGCCAAACGTCACCAGAGTGGTGAAAGTCAGTTCCCATTTGCGACCCAGCGAATTGATTAGCAGTGGTCGTTTCTCTTTCTTGGTAGTGATTAGCATCGATTGCCCGCCCTGCACAAAGAGCAGGAACACCAGCAGTGCACCAAGCACCGACATTATCAGCCACCAGTAGTTCTGTAACATTTCATGTGTCATAGTTGTGTCCTCCTCTTTTTATTTAGTTTCTACTATATTGAGATCAGTCTTCGATTTCTTCGAAATCTGTTTGCAAATTATGCTTATATCGGCAATGAGCAGTGCCGTAAACACCACAGCAAAAATACAGAATGTGGTCTGTACATACCCTGCCGAGAGATCGCTGATAGCAACCTTGTTAGGCATCAAGTCTTGAATTGTCCATGGCTGGCGGCCCACCTCGGCTACTATCCATCCACACATCGAGCACAAGTAAGTGAGTGGAATGGTGAGGATAGCGAGCCAGTAAGCAGGTTTTGCCAGTTTCTCCTTCCAGGGAATCCATTTGGGCTTGTAGAGAAGCAAAAGTACCACAATGAAGAACAACATAAGATATCCACCAATAGTCACCATTAAGTGGAAGGTGTAGAAAGTCAATGGCACATTGGGCACAGCCTCCTCGGGTTTGTCGAGGTAGGCATAACCCAGATACTTGAAATTCTCCTCTATAACCTTGCTCTGCTCCTGCATGGTGATACTGTCACCTAGTTTGTGTGCTCCCTGATAAACCGCAAGCGCTTCTTTTGCCTTCTTACCTTGCTCAATGCGGTCGGCATAAGAAACGGTGTTGATGAGCTTTCCATCTGCATCCATCGACTTGCCGTCAATAATATCCTCTATGCCAGGAACAAATGCATTAAAATCGTGTGTGGCGAGGAAAGCAAGACCATGAGGAATTGATATGTCGAAGATATATGGGTCAATGCTGTCACCAACCTCCTTCGACGGATTGAGAATGCCAAACGCAACTATCGCCTGACCTTGCTCGCCCTTATATAGACCCTCCATCGCAGCAAGTTTCATGGGTTGGTGCTTTGCAACCTGAACTGCAGAGGTGTCGCCACTGATGCTTGTAAGGACAATACCAACAAGTCCTACCCAGCCTCCTACCTTGAGGCTTCGCATGACATGGTCGCGGTTGCGTTTTTTCAGCAGCAGCCATCCACACACTCCAACCACAAATGCTCCACCCAATGCCCAAGCACTAGTCACGGTGTGAAACACCTTTGCCATTGCCATGGGAGAGAAAGCAACCTCCCAGAAATTGGTCATCTCGTTGCGCATCGTCTCAGGATTGAAAGTGCAGCCAGCAGGATATTGCATCCACGAGTTTGCGACTAGAATCCACAACGCCGAGATGCTGGCACCTAGCGCTGTAAGCCAAGTTGCTGCAAGGTGGAACTTAGGCGATACTTTCTTCCATCCAAAGAACATCACAGCGATGAAGGTCGATTCCATGAAGAAAGCGAGAATGCCCTCAATGGCAAGTGGAGCGCCAAAGATGTCGCCAACAAACCAACTGTAATTCGACCAGTTGGTGCCAAACTCAAACTCGAGAATGATGCCCGTTGCCACGCCAATGGCGAAGTTCACGCCAAAGATCGTCATCCAAAACTTGGTGGTGGCGAGCCATTTCTCGTCGCGAGTGCGATAATAGATGGTTTCCATCACACCGATTATTACTCCCAGTCCCAAGGTCAATGGCACAAACAGCCAGTGATAACAGGCTGTCAACGCAAATTGCGCCCTCGACCAATCGACTACTGTCATTAATAAATCACCCATATCAGTTTTCAGTTTTTAGCTATTAATTGTCAGTTTTAAATAGAGACGGTCCGAAACCGATTCACGATCCCCGATTCACTAGTTGCTCGCGCACATATTGCGCTTTACCCTCGTCGGTGTCGCTCTTTGAGGAGAGGAAATTGGGGAAGAACAGTATTTTAATAATGACAAAGAAAATAAAAAGCTTAATGCCGATGATGAGCCACAAGGTCTTGCCCAAAGTCATTGAGCGAAAACCATCAACATAAAGGTCAAGCGCCCGTGCCCAAAAGCCTTTCTTTTCTTGCATATTTTCTCAATTAGTTAAGAATGTCGCTTGTAAATATACTAAATGTACCCTCCCAACTAAAACTTACTTCGAGAGACGAGATATCGTCTCGAGCAGGTGGCGGTCGATGGTCTTTTCATACTTGATTGCCTTGTTGAAAGGCACATACACCATCTGCTCATCGTCATCGCCTATCATCACGTTGCGCTGACCCTCAACAAGGGCCTCGATGGCAGTGGTCCCCATGCGCGAGGCCAGGATGCGGTCTTGTGCTGTGGGCGAGCCACCACGCTGCAAGTGCCCGAGGATGGTCACGCGCACATCATACTGAGGATATTCTTTGCGCACGCGCTCGGCAAGTTGCATAGCACCACCAGTAACGGGGTTCTCGGCCACAAGCACTATCGACGACCTCTTGGTGGTGCGGAAACCATCCTCTATGAGCTCTCCCAGCTGGTCCTGCTCTATTGCCAACTCGGGAATGATAGCTGCCTCGGCACCACCGGCAATGGCGCCATAAAGGGCGAGGAAGCTAGCCTCGCGACCCATCACCTCGATGAAGAACAGGCGCTCATGGCTGTTGGCAGTGTCGCGAATGCGATCTATACACCACATGATGGTGTTCAGGGCCGTGTCATAGCCTATGGTGTGGTCCGTGCCATAAAGGTCGTTGTCGATAGTGCCAGGAATGCCCACTATGGGCACGTCAAACTCGCTGGCAAACTCCTTGGCACCCGTGAGAGTGCCATCGCCACCTATCACCACCAGAGCGTCGATGCCATGCTTGCACATGTTGTCGTAGCCGTGCTGCCTACCCTCGGGGGTCATAAACTCTTTGCAGCGTGCCGTGCGCAGAATGGTGCCGCCACGATGGATGATGTTAGACACATCCTCGGCATGAAAATCCACGATCTCACCCTCTAGCAGTCCGCGATAGCCGCGGTAGATGCCTTTCACGTTAAAGCCATAGAAAATTGCAGTGCGTGTCACCGCACGAATTGCGGCATTCATGCCAGGAGCATCACCTCCCGACGTCAACACGCCAATAGTCTTAATTTTTGCCATAATTATTATAATGCATAATTCATAATGCACAATGCATAATAGTGAATGTAAAGGCATTATGGAAGTTATTTAAATATAATTACATCCTCATAGGGGATTTATTATTTAATTGATTTATTGACTATACTATTTACAACAATTGTGCATTATGCATTGAGCATTATGCATTAGCGAAGTAAATGGAGCAGGTGCCCATGGTCATGCGCCTCACCTTGCAGCCCTTGAATCCCGCCTCGCGCATGATGGCGAGCATGTCGTCGCCCTGTGGCACAGCGGCGATGCTCTGCGGCAAGTAGCGGTAAGCGCTCTTGTCGTGCGACTTCAGGGCGCCAAACCACGGGATTATATGAAGCGTGTAGAGGTCATAGAACCAGCGCACCACACGGTTGCGAGGCGTGGAAAGCTCCACCACGCACAGCACTCCGCCAGGTGCCAGCACGCGGTGCATCTGCTCATAGCCTTGCAGCAGGTGCTCGAAGTTGCGCACCCCAAAGGCCACCGTCACCGCGTCAAAGTCGCCGTCGTCAAAAGGCAATGCCAAGCAATCGCCCTGCTGCAGCGTGATGGCATCTTGCAGGCCGTGCTTGACCACCTTGGTGCGGGCCACGTCGAGCATCCCCTGCGAGAGGTCGATACCCACCACCTGCTGCGGGTGTATCTTGTTGTAAAGCCCTATGGCAAAGTCGCCAGTGCCCGTTGCCACATCGAGGATGCGGCGCGGCTGACTCTTGCCCACCATCTTCACCGCCACACGTCGCCACCAGCGGTCAATGCCCAGCGTCATGGCGCGGTTCATGAAGTCGTAGGCCGGAGCTATGCTGTCAAACATCTCCTCCACCTGCCGAGCCTTCTCGCCCTCACTGCTATATGGTTTTATCTCCTCAACTCTCATAACTCTAGTAGTTCTAGAAGTTCTAGATTATCTAGATGTTCTAGTATCATCAACATCTTCTTCGAGACCGGCTTTGAGCAGGGCGTCGTGCTTCTCGTAGGCCTCGACAATGCGTTGCACCAGCTGGTGGCGCACTATGTCTTTCTTGCCAAACTCAATCTTGCCAATGCCCTTGACGCCATCGAGCACCTTCAGGGCCTGGATAAGTCCTGAAGTCACGCTGCGCGGCAGGTCTATCTGCGTCACATCGCCAGTGACCACCATCTTCGACCCCATGCCCAGGCGGGTGAGGAACATCTTAATCTGGTGAGTGGTGGTGTTTTGTGCCTCATCGAGCACTATGATGGCATCGTTGAGCGTGCGGCCGCGCATGAAGGCCAGTGGGGCAATCTGGATGACGTTAGTGTCCATATATTCCTTGAGCTTAGCGCCAGGTATCATGTCCTCGAGAGCGTCGTAGAGTGGTTGCAGATAAGGGTCAATCTTATCGCGCATGTCGCCAGGCAGGAAGCCCAGCTTCTCGCCAGCCTCCACCGCCGGACGCGACAGGATAATCTTGCGCACCTCGCGATTCTTCAACGCGCGCACCGCCAGTGCCACCGCCAGGTAGGTTTTGCCAGTACCAGCAGGCCCCAGGGCAAAGGTCAGGTCATTCTCGTTGAAGGTCTTGACCATGAGTTGCTGATTAGGCGTGCGCCCCTTGATGGGCTTGCCGTTCACGCCATAGATTATCACATCGTCCATCTTCAGCTCCTTGGGTGGCAGCCCCTTGATGGTGTCGAGTATCACCTCCTCAGGCAAGATGTTGTAAGTAGCGCAATAGTCCTCGAGCTGCTTGATGTCGTGCTCAAACTTCTCGGTCTCGGCCTCATCGCCAATGACGGTGATTACCGAGCCTCGAGCCGCCATCCTGAGCTTTGGAAAAAGGTTTCTGATAAGTTGGATATTACTGTTGTTCACCCCATAAAACACCACGGGGTCAACAGTGTCGATAATTATGTGTCGTTCTATCATTTTTTATAAGCAGCAAGTTAACAAGCTAATAGTAATTGTCATTATTCTTTAATAGCTATAAATTGTCTTTTGCAGGTCACAAAAATAGTCAAAAAATATTGTGTTAACAAAAATTGCACATTATTTTATTCAGGTTTCTTGATTTTTTTGGCAAAAAAGAATTAATTTTGCACAATCACAACAATTATTTATAAAATTAACTAATTATGGCAACTACCAAAAAAACTAAACCAGCAGCTAAAAAAGCTACTACAAAGAAAAACGTCATTGGCGAAGCCAGCAAGCGTTGCATGGCTATGGAAGAGAAGTATGGAGCACACAACTATCATCCACTGCCCGTTGTCCTGAAGAAGGGCAAAGGCATCTATGTGTGGGACGTTGAGGGCAATAAGTATTTTGACTTCCTCTCGTCTTACAGTGCCGTCAACCAGGGCCACTGCCATCCACGCATCGTCAAGGCCCTCAAGGACCAGGCTAGCAAGCTGTGCCTCACTTCACGCGCTTTCTACAACGATGCGCTGTGCGAGTATGAGAAATTCATGCATCAGTATTTCGGCTACGACAAGGTACTTCCCATGAACACTGGCGCCGAGGGCGTAGAGACCGCTCTCAAGCTTGCACGCCGCTGGGGTGTTGCAAAGAAAGGTATTCCTAACGACAAGGTTAAGATAATATGCTGTGAGGGCAACTTCCACGGACGCACCGTCACCATCATCACCATGAGCGACGACCCAAGCTCTTTTGCCGACTACGGACCATTGACCCCAGGCTTCATTCGCATCCCCTACAACGACCCTGAGGCTCTCAAGAAAGCCCTCGACAAATATGGCGACGAGGTGTGCGCCTTCATCGCCGAGCCCATCCAGGGCGAGGCCGGTGTCTTCGTCCCCGACGATGGCTACCTCAAGAAATGCTTCGACTTGTGCCACGAGCATAACGTGCTCTTCATTGCCGACGAGGTGCAGACCGGTATCGCCCGCACCGGTAAGATGCTGTGCTCTATGCACGACGGCATCCGCCCCGACATCGTAATCCTGGGTAAAGCCCTCGGTGGTGGCGTCCTCCCCGTTTCGGCATGTCTTGCCGACGACGACATCATGCTCAACGTGAAACCTGGCGAGCACGGCTCTACATTTGGTGGCTTCCCTCTCGCCGCTCGCGTGGCTATCGAGGCTCTCAAGGTTGTTAAAGATGAGAAACTTACTCAGAACGCCGAGAAGATGGGTAAAATCTTCCGCGAGGAAATCAAGAAAATCAACTCGCCGTTCATCGTGCAGGTGCGCGGACGCGGCTTGCTCAACGCCATCGTCACCACACCCATCAAGGGCAAGACAGCTTGGGACATCTGCCTCAAGCTGCGTGACAACGGTCTGCTGGCTAAGCCCACCCACGACCACATCATCCGCTTCGCTCCACCCTTGTGCATCAACAAGGAGGAGATCCTCAAGGCCGTAGCCATCATCAAAAAGACCTTCGAAGAAATGTCGGAGTAATACCCCGATTATCAATAACTCAACAAATGAGGCGGTTCTTCAACAGACCGCCTCATTGTGTTATCTTATGTGTCGTGTCATGTAGTGCAAGCGTCAGCTTGTTCAAAATCTAAAATCTAAAAATTTCTTATATAACCACGCCAGAGCCATTGTCAGCACCATGTAGAGCGCCAGCCAGGCATAGTCGATGAGCATCAGGCCACTATGACTCTTAAGCACAAACATGTAGATGGGCATCCTCACGATGGAATGGACCACGAAAATCATTGACGAGAGCATGCCCACATAGCGCAATGGAGCAACCACCACGGTGTGGCACAACCCGCAGCACGGCTCCAGCAGTTTTACCAGCGCCACGCTGCCAGCAATCACCAGCACTGGAATCCACAGCCACAGCTGATAATTGAGACTGAACAGTGCCATCAGCGGCAGCGCCACCACAGCCACCACGCCAAGCACCCAGCGCGGAAGACGCACGAAGCCATAGCGCGCGGCAAGCACTCCCAGGGCCAGCGGCAGCATGGCTATCGCAGCGTTGTGACGCACATAGACGAGCATGCGGGCATGATGCTCCATAAGCACCTGCGGCAACCATGCCACCACCACTAGCAGCAGTGGCATGAGCCATCGCCACACCGAGCCACGCCTGCTGAAAGGATAAATCAACAAGCGGTAAATGACATACACCTCCACCATCACGCCAAAGAACCAGTAGGGCGAGGGGGTTTGTGCGTTGCAGAGCGACGGCACTATGTTAGAGAGCATAGTGGTCTGCGCTAGATATTCCAGCCAACCGTGCCACGACAGGCCACACGCCAGGTAGGTGATTAGCGTGAGTACAAAACCCAGTGCCATCAGCTTGAAAAGCTTGAGCCAATGCAAGCCTAGGAATTGCCACACTCCTACTCGCGAGCCACCACGGCGCTCATATTTCATCACCAAGCCATAGCCGCTGAGGAAGAAGAAGATGGGCACACCATAATGTCCGAAAAACGCCAACCACTGCATGGGCGCAAACACATCAATGCCACCGCCAGCCCAGTAGTTCCACATGTTAGTGGCTCGCTCGGCAATGAACTCAAACTCGTTCTCCTCGTTGCTGCCACGCAGCAGGTGGCAGAAGTTGTGCAGAAAGATGCCCATAATAGCCATCCCACGCAACACCTGGCACTGCGCCGAGCTAAGCAATTTGTCGCCTTTCATTGTCTCCATTCTCTCACAAAATTATGTGCAAAAATAGTAATATTTTTCAATATGTGACCCTACTATTGTGGCAATTATACTATTGGTAGTTAAACCAAACACGAACAAAAATGTCTAAAAAATGTTAGATTTGGCGATTTTTTATGCCTTTTAGTCTAATTTATTTGGCATAGTTTTTGATTATTACTACTTTAGCAACGTAAAACAAAAAGCGAAACAAAACAAAAAAATAGCTATATTATGAAAAAGACTTTTATTTCAGCTTTGAGTGCCATTTTAATAGTGCTGACAAGTTGCCAATCGGCCAACCAGTTTTATGGCGTAGCCACTGGCGCCTCGGTAGGCGGCATGTTTGGCTCGGCAATAGGTAGCATCAGCGGTGGATGGCGAGGCAGCAGTGTGGGCAGGCTTGCCGGCATGGTGGTGGGCGGCGTGATAGGTGCAGCAGCCACCACTCCTAAGGTTAAAGAAGAAAGCCGCACCAGCGACTACTACAACGGGTATGACTACAACGACTACCACCAGAACAACTCCTACAGTCCCTACTCCAACATCTATGTAGAGAACATACGTCTGGCCGAGACCATCAGCAACAACTGCATCGACGCCGGTGAGCACGCCAAGCTCATCTTCGAGATTCGCAACGCCGGCAACGACTACGTCTATGACATCGCTCCTGTGATTACCGTCAGTGGCACTAAGCAGATTTACCTCTCACCCACTGCCATCATCAGCGAGCTGGGACCAGGCCGAGCAGTGCGTTACCAAGCCGAAGTGGTGGCTACCAACAAACTCAAAAACGGCGTGGCCGACTTCAACATCAGCTTCTCTAACGGCGACCAGCTCTACACCGTGAGCTCCTTCCAAATTCGCACCAGGAAGTGACAAGAACCTAACAATTAGTACATATTTAATGAAACAACGGGGTAGCCCCCGTTGTTTCATTTTTAGACACATACACACACCACACCCGAGCCATTTTGCCGTGACCAGGGTGCGTTTTTGAAACAACGGGGTCTGACCCCGTTGTTTCATTTTTAGACACACATACACACAGCACACCCGAGCCACTTTGCCGTGACCCGGGTGCGTTTTTGAAACAAGGGGGTCTGACCCCGTTGTTTCATTTTAGACACATACACACACCACACCCGAGCCGCTTTGCCGTGACTCGGGTGTGCTTTTGTCCTTAATAATAAGAGAAATAGGTTTGTTGTCCTTAATTGTCTTCTACAGGTCGCGCAGGATGGGCATGGTCATGCAGCGGGCACCGCCACCGGCGCGAGGCAGCTCGCTGCCTGGGAAGGCGGCAACAAATTTCTCGTAGTCGTTCATGTTGACCTTGCCACTGACGATGTCCTCGGCATTGAGCACGGCAAAACCCGCCTTGTCGAGTGCGTCGATGGTGTGGGTGTTGCGGCGGTAGCCCAGCACCTTGCCGTCGCCCAGCGAGAAGAAGTTGGCACCGCTGTGCCACTGCTCACGCAGCTGTGTCCAGGGGTCGCTGCCGCCACCTATCACTGGCTCGATGTCCCACCCCAGCTGGGTGAGGCCTTCCACGATGTTGCCCACGCGCTTATAGCTGATGTTGCCGTGGTCGATGGTGATGAGTGTGGTGTCCTTGCCTGCAAAGAGACCTGTCTTCTTGAGCATGGGCTCAAACGCCATGCACTGATGCTTGCCCAGGAAGGTGAACACCATGTCGAGGTGGATGAACGACTCGGGCTCCATGGGCAGCTCCTGAGCAATGATGTTGAAATGGTCACGCTCACGAGCGAAGGTCTGTGCCAGGTACTCGATGCCCTTGCGGTTGGTGCGTATGCCTTGACCTATGCACAGCGTGTCGGCACTAGCAATCTGCACATCGCCACCCTCGGTGCGGGCGTAAGGGTTCCACGCCATGGCATTAAGGGTATCAACACCAAAGAAGTGCTTGAAAATCGCCTCATAAATCAACGACTCGCGCTCGCGCACCTCAAAGCTCATCGAGTTGATGAGCACGCGGTTATAGACCGTTGACGAAGCGTCGCGGGTGAAGAACAGGTTATACAAGGGCTTGAGCAGATAGCGATGCTCGCTCACGCCGTCCCACTTGGGGTCTTCACAGCCCTCAATGAGCACCTGCGCGAGTTTCTTGGCGTCGTCGCCGGTGACTTCGGCTATCACTCTCGCTGTTTTCTGGTCGCAGCCCTTAAGGCTATCTAACAGCAGCTTCTCCTTCACTGCTTCGTCCTTGAGCAGCTCCTCGAGGATGTCCTGCACATAATAGACGTGAGTCCAACGCTCGAGCACACCGCTAAAGTTGCGGTATTCCTCGTCAACGATGGGCTTGTTGAGGATGTCGCTATAGAGGGCGGCATTGGCGTTGAGCGGTGTCATGCGCTCTATTTCCACGCCGGGCTTGTGCAGCAGCACAGCCCTGAGCCTACCAGTCTCGGAGCTGACGTTTACCTCACAAGGCTTTAGTTGTTTCTTGTCCATAAATTGTTTATCGCTCTCACCTCCCGCAACCGCTCTCTTTTAGAGCAGTTGCGGAACATGAGATTGAAATTAGTTGTTTTATAGAAAAAATGTATAAGTTATTCGGTCAGCTAGATAGTCTAGATTATCTAGAACTTCTAGATATTCTAGATATTCTAGAAAAAATCCCTCTCACCTTTACTTCATGTAAGTGTAACGATAGTCGGTGGGCGATACCAGAGTCTCCTTGATCACGCGTGGTATAATCCAGCGGATGAGGTTGAACTCGCCACCAGCCTTATCGTTGGTACCGCTGGCACGAGCACCACCGAAGGGCTGCATACCCACTACGGCACCTGTTGGCTTGTCGTTGATGTAGAAATTGCCAGCGGTGTAGCGCAGAGCATCGGTAATCTTCTCCACTGCCATGCGGTCGCGGCCAAAGACGGCACCTGTCAAGCCGTAAGGTGAGGTGGCGTCACAATCTTTCACTACCTCTTCCCACTTCTCATCGTCATAGGGGTAAACGGTGAGCACGGGAGCAAAGATCTCCTCTTCCATCGACTTGAAGTGAGGATTGCTGGTCTCGATGATTGTTGGCTCCACAAACCAGCCCTTGCTGCAGTCGCAGTTGCCACCCATCACTACCTCGGCATCCTTGGCCTCGCGGGCATAGTCGATGTAAGATTTAGCCTTGTCGAATGAAGCCTTGTCGATAACGGCGTTGATGAAGTTGCTGGGATCCATCACATCGCCCATCTTAACCTCGGCGGCCATAGCCTTCATGTCCTCGAGAACACCAGCCCACAGGCTCTTGGGGATATACATGCGTGATGCTGCCGAGCACTTCTGGCCCTGGAACTCGTAGGCTCCACAGAAGGCAGCAGTGGCAACAGCCTTAGGATCGGCACTGGGGTGAACAAAGATGAAGTCCTTACCTCCAGTCTCGCCCACGAGGCGTGGATAAGAGATGTACTTGTCAACATTCATGCTCGCTTGTTTCCACAGCGACTTGAAGGTGGCAGTGCTGCCGGTGAAGTGGATGCCCGAGAAGAACTTCGACTCGGTGGCAACCTCGCCAATCAATGCGCCACTACCAGGCAGGAAGTTCACGACGCCGTCGGGCAAGCCAGCCTCCTTGTAGAGCTGCATCAGGTAGTAGTTGCTCAGCAAGGCTGTGGTCGATGGTTTCCACAGTGCCACGTTACCCATGAGCACGGGAGTCATGCACAGGTTGCTGGCAATTGAGGTGAAGTTAAATGGAGTAACAGCGAGGATAAAGCCCTCGAGTGGGCGATACTCGGTGTGGTTGAGTTGTGCCACACCGTCCTTGGGCTGCATGGCATATATCTTAGATGCGTAGTGAACATTGTAGCGGAAGAAGTCGATAGTCTCGCAAGCCGAGTCAATCTCGGCCTGGAAGAAGTTCTTGCTCTGGCCAAGCATGGTGGCGGCATTCATGATGGGGCGATACTTGGTGGCAAGCAGCTCGGCCATCTTCATCACGATAGCGGCGCGGGTGGTCCAGGGAGTGCAGCTCCACTCTTTCCAAGCCTTCATAGCGGCCTCGATAGCCATCTCCACCTCTTTCTTGCCCACCTTGTGGTAACGGGCAATCACATGCTTGTGGTCATGGGGGCAGGTCACCTCGCCCATGTCACCGGTGCGTATCTCTTTACCGCCAATGATGATGGGGATTTCTACCACCAGCTTGCTCTGGCGCTCAAGTTCTTTCTCTAATGCTACACGCTCGGGAGATCCAGGCATATAAGCCTTCACTGGCTCATTAGCTGGAAGTGGAAAATTGATAATCGAATTGTTCATGATTAGTTTTTGTTTTATTGTATGTGTAATTGTGAAATAAGTTCGTGTTATGGTTGTGCGTGCAAAGATAATAATTATTACTCAAAATGCCAAACTCCACAACCATAAAAACACCGCACATCACCTCTTCAAAAAAATGGACAAAAAAAGTGGCTATGATTTTGAATTCACAACCACTTCTTTTGAGATGATCTAACACTGTGCAGGCTTTTTGACCACGAAGTGGCAACTTTTTGCGATTATTCGAACGTTGAAAAGGGAGTGATTTTGATAATCGCATTTCTACTTTAGAAACTTAAATATATAAAAAAATCCTTGATTACTACCATTTTGTTAATAAACTTTTTTAATATTGGGGTTCTAATAAAAAAAACATAAGAAAAAAAGCTCATTCTTTTGGACATTATGGCATAAGAGAACGCAAGCTCAACAAAATATATAAATTTGTTCTTATGGAGTCTTTTGCTCTTTTGTCTAAAATTTTGAGAAACACAAAACAAAAAAATCTCTCTCAAATAATTCTTTAGTTGAGGTAAAATGCTTACCTTTGCGGCAAATTTCAAAAAATACACATTAATATTAACTATAAAAACTATTTACTGCTATGCCAAGAAGCTTATCAGGAAGAAATTTCTTGAAGTTGTTAGACTTCACTACCGAGGAAATTCAGTACTTACTCGAACTCTCTAAAGATTTCAAGCGCCTGAAGCGCACCAACACCCCTCACAAGTACCTCACTGGCAAGAACATCGTGCTCTTGTTTGAGAAAACTTCTACTCGCACTCGCTGCTCGTTTGAGGTAGCTGGTAACGACCTGGGTATGGGCGTCACTTATCTCGACCCTGCTTCGTCGCAGATGGGCAACAAGGAGTCGCTCGAGGATACCGCTAAGGTGCTCGGTCGCATGTTCGACGGTATTGAGTATCGTGGCTTTGACCAGGAAATCGTTGAGAACCTGGGTCGCTATGCCGGTGTTCCCGTGTGGAACGGTCTTACCACTGAGTTCCATCCCACCCAAATGCTTGCTGACGTTCTCACCATCGAGGAGAACTTTGGTCACTACAAGGGTTTGAAGATGGTGTTCATGGGCGATGCACGCAACAACGTTGCTAACTCGCTGATGGTTGTTTCGGCTAAGCTCGGTATCAACTTCGTGGCTTGCGGTCCTAAGGACAACATGCCCGACGAGAAACTCGTTGCCACTTGCCGCGAGATTGCCAAGGAGCATGGTTGCACTATCACCCTCACCGACGACGTTAAGGAAGGCACCAAGAATGCCGATGTTATTTACACCGACATCTGGGTATCGATGGGTGAGCCCGCCGAGCTGTGGGAGAAGCGCATCAAGCTGCTGAGCCCCTATCAGGTTAACGATGAGGTGATGGCCAACGCTAATCCCAAGGCTATCTTCCTGCACTGCCTGCCTTCGTTCCACGACCTTGAGACTTCGGTAGGTCGTGACATCTACGAGAAATTTGGCTTGAAGGAGATGGAGGTTACCGACAAGGTATTCCGCAGTCCACAATCCAAGGTGTTTGACGAGGCCGAGAACCGCATGCACACCATCAAGGCCGTGATGTACGCAACACTGAAATAATTATTTTAGGAGATGACAAGAAAACAAGATGACAAGATGACAAGATTAAACACCCTTCTCGTTTTCAAGTGTCTTGTCATCTTGTTTTCTCGTTTCTTGTACTCTTGTTTTCTTGTTTTCTTAAGAATAAAATTATGAGCAAACGACTAGTAATAGCCCTGGGTGGCAACGCTCTGGGCAAGACCCCTCAAGAGCAGCTCGAACTGGTTAAGGGCACTGCCTCCACCATCGTTGACCTCGTTGAGGAAGGTTATGACGTAGTGATAGGGCACGGCAACGGCCCACAAGTGGGAATGGTGAACCTCGCATTTGAGTACAGCGCCAATAACGGCGGTGGCACTCCGGCGATGCCCTTCCCCGAGTGCGGTGCCATGACCCAAGGCTACATAGGCTATCACCTGCAGCAGGCCGTAGAGCGCGAGCTCGCACGCCGTGGCATCAACAAGCCCTGTGCTGCCGTGGTGACCCAGGTGGTTGTTGACCGCAGCGACAGCGCTTTCCAGAACCCCACCAAGCCCGTGGGCATGTTCTACAGCAAGGAAGACGCCGACCGCATCGTGGCCGAGACTGGCTACACCTTTGTGGAAGATGCCGGGCGCGGCTATCGTCGCGTGGTGCCCTCGCCCATACCAGTGAAGATTGTGGAACTCCCCGTGGTTGAGCAACTAGTGGGCCTGCACAGCGTGGTAATCACCGTGGGCGGTGGTGGCATCCCTGTGGTGGAGAACGGCCCTGGCGACTACGAGGGCGTGGCAGCTGTTATCGACAAAGACCGCGCCAGCGCCAAGCTCGCGCTCGACATCAATGCCGACATGCTCGTCATCCTCACTGCCGTTGAGAAAGTGTCGATCAACTTCAACAAGCCTAACCAGCAAGACCTCGACCGCATGACCATCGCCGAGGCACGCCAGTACATCGCCGAGGGACACTTCGCCCCAGGCAGCATGCTGCCCAAGGTGGAGTCGTGCATCAGCTTCGTGGAGAACACCACCGGCGGCACTGCCCTCATCACCTCGCTCGACAAAGCCCGCGAGGCGCTCAAGGGCAACACCGGCACCATCCTTGTGAAAGAGTAACACACTCTATATCACCACTTAATGAGTGCGAGCACCACACCAGTGATGCCCGCACTCCTTTTTCAAGCTCAACTAATGGGTCCACACAAAAAAAGCACACGAATTAAACGAATTACAACGAATTCCAATTTATTGATATTAACTGAGTCCACTATAAAAAGCCCATATTTTGAGTCTATTGTCCCAAAAACAAGCAAAACAGAAAATATTTTCAGTAGCAAAAAAATAGTTTAATTCGCATAATTCGCCGTTCTTTATTTGTTTTAAGTGGACTCGCACAAATCGGCCGAAGGCTGACATCTGAGCAACTCCCTTTGACACTTGTGAAGCGAGCGATAGCGAGTGGAATAAGTGTCAAAATGAAACAATGGGGTCAGACCCCGTTGTTTCAAAAATCGGCCGAAGGCTGACATCCGAGTAACTTCCTTTGACACTTGTGAAGCGAGCGATAGCTAGCGGAATAAGTGTCAAGGGGGGGCACATGACAACTACTAACATGTCGCCAGCGGCGACCCCACTGCTTTATCGGACAATAATGATTTGTCACACCATCAGCACACCCCACAAAGTATACATTTCCAACGCGGCAACAAAAAATTTCATCATTAATATTGTTTAGGTTAAAAATAATCCATATCTTTGCCAAATCTAAAGTACAACATTAGATTTGTCCGACAATAATTTAACACTATGTATTCAAGAATATTAGAAAGCGAACTTTTAAGACTGAAAAGCATTTTCAATGTTGTTACCGTAACTGGACCACGGCAATCGGGAAAGACCACTTTATGTAAAATGGTGTTCCAAAGCTATCATTATGTCAACCTTGAAGATGAAATTACAGTAAGTGAGCTTGAGCTAAACAAAAAGTCTTTTATTGAAAGATACAGCTCAGGACTTATCATTGATGAAGTGCAACGTATGCCAGATATTTTAAGTGCTGTCCAGGTGGTAGTTGATGAAAATCCACAGTCAAGCATTGTACTAACTGGCAGCAATAATTTACTTCTATCACAAAAGGTTTCTCAATCGCTCGCAGGCCGTACAGCAGTCGTCACATTATTACCTTTCTCTATAGGAGAACTGTCCGAGGAAGACAGAATGGCCGATGAATTTGAGATGATGTTTAAAGGTTTTTATCCTGTTGTGTGGGCACAAAACAAACCAGCAACCGATGTATATCGCCAGTATTATAACACTTACATACAGCGAGATGTATTTCAAGTGATGAACATAAGGCGGTTGAATGAATTCCGAAAGTTTCTCGTCATTTCCGCTTCCCGCATTGGCTGTGAATTTAATGCTCAAAGTATTGCAAATGAATTGGGCGTTGCGTTACCCACTATTCAAGAATGGACTAATTTGCTTGAAGCCACTTATGTAGCTTTCCGTCTAAATCCGTTTTATCGTAACATAGGAAAACGCCTTGTTAAAACTCCAAAATTCTATTTCTATGACGTAGGCTTAGTCTGCTATCTATTGGGAATAAAAAATGTTCAGCAATTAGAAACACATCCGCTCCGTGGCCAAATCTTTGAAAACATGGTTATCGGTGAATTGGTAAAACATCAGTTCAATCATGGGATGGATAATAATTTGTTCTTCTATCGAGATAAAGGTCAACACGAAGTCGATGTTATCATCGATGATGGCTTGCAAGACTTGAAAGCCTATGAGATTAAATTGTCACCTGTTTCACATCCTGATTTCTATAAAAATCTCAATTACTTCAAGTCACTATTTGAAAAAGAGACTAAAATTACTCAAGTAATCAACACTGGAGCAACCAGCTTAAATGACTCTTTCACTGGCCATATCAATTACAAGGATTTAGATTTAGCATTAGACACAACAGACTGTTAAATCCCAATGATTTATTTAAGGTGGGTTCTATAAATTAAGAAAAAGTAAAAAATGTTTTGGTTGTATTTTGTTTTATGCCGGCATCTTTTTATCTAAAGTCTTGGAATGTAGCCCGCTACTATTCTTCGACTTTGAATAAAAACCTGCTCGACATAAATCCAAAATTCATCTCAATTAATTTATAGAACCCACCTTAAGTCTAGTAGCTATGCCGTCAAAATCACGTCAAGAAAAGCCATAAAACAAAAGTCCGACAACCACTGATTATCAGTTGATTATCGGACTTTATAGTGCCCAAGAAAGGTATTGTACCCAATAAATAAGTGAACCAAAGAGAAAATAAGTGCAAAGAAAATCAATCTATTAAACACCTCATCTTTTCTCTTGTTTTCAATAAAAAGAGTATTTTTTACCATTTTGTTACACCTATGTTACACCTAATTGAAAATATTGTATTATCTTTGCAACCAAGAGAAACAAAAAACAATACAATATGGCAAAAAATGATGTAAAGGTGGGCGATAACCCCAAGTTAAGACAAAAGGTAATGAGTGATGGCAATTTGGCTTTGTATCTTGATTACTATTTGGGGCGTATCAACGTCACCGATGAGGCTACAGGAGAGGTAAAAAGTAAAGTGCAAAGAAAGCGTGAGTTCTTGCACCTCTCTTTATATGCAACGCCAAGAACCCCCATTGAGCGACAGCAAAACAAAGACACATTAGCATTAGCTCAAAAAATTAGGTTTGAACGTGAGCAAGAGTTTAAAGATGGCAATTTAGGCTACAGGCTCAAGACCGACAAGAATATTAATTTTCTTGACTATTACCAAAGCTATATAGATGGCTATACCAAGAAAGACAAAAGAAATATAGAGTTATCTTATAAGCGTTTCCAAGACTTTTTGAGAGATACACCCAAGTACAAGAAATATAGCCAACGTATCACGCCCCAGCAAATCACACGTGATATGGTTATTGAATTTACCGAGTACCTACAAAGTAGGAGCGTGGGCGAGGGTGCACATACTCTTTATGCACGATTTAAAAAGGTTGTTGCCTATGCTTTTGAACATGGTGTATTTTTGAAAAACCCGTGCAACAAAATCACAATCAAGATAGATAGGGGTGTATTGAAAAAAGATGTACTATCTCAAGAGGAAATGCAACAACTCATAGCGACACACTACCAGCGAGAAAACCCCAATATTAGACGTGCTTTTATCTTTTGCCTCTACACAGGTATGAGATATTGTGACGTTAAAGACCTCACTTTTGCCAGCATTGACTATGCTAATAAAATGCTCAAATTTGAGCAAAACAAAACAAAGGGGCACAGTGCTAACAGCGGTGTTGTGATACCTCTTAATGATGGCTTGCTAAAGCTCATAGGAGAGCCCACAACACCCAATAACCGAGCCGAGTTAGTATTTCCTTTGCCAAGCTATGAAATGTGCCTAAAAGCCGTGAAAAGATGGGTTAAGCGTGCTGGCATAAACAAGCATATTAGCTGGCATTGTGCACGCCATAGCTTTGCAGTTAATATCTTGAATAATGGTGCCAATATTAAGACCGTGGCAAGCTTGTTAGGCCATAGTGGTTTGCAGTGTACCGAGAAATACACCCGAGCCGTTGACAGCTTAAAGCAAGAGGCTATAAACAGCTTACCAACACTTAACATAGATTGAAATAGTTATGGAAACACTAGTTTACACACCACCAAAACCAACCGAGGCCGATAGAGAGAGAGCTAAAAAACAGCTTTTAAATATGGTTGTTAGTTTGGAAGAAACAGCTTACAAACTAATGTCATTAGGCTCTACACCTGTTTTCTTTGACCGCTATAGCGGTGGAAAAATGAGAGCTTATGCAGAGATTATTCAAGATATTTCTACTAATATTTGCCAAGAATATGAGTTGTATAGATAACGCTAAAGAGTGGTGCCCAAACAGCGACACCCAAATAATTAGTGAGCAAACAATAATATCGCCTATCAGTTTGAAATTATGTTGTATTGAGATAGCCGAGATTATGAGTAAACCACAATTAAAGCAAGACCGTGGCAAGCTCATTTGCTCACGGCTTGATGTGCTACTTACAAAATCGGTAGGCACGCTGGAACCAAGTGCACTAACACTTTTGGGCAAAGACAACAAAGCATTTAAAAACACACAAAACAGGCTCAAATTAGCTAATATTATCGCCACCGAGGCAAGATTACTCATAGATAAAAAGCTTGCTGGAGAGGCTAAAGAAATAGCATTTAAAAGCATTGATAAATGGTTAAATACTATCACGCTCCAGCCGAGCCAAGAGCCAAGCACCCAGCGAGCAAAAAAAGCTTTTGCCAAAGCTGTTGAGGCTGGCATGATGGGAAAGACCGCCATAGGCTACAAATGGTTGTATCATAATGGTAGCAAAGCGAGTTTAAGTTACTTTTTGGTGCAAGTATATAACCCCGATGGCTCAAAAGTGACACCATTTAAAGCGTTAGAACATTTGTTTAGTGTAACACGGCTTGATAGTGCCAGCAATAAAGCTTTTGTAGAAGTAAAGAGCCCCCAAAAATGGCGAGGCAAAATAGATGAGCTATTAAAAGAACTTTAATAGCAACACATTGCCAATAATATGAGTGAGTATGTGCCACATATTCACTCACTATTTTTATTGTCATATTGCCTCTACCTTTGCTCTTGCTATAGCAAATTAACGAGGCACGGTGATTGCAGACGTGCTTTTGCCTAGCCTCATTTGTTTAACCTCAAAAACACTCTAAAATATGAGTAACGAGGCAATAAAAGAAATTACCGATTTGGTAACAGCAAGAACACTCTTTGCCACTAAAGAGGTGTTAACCAGCGAGGAAACAGCCCTATATATGGGCGTGAGCAAGAGCTATCTTTACAAGCTCACTATGAGGCGTGAGATACCACATTACAAGCCGTTAGGAAAGATGTGCTACTTTAATCGCCATGAGGTTGAGGCGTGGTTACAGTCAAACCGAGTAGCCACCGCCACCGAGATTGCAGACCAAGCCAATAACTACTGCAACAGGAAAGGGGGTGCACAATGATACTCAACGATTACTATTGCTTTGAGAGGCTAGCCAGCAAATCAAAAACTAGGCTTGACTGCACAGCCTCAACAATGAGCTACCCCGAGTTTGAAGAAAAAAGGTGCACCAAGCCCCAGCGAGCCACCGAGAAAAAAGATGCAACCAGCGTGGGCGATTTAGTAATATATTATGTCGATGTGCCTAATAGCTTTGGGGGTGATGTGCATAGAAAAGCTAACAAGAGCTTAACTATAAAGAGCAAGAATTTAAGTAGTATTTATGTACCCGACCCAAACAATAATTTTGCCTATGGTGATGTGAGAGGCACAGCCGATGCAATATTGCTGGTGCTCTCTAACTTTAAGGTAATAAATGGCACGGTGCAACAGGGGGGCAAACTTGAGGTGTTTATTGCCCGAGGCAAGAGCAAAGACTGCAAGCCACTATATAACTTGCTATGTGATGGCGAGCTTGATGAGGAACTTGAGCACTTGAGAGCTCTAGCAAAGTTGACTATATAGTAAATTGTCAAAAATTACTATTTTAGTAATTTCTTTAGCCATGTTTGATACAGTGAACTTTAGACTAACAGCCGATGAGGTAGGGGCGGTGAGCTTCATAGAAGAAACACCGTGCCACCTCACCGATGTTGGTTTTCATGACTATGGCGGTAGCACCTTTGTTACTGGCAACCTCAATGGCTTAAAGGTTGTCGCAAACCAATGGCAAGTTAAGGTTAAAGATGGCTCTTTATGCAAGTGGTTTTTAGGCAATAATTATCAATCTATGGGGCGTGCCGATGTGCAACAGGCCATAGAGAGATTAAGCGACCTCTTACACTTGCCGATGAGCCGAGCGAGTGTAACACGGCTTGATGTGGGGTGCAACCTCATAACTCAACAACCTACCGAGGTTTATTATAATCATTTGGGGGTGCTAGCCTATGCAAAGCGACTACAACAGCCTAACAGCCTCTACTATGTAAAGCGTGATGAGCGGTTATGTTTCTATGATAAAAATAGAGAACAACGAGCCAAGAGAGAGGCGGTGCCCGAGCTCTACAACGGTAGAAATGTGTTGAGGCTTGAACAACGCTATATGTGTCGCTTGCCAAGTGTGCTAAAGGTGCCAGCGGTGACAGGTGCCAGCCTCTATGATGAGGCGTTTTATATCATGTTGCTCAATCGCTGGCGTGACACCTACAAAGCAATAAGAAAAATCAATGATACACTACTAAATTTTAGCATAATGAAAACGAGGCGAGATTTACAGCGTTTAGGCATACTCACGCTAATAGACAGCGTGGGCGGTGAGCTTGCTTTTATCAGTCAAATAAATGAGGCACGGCAAAGGGGTGAGATTACACCCAAGCAAGCCCATGATTTGAGAGAGGCGGTTAAGCAGGCTGGCACGCTCAAAGATGGCTTAACAATCAAGAACGAGGCTATAAAGGAGTTAGATAAAAAAGTTAACGAGGCGGTGAGATACTACCGCTAATAATTCTATTAGCACTATGGCAAACGAGCACAATTTAATATCACTAGGAGATAGAACAACGAGTGAACAACGAGCAATAGCCCAAAAGGGCGGTATTGCCAGCGGTGTTGCTAGACGTGAGAGAAAGCGTGCCAGCGAGGTTGCTAGGGCTATACTTGACAGCACTATCACTCTCGATGATGGCACCGAGTCCACAACGCTATATGCCATGTTGAGGCAACAGGTAAATTTGGCTCTTAATGGCGATACAAAAGCTTTTTTAAGCCTATTGAAAGTTGCCGATGAACTACCGAGGGGTAAGCAAGAGCAAGAGCAAAAACCGATTGAAATATATTACAATGGTGTGTCTGAAAAAGCTTTAAAAGCAATGATGGCATTAGATGAGCTTTGACCGCCCCAAAAAGGAGTGCAAAATGGGTGCCGTGGTTGAGTTGTTACACCTATGTTACACCCATAAAACCAAAATAGGCTGGAAATCAACCGATTAACAGCCTGTTTTTGTGCCCAAGAAAGGACTCGAACCTTCACGCCTCGCGACACACGCACCTGAAACGTGCGCGTCTACCAATTCCGCCACTTGGGCTTTTGCGGTTGCAAAGGTAGTGATAATTTTTAAACTGGCAATAGTTTTTGCAAAAAATCACGAAAAAAAATCGCTAAAAGCCATTTTTTGACACTACAATAGGCGTTATTGGCAAGAAAAGTAGTACCTTTGTAGATTATTTCGCCTAGTCATTAACTAGGGCGGATTTTTGTGAAAAACTAATATGAGCGAAGACAACAAAAATAAAAACAAAAAACAAGACGACGAGTCGATCATCAACCAGGCGGCAAGCGAGGAATACCGCTATGGCTTCGTGAGCGACTTCGAGACCGACGTCATCCCTAAGGGCCTCAATGAGGATGTGGTGCGACGCATCAGCGCTCTCAAGAACGAGCCCGAGTGGCTGCTGGAGTTCCGCCTCAAGGCGTTCCGCCACTGGCAGACCCTGAAGCTGCCCAAGTGGGGCAAGGTGAACATGCCCGACATCGACTTCCAGGCCATCAGCTACTATGCCGCACCGCAGACCAAGAGCGGCGACAAGAAGGAGATAGACCCCGAGCTCAAGAAGACCTTCGACAAGCTAGGCATCCCCCTCGAGGAGCAGAAGCGCCTGAGCGGAATGGCGGTTGATGCCGTGGTCGATAGTGTGAGCGTGCACACCAGCTACCGTGAGCGCCTCGCCGAGCTGGGCGTGATTTTCTGCTCTATCAGTGAGGCAGTGAAAGACTACCCCGACCTCGTGCGCAAATATATAGGCACTGTGGTGCCTTATACCGACAATTTCTTTGCCGCCTTAAACTCGGCAGTGTTCAGCGACGGCTCGTTTGTCTATATCCCCAAGGGCGTGAGATGCCCCATGGAGCTGTCGAGCTACTTCCGCATCAATGCGGCACAGACGGGCCAGTTTGAGCGCACACTCATCGTGGCCGACGACGACTCCTATGTGAGCTACCTTGAGGGCTGCACGGCTCCCATGCGCGACGAGAACCAGCTGCACGCCGCCATCGTGGAGATTATCGTTGAGGAGCGCGCCGAGGTGAAATACAGCACGGTGCAGAACTGGTATCCTGGCGACAAGGACGGTAAAGGCGGTATCTACAACCTCGTGACCAAGCGCGGAATATGCCGCGGCGACCATAGCAAGCTCTCGTGGACACAAGTGGAGACCGGCAGCGCCATCACCTGGAAATATCCCAGCACCATCCTCAAGGGCAACAACACCGTGGGCGAGTTCTACAGCGTGGCGCTCACGCGCAACTACCAGATGGCCGACACCGGCACCAAGATGATACACCTGGGCCGCAACTCGCGCTCCACCATCGTGAGCAAGGGCATCAGCGCCGGCCACAGCGAGAACAGCTACCGAGGCATGGTCAAAGTGGCTCCTAACGCCACTAACTGCCGCAACTACACCCAGTGCGACAGCCTGCTGCTGAGCGACACCAGCGGTGCACACACCTTCCCCGTGATAGAGGTGGGCAACGACTCGAGCATCGTTGAGCACGAGGCCACCACGAGCAAAATCAACGAGGACCAGATTTTCTACTGCAACCAGCGCGGCATCAGCACCGAGGATGCCGTGGGGCTCATCGTCAACGGCTATGCCCGCGACGTGATGAAGAAGCTGCCCATGGAGTTTGCTGTCGAGGCCCAGCGCCTGCTCAGCGTCTCACTCGAAGGCAGTGTGGGGTAAAATCAATGCACAATGCACAATGCACAATGCTCAATGCACAATGCACAATGCTTACAATGCTTAATGCATAATTGATAATGAAATTTAATCTCTAGAAAATCTAGAACTTCTAGATAATCTAGAATATCTAGAAATATTTTAACAATGCTTACTATTAAAGATTTACACGCCTCCATCGAGGGCAAGGAGATATTGAAAGGCGTGAACCTCACCGTTAAGCCTGGCGAGGTGCATGCTATCATGGGACCTAACGGCAGCGGCAAGAGCACACTGAGCGCTGTGCTCACTGGCAACCCAGCCTACACCGTCACTGGCGGTGAGGTAGAATTCTACGGCAAGAACCTGCTCGAGCTTAGCCCCGAAGACCGCGCTCACGAGGGCATCTTCCTGAGCTTCCAGTATCCCGTGGAGATTCCTGGCGTGCTGATGAACAATTTCATGCGCACTGCCATCAACGAGAAGCGCAAATATCATGGGCAGGAGCCCATCAGCGCTACCGACTTCCTCAAACTCATGCGTGAGAAGCGTGCCATCGTCGAGCTCGACAACAAGCTCGCGTCGCGTGCTGTGAACGAGGGCTTCAGTGGCGGCGAGAAGAAGCGCAACGAGATTTTCCAGATGGCAATGCTTGAGCCACGCCTCTCAATTCTCGACGAGACCGACAGCGGCCTCGACATCGATGCACTGCGCACCGTGGCTAGCGGCGTGAACCGCCTCAAGAGCGCCGACAACGCTACCATCGTCATCACCCACTACCAGCGCTTGCTCGACTATATCAAGCCCGACCAGGTGCATGTGCTCTACAAGGGGCGCATAGTCATGACTGGCGGACCGGAGCTCGCTCTCGAGCTCGAGGAGAAAGGCTACGACTGGATTAAGGAACAAGTTGACAACAACCAGCTATGAACAACGCCCTAAAGCAATATATAGAACTTCACGACGAGCATCGCGACGCCATTGAGCGGCTGGCACCGGCACCACTAAATGCCATGCGCAAAAAGGCCAGGCAGGCTTTAGAGGCCGCTGTGCTACCTCGCAAGGGCAGCGACGACTATGAGGCTACCGACCTCAATGCGGCACTAGCCCCCGACTATGGTGTGAACATCAACCATGTCGATCTGTCGAGAGAATCAACCACCAAGTTCCGCTGCGAGGTGCCCAACTTGAGCACATGCCTCTACTATGTGTTTAACGACACCTTCCGCCCTAGCTCCACTGCTGGCAAGAGCGGCGACAACGCCAGCGTGGAATCGTTCCAGACCACTAAGCATCGCGAAGTGCTCGAGAAATACTATGGCAGCGCCGCCAGCCTCTCTAACCCCTGCACCGCGCTCAACACCTTGCTGGCACAGGATGGCGTGCTCATTTATATCCCCAAGGGCTCACACACCACACGCCCCATTCAGCTGATAAACGTCTTCGACGCCAATGCCCGCCTCATGGCGGTGCGCCGCGTGCTCATCGTGCTCGAAGATGATGCCAGCGCACAGGTGCTCGTGTGCGACCACACCAAGGGCGACCAGCAGTACCTGAGCCTGGAGACGGTGGAGGTGATAGCTGGCCGCAACGCACATCTCGACTACTACCACATGGAGGAGAGCGACATGCACACCACTCGCCTGTCGCAGCTGTGGGTGCGCCAGCAAGAGGGCAGCAACGTGCTCATCGACGGCATCACGCTCACCAACGGCTACACACGCAACGACTACCGCATCGACGTTGACGGTGAGCACTGCCACACCCAGCTGCTGGGCATGGCAATAGCCAGTGGCGAGCAGCACGTGGATAACCACACGCTCATCAACCACAACGCACCTCGCTGCCAGAGCAACGAGATGTTTAAATATGTGCTCAATGACAACTCGGTGGGAGCCTTCGCCGGCAAGATTCTTGTTAAGCCTGGCTGCCCAAAGATCGACGCCTATCAGGGCAACCGCAACATCGTGGCATCGCCCACGGCACGCATGCACACTAAGCCTCAGCTCGAAATCTACACCGACGACGTAAAATGCTCGCATGGCTCTACCATAGGTCAGCTCGACCAGGAAGCCCTGTTCTACATGCAGACGCGTGGCATCTCGCTGCCCGTGGCACAGAAGCTGCTGATGCAGGCATTTATGAGCGACGTGATCGATGGCGTGCGCCTCGACACCCTGCGCGACCGCTTGCGCCACCTCGTGGAGATGCGCCTCAGTGGCGACGCCATGAATTGCGAGACTTGCGAACTGAAGAAATAATCCTTTCTACCACAATCGAAACAATGAATATCTATCAATTAAGAGAGCAATTTCCCATCCTGGACCGAAAAATCGAGGGAAAGCCACTGGTGTATCTCGACAACGCCGCCACATCACAAACCCCGCGTTGCGTGGTAGAGACCATCAACGACATGTACTATAACCACAAGTCAAATGTGCATCGCGGCGTGCACACCATCTCACAAGAGGCAACCGAGATTATGGAAGCTACAAGAGAGAAGGTGCGCCAGTATATCAACGCTAAATCAACCAGCGAGATAGTCTTCACCCGCGGCACCACCGAGGCCATCAACCTCGTGGCATCGTCCTATGGCGACAGCCTCTTCACTGGCGACGAGATAGTGCTCACCGTGATGGAGCACCACAGCAACATCGTGCCCTGGCAACTGCTGCAACGCAACAAGCGCCTCAAAATTCATGTTGTGCCCATCGACAGCAACGGCGACCTCGACATGAACGCCTATGAAGACCTATTCACCGAGAACATCAGGTTTGTGGCGGTCACTCATGTCTCTAACGTGCTCGGCACTATCAACCCCGTGAAGCAGATGGTGCAGATTGCTCACCGCTATGGCGTGCCAGTGCTCATCGACGGTGCACAGGCGGCTCCTCACATGAAAATCGACGTGCAAGACCTCGACGCCGACTTCTACTGCTTCTCAAGCCACAAGATGTATGGCCCCGCTGGCATTGGTGTGCTATATGGCAAGGAGAAGCTCTTGAGCCGCATGGTGCCCTACCAGGGTGGTGGAGAGATGATTGGCAACGTGTCGTTTGAGAAGACCACTTTTGCCGAGTTGCCATTCAAGTTTGAAGCTGGCACCCCCGACTTCGTGGGCATCGCCGCCTTTGGCGCTGCCATCGACTTCATCAACTCGCTGGGTATCGACAACATCGCCAGCCACGAGCAGCTGCTGCTCGATGCTGCTACAAGCCAGTTAATGGATATTGAAGGAATGCGCATCTTTGGCACCAGTGCCACCAAGGAAGGCGTGATCTCGTTCCTCGTGGGCGACATCAACAGCTACGACATGGGCCTACTGCTCGACAAGCTGGGCATTGCCGTGCGCACTGGCCACCACTGCGCCCAACCACTGATGAAGCGCTTGGGCGTGACTGGCACCGTGAGAGCCTCATTTGCACTCTACAACACCCTCGAGGAGGTCAACGCCTTCACCCAGGCCGTGGCCCGCGTGGCCAAGATGTTTTAATATCTATTTGGATAAATAACACAGGATTTTTCCTTGATTACGCAGGTTTGCGTAACGCAAATTTGCATAATCAAGGAAATCTTCTTATCTTTGTTGATCTTGTAACAAGCAGTAATGGGCAATACCGCATTTATGATTATTTCCTGTTTTATTGGTTAAATAAAAAATAGAAAACAAGAACTATCCAATAGTATGGTTTTCTTGAGATTTTAATAAAAAGTCGCAATATTGTCACAAGAATCGCTTATCTTTGTGACAATATTACTTTTATATGAAAACTTATAATCTTCCAACTATTATGAAAACATTTAAATGCCTTTTTGTGACATTAGTGCTTGCGATATTTACTTTTTCATTGTCGCTGCCCGCTACGGCACAAGATATTAGATTTGTAAAAGAAGGCAAGTGCCATCAGGTAGATAGCAAAATCCGCTTTAATGACTTTTATGGTGAAGTTAAGATTCGTTGCAGCTTTGAAGAATTCGACTCCTTTGAGTTTGTTGATCTTGACACAGAGATTTATGAGGACGACCTCATCAAGACTGAGGAAGAATCGGGAGCGATTTTAGGCCTGGAGGACATGAGCACCTATATCATCTATCCTGAAACTAGCCTGGTTATTCACACTGAGGAAGCAAATATCTCAAAATGGGAAATGATAATCGGCACCATGCTCACGAATATAAAGAAAATGAGCGAAGGAAAGAGCCTTGAAGTTGAGATGTCGCAGTGTGTGTGTGGCATAGAAGGCACCATCGTGGTGTTTGAGGAGACTGGCAGCGCGTCGAAGGTGTGGCTGCTTGCAGGCAAGGCCACAGTGAATAATAAAAAGACTGGCAAAAAGATTGTGCTTAAAGCTGGTCAGAACATCACCTGCATTGGCAGTGACACACAACTGAAAAAGTTTAATATTGAGAGTGCCGCCAAGAAGTTTGGCATTCCCATGGACCACATAACAAACCACTACACCAACAAGCCCATCAGTAAGATATCGGCAAAGGACTTCTGCAAGCCCTCAAAATCCAACAAAGGGACAAAGGCAGTCAAGAAATGCAAGGTAAAAGGCGTAGAATTCTCTATGGTGAAAGTTGAGAGTGGCACGTTTACTATGGGGGCGACTAAAAATCAAGGCAGCAACAACAGCAACCAACGCCCCACCCACAAAGTATCGTTATCTACTTATTACATAGGAGAAACCGAAGTCACCCAAGAGCTATGGCAGGCGGTTATGGGAAATAACCCAAGCAAGTTCAAAGGAGCCAAACTGCCGGTAGAGAACGTCAGCTGGAATGACTGCCAGCAGTTCATTACCAAGCTCAATAAACTCACAGGCAGGAGGTTCCGTCTGCCCACCGAGGCCGAATGGGAATTTGCAGCACGTGGCGGTAATGCTAGCAAGGGCTACAAGTTCGCTGGCAGCAACAACCCTGATAACGTGGCTTGGCACCAAGGAAACAGCGGCAACAAGCCCCATAACGTGGGAACAAAAAAGGCTAATGAGCTTGGAATCTACGATATGAGCGGCAACGTGTGGGAATGGTGCCAAGACTGGTTCGGCAGTTATTCTTCCAATGCGCAGACCAACCCCAAGGGGCCCTCATCGGGCACCGACCACCTGAACCGTGGCGGAGCATGGTGCCATGAGTCCAAATTCGCCCCAGTCTTCTTCCGCGGTTCCTCAGGCAAACCCGACCGCAAAGTCGATAACCTAGGCTTCCGCCTAGTGCTCGAGCCATAAACAACGCAAGTTCGTTGTGTTTACTATCTAATAATCATGGGTCACCAGCAAAGACCTGTGTTTAATGTTGATGAGTCCATGAGCGTCGAAGACGCTAAGTGCCTCGATAGAGGCTATTTATTACTAAGACATTATGTTTGCAATCGGGAAACGCTCATTGGGGGCTTCGCGCCCCCAGCCGCTAGGCTAACCCCGCGGTGTTTTTCATAATATAAAAAGGCGT
>ONJX01000010.1 GCA_900318255.1 uncultured Prevotellaceae bacterium | reverse complement strand
TGGTCCCTGCTGAATCTTACGAAAAGTGCCTCGAAGAGGAACTTCCACCACAGGCTTTTCATGTGAGCCTATAATCATTCCACTCCAGCCCTGAGCGATTTATCATCTCTTTATACTCCTGCTCAAAAGTCTGTTCTTTGTGATGCTCACGCTGCACGAGAATGCGCCATATTCCTTGCCCCATCCGCTGAACATGGGGAAGTAAACCTGCTGTTTCGCCCACTTGCTGCTGCCCTGCAGGGCAACTGTGGCGATGAAGTTCCTCTAACGAGGCACTTTTTCATTAGATGGCACAAGGACCAAGCTGCGAGGGTCTTCGACCCTCTTGCAAGGTCTTAGTAATAAATAGCCTCTATCGAGGCACTTAGCGTCTTCGACGCTCATGGACTCATCAACATTAAACACAGGTTTTTGCGGGTGACGGCGAATTATGCGAATTAAACTAAGAGTCCGCTTTAAAAAGTCGCTTTTTGGCTAAAATCAAACAAAGACGACAAATAATATACAAATCCAACAAACTTTATATCAATAAAATAGAATTCGTTATAATTTGTTTAATTCGTGTTATTTTGTTTTTTACAGTGGACTCAGTGAAGTAGATTCAGTAAAAAAGTGGATTTGGTGGTTTAATTTGCCGTTTTTCACTTTTTCAAGTGGTCACGTAGCTTGAATTTCAGGAAATAGTTTGTAACTTTGCCCAATAAAAATATTTCACACTTATGATTTCATTTACCTGCGACTACATTGAGGGTGCGCACCCTGCGATTTTGAATCGACTTATAGAGACCAACATGACCCAAGTGGAGGGATATGGCGAGGATCCGTTTTGTGAGAATGCCTGCACTCGCATCAGGCAAGCTACGGGCTGCCCTGATGCCGACGTGTTCTTCCTGGTGGGCGGCACGCAGACTAATAGCACCGTTATCGACGCCATGCTGCGGCGCTACGAGGGCGTGGTGGCTGTGGCTACTGGCCACATCGCTGTGCACGAGAGTGGGGCAGTGGAGTTCAGTGGTCACAAGGTGATAACCCTCGAGAGTCATCTTGGCAAGATGGATGCTGGTGAGCTGCGTGAGTATCTGGCTCACTTTCATGGCGACCCCACCTGGCCTCACATGGTGTTTCCGGGCATGGTGTATATCTCGTTTCCCACGGAGTATGGCACCATCTATAGCCTTGATGAGCTGCGGGCTATAAAGGCGGTGTGCGAGGAATATGAGATTCCGCTTTTCATCGATGGCGCGCGCTTGGGCTATGGCTTGGCGAGTGCTGCTGCCGATGTTGACCTCAAGACGCTGGCGTCGCTGTGCGACGTGTTCTACATTGGCGGCACTAAGGTGGGCGCGCTCTGCGGCGAGGCGGTGGTGTTCCCTAAGGGTAACGCTCCGCGCCAGTTCTTCACCATCATCAAGCAGCATGGCGCTCTCTTGGCAAAAGGCAGGCTGCTGGGCATCCAGTTCGACACCTTGTTTACTAACAACCTCTACATGAACATTGCCCGTCATGCCATCGTCATGGCCATGGAGCTCAAGAACATGTTTGCCAGCAAGGGTTTTGAGTTTTATATCGACTCTCCCACCAACCAGCAGTTCCCTATCTTGACTCAGCAGCAGATTGATGCGCTAGAGGGGCTCGTGGCCTTTGAGGTGTGGGACAAGCTGCCCGACGGCCGCTTCGTCACCCGTTTTGCCACCAGCTGGGCTACCCCCATCGAGAACATCGATGTGCTTGCGGGGCTGCTGTAGTGGGCTAATCAACGAAAACTGTGTCGCTGAGTATGAGAAAAACTCAGCGACACAGTTTTTAGTATAATAAGGAAACATTGTTGACTGACAAAGGAAAGGGGGGCTCCTCACCACTTAGCACTCATACACTTTCTCGTTTTTGCGCCTCTTTTCTTTCTCTATCTCCTTTTTTTCTTTCTCGGCGTCTTTTTTCTTCTGAATCTTTTGCTTGGGTTTCTCCAGTTCGTTGGGTTTCTTGTTGTTGCCCTCGCTGAAGCTCTTGATTATTGCTTCCACCACTTCCTGGTTGCCAAAGAGATAGTTGACCACCACCTCAACCACTGTGGTGGTTTTCTCGCTCACCAGATAGGCAATGATGCAGCGTGTGCCATCGGGCATCGTGCCCTCAATGGCGTGGCACTTAAAGCCTTTCACCTTGATTTTTACCATCTCGGTGTCATACATGTTGTAGCCCATGGCGCGGCTTTTGAGGCGCTCCTCAAGGTTCTTCTTGGTGGTATTCTCGTTCTTGACGTAGTGCTGCAGCGTCATCACCATCTCGTCCCAGTTGACTTGTGCCGAGGAGGGGTCTTGGAAGAAGCTGTAGGGCACATATCCACCCTCGGGAGCGTCGAAGGCGATGTCATATTTGTCCCATGTATAAACTTTGGCATTGGCCGTGAATGTAGCTACAAGAGCTATTGCTATCATCATGGCAGCAACTTTGCTCCAATATTTACTTGCTGGTGTCATCGTTAATCTCTTCTTTTTGGTTGGTTGTTGTTGTGGTGGTGTCGGTGGGCAGTGGTGCGGCTTTGCTGAGCCACTGTTGCCACTGTTTCTCATTTCCGTTGAAGACATCGAGGTCAACATCGCCCTCAATGCCATCAACGCGCCCTTTCTTGCTATATTGCTGTAGCTGATTGGGGATGTGCTTGATGTCGTCGGGGTTCTTGAACGAGCATATCCACAGGCTCACATCGACAAAGGGCTGGTCTTTCACATATTTCTTGTAACCGTTGCCATTGGTGTAAATCATCACTTTAAAGCCTCGCGACTGCAGGTTGTCGATCATGGCGTTAAGGTTCTTTAGCGCAATGTCGTCGCTCACGTTTTTGTTTAGCTTGTCGTCTTCTTCAATGTCGATTACCAGTGGCAAGTCGAGCTTGCGCCATCCCACGGCTTCAACAAAGTTCTTGGCCTGATTCACGCCGTCGGAGTTCATGATGAAGTAGTGGTAGGCACCCACCTTCAGGTCGTTGGCGCTAGCGCGGTTGTAGTTGGCGGTGAAATAGTTGTCTTGGTAGTCCATGCCCTCGCTGGCCTTGATGATGACAAAGTTGTAGCCATCGTTCTTGACTTTGTAGAAGTCGATGTCGCCATTGTGGCTAGAGACGTCGATGCCAATTATGGGATACTTGCTGCGATCTACCACCACCTCGCCGTGCCACCAGTAGTGGATGGCGTGGCGGTTCTCGTAGGCCCAAAAGGCACCGAGTAAGACAAGTAGCACAGCAAGTGCTATAATCACTCGCTTGAAGGCCCTGCCGCGGCGTGGCCTGGTTGTGCTACTTGTTTTACTACTTTTCATGCGCTGTTATCTTTATTTGTCTCTCAGTGTGTGGTTGGTTAGCGACGCTTGTTGCTCCTCTTCTGCTGCTCCTTGAGAGCTTGCTGCTGGCGGCGCTGTGCTTCCTCGAGGCGTGCCATGAAGCCGCTCTTCTTCTTGGGTTTCTTGGCGTTCTCGGCCATCACTGCTCTCACCTTGTCTTCCTTGACCATCATGCGGGTGAGGAAGGTTTGTGCTATGGTGATGAGCAGCGACACAAAGTAGTAGTAGCTCAGACCCGAAGCATAGGTGTTGAAGAACACGAGGAACATGACTGGCATCAGGTACATCATCCACTTCATGCCAGGCATCTGGCTCGACGACTGCGACTGCATGTTCACGTAGGTGTAGGCGATGTTAGTGATTGTCATCAGCAGGCAGAAGATGCTCAGGTGGTCGCCCAGGAAGGGGATGCTGAATGGCAGCGAGATCAGAGCGTCGGGGGCGCTCAGATCGGGGGCCCACAGGAACGACTGCCCTCTCAGGTCGATGCTTGAGGGGAAGAACCAGAACATGGCGATGAGGAACGGCATCTGCAAGAGCATGGGCAAGCAACCGCCCATGGGGTTGGCGCCGGCCTGCTTGTAGAGCTCCATGATTTTTTGCTGCTTCTTCATAGCGTCGGCCTGGTCGGGGTATTTCTCGTTGATGGCCTGGATGTCGGGTTGCAGAATCTTCATCTTGGCTTGCGACATGTAGCTCTTGTAAGTAAGGGGCCAGAGCACTAGTTTGAGCAAGATGGTAAGAACAAGTATCACGATGCCCATTGACCAGCCAAACTTGCACAGCCAGTTAAACACTGGCATGACGATGCTCGAGTTGATCCAGCGGAACAGCTTCCAGCCCAGCGACACGAGGCGTGTGAGGTGCAGGTCCTCGTCCTTGGAGAACTGGTCGTAGCTCGAGAGCAGGCTGTAGCGGTTGGGGCCAAAGTAGAAATAGAACGATGCTGGCGCCGGGTTAGAGTAGCTGTAGTTAAAGCCGGTATATACATCAATGTCCTTGAGGTACTTTTGGTAGTCCTTTTGGCTGTCATTATAAGCCTTGCTTTCAAACCTGGTGTCGCCGCTAAAGCAGTCGTTGGCGATGATCACCGACGAGAAGAACTGGCTCTTTGCCGAGATCCATTTCACCTTGTCGTTGATGTTCTTGTCCTCATTGCCGTTCTCGCTCAGGTTTTCTACATCATCATCGCCCTGAAGCTTCCAGTAGAGGGCGCTGTAGCGGTCCTCAAACTGCTTGCCGGCCTCCTGGCGTTGCATCTTCTGGTTCCAGTGGAAATTCATGCTGGTGATGTTGTTGTGCATGATTTTGTCCATGTTCTGCTGCAAGATTTCCATTTTCACCATGTAAGAGCCCTTGACAAGGGTGTATTTGACGCTCCACTTGGCGCCACTGGGCAGGTTCGTCAGCGACATGGTCACTGTGGAGTCGCCCTGCTGGTTCTCGGGCACGAAATAGAAGTCCTTGGTGTCGAAACTCTGGTCGCGGTTGTTGAGGATGAAGCTGTAGCTGTTGTTGCCTGGGCTCACTAGCTCAACGGGAACACTGCTGTTATTCTTGTAGTCTTCCTGCGAGTGATAGGCCTTGTAGCCATTGAGCGTGGCGCGGGTGATCATGCCGCCCTTGGTGCTGATTTCAACCTTTATAGAGTCGTTCTTGAGGGTCACCGTCTGGTCGCTACCTTTAAGGCAGCCGCTGAACATCTGCGCCTGGTTGTGCTTGGTAATCACCTGTTTCAGGGCTTCTGCAGCGTTGACATTGGTGTTCACGCTGTCGATGCTCACGGTGGAGTTCCCCACTTTCACTGTGCCGGTGAGCTTGTCGCCCACCTGCTTTATGTTTACACCGCCGTCAACAAGTGCGCTGTCGTTCTTGGCGACGATGGCGCTTAGCGCCGTCCAGTCTTCTTGCGTTAGTGTGTCGATGGGGGCTGCTGGTTGGTTGTTATCTGCTTTCTTCTCGGTTTGCTTGTTGTTGCCCTGCTTGGCGTCTTTGTTATTGTCCGACTGGCAATACATGAAGCCAAAGATTACCGCGCACATGAGCAACATTCCAATGACCGTGTTTTTGTCCATAATAGTTTGAAGTGTATTTGTTTTGTGTTTTTGTTTGCGTTAATTATATGACGTTATCATTTCGTGTTGTTTTTTTCCTCTATAGCTGCCCTCACAAAGTCCATGAACAATGGGTGGGGGTTGAGCACCGTACTGCTGTACTCTGGGTGGTATTGAGTGCCTATGTACCACTTCTTGCCGGCAAGCTCAATCACCTCCACCAGGTGGGTCTCGGGGTTCTCGCCCACACAGCTCATGCCAGCAGCCTCGAGCTGCGAGCGGTACTCGTCGTTGAGCTCAAAGCGGTGGCGATGGCGCTCCTCGATGTCGAGGCCTCCATAGGCTTCAGCAACTTTTGTGCCAGGTTTCAGATGACAGGCATAGGCTCCCAGGCGCATAGTGCCGCCCATGTTGGTGATGCTCTTCTGCTCCTCCATCAGGTCGATGACATTGTTGGGGGTCTTGGGGTCTATCTCTACGCTGTTAGCATCGGTCAGACCAAGCACGTTGCGGGCAAACTCGATGACCATGCACTGCATGCCGTAGCAGATGCCAAAGGTGGGCTTGTCGTGCTCTCGGCACCACCGCAGGGCGGCAAATTTGCCCTCGGTGCCTCGCTGGCCAAAGCCTGGTGCCACCACCACGCCGTCCATGCCGCTGAGCAGTTCCTCGGCATTGCCGTCGTTGATTTTCTCGCTCGAGATATAGGTGATTTTCACCTTGTGGTCTTGATAGACGCCTGCCGTGAGTAGGCTCTCATCGATGCTCTTATAGGCATCTTGCAGTTCCACATATTTGCCCACGAGACCTATCTTCACCTCCTCGCTGGCATTGTGCATCTTGTTGAGGAAGAAATTCCACTTGGTGAGGTCGGGCTCACCACTGAAGGGCGTGCCAGTCTTCTCAAGGATGATTTGGTCGAGACGCTGACGGTGCATCATCAGTGGCACCTCATAGATGCTAGGCGCGTCAAGGCTCTGGGTCACCGCATCGGGGCTCACATTGCAGAACTGGGCAACCTTGCGGCAATGCGCCGCAGGCAACTCTAGCTCGGTGCGCAACACAAGCACGTCGGGCTGGATGCCCACCTGCTGCAGCTGCTTCACGCTGTGCTGAGTGGGCTTGGTCTTGAGCTCGCCAGCCGCCTTGATATAGGGCACATAGGTGAGGTGTACCACCACGCAGTGGCGGCCAAGCTCCCACTTGAGCTGGCGCACCGCCTCCAGGAAGGGCAGCGACTCGATGTCGCCCACCGTGCCGCCTATCTCGGTAATCACGAAGTCATACTTGCCCGTGCTGCCCAGCAGCTTCACGCAGCGCTTTATCTCGTCGGTGATGTGAGGGATAATCTGCACCGTCTTCCCTAGGAAGTCGCCACGGCGCTCCTTGTCGATAACGCTCTGATACACACGGCCAGTAGTGATATTGTTGGCACGAGTAGTCTTGATGTTGGTGAAACGCTCGTAGTGGCCCAGGTCGAGGTCGGCCTCGTGACCATCAACGGTCACATAGCACTCGCCGTGCTCATAGGGGTTGAGCGTGCCAGGGTCGATGTTGATGTAAGGGTCAAACTTCTGCATCGTCACGTTAAAACCACGCGAGAGAAGCAGCCTAGCTATCGACGACGAGATGATGCCCTTGCCAAGCGACGACACCACACCACCAGTAACAAAAATGTATTTTGTGTCCACTTAAAATGTTTTATCTAGATTATTAAATTATAATATAATTTCTAACAAACTGCAAAGATAGTCATTTTCTCTCAACCAATCGTCCTGCAAGGCCATAATTTGGTAATAATTTTTTTAGGCAACGCATTTCTCCAGCTCAACCCATCATCACAAAGCAACAAAAACGGACAAAAAGAACCGACCCCTTTTTCCGATTTTCGCCAGAAAACGGACAAAAAGAACCGACCCCTTTTTCCGATTTTTGCTGAAAAACGGACAAAAAGAACCGACCCCTTTTTCCGATTTTTTATTTTTATTTGGATATATTTCGTTTTATTTACAGATTTGTTGAAACTTATTTTATTGTCCTGGTGAGTTTGGTGCGCCCTTTGTAAATGAAGTGCTTGCTAACTCCTAAAATACGTGTTATCTGCCAATTTTTTAATCCATAGCCTTTGGCTTTATTTGTGATTGTCAGTTTTACTACTTTAGGCAATTTCGTCAACTCAACGTGGCGATATTCTTCCGGGACAAGAGACTTGATGATCTTTTCGGCCTCATCATCATCAACGCTCTCAATATCAACGGGTGAGATGAACGATATTGGGTCTTTAGCATCAAGCACAATCTCTGCAACCTGCGTTCTGTTGAGGTTGTCGAAGGGGATGTCTTGCTCGCAGATGCCTCTGTTGTAGGTCTCATCAGGCAGTTCGTACTCGTGCCAGCTGCTCCACTTGTACCATCCGGGTCTTTTTACCATTCCTGCCTTCACAGGATTGTAATGAATGTAATGAAGCAGCGTTATGAAGTAATCGGCCTCATCGACAGGTTCACTTCTGAAACGACCTTCAAACAGTGGCCCTGACCTGCCTCGACGCTTGTTGAAATAACTGGCGTAGGCAACTCCCAGACGTTTGATAGTGTCGCTTATTGACTCGTCAAGCTCAGCGATGAGCAGGTGTATGTGGTTTGTCATCAGGCAGTAAGCGAAGATCTTGCATATTGGGGGTTTGGGATTTCCTTCTTTATCTACTGGTTTGGCCAGTGAGCGTAAAATCTTCTCCATCTTCAAGAAATCAATGTCGTCGAGGAAGATGTCGTCGCGGTTGATGCCGCGAAGCATCACGTGATAAATGCCACTGGGGCTGGGAACTCTTAGTTTTCGGGGCATAGTTTATGCGTTTTATGATTATTGTTGATTTTTTGTGGGCAAAGATAAGTAGAAATATTAAAAAAAACAAAATTTTCCGATAAAAAACGGACAAAAAGAACCGACCCCTTTTTCCGATTTTTGCTGAAAAACGGACAAAAAGAACCGACCCCTTTTTCCGATTTTCGCCAAAAAACGGACAAAAAGAACCGACCCTTTTTTCCGATTTTTGCTGAAAAACGGACAAAAAGAACCGACCCCTTTTTCCGATTTTTGTGGATTGGGTTTAAAAAAAGACCCTGCTGCGATTCACATCGTGCAGGGCTTTTATTGTTTACTTAACTAATTTCAATTATTTGTATTTATTCAACTAATAACTAATTCACTTTAAAATTTTCAATGCTCACACTCGCGAGCTCAAGTTTATCTTGTTTAATCGCATTTTTCACGATGCAAAGTTAGTGGTGATATTTGGGGTGGGCAATCGCTATGATTTGGTATTTTTTTGTGTGAACTCATTATTATTTGTGTTTTTGCATAAAAAGTTGTATTTTTGTGGTCAAAATTGATATAAATCTAATGAGAAATCATTGAAAAATCATCTAAACAAGAAAGAACCATTAAAGTTGAATTTTATGAAAAAGTTAATGTTAGCTCTTTTGCTGTTGTTGTCATGTTCCTTAGCCAATGGTCAGTTATTGTGGCGTGTGAGTGGCAACGGCTGCTATGAGTCGTCTTATCTCTTTGGCACTCTGCATCTTGAGAGTGGCGAGTTTATCGACAGTGTTCCTGGTCTTGCCTTGGCAATAGAGAGCGTGGATGTGATTTTCGGAGAGGTTGAGGGAGAAGACATGGTGAGCATGAGCACTATGATGCAGATGATGAAGGATGCCACAGCTCCAGCAGATAGCACCCTCGACAAGCTGCTCACTGCCGAGGACTATGAGCTGGTAGATGCGGTGGTGAAGAAATATTTATATGGATTTGGCCTTAAGGAACTGGGAGTTCTGAAGCCTGTTGCCTTAACCACCTACCTAGGCTTGATGCAGATGCAGAAGTTCTATCCTAACAGCCTGGATCCAAAGAATTTGATAGATGTGGCGATTCAGCAGCGTGGCAAGCAGCTGGGCAAGCGTGTTGAGGGCCTTGAGCGTGTAGAGGACCAGACGCAGGCACTCTTTGGCGCTCCGCTGAGGGAGCAGGCCAAGGAGCTGGTGGATTTGTGTCGCAAGGACGACAAGTTTGCCGATAGCAGCCGAGAGCTCTGCGAGGCTTATCGTGCTCAAGACCTGACGGCATTAGAGAAAATAGTCTTTGACCCTGAGGTGGGCATGGACGACGCTTCAATGGATCGCATGAGTTATGACCGCAACCGCAAGTGGATGGAAAAAATCGCCGGCACAATCCCGGTGCAGCGTGTGCTGGTGGCTGTGGGAGCAGCGCATCTGATTGGTGAGCAGGGGTTGATATCGCTTCTCCGTTCTCGTGGCTACACCGTTGAGCCAGTGCTTACACAATAATTAAAAAAAGACTTGAAGATACGGTCAATATTAGAATAAAGCATTATCTTTGTGACCAATTTTAGTAGGAATATTAAACTTAATCCCCAAAAATATGAATAAATACTTGAAATTTAGCGTTTTATTGCTGATTGCAGTGGGGCTCGCGTCGTGCAAGCTCGACATGCCCAAGGAGACAGAGTCATCGTTTGCGACCATGACGGTGCAGAAAACCAACATCGAGATTCCCATTAAGTTCAGTGCGAAGATGAGGGGCCAGTCGGATGTGACGATTTCGCCCCAGGTGAGTGGTCAGTTGATGAGAATATGTGTCACTGAAGGCCAGCAGGTGAGTGCCGGCCAGACGCTTTTTGTCATTGACTCCCGTAATGCTCAGCACGACTTGCAGTCGGCCCAGGCTTCGGTGCAGTCGGCTCAAGCCAACGTTCAGTCGGCTCAAGCCGGTTTGCAATCGGCGCAAGCCAACTTGCAGTCGGCGCAGGCAAAGGCCAATAGTGCCAAGCTCGAATATGAGAGCAACAAGAACCTCTTTGACAAGAAGATTGTGAGCAATTATACTCTTGAGAACTCGCTGAATAATTATAAACAGGCGCAAGCTGCTGTGGGTCAGGCCAAGGCCGCTGTGGAGCAGGCTCGTGCTTCGGTGGAGCAAGCTCGGTCGGCAGTGACGCAGGCTCAGACAGGAGTGAGTCAAGCCAGGGTGAACTTGGGCCTATGCACCATCAAATCGCCCGTGTCGGGCATAGTGGGCGAGATAGGTGTGCGTGCCGGCGATCAGGTGAGTCCCATGACTCAACTTACCATCGTCAGTGGTAACCGACAGATGGAGGCATGGTTCTCAGTTCCCGAAACCATTATTGAGGAAGCAATGTCGGAAGGCGCATCGCCGGCCGACAAGGACAAGTATATATCAAGTCTTCCTGATGTCTCGTTTTTTATGAAGAACGGCACCGAATATCCACACAAGGGCCGCATCTCCAGCCTCACCGGCGTGGTGGATGCCGCCACTGGTTCGCTGGCTTGCAAGGCCACCTTCCCCAACCCCGACGGTCAACTGTATTCAGGCATTCAAGGTACAGTGGTGCTGCCCATTAGTCTCAATAATGTGATGGTGATACCTCAGGCCGCAGTGGTGCGCTTGCAAGACAAGTCGCTGGTCTATAAGGTTAAGCCCGACAGCACTGCTACTGCTGTGAGCGTAACGACTACCGATGCAGGCAATGGTAAGGACTTTATCGTTACCGCGGGTCTTAATGTGGGTGACCGCATCGTTACCGTTGGTGCCAACAATTTGCAGGAAGGCCAGAAAGTGTTGTTCCCTGCTCAAGCAAAAAAGGAGAAATAGCACATGAAGAATAATATATTCATCGACAAATATGTGATGGCATGCGCCATATCGATTGTCATCACGCTGGTTGGCGCCATCTGCATGGGCACCCTTCCCATTGAGCAGTACCCTGACATTGCTCCACCCACGGTGCGCGTGACCACAAACTACTCTGGTGCCGACGCTAACACCATCATGAAATCGGTGGTGCAGCCTCTTGAGGAGAATATCAACGGTGTTCCGGGCATGACCTATATCACCAGCTCGGCATCGGCATCGGGTGAAGTTTCTATTCAGGTATATTTTGAGCAGGGCACTGACCCTGATTTGGCTGCTGTGAACGTTCAGAACCGTGTGAGCCGCGCCACGGCCTTGCTTCCCGCGGAGGTGACCAAGGTGGGTGTGCAGGTGATGAAGCAGCAGAACAACATCCTTCACATTGGCGCATTGAAGAGCGTTGATGGCAAGTATGATACCGACTTCATTTCTAACTACATCGACATCAATGTGCGTCCTCGCCTGATGCGTATCACTGGTGTGGGCGATGTTATGTCGCTAGGTAACACCTATGCACTGCGCATCTGGCTCAAGCCCGATGTGATGGCGCAGTATGGCTTGGATCCTAACGATGTGTTTGCTGCCATTGGTGGCCAGAGCTTTGTCGCTGCCACGGGCTCTCTGGGAGAGCAGTCAGAGAACGCCTATCAGTACTCAATGGAGTATAAAGGCACGCTCAAGACCGTGGAGGAGTTTAATGATATAGTGTTGCGCACCAGCGATGGTGGTCACCTGTTGCACTTGAGTGACGTTGCCGATGTGGAGATAGGTGCTGTGAGCCACAATTTCACCTCCAATATCGACGGAAAGCCAGGCACCATCTACATGGTGTTCCAGGCTCCTGGTGCCAACGCCACCGAAGTTAATGCCCGCATCAACAAACTCTATGAAGAATTGAAGCCCACGATGCCCGCGGGCCTGGAGTTTGAGATATTGCAGACCAGCGACGACTTTCTCTTTGCTGCCATCCACAATGTGGTGGAGACTCTTGTCATCGCCATCATTCTCGTGATTTTAGTGGTTTATTTCTTCTTGCAGAGTTTCAAGGCAACGGTTATTCCATCGATTTCTATCATCGTGTCGTTGTTTGGAACTTTTGCCATTGTGTCGGTAGCGGGTTTCTCGCTAAATATATTGACCCTCTTTGCGCTAGTGCTCGCTATTGGTACTGTGGTTGATGACGCCATTGTGGTGGTCGAGGCGGTGATGGCGAAGATAGAGGGTGGTGTCACCGACGCCAAGCAAGCCACGCGCGAAGCCATGAGCGAGGTGTCGGTGGCCGTAATCTCTTGTACACTGGTGTTTATGGCAGTGTTCATCCCAGTGGCTTTCATGCCTGGCACGTCGGGAGCGTTTTTCACACAGTTTGGTGTGACGCTGGCCTCGTCGGTGGGTCTGTCGTGTGTGTCGGCATTGACGCTGTGTCCGGCCCTGTGTGCCATCATGCTGCGTTACTCTAAGGACAACAAGGAGAAGAAAAACCTCAACTATTATGTCACCAAGGCTTACACCGCCAGCTATAACGCCATCCTGAAGAAATATAAGAAGAGCGTGGGTGGCTTCATCAATCGCCCCGTGATTTCGTGGGCGTTGCTTGCTGGCGCTGCCGTGCTCTTGTTTGTGTTCATGCGCGGCTTGCCTAAGGGCTTGGTGCCCCAGGAGGACCAGGGCGTGTTCTTCGTGGAGGTGCGTGCTCCAGAGGGAAGCACTCTGCATGAGACACAAGAAATTGTCAAGCAGGTGGAGGAGAAAGTCAAGAAGATTCCTGAACTTGAAAACTATGCGGTGGTTAACGGCTACGGCATGGCTGCCAATCTCTCAGGTAGTTGCTATGCCACGCTCATCGTTCGCCTAAAGAACTGGGACGAGCGTCCAGGAATGAATCATCTTATCGCGCTTGTCTATGGCCGTTTTGCCATGGATTGTGGAGACATAAAAAATGCGAAGGTCATTCCGTTTGAGATGCCACAGGTGCCCGGCTATGGCTCCAGCAATGGTGTGAACCTGGTGTTGCAAGACATGCAGGACCGCCCCATGAATGAGTTTATTATCGATGCCACAAAGTTCCTTGCCAAGCTTAATGAGCGCCCTGAGATAATGATGGCCATGTCAACCTATTCAGAGCGTTTCCCTAAATACCAAGTTAATGTAGATGCCACGCAATGCGACCGTGCCGGTGTGACACCCGCCGATGTGCTGAACACGCTGGGCGCTTACTGTGGTGGCTCATACGTGGGCAATTTTAACCAGTTTGGCAAGGTGTACCGCATCATCACTAATGCCTCGCCCGAATATCGCCTAGACCCATCGTCGCTCAATAACATCTTTGTGCGCGTGCAAGGCGGCAAGATGGCTCCCATCTCGGAGTTTGTTACGCTCAAGGAAGAGGTGGGGTCGGCATCGGTAGAACATTTCAACCTTTATCAGAGCATCACCTGCGTTGTGATGGCTGCTAACGGATATAGCGAGGACGATGCCCACAAGGCCATCGCCGAGGTGTTCAAGCAGGAGATGCCTAAAGGCTACGGCTATGAGTATGGCGGCATGTCGCGTGAGGTGGAGGAGGCGTCGGGCTCTAACGCCACGGCTCTCATCTACTTGATTTGTGTCATCCTCATTTACCTCATTCTGGCATCGCTCTACAACTCGTGGTTCACGCCGTGGGCTGTGCTGCTCAGTGTGCCCTTTGGATTGATGGGCTCATTTGGCATCGTGTGGCTCGTGGCGCAGTTGCACCTGCCAGGCATGGAGAACAACATCTACTTGCAGACTGGTGTGATCATGCTCATAGGCTTGCTTGCCAAGACCGCTATTCTCATCACCGAGTTTGCCTCTGAGCGCCGTGCTCAGGGCTTGAGCATACGCGACGCGGCGTTTGCCGCCTGCGAGGAACGCTTGCGCCCCATCCTGATGACTGTTATCTCGATGATAGCGGGCATGATACCGCTCATCATCGCCGGTGGTGCCGGTGCCAACGGCAACCGTGTGCTGGCTCTGGGAGTCACCGCCGGCATGGCAGTGGGCACCCTTGCCCTGCTCTTTGTGGTTCCTGCCTTCTTCATCGTGTTCCAGAAGCTGCATGAGAGATTTCAAGGCAGCCCAGTGCCCCAGGCAGTAGAACCCGCCACAGAGGCCGTTGCCAGCAAGGAAAAAGCACCCAGTGCTGTGAAAAAGCCAGCCAAAGCGGTTAAAGAAACCGTCAATGAAGCTAAGGAAAAAGGCGTTAAAGAACCTGTCCAAGCACCCGTTAAAGACGATAAAAAAACTAACGAATAAAAAATGAAGAAATCTATAATAATATTAAGTGTAGGTGTTCTGTGCCTCATGGCTGCAAGTTGTGGCTCGGTAAAAAGCCTGTATGACAAATATGAACACAACACTCAGATACCTAACGATGTAATAGGACTGAACACTGTCAACACGCTTGGCGATAATGCACCAGCTCCACTGTCGTGGCGTGAGTTCTTTACCGACCCGCTGCTGCAGCGGCTCATCGACACGGCCCTGGTGCGCAACACTGACCTCAACTCGGCGCGCATCGCCATTGAGCAGAGCGAGAAGTCGCTGGAGATGTCGAAGAAGTCGATACTGCCATCGCTCTTTTTCTCGCCTTCGGGGTCTATTGCCAATTTCAACAGCGCCACGGCCAAGACCTATAATGTGCCATTGCAGGTCAACTGGGACATGGGGTCGCTAGGGTCTTACACCAACAAGAAGCGGGCTGCCAACGCCGTGCTGCTGCAGGCGCAGGCTCGTGAAGAGGCCACTCGTGCCAATCTCATCTCTACCGTGGCGCAGCAGTATTGCTTGCTTCAGCTGCTTGACCGCCACCTTGAGATATTGATTCAGACCGATAGCCTGTGGGGCGCTTCGCTCGAGGCTCAGAAAGCGTTGTGGGAAAACGGCTTGGTGTATTCTACTGCCGTCAACCAGCTGGAAGCGTCGTGCCTGAACGTGAAGACGCAGATTGTGGATGCCAAGCGCGACATTCGTGGCGTGGAGAACGCCATCTGCCAAGTGCTGGCCATTCCACCGCAACACATCGACCGAGCCAAGTGGGGCCGTTATGCTATTCCACAAATCGCTAGTGAGGAAATCTCGGCGCAGATGTTGCTCTATCGCCCCGACATACGCCTTGCCGACTATGCCATGGAGGAGGCCTTCTACAACATGCAGACGGCTCGCTCGGCATTCTATCCAGGCCTCTCACTCTCGGGCACACTGGGGTGGACCAATAGCGCTGGCGGTGCCGTCATCAACCCTGGCAAGATATTGACAAGCATTATCGCCTCGATAGCGCAACCCATCTTTGCCCGTGGTCAGCTCAAAGGCAACCTCGCCATAGCGAAGCTCACCCAAGAGAACATGCGCAACCAGTATGTGCAAGCCGTTATCGACGCTGGCAACCAAGTGAATGAGGCACTTGCCGACTGCCAAGCGGCAAGCGAGAAATATGGCTACTATCGCCGCCAGGTGGAGGTGCTGCACGATGCCTATAATGGCACTCATGAGCTGATGGACAATGGCAAGGCTGCCTATCTTGAAGTGCTCACTGCACAAGAGTCGCTGCTCAGTGCGCAGCTCAACGAGGCGATGAACATGTATGAGGCAGCGTCGGCAGTCATCTCTCTCTACATTGCCCTGGGTGGCGCCACTAGATAGATGCATATTTTCGATTGAGTCCACTTTAAAAAGCCGCACAAATGCCACTTTTTAAAGTGGACTCAGTAAATTATAACACACATACTTTTATCATGACAAAGAAATTATTATTAACCAGTATTCTAATACTCTTGTCTTATGTGGCGTTACATGCGCAGCGTGTTCAAGTGATTGACAGCAATGGCGTGCCCATTCCATTTGTGATTGCGACCAGTGGTGACGGGAAGTGCATAGGCACTACCGACGTGGATGGCTGGCTGGATGTAGCTAGCGGCAACACCACCATCACCTTGTCGCAAGTGGCCTATAAGTCCTTGACTATGGATGTTGCCAGCATCGAGGGTGGCAAAATTGTGCTTGAAGATGCCAGTTACGACCTTCCTGAGGTAGTTGTCAGGCCTAAAGAGTTGATATATGGTCAAACCTACTTCCGCCTTTGCTACATTGATGACAATGGCCAACAAGGTGGAGATGAACATCAATGAGCTTCGCCAGTTTGAGAAAAACAACAAAATCCCGCCCTTGTCACCCAATATTCTTGAGCAAATCAATAAGCTCTTTGAGAAGGACCTGTCGCAGTAGATATTGATTGGAAATTGTATAATTTTTCTTTTATTAAGAAAAAAATTGTATCTTTGCCGAAAATTTTGGAAAAATGCGAACGTTTAATATTAATTTGCTGTTAGTACTTGGCGCTTTAGTGCTGCTCTCATCTTGCGAAAAAGATGAGGTTAAAGTCAAGCGCCGTGGCGAGCGACAGATTTATGTGCTCACCAGCGAAGGTCACATTTATGACCTTATGGGTGACAGGATTATGGAACTCCCCAACTGCGAGTATGCAAGTGAGATAATTAGCGATGGAGATGACTATTTCGTTTCGGGAAAGAGCACCAAGGACAAGGTGGGATACTGGAAAAACGGCAAGTGGAACACGTTACACATCGATTTTATCGATAATGTGAGCCACGAGACGCAAGGTATAGCCAAGTGGGACTATTACATCTACCTCTTTGACTATCCCTACATCTTGAAAAACAGTGGTATCTTCCCACTTGATAGTTGTGAGAATTTCAACACGTCGGGACAGTGTATTGCCGTGAGCAATGGCAGATGCTATCTCGCAGGAATGGAATACCACCATGGCGAGCCTAACGATGCAGTGCTCTACTATGAGTACAAGGGCCGCTATGCCAAGGCTATCCTCCCCAAGCCTAGTCCAGATGTGAGTGGTCATGCAACCAATATCTATGCTTACGACACCGACCACACTATCGTGGGTGGACATGTGGGGACAGAGCCTTGCATCTGGGTTGACAAGGAGCTGCAAGTGCTGCCTCGCACTTTTGACGCACCACCTTATGAGTATGACCTTCCCCTTGGCCACGTGAGCTCGACCACTTATCTCAATGGCCACATCTATGCTTGCGGCTATGAGGACGATGAGGATCACAACATGCGGGCAGTGCTGTGGGTTGACGGCATTCCACAGCATATTCATTCAGGACGTCAAGAAAAAGTCCTTTTCTCCTTTGCCGAAGAGCTGATGGCCTACGGCGACGATTTGTATATGTTAAGTTTTGAGTGCTACGAGCATGTATTGCCAAATGGCGAAACAGATACAAATTTAGATATCTTTATTTGGATGAACGATAGGATAATAGCCAAGTACAATAATATTGATATTATAAATTTCACTGTGGTATGAGGTAAGTTCACAGTTCATAGTTCACAGTTCACAGTTCATAGTTCACAGTTATCAGTTTTGTTCCTCGTTCCACGTTCCACGTTCCACGCGCCGCAGGCGCTCACTTAAAACTTAACACTTACCACTTAACACTTAAATGTATATGAAACTTTTTAGAATTATAATAGTATTGGTTCTTGCAGGTGTTGCTAGCCCTTCTCAGGCACAAATTGTTACAAAGATGTTGGGCAAAGAGCAACAACAATTCAATGTCGATAGCCTCATTCACGATTTTGATAACCGTCCTTTCTTTGGCATCTACAAGGACAACTACTTTGCAGTGGGCACGGCACTCAACCAAAAGCCTAGTGAGTATAATAGCGACGTGAAGTTTCAAATTAGCTTTCGCCAGCGCCTCACCAAGTCGATACTTCCACTGCACAGCCACCTTTTCTTGAGCTACTCGCAGAAGGCTATGTGGAACATCTTTGAGGAGTCGATGCCATTCCATGACCTGAACTTCAACCCGGGAATTGGTGTGCAGACGCCTATTTTCGTTAAGGGCCGACTTGTGGGAAGTACCACTATCATGGTTGAGCATGAGTCTAATGGCCGTGATGGTGAGGCTTCGCGAAGTTGGAACAAAATCTCGTTTGCTGGTTCGGCATTTATCAATCGCAACTTGATGGTGCATGGCAAGGTGTGGATACCCATCGTCGATGGCCAGAACAACAAGGACATCTTAAAGTACAGCGGCATTTTCCAGGGTGGAGCCCAGTTCATCTCTAACAACAGGCGTTGGGTTGCCGATGTGACCTTCGTCAAGCGGCAGGGCTGGAATTTTAGCTTCAACACTATCATCAACGTGGGGTTCCGCATCCGCGAGAAGGACAACCAGTTCCTGATGCTGCACTTCTATGACGGCTATGGCGAGAACATGCTTGACTACAACAAGTACCACTGCCGTTTGCGCCTGGGACTGCTCATTCGCCCATCGTTCTTCAGCGATTTCTAAATAAGTTTAGAGGTTAGTGTTAAGTAGTAAGTGCTAAGTCGTGAGTTTAGAGTTTAGTGTATTCACATCTAATTCTTAAAGATTATCACTTAATATGAGGAGGAGTTTGCTTATATTTATGGCATTATGCTGCCTGCCTATGCTCTCGTGGGGGCATCGGGCGGCTGAGCAGCCCGTTGAGCCCGTGCAGCAAGAAACCTTGTTGCCAGACACGCTGCTGTCTGACACGGTTGCCGTGGAAAAAAAGGAAAGCCTCAAGCAACGCGTCACCAAGTACATCAACGACAAGCTCAATGAGCCTTACGACACCACGCGCGACAGCCGCTACTGGTGGCGAGCCATGAAGCATGGCAAGATCAACTTCAAAGACAGCACCATGGGTTACCCCAAGTTTGTCATGTTCTGCTATAACACCTACATGTGGGGCGACCGTGCGTTCAACAGCTACGACAGCGCCTACGTGGTGAGCACAGGCAAGAACTGGAAGCTCATCCTCAAAAGTAACAACTGGCTTGACAGCTACATTGGCACGCCATTTAATGATGTGAGGGTGATGATGAACAGCAACTTGGTGTCTAACATCGGTGTGTCGCTCTCGTTCATGGCGGTGAGCTTGGGATACTCGATCAGTATCAGCAACCTGATACATGGCGGCAAGGTGTCGAACAAGGTTGATTTCTCCTTCACCTGCGCTCGGTTTACTGCCGATGCTTACTATTGGGAAAACCAAAACGATATCAACGTCATCTATACCGACAAGAGCATTGATGACCACAAGCACAAGTACCGGCAGTCGGGCATCAGCCGCAAAGCCATGGGATTGACGGCCTATTACTTCTTCAATAACCGCCGCTACGCACAAGCGGCAGCCTACTGCTTCTCAAAGTATCAGAAGCGAAGTGCCGGCTCCTTCTTGGCGGGAATCAGCCTCCAGCATTTTGACGTGAAGTTTGATATGGACAAGCTGGCCGACGACGCATGGGCCTATATCCCTGAAGGGACTGCCCCGCCACGCATTCTTTACAATGACTATTGTGTGCTTTTTGGCTATGGCTACAACTTTGTGCTGGGGCGCAAGTGGCTGCTCAACCTCACTTTCACGCCCTACATCGGCTACCGCTACAACATCCTGCCTCAACCTGGCCAGAAGCGTAGCGACATCTCGCTCAACCTGCGTGGTCGCATAGGCCTGGTGTATAACCACAAGAAATTCTTCATGGGGCTGCAAGGCTATGCCGACCACCACCGCTACAAGGTGAAAGACAGTCGCCTCTATAACTCCATGATAGAATTAACCGCACTGGCTGGAATAAGGTTCTAAGTTTTAGTGCATCAGTTAAGAGTTGACCAATAAAATGCATGATTCATAATGCACGAATGCACGTTCCTCGTTCCACGCGCCGTAGGCGCACAGTTTACTCAGTTAAGAGTGGCACGGGGTACCAAAAAATCGTTATCTTAGAGTTGTAGTTCTCATTAGATTCTACATTTTGATACACCATTGTTTTGAGATTTGAGTGGAGCATTGCTGTTACGCTCGTTGCTCGCTGTGCACTGTCCTCATGTTCTGTCTTGATGTATGCTCGTTTCATTTTTTTATATTAGTGTCCGATAAAATCAGTAATGTGCAAAAACACCCTCGGCAAAATTATCTTTGAAAAAAAGCACCGATAAAAGACAAAGTTTTTGTACTTTTGCATTAAGTATTAATTTTTTATATAATAAAAATATGAAAAACGTTCTCATTTCTTTATCATTGATGTTGTTATGTGCATTGTCGCTGCGTGCACAACGTGTCCAGGTGCTTGACAATGACGGCTTGCCTGTTCCATTTGTGGCGGCAACAACACCCGATGGCAAATACATCGCCAGCACCGATGCCAATGGTTGGTTTGATGATTTAAGCGGAAACAAAACCATCCATCTGTCTCAAGTGTCTTACAAGCCGCTGACGATTGATGTAGCCAACATTAAAGGCAACACAATCGTCCTCGATGACGCGAACTACAACTTGCCCGAGGTTGTTGTCAAACCCAAGGAGCTGCTGTATTGCCAGACCTATTTCCGCACAATCTATATCGATGATGATGGTCCCAACTATTTTCGTGGTGGAGTAGTTGACAACTCTTATAATATTGCCAAGAAAAAAGTGGAAGCCAAGTCGCGCCATCTCTCCAAGGCTCAAAGCGCTTTCTGGCGTGCCCTTTACAGCAGCACGTCAGGGAGGTATGACAGATATACAAAATTACCTGAAGAATCATATTACAATAAATTGTGCAAACTTCAGCAGCAAGGCACAATCACCATAACCGATGCTGGAGATGGACGTCAAATTATTGCTGACAGCCTAAGCCAACTAGGCTATATCTACTGGGATAAAAAAGAACGCACTCGCACTGTGTCGTTCGACGTAAGCACCTACATTAATCATCGTGAGAATAAAGAGAAAGAAGAGGAAGCTGCCAAAAAAGGTAAAACATTTGTCCCCGACACCGTTAAGCAACAGCGCCATAAGGTGACATTCTATCAGGTGTATCGCACCGACTCAATAGGGAATTCAACTACCGACGACTTTTTAATGACGCAGTACACAAATATTGGACGACACCGTCATTCTGACAAAGAATACATTATTCAAGTCCAAGCCTTTGCCACCGACTATGCCTACATCGACAAGAAAGATTATAAGCAAATGCGCAATGACAACAAGGTGGAGATGAATATTCTCGAACTGCGACAATTTGAGAAAAACAACAAGATTCCCCCACTTGCATCAAATATTCAAGAGCAAATAGACAAACTCTTTGAGAAAGAACTGAACAACTAGCATTTAGAAGCTGATTTTGATATCTGCCCATTCATATTGAACAACCGATTATTCAATTCAGCACATCAAAATAAATAACTCAAGGATCCCATTCGGGTTTTGATAAATTAGGCTGCGCCGAGGCAATACTCAAGCGAGCTTGGTGCTTCCTCGGCTTGCACTATTTTTCCGTGAGTTTCCATGTGGCATATGGGGAACAGCGAGCGAAGCGAGCCGTGCGAGTTTCCCTGCGACCAAAAAAGAAGAGGGTGTGTCAAAAATAAAAAACAACTGATTTTTCTGAAAAATCTGAAAAGATGAAAATTATAATCTTTTGAGAGTCAATTTCTAAAATATCAGAACATTCAGAAGTTTCAGTTGTTTATAATTTGAGTTCGAATTTTGACACGCCCTCTATTTTTTCCTCCTCTCATTTTTTTATCGGACACTAATGATTTTTTATAATTGTATATTTGGAATAGTGTTCAAAAAATGGTAATTTTGCACTTTTATAATAGTGCTAGATTTATAATTATCTGATACTAAGTGAAATGAGAAAGGCATTAACATTCCTGTTTACAATGTGGTTAGCGCTCACGGCAGTAGCTCAGGTGACGCTCGACTCATGCAGGCACATGGCACTGCGCAACAACAAGCAGATGGCCGTGGAGCAGCTCAAGATTGAGCAAGCGGGCTACCAACGCAAGCAGGCCGAGGCGGCCTACAAGCCCTCTATTGACTTTGCCGGCACCTATCTCCACACGGGCCGCAACATCTCGCTTGTGGATATCAACAATATCACTCCCACACAGTTTCTTAACCCCTCCACCGGCAATTACGATTTCACGCTCGAAGCGCTGGGAGGACTAGGCATCTCGGTTGACGGCAAGTATGTGAATGCTGGCACGCAGCGGGTGAAAGACGCCCTCACATTCGATGCCAAGAACGTGTTTGCCGCCGGTGTGCTGGTGACGCAGCCCATCTATATGGGTGGAAAAATCAAGGCGATGAACCAAATCACGAGGTATGCCGAGCAAATTGCGCAGCGCCTTCACGACTGCAAGGCCGAGGATGTGGTGTGCGAGGTGGATCAGGCCTACTGGCTGGTGGTGTCGCTCAAGTCAAAGGAACGCCTCGCTCAAAGCTACCTCGACCTGGTGACTAGACTCGACAACGACGTGAAGAAGATGCTTGAGCAGGGCGTGGCTACCAATGCCACACTGCTGAGCGTGGATGTGAAGGTGAATGAGGCTAACGTGGCACTCACCAAGGTGCGCAACGGACTGGTGCTGGCACGCATGGCGCTGGCACAGCTCTGTGGCGAGCCCCTCGATGAGCCTATGATTCTTGCCGATGAGTTGCGAGGAGACCTTGACGTTCCACTCCAGCCCAGAGCCATCGACATGGCGCAGGTCTATGAGCGCCGCAACGACTTCAATGCCCTGGAGCTGGGCGTGAAGGTCTTTGACGAGAAGGCTAAAGTGGCACGCAGCGAGATGCTGCCCACTGTGGCTGCTGTGGGCAGTGTGTTCACCTCCAATCCTCATGTCTATAATGGCTTCAAGAAGGAGTTTGGCTTCAACTATGCCATTGGTGCCATTGTCAAGATTCCGCTCTGGCACTGGGGCGGGCTGAGCAACAAATACAAAGCCGCACTTGTCGATGCCAAGATTAAGCACCTCGAAATGGAAGAGGCCAAAGAGAAGATAGAGCTCCAGGTAACACAAGCCAACTTCAAATATCAAGAGGCCTTCAAGACCTACGAGGCCACCAAGGCCAATCTCGCCCAGGCCGACGAGAACCTGCGTGTGGCACAGCTGGCCTTTCGTGAGGGCATGGCCACCAGCGATGAGGTGCTCACGGCACAGACGGCATGGCTCATGGCTCACAGCGAGAAGATAGATGCCGAGATAGACATAATGATGTGCAACGTGTATCTGTCGAAGGTTACCGGAAACTTGAAATATTAGGTGGAACGGTTTATCGTTTATGGTTTATCGTTTATGGTTTTTGGAAGACAGGGGTGAGATTATAGACGGACAAGGCACGCCTTGTCCCTACTTAACATTTTACATTTAATACTTAGATACTGCACTTCACACTTATTTTAATGTGATTATGGAAAATAATAAAGACAATAAAAAACACGACGAGGGCACCAAGGCCGAAGGGTTCCCCACCTTTGAGGAAAAGAGGGAGACTGCCAGTGGGGTGACAGCCTCGAGTAAGGAAAAGCAATCGGCTAAGCCCAAGGCAATGGACACTGCCAGCAATGAGCAGCTGAGCGAGCAGGAGGCAAAGGCCAAGCGCCGCAAGATTAGGCAGGCCAAGCGCCTGGCACTCATTGGCTCGATGCTCATCCTGGTGGCTGTGGTGGCCGCCATGGCAATATGGGGCATCATGCACCTGCGTCCTAGCGACAAGGCAATACAGGGGCAGGCCGACTGCGAGGTGGTGCGCATCAGTGGCAAGCTCGCTGGGCGCCTGGTGGAGCTATATGTCAAGGAAGGCGACTATGTACACAAGGGTCAGCGCCTTGCCAAGATCTACTCTTCTACCACCGATGCCACCTATTCCAAGGCCAAAGAGATGAAAAACGTGGCAGCCAATCAAAACCTCAAGGTTGAGCGTGGCACGCGCTATGAGATAGTGGAGTCGGCTCGCAAAATGGTTGACCAGGCTAAGTCGGCACGCCAGCAGGCAATAGCTGCCGAGGAGATTACTCGCAAGACCTATGAACGCCTCAATAACCTCTATAACGAAGGCGTGGTGAGTGAGCAAAAACGCGATGAGGCGAAGGCGGCTCTGGATGCCGCGACAGCGGCCGTGGGAACTGCTACCGCTGCCGTCGAGGCCGCCGAGTCGCAGTTGCTGATGGCACAAAATGGTGCTCAAGCCGAGGACAAAGCTGCCTCGCGTGGCATGGAGAATGTGGCTCAAGCCACCGTGCGCGAGGTGGAGGCGCTTCTCGAAGACGAGTACCTCATAGCCCCATGCGACGGCGAGATCTCTAGCATCTACCCCCATGTGGGAGAGCTGGTGATAATGGGGTCGCCCATCATGACCATCGCCAATGTTGACGACATGTGGGCAGCCTTCAGCGTGCGCGAGGAGAAGCTCAACGACCTGCCCATGGGCAAGGTGGTTGACGTGGAGATTCCTGCCCTGGGAAACAAGAAGGCGCAGATGAAGATTTTTTATGTTCACGACATGGGCAGCTATGCTACCTGGACTTCGACAAAGGCCTATGGCGACTACGACAGCAAGACCTTTGAGGTGAAAGCGCGGCCAGTAAATGCAATACCTAATTTCAGGCCCGGCATGTCGGTAATACTTAAATAAGTTATAAATGTAAAGGTAGCTAGATAGTCTAGAATTTCTAGAAATTCTAGTGTTTCTAGAAGTTCTAGAGTTTCTGGAAAACTAACAACTCTCATGCTTAGAATCTTAGTCAATTCAATAATCCGTGGTTGGAAGCAGCTTGCTCGGCGCCCATTGTATGTGTGCATGATGGTCATCGTGCCGCTGGTGAGTGCCTGGTTCTTCTTCGACCTGATGGAAGATGGCGTGGTCAAGCGCACTCCCGTGGGGATTGTTGACCTTGACAAGAGTGACCTCTCGCGCAAGCTCACCCGCAACCTCAACAGCTTGCAACAGGTGGAGATAAAAAACACCTATGGCTCCTATCAGGAGGCCATCGATGCCGTGCAGCGTGGTGAGGTGTTTGGCTTCTTCTTTATTCCCAGCGACTTCTCTACTAAGGCCTTGAGTGGCCACAAGCCCACGTTGAGCTATTATATCAACTATTCCTACTATGCTCCTGCCTCGATGCAGTTTAAGGGTTTCAAGACCCTCACGGTGCTTGCTAACGGCGGCATCGTGAGCAGTGTGCTCACCACGGCAGGCATGCCCAAGGAGATGGTGAGTGCCACCCTCCAGCCAGTGGTGACCCACGTTCATCCTCTCAAGAACCCGTGGCTGAGCTATAACTACTACCTCAACAGCTCCTTTGTGCCCTGCTTGCTGGCATTGATTGTGATGCTTATCACGGTGTTCAGCATTGGCATGGAGTGGCAGGCTGGCACGAGCCGCAACTGGCTGCGCACTGCCGACAACTCGATAGTGCTCGCCACCTTCACCAAACTGTTCCCGCACTCGTTCATTTTCATCAATGTGGGGCTGGGCATTCAGTACATGATGTATGTGAAATATGGCTTCCCCTTGAACTGCAACCCTTGGAACATGATAGCTGCGATGGCGCTGCTGGTGCTCGCCTGCCAGGGCTTTGCGCTGTTTGTCATCAGCTTGGTGCCCAACTTCCGCTATGCTTCCACGATATGCACGCTGCTGGGCATGCTCTCATTCTCGTTCTGCGGCTTCTCGCTGCCCGAGGAGGCGATGTACTCGTGGGTGGCACCGCTGGGCTACCTGATGCCCATCAAGTATTATTTCTTGATATATGCCGACCAGGCGCTCAACGGCATCGACCTCCACTACTCTCGCATCTATTATGTGATACTTATCCTTTACAGCCTGCTCCCGGTCACCATGCTGTGGAAGCTGCGCAAGCATTGTCTTGATCCCTTCTATATCCCTTGATTTTTTCCCCAGATGAAGCACGACAGTAAAATATTAGGGTGGATGCACAGCATAGTGCTCACTATGAAGCAGGAGTTCAAGCACATCTTCCGCGACGAGGCAGTGGTAATCTTCTTCGTGGTGCTGGCGATAGTTTATCCTCCTCTCTACTCGCTCATCTATAACCCCGAGGTGGTGCGCGACGAGGCCGTGGCGGTGGTCGATGACAGCCACTCGGAGCTCAGCCGCCGCTTTGTGCGCGACCTTGATGCCAGCCCCGATGTGAAGATCGCCGCCTATGCTCACGACATGGAGGAGGCCCGCGAGCTCATGGCCACCAAGAAGTGCTATGGCATCTTGTATTTCCCGGCCGATTTCGAGACCGAGGTGATGCGTGGCAACCAGGGGCATGTGTCGCTCTACTGCGACATGAGTGTGATGATGCGCTACAAGGCGATGCTCACTGCTCTGACCAATGTGCAAATGGAGACCTGCTCGCGCTTGCAGGGCAACAAGTCGTTTAATATCATCAGCCTTGATGGTGGCTTGGTAGATAGCCGCCAGGTGCCGCTGGGCAACACCGCCATGGGCATTGCCTCGGCAGTGCTGCCGTTCATCTTGGTGTATGTGCTGCAGCAGGGCATGATCATGGGTATTGCCATGCTCCATGCCGGCAGCATGGGTCGCCGCCGTCGAGGCCGCGGCATCGACCGCCTTGACGAGGTGAAGGCTACTCCTGGCGCCATGCTCATGGGCAAGACGCTGGTACACCTGTTCTACTATCTGCTGCCCGCAATTTTTGCCTTGCACATTGTGCCCATCATCTTCAAGTTCCCGATGAACGGCAATTTTCTTGAGATTGCCATGATAATGTTCCCATTCCTGATTGCCTCGTCGCTCTTTGGACAGATAATTCGCGTCTTTGTCAACAACCGCGAGGGCGTGTTTCTCATCCTGGCCTTCACGTCGGTGATTTTTGTGTTCCTCACCGGAGTGTCGTGGCCGCACTACCAGATTGCCCCTTACTGGGATGTCTTGAGCAAGATGATACCGGCCTACTGGGCCTCCACGGCCTATGTGCAGATGCAGGTGGGCGGAGCCTCGCTCTCGCAGATGAGCGACTTCTACATAGCGCTATGGGGCCTTGTGGTGCTCTATTTCATCGTGGCCTATCTTGTGGAGCTGCTGGTGCTGCGTCCCCGCTACCGTGCCATGCAGCTTGAGTGCGAGCTCGACCCCGATGCCCTTGCCAAGCACACCCTCTACCTGCAAGGCGACGACGACATGCTCAACCCCGAGCTGCTTGAGGAAGAGGAGGAATGAAGTGTTAAGTAGGGACAAGGCGTGCCTTGTCCGGGGATCGGGGATCGTGGATCGGGGATCGTGGAAGGAATGAAGTAGGAAGTAATAAGTAGGAAGTAATAAGTAGGAAGTGCGACGGCTACTATTGCCTTGTTTGCTTGTTACTTGTCAGCTCAAAGCTATTGTCTTCTCGTCTTCTTGTCTTCTTGTCCTCTTGTCTTCTCGTCCTCTTGTCCTCTTGTCTTCTTGTCCTCTTGTCTTCTCGTCCTCTTGTCTTCTCGTCCTCTCGTCTTCTTGTCTTCTCGTCCTCTTGTCCTCTCGTCCTCTTGTCTTCTTGTCCTCTCGTCTTCTCATCATTCGGGTTGCGTGGAGCCCAGTAGCACGTCGTAGGCACAGGTGACATCGCTTGAGTTGATTACCCCATCACCGTTAAGGTCATATTTCTCGTCATAGCCGGGGGTGATGCCTAGAATATAGCTGTAGATGTGGGTGACTGTGGCCGCTGTGATAATCTCGGGCTCCACATAGTCGTTGTGCCAGCGCAGCAGTTGATATGACAGTTGAGAATAGTTCATGTTGTACCAATTCATCACATAATTCACTTCTTCCTGGATATTCTCGGGGATGACCACACGGTCGTCCTCTTCTTCCGGAATGTCTTTCCATAGCTCATATTCGCGTTGCCAGGCCCCGCTTTCCACATATCGCTGGGCGATGGCCATGATGTGCCTCTCGAGGTTGGCAGGCGCGAAGGTGGAGTCTTTCAGCTCGTCCCATCGTGTGGCCACACGGTTCTTGAAGTGGTCGATATTGTAAAAAATAAAGCGGTTGAAGGGTCCGTATGCGTTGAGGCGGCTCAGCAGTGGCATAAAGAGCTGTGCGTTGCCGTTAGCGTTTCGTCCCAGGCAAGCGTCGAGGTCCCACGGCGTGATCATGAAGCGGTGCTCGAAGTTGATGTCGGGCGTGGAGAGGAAGGTGTTTTTATAGGGCATATCGTCGATGCCAAACACCACCAGCAGCAGGAAATAATCCACTAGGTTGTCGGTGTAGTACCACTCGTTGTGATGGGCGCTAAAGTATTTCAAATCGGTCTTGCTGTTGAAGTCGATGAGGTTCATCAGTGGCACCCATGTTTTGTGCGAAGGGTAGTCGTCGGGGTACTGTAGCTCAAAGGTGTTCCACTTAATGGTGTCGGTGCGGTCTTCCTCATAGTCGAGCAGGGCATTAGACACCCCGCTGCCCTTGCCCTTGTAGAGCAGGCCCTTGATGGTGACTCTGCCATCGTCCTCTATCCTAGCTTTGCGCAGGTTGAGTAGCTGGCGGTTCACCTTGTCGCTGAGGTGGTAGATGCCTGCATAGTTGCCATTGATAAACACCTCTACCATCGTCCCCACTGTGCCGTTGCGGTTGCCAAACTTGGTGTCCCACATGGTGTGGCTATACTCGTTCCAGATGTCGAAGCACACACGGTTGCGCATCCTCAGGTGGTCGATGCCCATGGCGTCGAGTATCCAGGTGTTGTCGGTGCGCAGCCCCAGCAGGTTGGCGTCGAGTTTCTCGCCCTCATCGTCAACGAGCTTGATGGCAAACGACCACTTGGGCAGGAACAGGGCCGTCTTGCCGCGTTGGCGCACCAGGCAGTTATAGGTGCTGGGTGTCACAGCCCCGTCTTTATATTCATAGAGGGTGAACGTCCCTGGCACGAAATATCTAAAGCTCACTGAATCGAGTTCTACCTCCACGTTGACCAGCGGCAGCGACAGCTCGCTCATGCCAGTCACCATCTCGTCGAAGTCTTGGCTCCATGCCAACGATGTCAGCAGGCACAGCACGATGATATGAATAATACGCTTTGTCATCAGGGGCAGTGGTGGGTGTTATCGTTTTTGTTCAGTCAACAAGATGTTATAGGCTATGGTGACATCGGCGGCGGTGATGTTGCCATCCTTGTTGATGTCGAGCTTTTCATAGAAGGTGTTGTCGATACCAAGGAGGTAGTTGTAAATTTCTGTGAGTGTGATGATTGTGATTGTGGGGTCGTAGTCGCCAATCCAGGTCTCAATAGTCTCACTGGCATAGGCAATGTTGTCAATATACCAGTTAATGACATATTGCACCTCGGTGTCAATGTTTGCTCCTATTCTAATATTGGTGTTTTTCCACCGTTCATATTCGCGTTGCCAGGCCCCGCTTTCCACAAAGCGCTGCGCTATGGTGTTGATGTGGCTCTCTAGATTGGCAGGCGACAGCTGGTGCTCAATGAGGTGCCTCCATCGCTGTGCCAGTTTCATCCTGAAGCCGTCAATGTTTTCCATCTTGAGTCTTCTGTATGGTGCATACATGTCGATGCGGCTCACCGCAGGAAATTCAGGCAACACATTGCCGTTCCATCCTCGCCCCAGGCAAGCGTCGAGGTCCCACGGCGTGATCATGAAGCGGTGCTCAAAGTTGATGTCGGGCGTGGAGAGGAAGGTGTTTTTATAGGGCATGTCGGTGAGCCCCATCGCTATCAAGAACACCCAGTAGTCAACGAGATTATCCACATAGTACCACTCGTTGTAGTGGGCGGCAAAGTAGTCAAGGTCTGTCTCCACGTTGAAGTCGATGAGGTTGATCAGTGGCTGCCATGCTTGCTGCGAGGGGTACTCCTCGGGGTGCTGGAGCTCAAAGGCGTTCCATAGCACCGAGTTGGTGCTGGCGTTCTCGTCATAGGTCGTCAGGGCCGACCACTCAACGCCCTTGTAGAGCAGCCCCTTCACCTTGACAGTGCCGTCGTCCTCCACCCTGGCTCGGCGCAGGTTCAGCAACTGGCGGTTCACCTTGTCGGTGAGGCAGTAGATGCCAGCATAGTCGCCATTGATAAACACCTCTACCATCGTCCCCACCGTGCCGTTGCGGTTGCCGTAGCTGGTGCTCCATGAGGTGGGGCTGAATTCGTTCCAGATGTCGAAGCACACGCGGTTGCGCATCCTCAGCTTGTCGATGCCCATGGCGTCGAGAATCCAGGTGTTGTCGGTGCGCAGCCCCAGCAGGTTGGCGTCGAGTTTCTCGCCCTCGTCGTCAACGAGCTTTATGTTGAACGATTTCTTGGGGAGGTTCAGCGCATAGTTGCCACGATATTTCAGCTGGCAGTTGTAGGTGGTGGTCTCCACAGTCCCATCCTTATACTCGCTCAGCGTGATGCTTCCCGCCTCGTAGCTGGTGCTGTTCACACTTCCTGTCACTGCCTCAATGTTGACCAGCGGCAGCGACTTGCTCGTCATCGTCGCCACCATGTTGGCAAAGTCCTGGCCCCATGCCACCAGGGGCAGCAGGCACAGCAGGGCTGTATGTAAAAATCTTCTTTTCATGACGGCGCACCTAATATTTTGCAAAAATATTGATTTTTTTTCTATTATTAGTGAGATTGATGCAAAAATCTTTCTTTTTTTTACGAAGGATAGCTCGATTAACTACTGCACATCTGGCTGCTTTGTCCCTGCAAATCTCAGTTTTTTTCGTGTGCTGTCCCGATTATTTGGGAAAAAGTGGTAATTTTGCAAAAAAACACGACAGCGATGAAACGAATTCTTCAACCCGTGCTTCGGTCACTGCTGCTGCTCACCGTGGTGGTAGCGGCGGTGGTGGCAATGGGGCCGCCCGCTGCGGCACAGGGCGACAGCACCAGCCATTACTTGCTCATGCCGCTGGTCTTCGACAAGCAGCAGCCACTGCAGCAGCCACACGACTTGGTGCCGCAAAGCGATGGTGGTGCCCAGGGCCTGGACTTGAACGACCGCTGGCTCCACATGGCTCGGCAGCAGTGGGGCAGGGTACACGACATGCGCTACCGCCTGATGATTGAGCATCCCGAGCTGGTGCCCTTCAACGAGGACTTGTTGCCCAAGCCGCCTAAAGAGGTGGTGGTGGTGGCTGACCCGTCGCTGGCCGAGCTGCAAGTGGAGACCAAGAACATCGACAGCGAGAAGTTCAAGCCCGCCGACCGCCGCGAGGTGAAGATGCACAACTGGCTGCACACCTTCGTGGGGAGCCTGCATGGCACGCAGGCCTTCATCAGCAGCAACTGGTATCAGGGCGGCGAGAACAACCTCAACCTGCTGGCCGATGTGCAGTGGGACTGCAACCTGAACCAGCAGCTGCATCCCAAGTGGCTCTTTAACAACACCCTGCACTACCGCTTGGGCATTGCCACCGCCCGGGGCGACAGCCTGCGCAGCTACAGCATCAGCGAGGACAACTTCCAGTTTAACTCGCAGCTGGGCTACAAGGCGGTGAAGAACTGGTACTACTCGGCCACGCTGCTCTTCAAGACGCAGCTGCTCAACTCCTGGGTCACCAACAGCCACGACCTGGCAGCGTCGCTGCTCTCGCCAGGTGAGCTGAATGTGGGCCTAGGTATGACCTACAACTACAAGGACAAGGATGGCTACAAGGTGTTCACGCTCTCGGTAGCTCCGCTGTCCTACAACATCAAGATGTGCCGCGACATCGTGGGGCTCGACCCCACCAAGTTTGGTATTGACGCCGGCCATCACACCAAGCACAGCTTCGGCTCGAGTGTGGAGGCGAAATTTGAGTGGAAAATCACGCCGAGCATCACGTGGAAGACGCGCTTCTATGCCTTCACCGACTACAACTATGCTCAAGGCGACTGGGAGAACACCCTCTCGTTTGCCGTCAACAGCTTCCTCAACACTCAAATCTTCACCCACCTGCGCTACGACAAGTCGCGCCCCTGGAACAAAGATTGGAAATACTGGCAGCTAAAGGAAATCTTGAGCTTCGGGCTCACCTATAAGTTTGCGACGAAGTAGTGACTTTATAAGTGTTAAGTGCAAAATGTTAAGTGTTAAGTAATGACAAGCCATGTCCGTGGAGTGGATTTCATTTATCGTTTATGGTTTATGGTTTATCGTTTATGGAAGACAGTGATTTTTATTTAAGTAGGAAGTAAGAAGTAGGAAGTAAGAAGTGCGACGGCTACTATTGCCTCGTCCTCTTGTCCTCTCGTTCTCTCGTTCTCTCGTTCTCTCGTTCTCTCGTTCTCTTGTTCTCTTGTCCTCTCGTCCTCTCGTTCTCTCGTTCTCTTGTCCTCTTGTCCTCTTGTCCTCTCGTTCTCTTGTCCTCTTGTCCTCTCGTCCTCTCGTTCTCTCGTCCTCTTGTCCTCTTGTTCTCTCGTCTTCTCGTCTTCTCGTCCTCTCGTCCTCTTGTCCTCTTGTTCCCTTGTTCTCTTGTCCTCTTGTTCTCTTGTTCTCTTGTCCTCTTGTCCTCTCAAATAAAGAAAAATCAAATTTCTTTATCTTGGCTTGCTTGTTAATGGGGATTTTTATTTATATTTGCATTATAATTGTGGGTTAACAAAATGCGTCATGAAAAAGACTCTTAAATATATCTTCCACATCGACCACTTGCTCATCACCATCCTGACGTTTGTCCTGATTGGCGTGGGGTATGCTGCAGTGATGAGTTTCCCATTTTTTGACCCGCTCAAGCAGGCCATGAGCGACATGTCGATGACCGACTACTTCTTTAGCCTTGCCGACAAGAACAGCGACCTTAACCAAGACATCACTGTGGTTGACATCAAGGACGAGGCAGGCCGTGGCAAGATAGCCCAAGCGATAGCCACTGTAGATTCCTTGGAGCCCTGGGCGATAGGTGTGGATATCACGTTTAAAGGGATAAAAGGCACTGCTGCCGAGAACGAGGCGCTCATTGAGGCGGCTTTAAAGGCTGGCGACAAGGCGGTGTGGGCCACCCAGCTCGTGGATTATGACTTTGAGAAAAAGACCTTTGCCCAGAGGCGGTCGTCGTTTTTTGCCGAGGACCTGGGCGTGAAAGAAGGCTTTTCTAATCTTGACGATGTGGATTATAGCCACAAGACGATAAGAAAAATGTTCACTGCCGTGGATGGCAACCAGGGCAAGCTTGCCTCGTTGCCAGTGGCGATAGCTCAAACTGTGGATAGCTCGAATGTGAAGCCAAACGATAAGCTCACCATAGACTACAAAACGAAATTTGTGGTGCTGCCCATCGACTCTATCCCCACTCACGAGGAGCTGATAAAGAACCACATTGTGCTCATTGGCTCCACCACCGACGAGGGCGACATGTGGAAAACACCACTAGGCAAGATGCCAGGAGTGGTGCTGCAAGCCTATTCGGTCTATACCGTGAGAAATCACAGCCACATCCACTACGCCAGCTATCTCGTTAACCTGCTCATCGCTTTTGTGCTTTGCTACCTCTTTGAGGTGCTGGTGGATGTGCAAAATCGCTGGCTGTCGCGCAAAAAAAGCGCCTGGGCAGTGTTCTTGTCGAGGTCCTACTTGTTGCTGCGCATTGTCACCATTGTCTTCATGGCGCTGGTGACATGGGGCACCCTGTCGTTGTTTATTCATCACAGCACCTATGTCGATGCCATCTTGATACTGCTGGTGCTGGGAGTGCTCTCCGAGGCACGCAACATCTATATTGGGGCCATTAGTGCCTTGTCGAAGAACCACAACTGGTGGATACTGAAAAATTCACTCTTTAATAATAATAAAAAATGAAAAAGATCTTATTGTTAACTGTTTTATGCTTGTTGGTGGCTGTGCCAGTAGATGCACAGAGGGGTAAGAGAACTAAAAAAGCTAAAGCCGCAACCACCGCCACCTACAAGGTGGAGAAAGCCAGCGAGGTGTATTGCGACGGCAGCCAGGTGCAAGAAGGAGCCTCCCTGAGTGGCAACAGCACTGTGGAGGTCAAGAGTAATGGCTACCTGATGATTGTGAACACCAGTGCCAAGCGACGTTATTATATCTCTAAAGCGGTGAAGGCAAGAGTGGCCGATGTGGTGAAAGAGGTGACAAAGCCTAAGTCGGTGTCTAAAGCCTACCTGGAATCGCTGATGACTAAAAAGCAGAGGGATACCTACTCTAATTCTTATGGCAATGTGGAAAGAAGACCCACGCCCATTAACTTCAATGGCATTGAGACCAATAAGAATGGCGAGATTGAGTTGTATATAATAGAGGATGAGAAGAAATGACGCTAATCCTGGCTGCTAGGGCTGCACAGAAGATGACATCTCACTATGTTATGAGGCGTTTGTCAGTTGCGATATTGATGATGGTGTGCATTGCTATGGCTCGCGCCGAGACCGAGCTGCCACAGCAGTCGGTAGTGGTGCCAGGCTTCAGTGAACAAGTGGCGCGCGAGAGGCTCATGGAGAGCGACTTGCAGCCGCTGGAGGGCATCTGGTATTATCCCAATGAGGACATGACCCTCGCCATTGAGCGCTGGCAGCCCGAGCCGTCGCACAAGATAGGCTACCGCTTGCTGCTTGTGGCCAGCGACGACTTGGAGCTGCTGCCTGGCACAGTGATTGGCTACATCGAGGCAAGCGCCGTTGACAATAAGTATCGCCTGTGGCTCTACAGCGAGCGCAACAAGCTCACGCTGTGCGGCCCGCTCGAGTGCGTGGCCACGCTCAACAAGGAGGCAACGACGCTCACCTTCGACCCGCCGCACTGGGAGGTGAAAGTGAGAGTGAACTTCGCGCGTTTCCTGCCATCGCTCTTCAAGGGCATCTCGGTAGTCCCCAGTGTGGAGAAAGAGAAACTTCCAGTGGGCTTCAAAAAAATCTTCCCTGCCGACGGCAATGGCAACAAGTTCAACAGAGTGAGATACCTGTGATAAGTGTTAAGTGATAAATGTTAAGTGTTAAGTGGGGACAAGGCGTGCCTTGTCCGTGGAGCGGATTTCGTTTATGGTTTATCGTTTATGGAAGGCAGTGGTTTTTATTTAAGTAGGAAGTAAGAAGTAGGAAGTAAGAAGTAGGAAGTAAGAAGTAGGAAGTAAGAAGTAAGAAGTGCGAGGGCTACTATTGCCTTGTTCTCTCGTTCTCTCGTTCTCTTGTTCTCTTGTCCTCTTGTCCTCTTGTCTTCTTGTCCTCTTGTCCTCTTGTCCTCTCGTCCTCTCGTCCTCTTGTTCTCTTGTTCTCTTGTCCTCTCGTCCTCTCGTCTGTGAGGCGCAATACACCAACAATGGCCCATTCACTTTTTTATAGTCTTTAATTCCTTTACCTTGATTATGAGAAGTAAAGTTCCAATATTGATAATTCTCACTGCTGTGGTGGCCTTCTTGTCGATGGCCCGCACGCGCACCACGCAGTCGCAGCTCAAGAACAACTCGCTGCTGGTGGAGCAGATTCCCGATGTGGCGGTGCCCGACTCGCTGCTGCGTGACCTTGAGCCTAATGCCGTTACCTTGAAAGGCTACAGCAAGAAGGCCAGCGACTCGCGCGAGTCGTTCTTCGTGACCAACAACACCAAGCACCGCATCTCGCACATACGCCTGCTCATGCGCTACTCGCTGATGAACGGCGAGATGCTGCATGAGCGCACGGCAACGGTAGAGGTTGACCTGAGGCCTGGCGAGACGCGCCTTGTTGCCATCAAGACCTTCGACGTGCAACGGCTTTTCTATTACTACGCCGGCCCCAAGCCTCGCAAGAGTGCCACTCCTTTTAAAGTGGCTTTCCGCCTTATAGGCTACGACATCCCAGTGGGGAGATGACAGGCTTTTATACAACAAGGGGGGCGGTTCACAGACTAACCGCCCCCCCTCTCATTTTGTGCTGCTATGCCGTGTGACGGCTGCTCTTGCGATACTCGGTGGGTGTCATGCCCGTGCAGCGCTTGAAGTAGCGGTTGAAGTGCTGGCTGCTCTGAAATCCCAGGCGGTAGGCCACCTCGGTGATGGTGTCATCGCTCGAGTGCAGGTCTTCCTTGGCAATGTCGATAACCTTCTGCTGGATGAACTCCACTGGCGTTTTCCCGGTCTCCTTCTTCACCAGGTCGCCAAAATAGTTTGGCGAGAGGCAGCATTTGTCGGCAAAGTGCTTCACCGACGGCAGTCCCTTCATAAACATTGACTCACGGTTGTGGAAATACTCGTTCAGGGCCTGCTCAAAGGTGGCTATCACGCTGCTGTTTTCCAGCTCGCGGGTGATGAACTGACGGTCGTAGAAGCGCATGCAGTAGTCCAGCAGCAGTTCAATGTTGCGGCAGATGAGCTTGCGGCTGAACTTGTCGAGCGGGCGGTTGATTTCCTCCTTGATTTTGTCGATGCAGTCGAGGTAGATGGCGCGCTCGCGTTCCGACATGTGCAGGGCCTCGCTCGACGAATACTGCAGAAAGCGGTAGTCGTCGATGCCTTTGGCCAGCGAGGTGCCACGCATCAGGTCAGGGTGAAACAGCAGCGCCACCACGTCGTGGTCCATGCCAGGGATGGGGGTGGAGGTCACCGTCTGCATGGGTGCGAAGCTGGTGACGGTGCCGTCGCTGTAGTCATATTCTTTGTGGCCGTAGGAGAGCATGCAGCTGCGCGTGTTTTTCAGAAACAGGGCATACACGCCGTAGTGCCACGTCACCTCGTTGTCGAGAAGCTCGCGGTTGGGCACATCCTTGAGGTTGCACACTGTCACCAATGGATGCACGGTCTCGATGCCCAGGGCATGGTTATAGTCGTCGATATTGTCTAACTTGTAAATCATATAATTACTAAACGTAAAGCAGTGGCCATTTATTTTCAATAGGGGTGGAGATGTGGTTATATGCTCTTGCCCAGCTCGAAGGCCTCTTGCAGCTTGGTGTTGCCCTCAATCTCGCGTGGGGCTCCCACGCCGCCGCAAAACAGGTGCGCCTTGAGTGCCGCTCTCTCATAACAGTCTATCCACCCTTGCAGGCCACTCTGTGCGCGCTCCGGAACATGTGCTTCGCCCTCGGCAGCAGTGGTGAGCAGGTAGATGTCGCGAAAGTGGTAGTCCTTGGGATACATGGCATTCATGCGGTCGATGAGGGTCTTCATCTGCCCACTCATCTCATAGTAGTAAATGGGTGTCGCCCAGCACACCACGTCGGCATTGAGCACGCTCTCCATAATGGCTGGCACATCGTCGTTAAACACGCACTTTCCCGTCTTTTGGCACGACAGGCAACCTATGCAGAACTTTATTTCTTTCCCTCGCAGCTCTATTAGCTTCACTTCATGGCCAGCAGCCTTGGCACCCTGTGCAAACTGCTCTGCCAGCGAGTGGCTGTTAGAGCCTGGGCGCAGACTGGTGGAGATTACAACAACTTTTTTCATTTTTTATTTCAAGTTTTCGTTAAAGAATTTCTCAATTTTATCGTATGGAATTTTGCCGTTCTTGTCGTCGTAGAGGTCGGTGTGAACGGCTCCAGGGATAATCATCAGCTCCTTGTTGCCCACAGTCTTGCTCTGTGCCTCGACGTGAACGCCGGTCATCTTCTCAAAGGCATACTCCGAGAAGTAACGCGAGTGGGCCTTCTCGCCGTGGATGAGCAGCACGGGGGTCTCAATCTCGTGAGCCCAGGCAAGCAGGGGCTGGTTCAGGAACGACTGGCAGCCAGTCACGTTCCAGCCGTCGGTGCTGTTGCCGCTGCGCTGGTGGTAGCCGCGAGCCGTCTTGTAGTAGTCGTGATAGTCTTTAACGAAGAAGGGGGCGTCATCGGGCAAGGGGTCAACCACGCCACCGGCACGCTTGTAGGTGCCGCTCCTGAAGTCCTGGGTGCGCTGGGCTGCAAGGGCTTTGCGCTGAGCCATGCGTTTCTCGGGGCTGTCGTCGCTCTTGAAGTAGCCCTCGGCACTAATCTTGCTCATGTCATACATGGTTGACGCTACCGTGGCCTTGATGCGTGGGTCGAGGGCGGCAGCATTGATGGCCATGCCGCCAAAGCCGCAGATGCCGATGATGCCTATGCGCTCAGGGTCAACATTGTCTTGCACGCTCAGGAAATCGACGGCAGCCAGGAAGTCCTCGGTGTTGATGTCGGGCGATGCCATGCGGCGTGGCTCGCCACCACTCTCGCCAGTGAACGAGGGGTCGAAGGCAATAGCCACAAAACCACGCTCGGCCATGTGCTGTGCATAGAGGCCGCTCGACTGCTCCTTCACGGCACCAAAGGGGCCGCTCACGGCGATGGCAGCAAGCTTGCCTGTTGCGCCTTTGGGGGTGTACATGTCGGCGGCGAGTTCAATGCCGTAGCGGTTCTTGAAGGTTACCTTCTTGTGGTTGACTTTATTGCTTTTGGGGAATGTCTTGTCCCAGTCTTGTGTGAGTTGTAAAGTGGTGTTCATTGTTTCTTTTTTTTGCTGGGGTGTGAAGCTCGACATGAGCAGTAGCCCCATTATTGCTAGTGATATAGTGATGTATTTCATTGTGTTATCGTTTTGTGGCTATTTTTTTAATCCCATTCTCGATGTATATGCCGCTTTGGGGAGCTTCGTTCAACCGCTGTCCGTTGAGGTTGTAAATGCCTTGTGGGCGGGCGGGCACGTCATTGTTGATGTCGTCAATGATGGTGGATATTGCCGAGTAGTTGATGTCGGTGAGCCAGTTCTCTATCAGTGTGGCGCGGTTGCTATGGTTGGCATTGTTTATCCACAGTGCTTCTCCCATCCAGTTAGCGCCTGGAATGAGTCGTTCGGCATCGGCCACCACACCGTCAATGCCGCTGCTGTGGCTCGACACAATCAGTCCCACATTCTTGCCTGCCATTTCGGCACCATGGTTGAACAAGTAGGTTTGCAGGATGGCAGCCATCTGGCTCCACCACAGTGGGGTGACGATGATAAAGGTGTCATATTCGTCAAGAGAAATCGACACTGGGTCAATCTCGGGATAGCTGTCGGCACTGTTGGGGTTGGCCTTGATGGCGTTAAGCAGTTGCATGCCTATAGCATAGCCGTTGGCCTCATATTGCTGACTCTTGTCGGCAGGGTAGATGCGCACCACGTCGGCGTCAATCTGTGAGGTGAGTGTTTCAACAATCTGGTGGCATTTGTTGGTGTAGCTGTAATAGATCACGAGCGTGTTGCTGGTGGCATGGGTGGTGGCACCCTGGAGCGACAAGGTGACGCTGATGTTGCTCTGGCCAGCCTTGAGGAAGGAGCGCAGTTCGCTCTCGTTGAGTGCGTCGATGTGTCCCAGGCGGGTGTAGCTCCATGAGTTGGAGCCATACATGAGGCAGATGTTGCTGCCGTTATAAAGTATCACATCGCCAGGTTGAGTGGTGATTTGCTCGTTGCTTGTGGGTAGCGAGAAACCTAGAGCGCCCCATATTTCAAAGTCGCCGCTGGAGTTGAGTGTCACTGTCACGTCGCCGGCTTGCAGCTTGTTAACGAGCTCTCTAGTGGCTGCGTTGTCATAGAGTGTGACGGGTTGCGTCACGCCGTCGATGGTGACATACAACTTTTGCGACATGGTGGCTTGAGCCATTGCCTCGTTGCTGCCGTCGGAGCAACTGCACATAATCATCGCAAACATGAGAATAAAAACTTTAGAAAATGCTTTCATAATGCTTCAGTATTAAGAGATAATAAGTTTTATCGACTGCAAAATTAGTGGCAATAAATGAACTGCGATGTGACCATTTTACTGAATTTTGTGCTTTTATTACCGAAGTACACGAAGAGGGTGGAGAACAAGCAAAGCCACCTCGGCATCGCGTCGAGGTGGCTTCGGAGATGTTACTATATAAATAAATGTAATCTGAGACTTTATCAGATCAATGTGGCATCATCACTTGATGATGGCCTTCACCTGGGTGGTGGTGCCATCGCTGTAGCGGGTGACGATGATGTTCACGCCACTGAAAGGACGGTCGCTCACTTGTCCAGCCACGTTAACGTAGTGGCGGCTCTCGATGACCTTGCCACTGCCGGCAGCAATGCCCTCGATGCCAGTGGTGTTGTCAACGTAGATGTTGAGCTTAGCATACTGGGTCTTGCCCTTCTGGGTAACACCAGCAATCACTACTCGACTGCTCTGGTCAACCTTGGCGTTGATGTTGAGCATGCCACTGTCGTCAACTGCCAGGTCAAGACCTTCGGTCTCGATGTCGCGTGATGGTGCCTGACCCAGGTCTTCGAGGGTGTAGGTCACTGTGGAGCCGTCGTCCACGATGGTGAAGATGTCGTTAAGGTCGAGAGCCCAGTTGCCCACTTTGTAGTAGAGCACCTGCTCCTCGATGAGGTCGCGCTCGCAGTTGAAGTCGTCGAGGGCGAAATAGGCTGCGGTGTTGAGGCCATACTGGCCCTTGTCGCTGCCGTCGAGCAGGAAGCGCACCTTAGCCACCTTGCCCAGCGGACGCAGGTCCATCCACTGCCAAGTGTCGAGGATGTAGTGGTCGAGAGCGTTAGTGCTGCGATAGTCGGCGAGGTAGAAGTCGGTGCGTGCCGTCTCCTCACCGTCGGCGTCGAAGCCCACTGCGGTGAGCTTGAACCATGAGCCTTGTGAGAAGGCTGTGGCGAAGCCATCGCCCACTGCCATGCCATTGTAGGCATAGGCGGTGTTGCTCACGTAAGCGCCATTTAGCACGTCGCCGTCGGCGCTGTTGGTGATCTCAATGAACTGTCCCTCGGGGAAGGCGATGGCAAAGTTGCTAGAGCCGTTGTGACCCTCGCCCACTGCGCTGTGCCACTGGTCGGTGAGTGTGGCATAGCTGGTGGCGGTCTCGTTGCTCAAGGAGTAGCCATACCAGTAATTGTAGGCTGGCATAGAGCCGTTGTTGAAGTAGTAAGAGCCGCTGTAGAAGCCGTCGGCAACCATCGAGGCGGTGGTTGGGTCAAATGCCCAGTGGCTCTCGTCGTCGAGGTAGTTGTCGTCCATCGACGCTGTCACTGCCTCACCCAGCACGCGCACGCCAGTCTTGGCATTAACGGTTTGACCGTCGGCACTGGTAACTGTCAGGCGGTAACCATAGGAGTGCTCGGGAGTGACAGTGAGAGTGGCCTCAGTGCCTACCACCTCGTTCATCTGGTCGCGCCACTCATAGGTGTAAGGCTCATTGCCGCCAGCCACTACTGGTGTGAGGGTAGCGGTTTGTCCAGCATTGATGGTGGCAGCCACCTTGTCGAGGGTAGCGGTGAGTGGCTCGATGTGACGCAAGGTGGTGAACTCCTCGGTCTCTACCACGTCGCTTGTCTCACCTAGAGGGCTCACTACCATGAGGTAAGCCTTGTAGGTGGTGGCTGGGGTGAGGTCGGTGAGGGCAGTGTTCACCTCGGTGTCGGCAGTGATGTCGATGCCGTCGGTTGCCAGCAGGTCGTCGGCAGTAGCCTTAGGAGCGATACCCGCAGGCTCGTTGGCAACGGTTTCAACCATGTAATAGAGCTTGCCGCCCACTGTCCACTTGCTCTTGATGGTGGCAGTGGTCTCGGTGATGTCGGTAACGGTGGGATAGCCCTCGGCAATCTCGGGTTTCTCAACCACTACCTCGGCCCACTCGTAGGCACCGATAGTAGGAGTCTGGGCATTGCGCTGCTTGCCGTCGGCATCGGTAGTGATGAAATCGACAGGCACACCGGCGTTGAGGTTGCCGGCACTGAGCAGGTGGTTGTCGATGTCGCTCATGAACTCGGCCTGCTCGGCAATGTTGCCTTGCTTGTTGTCGAGAGCGTTAAGCTCGTCGATAGTTGCGGCATGGTTCTCGAAGAGAGTTCCCGATGCTGCATACACAGCGTTGTTGGTCATAATCAACGCCTTGGCGTCGTCGGCACTGTTGATGTAGGCAAGCTTGCCGCTAGTGGTGAAGTTCTGCAGCAGGTTGTTCTGCATCTTCACGCCAGTGTAACGGTTGCCGCTGCCAGCTGTGTAGTAAACATAACCGTTGCTACCGCTCACACGCACGGTGTTGTTGTAGAAGGCGATGTTCTTAGAGTCGGCTGTCACTTGAATGCCGGCAACGCTGCCGCTTGCAGCATTTGTAATAACAATGCTGTTGTTGTAAACGAGGATAGGATTGTCTTCGCTTTGACCCTCACATCCTTGACGCATGTAGATACCCTGCGAGTAGTAGGAGTGAGTGTGGGTTATCACGTTGTTGCGAACTATCATGCTGCCAGTGTTGCGGTAGATGTCCATCGAGTTGAAGCCAGTAGCTGTTGTAGTGCTCTGGCTGATGATGTTGTTCTCGATGAGTGCGTTAGCCACGTCGGTGATGTAGATGCCCTTGCTGCGGGGCTCCGAAATCTTGTTGTTAGTAATAACATAGTCAAGAGCATCGGGCACTGCTACTGGACCAGGGCCAGTGAGACCCATAGCGATGTAGCCGCCATAGAACTCGTTGCCGTCGATGGTGAGGTAGTCGTTGTTCATGCCTCCCTTGTCGTCGAGGGTGCCCACATTCTCGGTCTTAAACAGGTTCATGCCGCTGTAGCCGCTGGTCACGAGCTCGGCTTTGAGGTAAGAGTCCTTGAGGGTGAAGTGGCGGCTCTGGTTGTAGATGTGTACGGCATAGGGGTAAGACTGGTTTTGTGGAATGAAGCTCATGCTCTCGAAGCTTATCCATGGAGTGGTCTCGACAAATACCATGCCCTTCTTGAGCTCGCCATAGGCTGGAGCACTGTAGCCGCCACCGGTGATGATCACCTTGCTGCGGTCGCCACTCTTGCTCACGAAGGTGACGGTGTTCTGCTCGCTGGTGCCACGCACCTTGCTGATGACGATGTTCTCGGCATAGCTGCCGTCCTCTACCTCGAAGCGCACAGCGCCTTCCACGCCATTAGCCATGGCGGCGGTGGCAGCAGCAAAGGTTGGGAAGTCGGCATCGGCACTAGAGCCAATCACATACGTGCCCTTGATGCCTGTCACCACTTCGCGCTCGGCGGCAGCACCAGTCACGGCAATCACGTTGTTGCCCTGGGTCATCTCAAGCACTTGTGCGTCGAGCTTGTTGCCAGTGGCAGCGTCGGCAGCCACGTCATAGGTGAGCCACAGGTAGTAGTCGCCGTTGTCGCTAATCTCGATGGGAGTGTCGAGGGTGAGCACGTTCTCGCCATCGGCAACTGTGGTGAGCGATGCTACAGGGTTGGCATCGCTGAAGGTAGCAGTATGGCCAGTGTAATAGAGCTTAGCGGCAGCGATGTCGCTCACGCTGGTGGTGCCAGTGGTGGTGAACTTCACGCTGTTGATGGCGATAGGCTCTTTGTCACCGCTCACGTTTACTTTGAGCTGCTGCATCAGCGCGTCGCTCATGCTGCGGTTCACGTTCTCGGTGGTGGCAGTAGCTTCCACGCTCTCGATGGTAAATGGGGTCTTCTCGTGCAGCGACACTGCGATGGCCCAGCCGTCGAGGGTGCTGGCAGTGCTGTTGCCCTTATAGTACACGGTGAGAGAGCCATCGTCGGCCTTGCTCACGAGGTTGGCGGGACCAGTAGTGGTAGAGAACCTGGCGAGCAGGTTGTCGTCGATAGCCTCTTGGCCATTATACACATACATGTTGCCTGAACCAATCGAGAAGGTGCCCTGAGTGTTGAGCTCGATGGCGCTATTGTCGCGGCCAGGAATGAAGGTGACGGTGCCGGTGAAGCCTTTGCTCACCTTGCCATCGGGGCCTCCGTCGTCATAGAACATGAGGGGGTTGGTGACAACAACCACGTTGTTGCCTTCCTCAAGCAGATAGATGTACTTAACCACGCGCTCGCCTTCGGGGTCGCCGTTCTCCACGGCGATGGTGCCAGTGGCGTCGGTGATTGAGAGGAGCTTGGCATCGACGATGGCCTCGGCCTCGGCGTCGGCTTTCACGTCAACGGTTACCCACCAGTAGTTGTTGCCCTCAACGAGCTCGCGCTCGCCAGCGATGGTCACCTCGCTCTGGGCTGGGTTCTCTACGCTGCCCACCTCTACTGCTGTGGCAAAGTCGTTTTGGTTGTTATAAAGCACGCTCACCTTGCTGATGGCAGCCTCGCTGCCCTTGAGGTCGAGGGCTATGTTGCTGATAACGTCGGTGCTCAGTGTGCCCTCGGTCTCTACTACGAAGTCGATGAGCTGGGCGCTGGTAGCGCCAGGGGCGAGCACGTCGGTGCTGGTTTGGTTAACGGTAACATTCTTGACCTCCATGTTGTGGTTCTGGAAGGGCTGCACGGTGGCGGTCCAGCCAGTGCCGGCATAGTAGCTGCTGGTGGTCTTGGGGTTGAAACGGATGGTCAACGAGCCCTCGGCACTCTGCGAGCGGAGCACTGTGCCAGGACCGGTAGAGCTCTGGCTGGCGTCGGTGAGGCTCCACAGCAGGTTGGCGCTGTTGACCTCGGTGCCGCTGTAAATCTCAAATACGGCCTTTGTTCCATAGCTTGAGCTAGAGTAGTACACGTCAAATGCCGAGAAGTCGATCTGCGCCACGGTGCCTGCCTCGGCAGGGGTGAAGGTGACGATGTAGTCGGTATCGACGGTCTCATACTTACCGCTGTAGCCCTCGGTGTTGGTGAAGGTCCAGGGGCCGCTGATGATGTGGCTGTGCGAGCCTTGAGTGGCGCGGCAGATGTTGTTGACGGTGCGAGTGGCACTAACAGCTACCTCGGGAGCCTGGGTGGTCTCGCCCACTGTCACGTTAGTGAGCGACAGGGTGATTTGCTCGCCGTTTTGAGCCTGGTCGTTGAGGTCGAGAACGATAGCCACATAGTTGTGACCCTCGATGAGCTCCTGCTCGCCAGTGATGGCGATAGCAGTGCCGCTGACGGTGGTCTCACCAAAGAGGGTGGTGGTGGCAAACTCGTTTTTCTTACCTAAATAATAAGCGCGTGCGCGCGCGATGTTCTTCGCGTCGGCGGTGGTGAGATTGATTTCGTTGAGGCTCAGTGGGTTGGCGGTGTTGTCGGTGAGCACATCGATGACGAGCATCTGCGCATTAGTATCGCCAGCAGCAACTGTTGCTGTTGAAGCAGCCTCACCGTTGACACCTGCCAGAGTCATGTCACCGGGCAGGAACTGGCTCACCAGTGCCTCCCAGCCGCTCTTGGGGTAGCCGGCTGTGCTCTTGAGATATACGGTCATAGAGCCATCCTCGGCAGTCGATTTCACGATTTCGGCCTCGTTGAGGAGAGTGGTGATAAGGTTCTCCTCGTTCACCTCGCGTCCGTTGTAGAACTTGAACACGTCGTTGTAGCCAACGGTAGAAGTGTTGAACAGGTCGAGTTTCGAGAAGTCGATCTTGATGGCGTTGCCCTCGGTGGCAGGAACAAAGGTAATCTGTCCCTCAAAGCCTTGAGTGATGTTACCATCCTTGCCGCCGTCGTCATAGAAATTGTAAGGCACGTCGCCCACGGTGATGACTTGCGGGGTGGTGGAAATCAACGCAATAGCAGGTTTGGCTACTACCACGGGAGTGCCAGCGGTGAACGGAGTCACGCCCTCGGGCATACTAGCGGTTGTAATCTTACTAATCTCGATAGCAGCCTTAGCACCTGGTACAGCAGTGCTCAGGTATTCACCTGCAATCGAGAACTGGTTGGAGCCCTCGGTCAGTGGCTGGTTCAGGGTGAAGGTGTAGCCGTCGCGGTTGGCAGCAACAGTAGCATCAAGAGGTGTGGCCCCCTTGAACGATGGCTGCGAACCTGCATAGAGGCGCAGCTGCAATGGGTCGATGGCGTCCTCATTGGTGGTGGCCTTGAAGGTGATGCCGGTAACGTTGTCGGCGTTCATCACGCCAGTGGTGGTGACCACGGCAGTGGCAAAGTTGATGCCCTCGGTGGCGGTGGTGCTGGCAGCCACGTTGTCGTAGTTGCTCGACGCGCCAGTAACTGCCATGTCTTCAAGGGTGATACACTTCACCGTAGCCTTCCAGCCGTCAATGGCTTTGGCATAACGGTAGAGATAACCCACCGAGATGATGCCCGAGGCATCGGTGGCGGTGTAGGTCTTGTTCTCATAGGTGCCGTCGAGCTTCTCTAGCACAGTGCCAGTGGGCAGTGTGGACGAAGCGGTGACGCCACTTGTTGAGGTGGCATAGCCAAACGACCCCTCGGGGTCGGGGTCGCCGGCATACACGTTGACGTAAGCAGGCCAAGAGTTGCCGTCGTTGCGCACGTCGAGGCGCTCAAAGGTGAGCTGGATAGCCATCCCCTGGGCGGGCTTGAACACGGTGAGCGACTGCGAGTTGTTGCTGCTCGACGACGAGATGCCTTGATAACCGTTCATGTCGAGGAAGGTTATCACCTCGTCGGCAGCAACCTCGATGGTCTGCTTGCCAAATTGCAGCTGATTGACGGTGCGGTCGGCATGGGCAGGCAGTGCCAGCACTACCACAGCAATCATCAGCACAAGGTTTTTGGAAAGTAAACTTAGTTGCTTCATAGTTAATAAATTATGTTGATAAAAAAACGTCATCTCACTCTGCGCTCTGTGAAATGACGAAACACCATGAAGCAACCACTTCAAGCATTAGTGAAATAGTGGAGTAGTCTGGAGCTAACTATTAACTATAGACTCTTAACTATTAACTATAGACTCGCAATGTGTGTTCCTGCCCTAATTCCACGAGAGCATGAATTGTTTTTAACCCGAATCGGTTATTAGGTTTTATGGCAGGACAGTATTAGTTTTGAGAAGATTGCAACGTTAGTGTTGAAAGCATAGCGGGCTATGGTGAAACACTAATGGCAGCAAGATGCCAAAAATAATGCTGTAATGGCATAAAAAGCCATAAATAAAACACCTATAGCGGCCTAATGACCGATTGGGTTTGATAACGAGGCAGGTCTTCTGGCTCATTCCCATCGCTTGCCTTGGGGCCTTCCCACCAGCGCCAAAGGCTGGCAGTGACCGAATTGTTGAACTTCGGCAAGCGACATGTCGTGGGGAAAATACAGCAGCGGGTTCTGCCCAGGATTCTAACCTGTGTTCCCTTTTCAGCCACCAGTGGAGCGGGTGCTCATGGTGGCCACCACATTATCATGCCGCAAAGGTACAAACTTTTTCCAAGGCAACCAAATATTTTGATGTTAAGTTTTGAAAGTGTCATCCAGTCCTGAAACTCAAAACCGTGTTCAAAAAAGTGGGCTGCGATTTTGGCGATTGCGAGTTTTTTATTACCTTTGTAACCGAGAAACTAACATCTTTAGTGAGATAATGCGATTTTTCATTTAGGATGCTCACATTGTTACAGTCTAAACACTTAATTGTTTTATGGCACCACTACATCGTTATCCTGTGGGAGTGCAGGACTTTGAGAAACTAAGAACCGAGGGTTTTGTCTATGTCGATAAGACCGAGTGCATCTATGACCTCACCAACCACTATGGTGATGCCATCTTCTTGGGGAGACCACGGCGTTTCGGCAAGTCGCTGCTGTGCTCCACGCTGAAATACTATTTTCTGGGCCGCAAGGATCTCTTTGAGGGGCTGGCCATCGACAGCCTCGAGAAGGACTGGACCGAGTACCCTGTGCTGCACTTCGACATGTCGCTGTGCAAAAATGATGACCCAAAAGGTGTGGAAACCTCCCTTAGCCTGTTGCTTAATAACATGGAAGAGAAATTTGGCATCGATGGGACAGGGCTTGGTTATGGCGACCGTTTGCAGCGTCTCATTTTCACTGCCCACGAGCGTACTGGGCAGCGCGCGGTGCTCATCTTTGATGAGTATGACTCGCCGGTGCTCAACGTCATTGACTCGCAAGAGAAGGTGGATGCCATCCGCTCCATTTTCAACTCATTTTATTCCCCTGTCAAGGCTCTGGGCGAGCACATCCGCTTCCTGTTCATTACTGGCGTTACCAAGTTCTCGCAGATGTCGATCTTCTCGACCATCAACCATTTGAATAACATCTCGATGGTAGAAAAGTGGGAGGGTCTGTGCGGCATCACCGCCCAGGAACTGGAGCAGAACTTCGAGGTTGACATTGCTATGATGGCACAGAAGTTCCGCATTACGCCGCAGGAGATGGCGCAACGTTTGCGCGACCGCTACGACGGATACCACTTTGGCTCTGGCATGGTTGATGTCTATAACCCCTTCAGTATCATCAAAGCCTTTGCCAACGAGATGCTCGACGACTACTGGTTCTCGAGCGGTACGCCAGCAGCGTTGATTAAGATACTGGACAAGTACAACTTCCAGCTTGCCGATATCGAGAACACCAAGTTGTTTAAGAGAGCTTTCGACCAGCCGTTTGACAACATGGAGACTGCCATCCCCATCCTCTACCAGAGCGGGTATCTCACAATCAAAGACTATAATTTTGAGGAGAACATCTACACCCTGGGCATCCCCAATCAGGAGGTTCATTCGGGCCTGTACAGCACACTCATGCCGCGCTACCTGAGCAAGGATTTGAACAAGAACGAGTCGCTGCTCATGGCAGTGAAACGTGCCATAATTGCCGACGACATCGATGCCGCCCTCACCGCCGCGCAGAGCTATCTCGCCGCTTTGCCCTATAACCTGAGTAACAAGACTGAGCGCGACTTCGAGACGCTGCTGCGCGTGATGTTCGACTGCATAGGCATCGAGACGATGACCGAGGTGCGCAACGCCCGTGGCCGCTGCGACGTGGTGATGAAGAGCCGCAGCACCATCTATGTCATTGAGCTTAAAATCTCCACCACCGCCACAGTGGATGAGGCGCTCGCCCAAATCAACGAGAAAGACTACCTCATCCCCTACTGGAACGACCCTCGCCGCAAGGTTAAGGTGGGCGTGACCGTCAACCCCGACACACGCACCATCGACCAGTGGAAAGTGGAGAAATAGTACCAAAAGCAAGATAAAGCATTACAACAAGGGTGTGCCCTCAAAAAACGGGCACACCCTTAATGTTCAGCACTCACTCTTCAGGGAAGAGATTAAGCATTGTGCATTATGCATTGTGCATTATGCATTGTGCATTATGATTCCGAGGCAGTGTGGCTACTTGCACAAGGTGCAGCGGGGCTTGATTTGCTTGAAGAAGTCGTTGCCCTTGTCATCAACGAGGATGAAGGCGGGGAAGTCTTCTACCTCGATCTTCCAGATGGCTTCCATGCCTAGCTCGGGATACTCCACACACTCAATGCTCTTGATGTTGTTCTGGGCAAGGATAGCGGCGGGGCCACCGATGCTACCCAGGTAGAAACCACCGTGCTTGCGGCAGGCATCGGTCACGGCTTGCGAGCGGTTGCCCTTGGCGAGCATGATGAGGCTGCCGCCGTGGTCTTGGAACTCATCCACGTAGGGGTCCATGCGGCCGGCAGTGGTGGGGCCCATCGAGCCGCACGCCATGCCGGCGGGAGTCTTGGCAGGGCCGGCATAGTAGATGGGGTGGTCCTTGAGGTACTGTGGCATGCCCTCACCGGCGTCGAGGCGAGCTTTGATCTTGGCATGAGCGATGTCGCGGCCCACGATGATGGTGCCGTTCAGGCTCAGGCGGGTGCTCACGGGGTATTGGCTCAATATTTTGCACACCTCGCTCATGGGCTGGTTGAGGTCAATTTTCACGGCGTCGCCCTCGCCAGCCTCGCGCAGCTCGGCAGGGATGAGCGAGCCGGGGTTGTCGTCGAGTTTCTCTATCCAGATGCCGTCTTTGTTTATCTTAGCTTTGATGTTGCGGTCGGCACTGCAGCTCACGCCTAGACCGATGGGGCAGCTGGCGCCATGGCGTGGCAAGCGCACCACGCGCACGTCGTGTGCCAGGTACTTGCCGCCAAACTGTGCTCCAAGCCCTATGTTCTGGGCCTCTTCAAGCAGCTGCTTCTCGAGCTCTAGGTCGCGGAAGGCACGGCCTGTCTCGTCGCCGCTGGTGGGCAGCTCGTCGTAGTAGTGGGTGGAGGCGAGCTTCACGGTCAAGAGGTTCTTCTCGGCGCTGGTGCCGCCTATCACGATGGCGATGTGGTAGGGTGGGCAAGCGGCGGTGCCCAGCGATTTCATCTTCTCCACGAGGAAGGGGATGAGGGTGCCGGGGTTCTGGATGCGTGCTTTGGTCTCTTGGTAGAGGTAGGTCTTGTTGGCGCTGCCGCCGCCTTTGGTCACGCACAGGAACCGGTATTCCATGCCCTCGGTGGCTTCGAGGTCGATTTGCGCGGGCAGGTTGCAGCGGGTGTTCACCTCGTCAAACATGGTGAGGGGGGCGTTCTGCGAGTAGCGCAGGTTCTCCTCGGTGTAGGTCTTGAACACGCCGCGCGACAGGGCTTCCTCGTCGCAGAAGCCGGTCCACACCTGCTGGCCTTTCTCGCCGTGGATGATGGCGGTGCCGGTGTCTTGGCACAGGGGCAGCTGACCCTTGACCGAGGTCTCGGCATTGCGCAAGAAGGTGAGAGCCACATATTTGTCGTTCTCGCTGGCCTCGGGGTCGCTCAGGATCTTAGCCACCTGCTCGTTGTGCGAGCGGCGCAGCATGAACGACACGTCGCGGAAGCACGCGTTGGCGAGCATGGTCAGCGCCTCGGGCTCGATTTTCAGGATTGGTTTGCCTTCAAACTCGCCCACGCTCACATGGTCGCGGGTGAGAAGGTAATACTCGGTCTTGTCTTCCCCAAGCTGGAACATGGGGGCATACTTAAACTCTGGGTTATTAGCCATGATATAAATAAATGTGTTATATAGTTATTGTTGCATTCCGAAATGCAAAGGTAGTGCTTTTTTGGTAATGGCACAAATTTTTCAAGAGGCACCTGCCACTCGCCCCTCCACTATCGCTAGTGCCACATCGTTCATTGCCAGGCACTTGCTGCGGCTTATCTTGTGGGAAAAGCGGCTATATTCCCAGGGCGCGACAATGAGCAAGGTGCCATTAGCACATGCCTCAAACTGCTTGCCGGCGGGTTTCCACAGTGGCGACATGCCGTTTTCCACCACCAGTATCATCTCGTGGCCGTTGTTCAGGGCCCAGTTCATCACGTCTTTCTCCACCCTGCTTATTCCGGCGGTCACCACCACCTTTCCCTCCAGTGCCTGCGCGATGAAGCGGCGCCTGGCAGCCTCTAGGCCTGCGTCGTCAAGGCGATTAGTACACTGCACATATATCTTCTCGCGGTAGCTTAGCAGGTGCATGTTGCCCATCGCGTCCATGCTCTTGCCGTCAACCACAATGCTGTTTTTCCTAAACAGCGACCCATTGTGCTGCTTCACCCATCGCCGCCGCGGGTTGTCGGCGATATAGTTCCTCATCACGTCAAGGTGATTGGGACCAGCGAGGATGGTGTCGGTATATTCTGTCTCCCACAGCCGCTTGAAGGTGTTGTCGTTAAGGGCTTTGTAGGCATCGTTGCAGCCCTTCTTGAAGCCGTTGATCACCTGCCCCAGGTGATAGGCAGTCTCCTGCTTGAAGAAGAGGATGCCGTGCAGGTGGTCGGGCATGATTTGAATCTTCATGGCTTCCACCTCGGGGTAATAGCGGGGGATGGCGCGCCATGTGCTGAGCACCTTCTTGCCAAGCTCGCTGAGCACTACGTGGGGCACGCGGTGCCACTCGTCGGGAGCGTGCAGGGTGCCCAGCAGCGGCAGCCGCCCCTCGATGCAGAGCGTCACCAGGTAGATGCAGCGGCTGCGATAGTTGTGCCCCTCTTTGCGCTTCTTGCCCTGTTGTGAGGGCTTCAGCTCCGGGTGGCTGTCGAGCCACCGTTTCTGTTGCTCAGTCAGTGCCATTCTTTAGTGCTGTTTTTTTAATGAGGGGTGAATAATAGTGATTTTCTCGTGAGGCCCGTGCCTCACGACCTTCCCACCTATTGCCACTGCACGCTCGCCCAGCGGCAGGGTGGTAGCCAGCGGCAGGGTGGTAGCCAGCGGCAGGGCAGTGGTAGCCAGCGGCAGGGCGGCCTCCAGCGGCAGGGCGGCCTCCAGCGGCAGGGTGGTAGCCAGCGGCAAGGCGGCTTCCAGCGGCAGGGTGGCCTCCAGCGGCAGGGCGGTAGCCAGCGGCAGGGCAGTGGTAGCCAGCGGCAAGGTGGTCGCAATCGGTCGGGCGGTCGCAAGGCACTGCCTTGCGAGAGAGCGGTCGCAAGGCATGCCTTGCGAGAGAGCGGGAGCGCTCTCGCTCGCCTGCAAGGCGCCACCTCGCTCACTGCTGGCGTTATCGCCTGTTCTTTTTCGAGCTCTTTTTCTCCTTGCTCTTCTTGGTGGTGGGCGTGGTGGTGCCTTCGCGTTTCATATATTGCGTGGCCACCCACCCCTGGTCGTAGCCGCCATCATGGTAGGCATTGACGCGGGCATAGCCATTCCTGGTGGGACCCACATAGTCGAGACGGCCGCCCTTGTAGAGGAAGACCGGGCGCCCCTCTTTGGGACCCGACCAGTAGGTCACCGGCTCATAGCTCTTGCCAGGGCCAGTCCTGAGATACACACTGTTGCCGGTGCACACATAGCGCGCCTGCGCGCACATGGCAATAAAGGTAAACACTAATAATGAGGTTAAAACTAGTCGCTTCATGGTTGATGATAATTAAAATGTGAATACTTGTTGCCCACAAATTTAGGCATAATATTCTGTTCCTGCAACTTTTAGTGCACAAAAAAACTGGTTGTGAACTTCGCAGCCCACAACCAGCAACATGCTAAAAATTCTGAGAAAATATTACTTAATCATCTTTGTGATGGTGGTAGTGCCGTTGCTGTAACGGGTAACCACTATATTCATGCCAGCGAAGGGCTTATCGCTCTCCATGCCAGCCACGTTGATGTAGCGCACGCTCTCAACCTGGGCACTGCCATCAATAGTGCTGATGCCGGTGGGGATTGAGGTGTTAGGCTCATCAAAGGTTGTCTTAACATAGTATTTCTCCGAAGCGTCGTCCTTAACATAGAGGGTGGCGAAGTAAGTCACGTCCTCGATGTTCACCATGTCGCCCTCTTTCTTGAGACCAGGAGCACCACTTGTCTGAGCCTGTGCCACTGCCTCAAAGGTGTCGTAGAGGGTAAAGGTGTTGTTGCCAGTCTTTGCATAAGCGTTGGCTTCCATGCCAAGGGTGCTAAGGCCTGCATAGTTGGTCTCCCAAGCCTCTGCGCTACCATTAAGAAGCACCTTCTCACCATTGCCAACCTGGCGCCATACTCTGAGCAGGTAGCGAGAGTCTTTGTCGATGTTGTTGATAATCGACTGCAGGCTAAGAGTTGCGTGAACATAACGCTTGCCATCGTTATTGACAAAGTCGGCAGCAACCATATCTTTCACTTCAATGATGAGGTCAGCATCGCTCACGCTCTGCTTGTAGCAACCGTAGGTGTTATCGTTATACTCGGTGTATAACTCAGGAACATATACTGTGCCATCTACAATCTGGTCGGTGAAAAATGGGTTCATTAGTCCATTTTGATCAACATTGATTGCCGCATGAGCAATTGTTTCAAAACCAGTACCTGTTGTGGCATCAGCTGCCCCCTTAAGAACACGATACTCAGTCATGTCTTTTGCCATGTTTGGAGCGAAAGTGATCTCTGCTTCATTGTTTTCCTCAAGGGTGTTATTGATGTCTCCATCAACCTCAGCTTTGCTATATTTAGCACGGGTAACAACGTTTTCGTTAGTCTTGAAAACTGGAGCGAAGCTAACTACGCATGTGAAGTTCGTGTTATTGTTGCCCTCGGCAGGCACAACTCGATATTGGAAGCCTGGATAAAGGGCAGAGTTGGTTTTACGGCTGGTCATTTCATCGCTGTAGAACATGTCGCTGAGCCCCATGATTTTTTCAGTACCCCATTGCAAGTCATATTGCTTGTTATCGGCATAAACAGGTGTTAGAATTTGTTTCAATCCCTCATCGTTCACAGCCTCTTTGGCTGCATCAGCATAATGAACGGTAAATGTTCCAGGAACCCATTGGTTTTGCTCAATAGTTCCAACAGTTTTAAGATAATTACCCTCATGGTCGCAACGCTGAATTTCAAGATTGCCAATGCCTTCAAATTCCAGAGTGGGATTATATACAGTGATTTTCAGGTCATTGCGATAAGCATTCTTGTTCTGGGCAAAGTTATAGCGGCTCCAGTAGTCACCATTACCAACCCACATGTCCTCGGCATATAAATCTAATTGAGCCTCACCCTGAATGTGCATGCCTATACCTGCGTTACCAAAGCTCTCATAGGTTGTATTAGGAATATCAAGTGGATAATCATTATCTTGATATGCTGATGCCACTATCAAACCACCATCAACATGATAAACCTTGTTGCGCATTCTCCATGCTAGGGCAAGAGCATTCTGCTCATTGTCGGTGTGAAACATTTCCATATCACCTTTAGCCCACATGTTATATGAGCGGTCAGTAATTCCAGCATGACCAGTAATACCATTATCCACATATATATTCTCTGTCATTCCATCAGGGAGAATTGCAGTTCTATCTGGCACAATAATTTTTTGGTCATCTGTACGCATGATGTCAACAACGTTGCAAATCTCAAGCAGACGGGGTTCCATAAAGAAGAACTCACTCTGATCCTGTTCCGAGAGATTGGCGCAGCTATAGGTGTTAAGCTGTGTGCCAACTTCAATCTTATTGCCATCTGCGTCTTTCTTGATTGTGGGTGTTCCTATCACTTCCATCACAGGGTTGTAACGAAGCAGGTTATAAGCGAAACCGTCATCATAGACATAAATACCACGCACGCCACTGAACTGATGGCCTACATATTCCTCTGGATTGTTTATCTTAAGTCCAATCCACGCATATTGTGGAGTCTCGGGATTTGCCCAAGAAGGAACATTTCCATTGGCATCTCTCAAGAGAGTCTTGCCCTCGGCCATCTGGTGCTTGTACTCATTGCTGATTGGCAAAACGCTGCGAGCAATAAGGAACGTTTGAGGGTTGCTACCATTTTGAGCATACAACTGACGAACACCAACACCCACCAAGTCGTGATCAATTGTGTGGTACTGATGCTTAACATTATGGTCGGCATGAGTCAAGGCTTCAAGAGTAATAGGCTCAGTGCGAACTATCACTTGAGGACCAATAAACCAGGTACGCTGGTCATTATTATAATGAATGCTGGTTTTGAAAACCCCATTAGCAGCTGAAAATCCTGAACTACTTTGTCCAGCAATGAAATAGTTGTCGGAAGTACCAATGCCAGCGAAATCAGTAATTCCGTTTACTTCGTTGCCAAACTGATAATCACCATCATTGGGAGCACCATTGAGCAAACAATCCATCTTGCCAAATTGCACTTGGTTTATCTTGTCTGTGCAAGTTATACTAATAGCAATATCAGTTCTTCCCATGACAAGAGCTAAACGGCCTTTATTGTCAATGTAGCATTGATCCAACAAGGCTTCTGAGGTCGCTTGGTCTTCTGAATAGGTTATATAAAAATAAATTGTTTTTCCAGAAGAGGTCTTTTGCTTCATCGCAATCCTTTTGTTGGGTTTGTCAATATTCTCAGGGTTCAAAGCCTGAGACATGTCGAATACATACTCATAGGCCGCAGCCGTTTGGGTGAGGCAGGCCATGAGGCATGCCGTCACGATTAAGAATACTTTTCTCATAAATAAAGTTTTTTAAGATAGACTATAATAATTAATGTTTCTAAAAAGTCGTTCCTTCGTGTGATTGCGCTAATGCATAACTGCTTAGGGGTGCATAGGCTCGTGTTATGATTATTGCGTCATTGTAAACTGCATAAATAATTATGTAATCACGATAAGCTCCTAGTGCGCAATCAGTTGCAAAGGTATGTCTTTTCGGTCATCTGGCAAAGAATTTTAAAGTTAAAGTATGTTTAAGATACAGAATAAAGGTGAAAAAGTTAACAAAGTTATTAAAAATATCTTCTTGTTAATCAGTGTGTTATTAGAATTCTTTTAGGTTGATTGATTGTGGTAGGTTCCAATGATGGATAGGGCAATTTTTTCGGTGAATCAGCCAAAATGAACTGCAAATGCTAACGGTGAATGTGGCGAAAGTTGCTGTTTCGAGAACGGCGAATGTGGCGAGTTTTGCGAATTATTATACTGCCAATATACAAGAACGGCGAATTATGCGACGGCGAATTATGCCACGGCGAATTTTGCGAATTTAGCGAATTATGCCACGGCGAATTTTGCGACGGCGAATTTTGCGAATTTAGCGAATGCTGCGAAACTTATGTTTCTTATGTTCTTATGTCTAAAAAACAGCGGCAATCGAGGACTTATGTTTCTTATGTTCTTATGTCTAAAAAACAGCGGGAGGCGAGGAAGAAAATGGACTTATGTTCTTATGTCTAAAAAAAGATGGCGGGAGTTACGGAAAATATGTGTAACTTTGCGGTCGCTATTGCTGGCAATAGTGACACATCAAGTTTATAAAAAGATGAGATTATGGTAAAAGTAAATGATATAGTGCGCTTCCTCAACGATGTGGGAGGCGGCAAGGTGACCCGAGTGGAGGGCAAGATGGTGTATGTGGAAGATGAGGACGGCTTTGAGCGCCCGGCCCTCGAGAAAGAGGTGGTGGTGGTAGATACCACCCGGGCGCATCACGCCACCTATGAGAAGCCACTGGTGATAAAGACTAAGCTCGTGGAGCCCGACGTGCCTGAGCCTCGACCCGAGCCCAAACCCTTGGAGCCGGTGTTTGAGACCGAGGATGGCGAGGTGCTCAACATAGTGCTCGCCTACGAGCCCCGTGAGGTCAAGCACCTGAACACCACCACGTTCTACACCATGCTGGTGAACGACAGCAACTACTTCCTCTATTTTGTGTATATGACGCGCGGCGACGAGGACCGCGAGTGGACCACGCGCTACCACGACATCGTGGAGCCCAACACGCAGGTGCCGCTCGACGAGTTTGGCCACAACGACCTCAACGCCATGACTCATGTGGCGGTGCAGTACATCGCCTTCAAGCAGGGCAAGGGCTTTGCGCTGAAGAACCCGGCGCTGGTGCAGCTGCGCCTTGACGTGACCAAGTTCTACAAGTTGCACTGCTTTCACGAGACCGAATATTTCGACACGCCAGTGCTGCAACTCGAGGTAACTCGCAACGACCTGCCCACCAAGCTGCTGCGCCTCGACAGCAGCGCCCTCGAGAACGCCATGCGCGACAAGCGGCGCCGCGACGAGCGCCCGCAGCGCCACCCCAAGCCGGAGCACAAGAAAAAGAAGATGGAGACCATAGTGCAAGACCTGCACATGACCGAGCTCGTCGATAACCTGGCGGGATTCAGCAATGCCGACATGCTCAACTACCAGCTCGCCAAGTTCTGCGAGGTGATGAAGGCCAACGAGGACAAGCTGGGCCAGAAAATCGTGTTCATCCACGGCAAGGGCGAGGGGGTGCTGCGCAACGCCATCCTCGCCGAGCTCAAGCGCAAGTGGCCCGCCTGCTCAGTGCAGGACGCCAGCTTCCAGGAATACGGCTTCGGAGCCACCCAGGTCACCATCCACAAGCACTAGATTTTCTAGATTTTCTAGATTATCTAGACTTTCTAGACATTCTAGATTTTCTAGATTAAGCATTATGCATTAAGCATTGTGCATTGTGCATTAAGCATTGTGCATTGTGCATTAAGCATTGTGCATTGTGCATTAAGCATTGAGCATTATGCATTGAGCATTATGCATTGAGCATTATGCATTGTGCATTAAGCATTGAGCATTATGCATTGTGCATTAAGCATTGAGCATTAAGCATTGTGCATTGAGCATTATTTCACCACTTGCAGCCAGTTGCTCTGGTAGCGGGTGTTAGAGAAGTGCTCGGCAAGCTCGGTGGTGGTGCCGCCCTCTCGCACCCAGCCCCAAGCCCAGGTGCCCATGTCGAGGTAGAGCGCCTGCTGGGCTCCGAGCGCCACCAGAGCGTCAACAAACTCCTCGCAATACATGGGTTCCTCGCCCTGCACTATGGCAAAGCTGCCGTCGCCCATGACACATGCCGCGCGGTAGATGATGTGTGCCCGGCGGTCGCGTATGGCCTGTGGCACCCGCTCCACCCTGGGGTGGCCGTCCTCCACGATGTGGCACTGCTGGAACAGGTAGCCCTTGCCCTCGACGGCGGCCTTTATCGACTCGTCGAGGCAGCTATTGCTCTTTATATACACCTTATTATTAATGATGAGGGCATGTCCCGTGGCGGTGACGTCGTCGTAGCCGGCGATGCGCTCACCCGCCACCACCTGGTCGCCACACACGTCCAGGGTCTCGGTGTCGAGCGTGAAGGCCGCAGCCACGTTGAGCATGATGGCGCTGTCGTCGATGCTCGGAGCCGTGGTGAACCCCGCTTGCTTGTGGCTGACGAAGCGCAGCTGTGCGCCTGCCGAGGGCTTCATCACCAGCAGGCGGTGCCCGCCCGCCGCCACATGGGCCGCCGTGACCGCGCCGCTCTCGCCCGTGGCCCTTGCACTGCTGGTGCAACCGCCCATCAATGCTGCGGGCACGGCACCAAGCAATATCCACTTAAATAGTTTCATAGCTAGCTTTTTTGTGGCAAATTTAGATATTATTTCTGATTTATGAGCCATCATGCTTGCAAATAACGAGGAAAAATGGTAAATTTGCACTTTAATTCCACCGTGACTGCTCACTGGCGGATGCTATTGCATTGATAACTAATCAAATAAATCAATTAATAACTTAATTCAAAACTACTATGTGGTTATTTAAATCTTCGGTAGGAAGGAAAGTGGTGATGAGTGTCACCGGTCTTTTCCTTATCCTATTCTTAACATTCCATGCGCTGATGAACGCCGTGGCAGTCTATTCGCTCGATGCTTATGAGGCTGTGTGCGAGTTTCTTGGCGCTAACTGGTATGCTCTGCTGGGTACTGCGATTTTAGCCGCAGGTTTTGCGATTCACATCATCTACGCCTTTGTCCTGACCTTGCAAAACCGCAAGGCGCGCGGCAATAACAGCTATGCTGTGACCAAGCGTCCCAAGAGCGTGGAGTGGGCGTCGCAAAACATGCTCGTGCTGGGCATCATCGTGTTGTGCTTCCTGGTGCTGCACCTGTTCCATTTCTGGGCCAAGATGCAGCTGCCCGAGATCATGGGGCATGAGCCCGACAGTGGCTATGTGGCCCTGAAGGCTGCCTTCAGCCAGCCCTGGGTGTGCGTGGTTTACCTGATTTGGTTCGTGGCACTGTGGTTCCACATCACCCACGGCTTTTGGAGCGCCTTCCAGTCGATAGGCGTTAACAACGACAAGTGGATAGGCCGCCTCAAGTGCATAGGCTGGTGGTGGGCCACCATTGTGATGTGCATCTTCGCCATCGTGGTTATCGCTCTCACTTGCAAGTTTGCCTTTGGCATGGAGTGCATAGGCGAGTTCGCTAAATGCTGCTGAGTAATTAACACTTAAAAAAAATTTACGACAAATGGAAGAAAACATTAACAACAACGTTGCTCAGCCTGCTATTGACTCTAAGATCCCCGAGGGACCAGTAGCTGAGAAATGGACTAACTATAAAGCGCACCAGAAACTCGTCAACCCCGCCAACAAGCGTCGCCTCGACATCATCGTGGTGGGTACCGGACTGGCTGGCGCCAGCGCCGCCGCCACACTGGGCGAGATGGGCTTCAAGGTGCTCAACTTCTGCATTCAAGACTCTCCACGCCGCGCCCACTCGATTGCTGCGCAGGGAGGTATCAACGCCGCCAAGAACTATCAGAACGACGGCGACTCGGTGTATCGCCTCTTCTACGACACCGTGAAGGGTGGCGACTATCGTGCCCGTGAGGCCAACGTGTATCGCCTGGCCGAGGTATCGAACAATATCATAGACCAGTGCGTGGCACAAGGCGTGCCCTTCGCAAGAGAGTATGGTGGCTTGCTGGCCAACCGCTCCTTTGGTGGCGCACAGGTGAGCCGCACCTTCTATGCTAAGGGCCAGACCGGCCAGCAGCTGCTGCTGGGCGCCTACTCGTCGCTCAACCGCCAGATCAAGATGGGCAACGTGAAGAGCTACAACCGCTACGAGATGCACGACGTGGTGATCATCGACGGTCGCGCACGCGGCATCATCGCCAGGAACCTCGTCACCGGCGAGCTCGAGCGCTTTGCCGCCCATGCGGTGGTTATCGCCACCGGTGGCTATGGCAACACCTATTTCCTCTCGACCAACGCTATGGCTTGCAACGTGAGCGCCGCCATGGCTTGCTACCGCAAGGGCGCCTACTTTGCTAACCCCGCCTATGTGCAGATTCACCCCACCTGCATTCCACGCCACGGCGACAAGCAGTCGAAGCTCACCCTCATGAGCGAGTCGTTGCGTAACGACGGCCGCATCTGGGTGCCTAAGAGCATCGACGACGCCAAGCGCTTGCAGAACGGCGAGATAAAGGGCAGCGACATCCCCGAGGAGGAGCGCGACTACTACCTCGAGCGCCGCTATCCCGCCTTTGGCAACCTCGTGCCTCGCGACGTGGCCAGCCGCGCCGCCAAGGAGCGCTGCGACAAGGGCTATGGCGTGAACAACACCGGCCAAGCCGTGTTCCTCGACTTCAGCGAGGCCATCAACCGCCTGGGCATCGACGTGGTGCGCCAGCGCTATGGCAACCTCTTCGATATGTATGAGGAAATCACCGACGTCAACCCCGGTGAGCTGGCCAACGAGATCAACGGCGTGAAATACTACAACCCCATGATGATTTATCCCGCTATCCACTACACTATGGGTGGCATCTGGGTAGATTATGAGCTGCAAACTTCGGTGAAGGGTCTCTTCGCCATTGGTGAGTGCAACTTCAGCGACCACGGCGCTAACCGCCTGGGAGCATCGGCACTGATGCAGGGTCTGGCCGACGGATACTTCGTGCTGCCTTACACCATCCAGAACTACCTGAGCGACCAAATCACCGTGCCACGCTTCTCGACCGACCTCCCAGAGTTTGAGGAAGCCGAGGAACGCGTGCAAGCCGACCTCGACCACCTGATGAACATCCACGGCAACCGCTCGGTGGACTCCATCCACAAGGAGCTGGGCAACATCATGTGGGACTATGTGGGCATGGGACGCACCAAGGAGAGCCTTGAGACGGCGCTTGAGAAAATCAAGGAGCTGCGCAAGGAATTTGAGACCAACCTCTTTGTGCCTGGCACTCAAGAGGGAATGAACATAGAGCTCGACAAGGCCTTCCGCCTGCGCGACTTCATCACCATGGGTGAGCTCATCGCCTACGACGCCCTCAACCGCGAGGAGTCGTGCGGTGGTCACTTCCGCGAGGAGCACCAGACCGAGGAAGGCGAAGCTAAGCGCGACGACGAGAACTTCTTCTATGTGTCGTGCTGGAAATACAACGGCGACGACGAGAAAGCCCCAACCCTTCTCAAGGAGCCACTACACTACGAGGCAATCAAGGTTCAGACACGAAATTATAAGAATTAATTTTAATTTAGAGAACAAGAAAACAAGAGAACAAGAAAACGAGAGGGTTTCCTTCACTAAGTTCAGTATGGCTGATTATCCAACACATAAGAATCTGCAAGTTTGGCAAAAGAGCATTAACTTTGTGAAAGATATTTATCATATCACAAGGGCTTTTCCAAAAGAAGAAATGTTTGGGTTAACATCTCAACTTAGACGAGCTGCTGTTTCTATTCCTTCTAATATAGCTGAGGGAAATGGACGTGGTACCAAGAAAGATCTTATACGTTTTTTATATATCGCTATTGGTTCTGCAGTAGAAATCGAAACACAACTCATTATTTGTCATGAGATTGGCTTGCTCAATGGCAATGATTTTGACAATCTAATAAGTCAGGATCATGAAATAATCAGAATGGCAACGGCTCTTGCTAATAACAAGAAAAAAGAACTTGATATTAACCCAAGCGAAACCGATTAGGAAAAGAATCTCACGTTTTCTTGTCTTCTTGTCTTCTTGTCTTCTCGTTCACTATAGATATGGAAACAAACATAAATGTTAAACTTAAAATATGGCGTCAGGCAAATGCTAAAGCGCAGGGAGAATTTGTCACTTACGAGTTACAGGACATCCCTACCGACACCTCGTTTCTTGAGACACTAGATATTCTTAATGAGCAGCTTGTAGAGAGAGGTGAAGAGCCTATCGCTTTTGACCACGATTGCCGCGAGGGTATATGCGGTATGTGCTCGCTTTACATCAACGGGCATCCTCATGGACCAGCTACCGGAGCCACCACTTGCCAGCTCTATATGCGCCGCTTCCACGATGGCGAGACCATCACCGTGGAGCCTTGGCGCTCGGCAGCGTTCCCCGTTATCAAGGACTTGATGGTGAACCGCAACGCCTTCGACCAGATTCAGCAGGCTGGTGGCTATGTGAGCTTCAACACCGGCGGCGCGCAAGATGCTAACGCCATCCCCATCAGCAAGGTGGCTGCCGACGAGGCCATGGACAGCGCCAGCTGCATAGGCTGCGGTGCTTGCGTGGCGGCTTGCAAGAACGGCTCGGCAATGCTCTTCGTGGCTGCCAAGGTGAGCCAGTTTGCACTCTTGCCACAAGGTAAGGCCGAGGCTAAGAAGCGCGTCAAAGCTATGCTCAGCAAGATGGACGAGCTGGGATTTGGCAACTGCACCAACACCGGTGCCTGTGCCGCCGAGTGCCCCAAGAACATCAAGCTCAGCAACATCGCGCGCCTCAACCGCGAGTTCATCTGCGCCAAGAGCAGCGACTAGAGTCGTCGCGCTCTTTGAGCTACAATACCTAAACTGGCCGCTCCCTGCTCTGTTAAAGAGTGGGGGAGCGGCCAGTGTTTTTCCTCGCCCCCCTGGCTACCTGTTCAAGTGCCACACATGTGGCTCTCCCTGCTCGCGATACTGTGAGACTATAACTTTTGAAACACCGGGGTCTGACCCCATTGTTTCATTTGAGGTAGATAGCAGCCGAATGTGACCCCCTTTTTGAAACACCGGGGTCTGACCCCATTGTTTCATTTTGTGAGGTGGATAGCAGCCGAAGGTGACCCCCATGTAGGACAACAATGTGAATAAAATTATGCAATTTCCATAGCAAGGTTTGTATATTTTTGGGAATTGTCCTACATTTGTACCCCTTTGAGATTATTTTGCAGAGTATTTAATTATGTGTGATAATAGCATACGCAAGCAATTCTATAGCTACCTGTGGGCCTATATTCTGGTAGCCCTGTCAGGGTGTCTGGGCAATGTGGTTGACGGCATCATCGTGGGAAACCTCATCAGCGAGGACGGTGTGAGCGCCATCAACCTGTCGAAACCCATCAACCAGTTTATCTTCACCGTGCACCTGCTCATCAACGCTGGTGCCGGAATGCTTGTGGGCTATGCTCTGGGCAAGAACAGCATCGACGACGCGCGGCGTTACTTCACCCGAGCCTTGACGCTGAGCACGGGAGTGGGACTGCTGCTCACCATCTTTGGCGGACTGCTGTTTCCCTCGCAGACGGCACACCTGCTGTGCAGCAACGAGCACATCCTGCCACTGGCTCAGGACTACATGCAGGTGCTGCTCATTGGCAACCCGGCGTTCATTGTGATGTGGGGACTCTCGACCATGGTGGGCGTTGACGGCAGCCCAAAGGTGGTGTCGGTGGCGGTGATTATCGACAACGTGGTTAACCTGCTGCTCGACATCGTGTTTATCAAATATTTAGACTGGGGCATCACCGGCTCGAGTGCCGCAACGGTGGTGGGACACCTCGTGGGCATCGCCATCCTGCTCACGCACTGGCGCAAACCCGAGAACCGCCGCCTGCGCCTGCAGCTGAGTGGGGGAGGGCTGCTTGCCACATGGCGCCGCATCGCCTCGCAGGGCGCTCCGCTGGCAATGGCCTCTATATGCCTCACGTTGCTCTTGCTTAGCGCTAACACCATTGTGCTCTCTACCACAGGGCGCACAGGCATCTTTGTCTTTGCGCTGTGCATGAACCTGCTGCAAGTTTATAACCTCTTCATCTCGGGTACTTGCCAAACGTTGCAGTCGCTTGGCGCCATCCAGGTGGGCAAGGGCGACGAGCAGGGGGTGAAGACGGTCATCAGCAAGGGTTTGCGATTTATCACCGTGTCGATGGTGGTGACTTGTGCCCTAGTGTGGGTGTGGCCTCAAGGCATCGCCGAGCTATTTGGCTGCGATGAGCCCGAGATGCTTGCTCAGAGCAGCCACGCGCTGCGAGTTTTCGCGTTGAGCTTCATCCTCTTCAGCTACATCTATGTGCTCATGATCATTTATAAGCTCTACAGCCACCACCGCATGGCGCTGTTTATTTCCTTCATCCTGTCGCTCACGGTGATTCCTGTGCTGTGGCTCATGGCAAAGTTTGCCCAGGATGCCATCTGGTACAGCTATCTCATTGCTTATGTCATCGAGGCAGTCATCATCTTCATCCTTCACAAGGTTAACCACATCGAGTTTAAACTTAAGTGATAAGTGCGCGTAGCGGTCGTGTTAAGTAGTGCAAGCGTCAGCTTGTTCAATAATAACTAGAAACTAAGAACAAAATACTATTATGAGACGCAATTTGAAAAACATCGCTCTAGTAGCTGCGATTATGTGCCTGGTGCCTATAGCCAGTGCTCAAAACTCTGCTGCCACTGGCAACAACGAGATTATCCTCCATGCCTGGTCATGGTCGTTTAACACCATCGCCGAGCACCTGCAAGAAATCAAGGATGCGGGATACACCATTGTGCAAACCTCGCCCATTCAGGAGTGCTACGTTGGCGACAACGGTGGCAGGCAGCTCTTTGGCAACGGCAAGTGGTATTACCACTATCAGCCCACCGACTGGACCATAGGCAACTACCAGCTGGGCACGCGCGACGAGTTCAAGGCCATGTGCGCCAAGGCCACCAGCTTGGGGCTGAGAGTGATAGTGGATGTGCTGCCCAACCACACTGTGATTGACCGCACTCACATCAACGCGCGCCTCGACAGCGCCGTCAACGGCCGTGAGAACCTCTTTCATGCCAACGGGCTGTGGCCCATTGCCGACTACAGCGACCGCTACCAGTGTACCACAGGCGAGATGGGCCGTCTGCCCGATGTGAACACCGAGAACCCCGATTTCCAATATTACTACATGCAATATGTTAACGATGTGCTCTCGTGTGGCGCACGTGGCTTCCGTTACGACACCGCCAAGCACATAGGTCTGCCCGATGAGCCCCGCGACCCCAAGTCGCCACAGAACGACTTCTGGGACGTGGCCACGGGGCGCAAAGCAGTGAGAGGGCTGCGGCTCGCGGTGCCCCGCGACCAGCTCTTTATCTATGGCGAGGTGCTGCAAGACCGCAACGTGCCCGAGCAAGGCTATGCACAGTATATGGACCTCACCGCCAGCAACTACGGCTGGGTGCTGCGCAACGTGCTCAACAAGCACGACGCCAAGGCCGATGACCTGCTCAGCTGGCATCACAGCGTGGATCCCGCCCACCTAGTCACATGGGTGGAGTCGCACGACACCTATTGCAACGACCACGCCTCGGCAGCCATGAGCGATGATCTCGTGCGCCTGGGATGGGTATTCCTCACAGCCCGCCAGCACGGCACACCGCTCTTCTATTCACGCCCCCACGGCAGCACGCGCCAGAACTACTGGGGCGACAACGAGATAGGCAAGGTGGGCAACGACGAGTTCAAGCACCCCGTGGTGCGCGCTGTCAACGAGTTCCGCCACGCTAACGCCGCCCAACCCGAGAACATCATCGTCAGCGACAACGGCAAGCAGATCATCGTTGAGCGAGGCAAGAAGGCCGCCGTGATTATCAACCTCGACGAGAGCCAGGCCACAGTATCAATCCCCGTGACAATAGAGAACGGCAAGTACCGCGACACCGTCACCCGCCAGCAGCTCCAAGTGAAAAAAGGCCACCTCACCGCCACCCTCCAGCCCATGACCGCCTACATCCTGAGCAAGTGACTCTCCACATAACCAATGTTTTGATAAATAATTCAGGTTTTGCACCAGATTGTTTAAGTAGACACTGAAAATGATTTTTAGATGAATAAATTTATAAAAGTGGACATTTCAGTGATTTTTATCTCATTTGATTTTACAAAAGTAGTCTTTTTTTGCGTGATTTTCCAAGATTGGTGATGCTGTTACAATAATTACATTGAAGGTGTAAAAAAAGTATCTTGTTGAATTTCAACAATATACTCCTTTTGTGCGCCTGATAGGAGTGAGAAGTTGCACAACAAAAAACGATAAGATATAACCATTGTTGATTTCCAGGCACTTGAAGTGTCTCAAAATATCTTATCGTGTCATAAAATGTCATGAACTGCAAAAAAAAGGGTGGAGCGCGCGCTCCCCCTTGTCACATTATAAGATATTAAGAAGGTGTTGGTATTTATTTTTAAACTGAGATAGCGAAAGCTGAATCTTGACATACTCTGCTAAGATGTGATTCTATTATATTATTCTGACACATTTTGCCATAAAAACATTTTTTACGCCATTATGATAATTTTATCGCTCAAAAATTTGGTTGATTAAAAAGTATGGACTACTTTTGCAAAAGTTTAGCAAAAGCTAAACACCATAAGTTGTGACTGAATATCGAGCAGAATTATTCGATTTAGCAAATAACCCGAACTATACATATTACAAATTATATGTTGATGGGAAATGTGAATTTGATGACTTCCTTGAAGAAATCAAAAAAATATAGCAGATAAAGCTAGTATGGATGCTATTATTACATACATGGATATTTTAAGCGCGCAATTACTCCCATCCCATATTTATAACCATATAGTGGGCGCTAAAAGAAGTGACCTATATGAGTTCAAAAAGAAAAACTTCGAGTTTATGTCATTGATCAAAGGCCAAATATATATATAGTTATGGGTGGTCACAAGAGCACTCAAAAGAAAAATGATATTCCGAGATTAATCAGAAAAACTAAAGATTTTCCTAAAAAACAAAACTAATAACAATTAACTATGACACGTAAAGAAATACTGAAATCGCCCTATTATTGGACGGCGATGATTCAGGTTGCCCTTTATAACTGTGCAGAAAGGTTTATGGCGCAGAATGGCAAAAACAGGACACAACTTGCTGAACATCTTGGGGTAACAAAAGGGTACGTTACTCAACTATTAAATGGCGAGTATGATCACCGTCTTTCCAAGATGGTCAAACTTGCGCTGGCATTTGGATATGTTCCACAGGTGACTTTTGTCTCTGTAGAGAAAATTATTGAAAAAGATTCCTTTGAATCAAAAAACAGATGGAATTTGTCATACGAAAAAACTGTTGTTCGTAAAGACACCAAAGTAAAAACTGGTGAATGGGAGTCTCTCCCACGCCAAAACAAGGAGGCTGCTTGATATGGTACGTTTTAGAATGTTCAGGATAAGCACAGGGCAATTTGCCATCTTATCTACAGAAGCTCCAAAAGGAGAGATTGAAATCACCACAAACATGGAATTGAAGCACACCAATGACGGTAGCGCCGTCCAGGTGAATGCTACATTTTCTTTCAACGAGAATGAACAACAGGTTATGATCTTAGAAACATCCTGTGAATTTGCCATGCATCCTGATGACTTGCAAACTCTCACCAAGGATGGGAAGGTTGTAATCCCCAAGAGTGTGATAGATTATTTTATCGCACAAACAGTAGGTACAGCAAGAGGTATTCTTCATTGTAAAACTGAAGGGACACCCTTCAATGGCATCATCATTCCTCCTTTGAATGTTACCAACATGTTTAAGGAAGATATGATTATTGATTTATCAGATAAGTGACGTCAATTGTTCCTTTACCTTTGTATATGACTAGAACAGCTACTGACGGGGGCATACGTTAGAGGGCAAATATAAAAAAAACGTTTTGGTTCACGCCAAGGAAATGCCCTCCCTAGGCGTGCCCACTTTTTATTAGATGGCACCAAATATCAATAATTTGAACAATTATGTCCAGTGTGTTTCATACAGTTCTAACTACTGGCTTGTGCGCACAATGGGCGGGTTATACTATAAAGACTTTGTTGATAACGGCTTTATTGCAATAGGTTATAATGAAATTACATTGCAGCAACTTCAAGGACTAAACCAAGATGACAGACTTGCCCTTGCAGAGCTGAAGGACGATATTGCACAGCATCATCAATCCACAATAAACCAGCCTGGGCATGCCGCATCACAATTGTTACGTTTCTCTCGCCATATAGGTGTCGGAGATATTATAGTTATCCCATCCAATAGTAATCAAGTAGCTATCTGCCGCGTGACAGGTAACATTTATGAAAATGTCAACGCAAATGGAGAGAATGGTCAATGCCCTTTCTATAAACGCATCCCAATTCATGTTGATAAACTAACGTCAAGGCGGCAAATGTCGGCCAAGGCTCAACTGATGTTTAATTCAAGGCATCCCATCTCGGATATAACACCTTATGCTGACTACATTGATAACATTGTGCTTGATTACTACAACAAAGGTGAGGAAACCCATCTTTTGCTAAGAATAAACACAAATTCAGATGTTAGTGCATCAACCTTTTACGGTGTTGATAAATTGTTTGGACTTGCCGAAGGCTTTTGCCGTGAATATGGCATTGAAGGCGATGCTGCTGATGTCACAATGAAAGTACAGATGGAATCGCCTGGATGGCTGCACTTCGTAACCAAAAACAAACGCTTTCTTGGAGTAATCGGTGCACTAATTCTGCTCATAAATGGCGGAGGCCTGAAGATTGACATCGATGATTTTCATCTAGACCTATCTACTGATGGACTCATTAAGAATGTTAGTGAATACCTTGATCGAAGCCAAGATCGTGAAATCAGAAAATCTATAAAGCAAACTCTTGATTCTTTAGAAATCAAAACGCCAGATGATTACCAAAAAGCAGTGATTGAGCTATACAAAACCCAAAATGATGCACGAGAAAAGTACTAATATGGCAAGTAATAGAAAGGCATAAGAATTGTCGCCACAGCAACTCCCACGACAAAAATAATAACCTCGTGTTTTGTAGTGATTTCCTCCTTCCCTATTGTAAATTTAATGCATGATTGAGCGACCAGCATGAAAATGACTGCCACAACTATGAAAGTAGCGGTTCCAGCAAGCAAGTTGCGCAAAAATGGTATGGTTAATAAAATTACCATGTTGCAAATATAGAACAAATCATAGAAACTTTTGCTGGTTCAGGACTTTTTTTCTAATTTATTTGTATGTTCTACAACATAAATCCGCATCCTGCGGATTTTTTTTCGACTTTTTTTTTCAAAAAACGCCAGAAAACTTGCATAAAAGTAGAAAAATTACTACCTTTGCATTGTTAAAAATTGATTTATATGAAAACATATAAAGTTATAGACGTTATAAAAATGCTGAAGCGTGACGGATGGGTGCTGGTGGCTATCCGCGGCAGCCACCGCCAGTTCAAACACCCCAATAAGCCCGGCAAGGTGACGGTCAACGGAAAAGAGAGCAAAGAGTTGGACCAATTCATTTTGAACAGCATTTGGAAACAGGCTGGGTGGAAATGACCCCGCCAACTCTCCACAAACATGAGAAGAAAACCAAGAGAAAACCAATAAAAACAGCAAAAAAATGGAAAAAATTACCGTAAACGTGTCGTGGTGTAACAAGAATTTCGCCGCAAGCCTTGGTGACAACGTACCTGGGGCGGTGGTATTTACCGCCGACAGCTTCGAGGAGTTGCAACGCGAGGCTCGCGCCTCGCTGGAGTTCCACGTTCAGGGTATGCTTGCCGATGGCGACGAGGTGCCCCAGTGGCTTGCCGATGGCGACTATGAGTTTGTTTTTAACTATGTCGATACTGCTGCCCTGCTGCGTAGCAGCGAGCGTTTCGCCTCGATGGCAGCGATAAGCCGCGCCACAGGCATCAACCAGCGACAGCTGAGCCACTACGCTACCGGGCTAAAGACTCCACGCCCCAAGCAGCGTCAGCGCATCGTGGAAGGGCTTCACAAAATCGGTCGCGAGCTGATGGCGTTTGCTTAGCCTTACCGTTTAACAGCATGACACGAAAGAATTACCAGGGCGATAAGCCCTGGTTTCTTGTACATATTAATTGGCAAAAAATACAATTTTATAATCAATATTATGTGTCTCATTATTTCTCTTGCACTAAGTAAAAACATTTCGTAATTTTGAAAACCATTTTACTACTAGTTTTATATTAAAAAAAGAATATACAAACTATGGAATATCATCACATAAGCGAATTAAGGGAATGCGCAAACGCATATTTGTTTTTATTGCAAAACCATATTTTTGGTTATAACGAACCCACCAATGAGAGCGTGAAAAGATTACACAAAGCAATTGCTAATATCAAACTGAATGAGATTGGCAAAGTATTGTCACGTTTCAATGTCAACCAGACATCAATAATCACAGAGGTTGAACACATATTGAACATCGTTAATGGTATGGTTGAGCAAATTGGCGACAATATGCCTAAACTCATGAAGATAGACCCAGAGGTTAGTAATGTCTTTCAGTTCTGTAATGATTTGAATTGTGAGTTAGGTTTGGCAAAGATTGATTTAGAGGTTCGCCGATTAAGCGATCCCTCATTTGAAGATGAGAAAGCCAATGAGAAATTGCAATTGTTCATAGGTGGGCAATATGGCGATATGAGTTTTGACATATTCATGAGTAGGTTTATTATTAACAATGTTGCTGACCTCGCCGAAAAAAGACGATTAAAATACTTGATAGCGAATTGCAATGACGATGGGATTAAAGAGCAATTGCGCCGTTATCTGGAACAATGCGTAATGGATATTGACGACCATAACATTGAACTGATACTAGTACCAGAACCATCGCCATCGTCTGGCAATTCTTATGAGGTTGCAACGCCCATTATTCCAACAGTATCATTTGATATGTCAGGATTATACTTGTTCCTGATTGATGAGAGGGTTATTGATGTTGATGAAAAATTGTTTAGTTACTGTGTCAGTCACGCCCATATTAACAAATTGTGGAATAGTAATCATGTTGTCAAAAAACGTAAGCGTAATTTATTACAATGTCTTTTTAAGATGTTGGCTCAAGATTATTACCCAGAAATTTGGATTAAAAGATGCGTGGAAAACTTAAATGTAAAAAACAAGAAGATAATCACAAACCCCACAACAAGCGGTGCAACAGTAAAATTTGAAGATAAATTGAGGCGCATTTTGAAAGGAAAAACAATAAAATAAAGCAAAATCCCCAATTGCGCCCCAATTGCCCCAATTGAATTTATATATAACCTATTGAAACATTGTGTTTTGATGGGTTTTTATTTCCCCAATTTCCCCAATTGTCACATGGTTTTTCAGCCATAATTTTGCAACGTCAAAAGCGGTGAACACCGACACCGCCATGACCATACGGCAAACGAAATGCGCCATCGGTGAGCGCATGGGGAGAGCCGCAACTATTAAATTCAAATAATATGACAACGAATTTAATACAAGCAGCAAAAGAGTGTCCCAATTTAGTTGAGACAAACAACGGTACCGACCTTCACAGGGTTCTTGAGTACTTCAGCTGTAATGTTGGCACAACATTAGATGCGGCAAAAGCAACAGGTATACTTCGTAACTCTATTACATGGCATGTTGCCCGTCTAAAGAAAGATGGGCTCATACAAGTGGTTTGTATTAAGAGTGACCTCACCACTGGGTATATGGCGAAGCATTATAGCGCAGACCCTAACCAGTGGAAGTCTCAAGATGCTCAGCAACTATCACTATTCGACTACGAGTAATTTGATAGTTGACCAGAAAAGAGATAACCAATTTGTTTTTCAATTGGTTATCTCTTCTATTGTGCCTAATAAAGTGAGAAGTTGCACAACAAAAAACAATAAGACATAACCATTATTGATTTCCAGGCACTTGAAGCGTCTCAAAATATCTTATTGTGTCATAAAATGTCATGAACTGCAAAAAAAAGGGGTGTCAGAATTGAGGAGTCAATGTGCCACACCCTACCCACAGCCAGCGAAGCCCTGATTGCAAGAATCATAGGCTAAAAATCTGAGTTTTGCAACTCTTTAATATTCTTTATCAATGTAATATTCAGTGCCAGTTTTTCGTTTTAATATCGTTGAAAGTTATTAACCATTTAATAGAATCAAGGATGATGAAGAATTTGGTATTGATTATGCTCGTGACAATGATGGCATTGAACACTGAGGCTAACTTGATTGAGAATAGAAGTGACAGCAACGACCACCGATGGATCGACTTGGGATTGCCAAGTGGTACTCTGTGGGCAACAATGAATTTGGGCGCAAACAGTCCCGAAGACTATGGCGACTACTTTGCCTGGGGAGAAACTTCGCCCAAAGAGGTCTATTCTTTGAGCACCTACAAGTGGTGTAAAGGTGCCGAAAATACACAGATGAAGTATTGCTCTGACAGTGAATTAGGAATTGTTGACAACAAGAAAGCATTAGACCCCGACGATGATGCCGCAACCATAAATTGGGGGCCATCGTGGCGCATGCCCACAGAAGCGCAAATTCAAGAACTGATAACAAGGTGCAATTGGAAGGCTTCGACAATGAAGGGGGTGAAAGGCTATTCTGTTACGGGTCCAAATGGCGCCACAATGTTTTTGCCAGCAGCTCTCTGTCGTGGGGACGGGCCGATTGATGACATTGACTGGGGTGGTTTCTATTGGTCGAGCGAATCTCCCGGCTTCATCGATGCCTCTGGTGGATTGACTTTTGGTGAGGGTGGGGTTTCATGGGCTTTCCTCTATCGCTTCGGGGGCTGTAGTGTTCGCCCTGTTCGAGTCCTGGACAAATAGTCAGCACCTCACTCTCTACGGCAGGATATAGAATTCTTTCATAGTTCCCTCTTGCGCAGGTCTTTAGCAACCTTTCTCAGGATTTCCTTTATCATGTCTTCAAAATCAGCCACCATGTTCAAATGCTTAACATAGAACCACATTATTGCTTTGTGATTATCTTCCTGAACAGGAACATTTCATCTTCGTCGCTCCAGTTTTCTTCAATGTCGTCGGGCACTGCAGGGCCTCGTTGATACTTGTTCCAGAATTCCACGATGTGGAAACCCAGTCGGTTCACATAGAAGTGTATGTTGCGTTTTTCGAAATAAGGTGTCATGGTTTCCCACACACTGATTTCGGGGTGAATGATTTCAACAGCCTTCCAAGCAGCCTGGCCAAGCCCCTTGCTGTGAGCATCAGGCTTGATAAACAATATTTCCAGTTCGCCCTTTGCGTTCTGCCTGTCAATTTTAAGAATCATGCCACCAACTACGTCTTCATTATGCATTATTCGGTAAGCCTCGGCCTGATTGTCATCCAAGCAGCGTTCTATAGTCTTCCGTGAGATAACCTCTTCGCCCTCTTCCATGCGGTCATCGCGCATTCCAAACTCTTTTTGGGCACCATATTTGAATGCTTGCTGATTGTCTAATATAAACTGCTCACGGTCGGCAACCGTCAAAGGCACAAGTTTAATGTCCATAAGTGTCGTTTGTCAAATTTATTTTATAATCCATAATCCTAAAGCCACGGCAAGGACACCTAATATCACACTTGTGGCGATATATCCAATGAAACTCAAGTAGCACCCATTCTGCAAAAGCAACAATGCCTCTTTTGAGAATGTAGAGAATGTGGTGAAGCCTCCACACAGACCAACTGTGAGGAACAGTGCGAGGTTATGTGAGATATTCCCATTTCTGATTATAAACCCTCCGAGGATTCCAATCAACAGGCAGCCGAGCAGGTTGACTATAAGAGTGCCCCAGGGGAAACCGTCACCGGTTTGCTTCATCAACAGTGAAATCAGATAGCGCAGCACGCTGCCTATGAACCCACCAGCTCCTATGTATAGAATCTCTTTTACCATGATGATGCAAAGGTACAAATAAAACTCATATCACAAATTATCGCGTATGAAATCTTTCGGCGCCTTCGGCGAAGTTTATAGTTTAGTGTTGAGTGTTTAGAGGGCGCCACAAAAAAGCGGTTATCGTATTGCAAAAGTACGGTAACCGCTCTATAGCACAAAAGACAAAAATTATTTACTTCCCAGCAAGATATTGTAGATGAAAGTGACATCGGCTGCAGTAATGTTTCCATCGCTGTTTTGGTCGCCATTGACAATTCCACTATTGTCATTGTTGAGTAGCCAGTTGTAGAGGGCTGTCACATCGGCTGCTGTCACATTGCCGTCACCGTTGACGTCGCCGGTAACAGGCATATTATCACCTTCTACAAAAACTTCATTAACATTAAAGATACTAGTCGATAACGCTGCTGAAGCTGAACTTAAAAAATCATGTCCGTCACCAATATACTCATAAAGATAATAATACCTACCATCACCGGTATGATAATAGCGGATAAAGAAACCGCCAGCTGCTCTTTCCACAACGTGGCAAATGTATGAACTGTTTATGTCAGAAGTAACAAATTGGTCCTCCTCAAAATATCCGTGGGCGGCTCTGTTATAAATCACAATCTTGTCAGATGAGACTTGTACAAAGCACCAAAGGAAATTATCTTCGGTTGATGCCGTGGGAGTCAATTTAATCTGATCGAAAATGTCTGCGTTTGGGTCAAAATAAACATACTTGCCGTTAATTATCAGCTGATACCAGTGGATGGGAAGAGTGGTGGAGCTGGGTGTTGTCACAAATGGCAATGCCCGCGCTGCAAACGCCACCATCAGCAATGAGACAATGAGTAAGATTTTTTTCATACACTATAAGTTTATGAAGTTAATAATAGAGTTATTTCAATTTGCAAATTTAGCCATTATTTCTCAATTATAATTATAAAAACTAAAAAACTCATAGATCCCTTTCGGTTTTCAGGAGTTTCTATGCGGCATAGTTAGAAACTGCGAGCGAAGCGAGCCTCTACTGCCAGAGCGGCTGCTGGCCGTGGTGTGCATCGCTGTCGTGTGGGCCTACCTCGTGGGCGACCACCGCGACCAATGCGTCAAGCCGATACGCATCTTGAAGAACGGCCGCAGAGCCATGTCCGTGGTCAGGTACGGCCTGATGGAGATTGAGAGCGTGCTGCAAAGGACTTACTACAAGAACAAATCGGACATCTTTAAATTTTTGTCATGTACTTAGCACATTATTAATTATTTTGCAAAAAATATAAGACAAAAGCGAAATTTGTCCATTTTTATCTATACGAAAGAAAATGGGGGAGCGCGAAACATCAAACAAAAAAGTATCCCGCTGAATATCAGCAGAATACTTTGTTTTAGTGGTGCGCCTGATAGGAGTGAGAAGTTGCACATCAAAAAACAATAAGACATAACCATTGTTGATTTCCAGGCACTTGATGTGTCTCAAAATATCTTATTATGTCATAACATGTCATGAACTTCAAAAAAAGGGGGACCCCATGTCATAGCCTAAGACAAAGTTCGGTGTTGCTGGCTTTGTCATTTATTTGATACTTTCCCTGAGTTCCACCGACCATTTGGTGTATGAACTTCTTTTCAATGGTAACGCTTGCCCAAGTGCCAAAATCATCAGCATGGCATTGCACCGCAAATAAGAAAACGAGCAATGCAATGCCAGTGACAACGATAAATGGTGTAAAAAATGATTTATCCTAATTCAGTTTGGGTCAAATTAAATGATATTTGCCCAAAACATACAAAACACCATAGCCCACCGCCATGCTGATGATACCTACTATCAAACCTATTTTGGTCATATCTTTCTGATTTACAAGATTGGTGGAGAATGCCAATGCATTGGGTGGCGTGCTGATTGGTAGCACCATGGCACTTGACGACGCGATAGCCACACCAATGAGGATAGTGGGGATGCCTCCAATTATATCCAGTTTGTCACCCATCGCTGAGCACACCACGGCCAAAATTGGCATAAGTAGCGCTGCTGTTGCCGAATTGTTTATAAAATTGGACAAAATATAACATAAAATGCCCGAAAGTAACAATATGAGCACTGGCGAGAACTCGCCGAATGGTATGCTTTTTACGGCATTTTCGGCAAGACCCGAAGCATTCAGGCCATAGCCAAGTGCAAAACCTCCTGCAACCATCCAGATAACACTCCAGTTGATTTCTTCAAGATCATACTTATTAATAACTCCTGTAATTGTAAATACTGCAAACGGAATGAGCGCTACCGTGTAAGAATTGATTCCCGTAATGGAGTCGGTAAGCACCAAGAGCGAGAATGTGCTGCTTGGATTTATACTTATTACGGGATTCTTTTCTATGTTTGTGAGCAACACAGCCACAGCAGCCATGATGCTCACGTTTCTTACGCCAGTATTCAAGCAGTTGCCGCCCGAGGGTAAAGGGCGCATCGCTTTGACTCTGTCAATCCCTGTTGCAGCCAATCTCGGTGGCATTGGCACACCAATAGGCACACCTCCTAACACTATAGCCTTGAAGTTTCTTAATAATCCTGAAGACCTAAACATGGGCATGGGATTTGGTGAGTGGATGATGTTTATGTTTCCATTAGTAATAGTGCTATTGTTCATCGGTTGGTATTTGCTTAAAAAGTTGTTCCCATTCAGTCAAAAGACTATTTATCTTGAGATAGAGAGCAACGCCAAACAGAGCAACCATAAAAACATCGTCATTGTGACCTTTATTGTAACCGTGCTATTGTGGCCGAAAGGTTTAAGGAAATTCGAGCCAATTGGGCATCCAAACCTGTCTTTGTCGCAGCAATGGCGAGAATGAAACCTCCAATGAATAGCATAATCACAGGGTCGGCGAAACATGCCATGATATCCTTGTAAGACAACAGCTTGCCCACTTTTTCTTCATCAACCATGAAGTTGATACCACTGTTGGAGGTGAACAACAGCATCATTACTATTATGGAGACTGAAGTTGCCCACGAGGGCACAATTTCCGAAATCCACATTAACGTAGCGAAAGCAAAGATGGCAATAACTCTTTGCTGCACAATTGTAAGCCCTTCAATGCCAAATGCGCTTGATGGCAAGTTCCACAAGAGCAACGTGGCCAAAAGCACGATTGCTGATTTAATGATGATCTGGTTTCTTTTTGATGGATGAAACCTGTTATCAGCGCGAGTACTGTGATACTCCTTAACCAAATTAAAGCCAAGAAAACTCTTAAACATAGTTTTTTATCATTTTTTTGTTTTTTACTCAAAATGATAATTAATGGTCAAAACCGTTTCTTGAAAGTACGCCTTCCTGATAGTAATGCTTAATCTCTTTCATCTCTGTCACAAGGTCTGCATAGTCAATCAGTTCTTGAGGGGCGTAACGTCCTGTGATGATAATTTCGGTTAATTCATTTCTCTTGTTGAGCACGTCAATAACCTCTTGGACAGTCACAAAGCCATAATATATGGCCAGACACAGCTCGTCAAGCACGATAACATCATAGCATTGTGATTCAATTTTAGTCTGGCAGTGGTCAAGTGCGGCCTTTGCTGCAGCCTTGTCATTCTCATCGGGTTCTCGGTCAAGGAAACAACCAAATCCTAGTTGCTCTATCTCAACATGCTTACAGAAATTAACTATGCCAGTTTCATTGTATTTCTCATTCTTTATGAACTGACCGATGTAGGCCGTCTTGCCTGCACATAATGCTCTCACCACGATGCCAAAAGCGGCAGTCGTTTTTCCTTGTCCGTTGCCTGTGTAAATCCTGACATAGGCTTTCTCTGTTTCTTTCATTTTACTCTTGTTTTTTTCAATGGAAAGGTCACACCCAAAGATGCAGTGCAACTTAGATGTGACCAACCATTGAAGTCTAGTTACTATATAATGTGCTGTGTGGCAGAACACAATGACACATCTCACATCCAAGATTGCTTTGGACGTGGAAACAAAGAAGATGCAGGCGTAAATATCACGCTACAATACACCCCTTGCAAGAATTTAATGGGGATTGATACCGCGTTAGGTCCTTGTTCTGTCTCTAATCCACGAGAGCCAAAAGCAATATGTCCAACTTGGCAGGTCTTCTGACTTATCCCATTGTCGGCACGGCCTTCCCATCAATGATGACAGTGACGCTATGTGTGTGACAACTTAAAGGGGAAATACAGCAGCGGGTCTGTTCAGGATTCTCACCTGATTCCCTTTTAATTCACGCTATGTGAAACATAGGTGAAACCAAATTTTCGACTGCAAAATTACTACTTTTATTCAAACTATCAAAGCTTTTCGGTCTATATTTGAGTTCATATTTGATTATTGCCAAAATTGTATTTTCTCATTCGTGTCGCATTGCTCACCACGTAACAAAAACACCCTGCAATCAAGCACTAAAGTTGGTTGCAGGGTAATAAAATGATATTGTTAAAATGAGCTACAGTGTTATTTCTCAAATGTGATTAAAACACATGCTTGAACGTTTTTACCGAGCCATCATCATAAGTCACAACAATGATGTTGACACCCTTCATTGGTGTAGCATTTTGGACGCCAAGAGTGTTGTAATACTGGATATCAACTACACTATCATCGATTACAAGGCTCTTGATAGCAGTCACGCCATCGGTAGTGAAAGAATTGTCACTTGAAGTGTAAATAACGTTATCATTTTCATCAAGTGCCTTAACACGGTAGGTGTAGGCTGTAGTGCTCTTGAGGCCATCAATGTTGGCAGTGAGAATACCGTTCTCGTCGATTGCGGCATCTACAGTAGAGGTTTCTCGACCTTTCTTTGAGTTATCATCTGTCTCAAAATACTCAACGACAAACTTGCTTACGCTCGCCATGGCGTGCTTAGAGTTGTATTTCTGGAATGTTGCGGGAACGTTCTCCTCTTGTGCATAGGTGAGTTGTGGGTTGAGAACCAAAGTAGCTGAGTTTGCCGTCACATGAGTTTCTTCATCCTCAACGACATCCATGCCATTTATTTCGAGTTCGCGCAAAGTGCAGTCTTTCCATATGTTGGCTTCCTCATAGGCAGCTTTTGTGCCATTGAGCACAGTGACATTGGCATAAGCAGTACCACTTTTGGTGCATAGAGCATAACGGCTTGTCAAGTTGAGTGGTTGCTCCATGGTGGACCATACCATTACAGAATCGTGATAGTAGAAATTGCTTGTTCCGAGCGAAGTGAGAACAGGTGAAAGAACTACATCAGTAAAGTTTGTGTCATAGGCCAAAGCACTAGATCCAATGCTAATGAGTTTGTCACCAAAATCAAACGAAGGAAGACTGGTACACTTGTTGAATGCGTTAGCTCCAATGGTCTTGAGTTTTGGTTCAAAGTCAATGCTGTCCAAAGTGGTGCAACCTGCAAAGAGATAGTTAGGCACATCTTCAAAACGTCCCAATCCAGTCACTTTCTTTAGGTTAGTGCAGTTTTGGAACACATAAGGCTGCAGCACTTCAACGTTTTCGGGAAACTCTACCTCATCAATTGTGAGGATGCCGCTAAGCGACGACTGTCCGAGATATGTCAAGTTCTGAGGAAGTGGCAGCACAATGAGGTTAGAGCAGTTGCGGAAAGCGATATCACCAATGGTGTCAATACTTTCAGGAAGATTAAGGTTTACAAGTGCTTTACATCCATCAAAAGACTGTTTGCCAATCTTAGTGGCTTGCGATGAAATGTGTACTGTCTCTAAGCCTAAGCAGTTCATGAACAACTTGTCTGGAATAACAGTAAAACACTCAGGCAGTTGTATCTCAGTGATGGCATTACAAGAAGTGAAAGCACCTTCTCCTATTGATGTCAATGAGTTGGGGAAAATTACGGTCGTCAAACTGGAACAGCTGTTAAACACATCTTTACCAATGATTGTTACGGGGAAAATTATAACTCTTTAGAAATCATTTCGTTACCTCGTTTTGAATGGTAATTAGGTAACGATTTAGAAACGAGCTGAATTACATATTC
>ONJX01000031.1 GCA_900318255.1 uncultured Prevotellaceae bacterium | reverse complement strand
CGAAGCAGGCCAAACCGATGCCGAGAGCAATGAAATCACGATCCCCGCTGGGGAAACTGGCACTATCGTGTCATGGTATATTCCGCGGTTTGATGTGACCGATGACACACCCGATGGCACAATCAACAACGCCAGGCTCAAGGCCGTCATAAACGGTAACACAGTCACTACAGTTGACGCCATGAAAGCATATAAAAATTTCGCGCGTGGCAATGCTTATTATATGGGAGCCGACTGGGACGGCTCCACTCTGAGTTTCTCCAATGAATTCTGCCCCGATGGAAACCACCCCCATGCGATTGACCTGGGCCTGCCGTCAGGAACCAAGTGGGCGTGCTGCAATGTGGGTGCTAATAGCCCAGCCGAATGTGGAGACTATTTCGCCTGGGGTGAAATCACACCCAAGCCATACTATTCAAAAATCAACTACAAATGGTATATTGGTGGTGATTCACATAATATCTCAAAGTACTGTAATAGCAGCGATTATGGCACTGTCGATAACAGAACAGAACTTGAACTGGAAGACGATGCCGCCTATGTGAACTGGGGACCACAGTGGCACATGCCATCATTAAGTCAGCTTTATGAAGTTTTGAACAATTGCACAAGTGAGTGGACCTCAGTAAATGGCATAGGGGGATATCTTTTCAAGAGCAAAACAAACAATGAAGTTGTGTTCTTACCTGCTGCTGGTTGGCATAATAACCAAGGGGGAATTGACGAACTAGGGACTGGTGGCAACTATTGGTTATGTTCTATTTCCAAGAGATATAGACAAGACAATGCATATATCCTGGGCATAAGATTTGGTAATATGGGAATGCTTACAGCGGCCATCTACGCCCGGCATTGGGGTTCGAGCGTCCGTCCTGTGCATGTCGCACAAGAGTAGAGGCACATGAGATAAAGATAATTACAGTTAGAACTGTGACGACGACCTCAATTTTTCACTCCTATCCATCACAAGTCATCAATCTTCTTACTGCCTGTGACGTAATAAATCCTGCTCAGCACTTTTTTCACATTCTCGTTGTGAGGCATGAGTTTATGAGCCTTTTCCAGATAAGGCAACGCTTCGTCATAGAGATTGATGGCTTCTTTCGACCTGTGTTCGTTGTTGGCTATAGCTTTGCTATACAAGGCGTTGCCGAGGTCAAATAGAGCAATGCCAAAATTGGGGTTCAGCTCCACGGCTCTGCGGTAGAATGGCAATGCAGCGTCAATGCCCTCTTGTGTCTCGGCCAGGCGCCCTTTTAGGTCGAAATATTCAGCAACCGTTGAATCGCTTTTTATCACCTCATCGAGCAGCGTGCTGGCCTCATCATAGCTTTTCGCCTTTAGATAATGGTTTATTAAGATGCGCACATATCTTGGGTCTTTAGCTCCGAGCATGTCGTGAGCCTCGTGAGCCACGCTCACCATGTAAATGGTGTCTTGCTGCTTTATGAGCGCGTCAATCCAGGTGTCATAAAGCGCTTTAGTTCTGTAACCTAGGTTGCGTGCATTGGCAAGCTGTTCTACCGCCTTGTCGTAATCTTTGTTCTGATAGGCCGCTAAGCCTTGAAAGAATCGGTTATAGCCAATCACCGAGTCGGGCTCGTTAACCTTTTTCTTTTTTGCCCAGTCACATTTTGCGGTGTTACAATATATGTCCCAAGCTTTGTAGGCATTGCTCCAGTCTCCTGCCAGATAGAAATCTCCCGCCACTGCGCTGTAGTCCACCAAATGATCTACAATTTTATTCATCACCTCTTTAGAATACTTGGTTTTGACCTTAGTCTTTCCTGTTTTCTTGTCAATAACCGGGTTTCCTTTTTTGTCTAAAATCAATGTGGTGTCTTTGATAAGTGCCACTTGTAGCTTGTCATAGCCATCGATGAGCGCAAGTCCAGCCTCGGTAGAGTTTATCTTATCACCCACTGCCTTGTTAGCCATCATCTTGTCGTAGATGGCATATTGAATTTTACCTGCTATCCACCATGTTTCAGCCTTATCCTTGGTGTCTTCATTCTCTAAGGCTTTTGTGATTTTTTTCAACGAGTTCTTGTAGTTGTCAACGGTTAGTACCATTCCACTTATTTCTTTTTTCACTTCGGTGACAAGTCGATGCTGCGCGAGTGCCGAGAATTCACTCACAAGAACAAGTAACGCTACAAGAACTGATTTATTCATTTTTTCATAAATTGTTAAAACGCTGTGCAAAGCATAATACCTGCCATGCACAGCGTTGTGATATAGCTATAAAAACATTATTTTGCTGGTCTGAGAATTTCTAGCTTGTACTCGAGGTCCTCGATGAAACGCTTAGCTTGGGTCTTGGAGCCATCAGGGTCGAGCTCTTGTGCCTTCTTAAACAGGGGCAGGGCCTTGTCATAGATAGGCAGCAGCTTTGGAGCCAGCTGGGCATTGGTGGCACTGGGGTTTTCCTCAATAATCTTATCGGCCTTAGCATAAAGCACACGGCCCAGATCATAGAAGCCATTGGCAAAGGTCTTGTCAAGCTCTACAGCTTTCTCATAATAGTCCTCGGCCTCATCAAGACCTTCTTTCTGCTCAATGATATATCCCTTCATGTCATACAAGAGAGCGCTCGAGGGGTCAGCTGCGATTGCCTTGTCAACATAGTTGATTGCTTCGCTATAGTTTTTGTTGTCGCAGTAGCCTTGGATGATATTTGCCAAGCACGAATTTCTGAAATCTACTACCTGGTTCTCGGTATAACCTTTGTCGATAGCACTCTTGAAAGCATTGTAAGCGCCATCAAAATCTTTGAGCTGATAGGCCGAGAAGCCTTCATAGAACGACACTTCGCCTAGAGTTTGAGGGTCAAAATTTACACCTTCGGTCAAAGAAGAGCCTACTAAAGTGCGGAAGAACTTGAATGCCTTAAAAGAAGTGGCATAATCATTGCCCATAAGTCCGGCATTGCCCACATTCAGCACGTCGTTGATGTGTCCAGAAAGCAGCGCTACTATGTCCTTAGAGTATTTTACTTTGAACTTTGGCTTGCCTGTCTTTTTGTCGATTTTTGGAGAACCATCTTTGTTGGTCTCAATAACGGTGTCCATGGGCAGAGCCTTTTGCAACAACTCAAAGCCGTTCATCAAGGCTGTGGCACGCTCTCCAACAGTTGGATCGGGGGCATCAGGGTTTTGTCCATGAGCCAGGGAATATTCGCCAAAGAGTTTGTCATATCTTTCAAACTCGGCCTTGCCAGCTTTGAAGAGCTCTTCAACAGTTTGAGCTTTTGCTCCCATCACAAGGAGTGATGCGCAAGCAACAAATAAGAAAAACTTTTTCATAATTAAAAATGTTTATTGTTAGAAATGTGTGTAATTATCGCGTTTTATAAGTAATGCAATTATTCATTGAAAGGCAAGGTGCCTTCTTCTGCTTCTTGGTCATAAGACTGCGAATCGCCAGTTTCGTTTAATTCGTTGGCCCTATTTTCTGCATTTTCATTGTCCTTGTCAAACTGCAGGTTTTGCTGCAGTCCCTCACCCTCGGGGATGTATTCCTCAATCTTCTCGGGGTCGGTATCTACTTTGCACACCGAGGCAATCTCGTCGTTCTTCTTCTCGAGGTTGATGAGCCTCACGCCCTGGGTGGCACGGCCTTGCACTCTGAGTTCCGACACTTTGAGCCTGATAGTGATGCCCGACTTGTTGATGATGACAATGTCGTTGCTGTCGTTCACGTTGCGTATTGCAATGAGCTTGCCGGTTTTCTCGGTGATGTTGATAGTCTTAACACCCTTAGCACCGCGGTTAGTGACACGGTAGTCCTCGAGCTTAGAGCGCTTGCCCATGCCCTGCTCCGAGAGCACAAGCACGTCGTCTTTAGCCGTTGAGCGCATGCAAATCATGCCCACCACAGCGTCGTCGCCACCATCGAGTGTCATGCCCTTCACGCCAGTGGCGGTGCGTCCCATCGCTCTAACTGTGGTTTCAGAGAAGCGGATGGCGCGGCCGTTGCGGTTGGCCATGACAATCTCACTGTCGCCCTCGGTGAGCACAGCGCCAATGAGTTGGTCATCATCCCTGATGTTAAGGGCATTAACGCCATTGACACGCGGGCGCGAGAACTCGGCGAGTCGAGTGCGCTTAACGATACCGTTCTTTGTGCCAAACACTATGAAGTGATTCTGGTTATACTCCGGATCTTTGAGCTTAGTGGCGCGGATGAAGGCATAAATGCGGTTCTCTGGGCCCAGGTTGAGCAGGTTTTGGATGGCGCGGCCCTTAGAGTTCTTGGCACCCTCAGGAATCTCAAACACGCGCAGCCAGTAGCATCGTCCCAGCGCAGTGAAGAAGAGCATGTAGTTGTGGTTAGTTGCCTCATAGATATACTCAATGAAGTCCTCATCGCGTGTGGCGCTACCCTTGGCGCCCACTCCACCGCGGTTTTGAGTGCGGTATTCGCTCAGTGGAGTGCGCTTGATGTAGCCAAAGTGCGAGATGGTGATAATCATGGGGTCGTCGGGGTAGAAGTCCTCGGCGTTCATCTCCTCGGCAGAATATTCAATTTGAGTGCGGCGCTCGTCGCCATATTTGTCGCGCACCTCTATGAGCTCGTCCTCAATCACCTTGCGGCACACGTCAGGATTGTTCAAGATTTCCTCAAGGTGCTCAATGGTCTTCATGAGTTCTTCCATCTCGGCATGCAGCTTGTCTTGCTCCAGGTTGGTGAGCTGGCGCAGTCGCATCTCCACGATGGCGCGAGTCTGTATGTCATCAAGGTTAAATCTCTCGGCAAGGCGCTGGCGGGCCTCGTCGGTGTTCTTGCTGCTGCGAATGATGTGGATTACCTCATCAATATTGTCGCTGGCAATAATAAGTCCTTCCAGGATGTGAGCGCGTTCCTTAGCTTTCTTGAGCTCAAACTCAGTGCGGCGAATCACCACTTCATGCCTGTGCTCAAGGAAGTAATGAAGCATTTCTTTGAGGTTAACGGTCTGCGGTCTGCCATTGACGAGGCACACGTTGTTCACGCTGAACGACGACTGCAGCTCGGTCATCTTGTAGAGCTTGTTGAGCAGCACATTAGCATTGAAGTCTTTCTTCACATCGATGACGATGCGCATTCCCTGGCGGTCGCTCTCGTCGTTGATGTTAGAGATGCCATCTATGCGCTTGTCCTCGACCAGCGACGCGATGTTCTCGATGAGCTCGCTCTTGTTCACGTTGTAAGGTATCTCGCTCACAACGATACGGTCACGGCCGTTCTCGGTTTCAATCTCGGCTTTCGAGCGGATAATAATGCGGCCTTTACCAGTTTCAAAAGCATCCCTTACACCTTGATACCCATGAATGATGCCACCTGTGGGGAAGTCGGGGGCGATAATATACTTCATCAGTCCATCGGTGTCGATGTCGGGATCTTCGAGCATCGCCAGGCAGGCATTGATGGCCTCGGTGAGGTTGTGCGGAGCCATGTTAGTTGCCATACCCACTGCAATGCCCGAACCTCCGTTCACCAGCAGGTTAGGGAAACGAGTGGGCAGCACCTCGGGCTCATCGAGCGTGTTGTCGAAGTTTGGCACGAAGTTCACCGTGTCTTTGTCCATGTCGCGCATCATCTCCTCGCCCATCTTACCCAGGCGAGCCTCGGTGTAACGCATAGCTGCCGGGCTGTCGCCGTCGATAGAGCCAAAGTTGCCCTGTCCGTCAACCAGTGGATAGCGCATTGCCCAGTCTTGAGCCAGGCGCACCATTGCCAGGTAAACCGACGAGTCGCCATGTGGGTGGTACTTACCTAGCACGTCACCCACGATACGTGCCGATTTCTTGTAGGGGGCATTAGAGAAATTCCCCAGTTTTTCCATACCGAAAAGCACGCGCCGGTGCACAGGCTTGAAGCCGTCGCGCACATCGGGCAGCGCTCTCGAAACGATTACCGACATCGAGTAGTCGATGTAGCTGGTTTTCATTTCGTTTTCGATATTGATCTCAATAATTCGATCGTTGTTCATCTCAACAAAAAATTAAAATTTCACTTGTGGCGAGCTGCAAATCCAGCGAAATGTTGCCTCAATCATCACAATCACGCCGTTTCTCCATTTTAGGTGGGTTTTAGAAATTAACTACAGTGTTTTTAATTAATTATAAACAGACGTGAAGTTATTTGTAAAAGCCACCAGCATTTTAACCTACAAAGATACGATATTTCATTGAATTAGCCATAACCAGGCGGCACATTTTTTCAAAAAAAATGCTCTTGCACTGTAATAATATAGCAAGAGCAAAAGTTGTGAAAAAAAAGTTTAGTCTAATGCAACAAATATAATTACCGAGCCATTGCTTCTTTGAGCGCTCTGGCAAGTTGGTCGGGGCATGAGGTGGCTTTGTATCCGCATCTAATACCCTCGAGCTTGGCAATAGCCTCATCGCATGTCATGCCTTGCACCAATCGCGAGATGCCTTGCAGGTTGCCATGGCATCCTCCAGTAAAAAACACTTGCTTAATTACATTGCCATCAACCTCAAAGTCGATTTGACTTGAACAAGTGCCCGATGTGTAATAAGTATATTTCATAATATGTGTATTGATTATTCAGTAAGTTAGAAAAGCAATAGAAGTCATTCGTTATTTTTAAGTTGTTGGAGAAAGTCGTGGCGGCTGGCGATAGTGATGGTGGTGCTACTGGGCATGTCAATCAGCCCCTTGTCTTTCATTGCGCTTATGGCACTCACCAGTGCTGGCCGCCGTGCTCCGAGCAGGCGGCACAGGTCGCGCTGCCTGAAGGTGATGGCGATGTTCTGAGAGCGCTGCGAGGTGAACGCGCTCACGAGCATCACTAGTCGTTCTTGCACCGAGGCGTTGCCCAGGTTGAGCAGTTGCGACTTCCTCGTCTGCGAGTTTCTTGAAAGGTAGTTCAATATGTTGAACAGGAACACGTCGTCGGTCCGTAACATTGCAACATAGTCTTGCTTTGCCAGTTGCAAGATGCCGCAGCCCTCTGTCGCCGTCACGCTGAAGGGATAGCTGGTGTCGAGCCCAAAGAGGTAGTCGGGGGCAATCACCTCGGGGGCTTCCAGCTCGTGCGAAATCTTGAACTTGAGCACTTTGCTCTCAAACTCTAGTTTCACACGCCCAGAGACGATAAACCTAACGTGAGAGCACTCGTCGCCGCACGACAAAATTTTCTCGCCTTTCCTGAACTTGAGGAAGTGAAACGGCACCTTCTCGACGGTGTCCTGTAATCGCTCCTGACTAACCCCTTGAAAGAGCGGCAAGTGGAGCAATTTGTCAAAAATGTTTTCCATATATGCTTTAATTTAGGTGGAAGGTGGTTTTCGTTTATCGTTTATGGTTTATCGTTTATCGTTTATGGAAGACAGTAATATTACTTAAGTAAGAAGTAAGAAGTAGGAAGTAGGAAGTAAGAAGTAGGAAGTAAGAAGTAAGAAGTAAGAAGTAGGAAGTAGGAAGTAAGAAGTAAGAAGTAAGAAGTGCGACGGTTACTATTTACTTGTCTTCTCGTCCTCTTGTCTTCTCGTCCTCTTGTCCTCTTGTCCTCTTGTCTTCTTGTCCTCTTGTCCTCTTGTCCTCTTGTCTTCTTGTCTTCTTGTCCTCTTGTCAGCTCAACATCTCAATAGCCTGAGTTATGGTGCAGGTACTTTGATTGCCGGTGGTCATGTTCTTGACAGTGATAGTTCTTGACTCCAGTTCGCTCTCTCCCACCATCGCCACAAAGGGCACGCCCTTGGCGTTGGCATAAGCCATCTGCTTTTTCATCTTTGCCGACTCTGGATAGAGCTCGCAGGATATTCCTGCAGCGCGCAGGGCTGCCATGTGTTGCAGGCATGCAGCAGCTTCTTTGTCGCCAAAGTTGATGAAAAGCACCTTCGTGGTGGCTGTAGTGTCGGCAGGATACAGGTCAAGAGTGTTGAGCACGTCAAAGATGCGGTCGGCGCCAAAACTGATGCCCACACCCGAGAGGCCGTCCATGCCAAAGACGCCAGTGAGGTTGTCATATCGCCCTCCACCACTGATGCTACCCATCTCCACATCGAGAGCCTTGACCTCGAGAATGGTGCCGGTGTAGTAGTTCAGTCCACGTGCCAGCGACACGTCGAGCTCTACTTGCGACTTAAGGCTAAGAGCAGCTGTGCTGTTCAGGACAAATATCATCTCTTCAATGCCTTTCATTCCTGTTTCGGAATTGGCGAGCAGCGATTTGAGAGTAGCAAGCTTCTCATCGTTAGTGCCACTCAACGTAAGCAATGGTCGCAAGGTGTCAATGGCCTCTTGCGGCAGCCCCTTCTCAAGCAACTCGGCATTCACATTGTCAAGACCTATCTTGTCGATTTTATCGATTGCCACGGTAATATCTACAATCTTTTCGGGAGCCCCTATTGCCTCGGCAATGCCACTCAAAATCTTGCGGTTGTTGAGCTTGATGACGATGTTGATGCCAAAGCGCTTGAACACCTCGTCGATCATCGACACCAGTTCCACCTCATTTAGCAACGAGTCGCTACCCACCACGTCGGCATCGCACTGGTAAAACTCGCGATAGCGGCCACGCTGTGGGCGGTCGGCACGCCACACGGGCTGAACCTGGTATCGCTTGAAGGGCATCTGCAAGTCGTTGCGGTGCTGCACCACATAGCGGGCAAAGGGCACCGTCAGGTCATAGCGCAGTCCCTTTTCACTGACTTTAGTGATAAGGTGAATGTAATCTTTGCTGGCCAGCAAGTGGTCGGGCGCATCTTTGAGATAGTCGCCACTGTTAAGGATTTTAAATAGCAACTTGTCGCCTTCCTCGCCATATTTGCCCATCAGTGTAGAGAGATTCTCCATTGCGGGAGTCTCAATCTGCTGAAAGCCGTAGAGCAGGAAAACGCTCTTGATAGTATCGAAAATATAGTTACGTTTCGCCATCTCTAGTGGCGAGAAATCTCTTGTTCCTTTAGGAATTGATGGTTTTTGTGCCATTATGGGTTTAATATATTGATTTTAAAATGAGTTATCTCTTAATTGCGGCTCCGCCCCAAGAAAATCATCACATAATAAAACAGGGTAGCCAGTGAGCTCAAGGCAGCTACCACATAGGTGTAGGCAGCAGCGTGCAGGGCATCCTTGGCGTGCTCGGTCTTGATGCCATGGGTCACACCCGAGCTCTCGAGCCAGGCTACAGCACGGCGGCTGGCATCTATCTCAACAGGCAGAGTGACAAGGCTGAAGAGTGTGGTCAAGGCAAACAGGCAAATGCCCACGAGCATAACCATAGGGAACACCTCAATGAGCAAAATTCCTGCTAAAAGCACCCATGTGATCCATTGCGAGGCAAAGCTCACCACAGGCACCAAAGCCGATCGCAGCTTAATGGGCGCATAGCCCTGGGCGTGCTGCAAGGCGTGCCCGCACTCGTGGGCAGCCACCGCTGCCGATGCCACACTATTGACCGAGAAGACCACATCACTTAGGTTTACTGTGCCGTTGGCAGGGTTGTAATGGTCGGTCAGCTGTCCCGACACGCTTGTCACAGTCACATTATTAATACCATTGTCATGCAACATTTTAGCTGCCACGTCTCGACCCGTCATTGCCACATCGAGAGATTCTTGGGAATAAATTTTAAACTTGTTTTGCAGCGAACGCTGAACAAGGAAACTGATAACAGTGATTGCTATGAAAAGTAGGTAAACCATATATATAATGTGTTGTAGTTACTGGAGAATATTTTCAATGTTTTTGCAAAAAAAACATCAATTATTTTTTGGTTATTAAAAATTGATGTAAATTTACAGCGTTTTTTCGGAACAGCAAAATTTTATCGATAAAACATTCGATTTTTTATTTAATATTCACTATTTTTTTAACATTTACAGCTATTTAATTTTAACATTATGAAAAAGTTTTTCTTGTTTGCTGTAGCTATTGCTACTATGTCATTGGTTTCTTGCGGTGATGGAACTACCAGTGGTTCTGCTGCAAACGACAGCACTGCCTCTGCCGGAAATCCCGCTTCGGTAACTCCTAGCATGAACGTTGAGGCTCCCAGCACTGTGGCTAGTGCCGTTTCGGGTGCTGTTTCGGGCGCTGTCGAAGGTGTAACAGAGGATGCTAAAGACGCTGCTGCAACTGTTGAGAACAAAGCTAACGACATCAAGGCACAAGCTGAGCAAAAAGCTAATGAGCTCAAGGGCAAAGCCGAGCAAAAAGCTAATGAACTCAAGAACCAGGCTGAGCAAAAAGTCAACGACCTGAAGAACCAAGCCGAGCAGAAAGCTAATGACCTCAAGGGCAAAGCAGAGCAAAAAGCTAACGAGCTTAAGACCGATGCTAAGAACGCTATCAACAATGCAATTAAATAATATTTATTGCAATCTCTTTATTTGAACAAAAAAGGGAGACACTAGTCGTGTGTTCTCCCTTTTTACTAAAAAAGAAGAATATCATTTTATCAATAAATCATTCTTTCGCATTATGAAAAAGTTTTTCTTATTTGCTGCAGTTCTTGCCGCTTTCACTTTAACATCATGTGGCGGTAGCGAATCGAGTGTCCCCGACGGCAACTCTCAAGCCACATCTATTGACCCAAACGATCCTAATCAGGCTCCACCACAAATGCAAGAAACATCTGTTGTTGAAGAGAATGTTAGCACTCCAGCTGAGCAAACTAGTCCGGAGGGTCAAACTTCGGCCAATGAGCAATCAACACCCGCCAATAATTGATACTATTGTGGGTTTGAACAAAAAGGGAGTCGCCATGTGTGCTCCCTTTTTTATTACAAATTATGGATAAAGATTTCATAACAAGGCGCCTGAAGGAAAAATTCGGCATTTCTCATCTTAATGATATGCAAAATGCCGTTGTTGGGATGTGGCATGAGAGCAAGAAAAACATTGTTCTCTACTCCCCTACTGGCACTGGTAAAACCATAGCTTTCGCGATGCCCATTGTGCTTGACATTGATGATCCTTGCGTCAACACAAAGGTTCTAATTATTGAGCCCACACGCGAGCTGGCGCTTCAAGTCACCGAAGTGCTTAAGAAACTTGTTCCATCAATAAAAACAACCCCATGCTATGGTGGCCATAACTCACAAGATGAAAAGCAATCGCTTACTGCGACCCCCACGATTGTAGTGGGCACGCCAGGAAGACTGCTCGACCACCTCAAGCGTGGAAATCTCCATCCACAGGCAGTGACGACGCTCGTTCTTGACGAGTTTGACAAATCTCTTGAGCTTGGATTTATTGATGATGTGCGACTTATTATTGAGAGTTTGCCACTCACAGTGCGAACCATTATGACCTCGGCAACAGAGATAAAGCATGTGCCTGACTTTATTGGCACCTCACAGTTTTACACTGTTGATTTCCTTCATCAAGAAGGGCTGTCTCCAATGGCACGCATCAACACCTGGCAAGTGAATTGCCCCAATAACAATCGCCTGTTGTGCCTCGAGAAACTGCTGCTGTCGCTTCCCGATGAAAAAACGATAATATTTACCAATCAGCGCGACACTGCACAACTTGTTCATCAGCAGTTAACAAAGAAAGGTGTTGTAGCAGGACTATACATTGGCACTCTTGAGCAAACCGAGCGAGAGAAAGTGCTGTCCATGTTCAGGAATGGCTCGCTGCTGGTGCTCGTCTCTACCGACCTGGCAGGGCGCGGCATCGACATCAGCGACATCAAGCACATCATCCACTATGAGCTGCCTCTCACCAGTGAGATCTTAGTCCACCGCAATGGCCGCACTGCCAGAGTAGATGCCACGGGTGAAGTGTATGTGATTACTAGTGATGAAGACAAACTGGCACCATTCATCAATATAAATGGTAAGTATAATTTTGGCCTTTTAGAAACACCCAAGACAAAAAAACCATTTTGTGCCACCATCTATATAAGTGCTGGCAAGAAGGATAAGATTTCTCGTGGCGATATTGTGGGATATATTCTTCACAATTGTGAGTCACTTGCCAAGAATGATATAACAGGTATCGATATATATGACCACTACACCCTTGTGGGTGTGCCCAAGGAAAAGGCCGAGGATATAGTAAAAACAATTTCACCTTTTAAACTCAAGAAGCAAAAGGTGAAATCGAGGGTTGTGAGTTTCAGACCTAAATATGTGAAATGAGGGCTGCTATCTCTCAAGAACTTTACTCAAAATCTCTTCCATTTCGTCAGCATCATGGTAACCAACGATATTCTCTAGCACCTCTTCATCGGGAGAGAGAATCACGATATTAGGTATTGACATCACATTATACTTCCGGGCCAGTTCCTCGTTCTGGTCAACATCAACCTTTTGGAATTCTATCCTGTCGCCATACTTCTGTTCCATCTGCTCCATCACTGGAGTCATTGCCTTGCATGGCCCGCACCAAGTGGCATAGAAGTCGATGAGAACCAGTTTCTGTGCAGAGCCGACCTTGGCCTTCACGCTTGATTCTTTGGACTGAGCACTTGACTTGTCGTCAGTTTGTTTTTTGTTATCACAGCTATTGATGCCCATCATAAGCATCACACCAGTAGCAATAAGCATTAATAGTCTAATGGCTTTCATTTGAAATAATTTTGTTTAGGTGGGTTCTATAAATTAATTGAGATGGATTTTGAATTTATGTCGAGCCGGTTTTTATTCAAAGTTGAAGAATAGTAGCGGGCCACATTTCAAGACTTTAAATGAAAAGATGCCGACAGAAAACAAAATACAACCAAAACATTTCTTTACTTTTTCGTAATTTATAGAACCCACCTGTATTGGTTAATAATTAGCTTAATTCTCCCTTGCCCTGCCTAATGATCTCGGGCTCGCCACCTGTGCAGTCAACCACAGTAGAAGGGACAAGTCCTCCTCGACCAGAGTCAACCACGATATCAACATGAGCGCCAAGGGCCTCGGCAATTAGTTCGGGCTCGCAGCGGTAGTCATCGTCTTGAGCTGGCACCGACGTAGTGAGAATGGGATGCCCCAACTCCTGCTCAATGGCCGTGGCAATCTTGTTTTGTGGAATCCTGATGCCCACCGTGCGACGACCTTTGAACGCCTTGGGCAGCTTCGACATCGCTTGGAAAATAAATGTGAAGGGGCCAGGCAGGTTGTTTTTCATCAGGCGAAATTGCGTGTTGTCAAATTTTGCATATTGCGCTACCTCGCTGATGTCGCTGCATATAATCGACAGGTTGGTCTTGGCCGATTTCATCGACTTCAAGGCACAGATGCGCTCAATGGCTTGATTGTTAAGGGCATCACAACCTATGGCATACACAGTGTCGGTGGGATAAACAACAATACCCCCATCGCGCAACACAGCAGCAATCTCCTCGATGTTACGGCTGTTGATGTTGTCTTCTATAATTTGTAATACTTTCATAATTATAATGTTAAAAATGAGTTTGTATTCTCGTTTCTATATTACTGGCTTGAGCATATCTCTCAAGCAGTGATGCCAGCCAGTTCAATGCCTCATCAACGGGCATCTCGGGGGCGAATGCGTTGATATTGATTTGCACCTTGCTAGTGTCGAGAGTAAACTTGGTGCGCTCCTCATCGCTAGTGGGCGTTGCCACCGGGCCTTGAGCGTCGCGATACACTGGCAGGCCTTCTATATTGAGGAGTCCGCGGCCTATGCCGCAGTACTGCTCATCCTTCTCCCCTACCCCCATGATGAGTGTGTCGCCCACTAGTTTACCGGCGTCGAGTCCGCTGATGGCATATCCGCTTTTTATCGACACAAGGTTCACAATGTCGATGAGCGACGTGAGGCGATATAGCCCAAGGCCGCGTATTATGCGTCGGCACAGCGCCTCGCTCGACACACGGTATCGCCCAGGGTCTTTGCCCAAACTCTTGTAAAGCTTGCGTGTGGCAGCAATGGCAGGGCGCTGGTTTATTTCCAGCAGCTGATAGGTAGCAGCTATCCTTGCTGCCTCATTCTCAATTTCTTGCCACAGGGCATCGCTGGTTTCGCAATTCACCACATCGGCACTCAAAAGCCCTATCTGGACGTTAGGGCACACCGCCAAAATTCTACGATCTATATCAATTTTCATCATTGCCAAGAAGAAGATTTCTCAATTTTTTTGCAAAAGTAATATAAAAATCGGTTTTTTTGTGTATTTTTGCAAAACATTAACAAGAACTATTTATTCTTTATTTAAACAATACACAATGAAACACCTATTTCTTTCTTTTATTGCCGCCAGCATCGCGTTTGGCGCATTGGCCGATGCCAAGATCGAAAACCCTGACAGTACAGGGTTTAAATTCACCGACATTAAAGTTGTGAAATCTACTCCAGTAAAAGACCAGAACAAGTCAGGAACTTGCTGGTGCTACTCTAGCAACACATTCTTTGAGAACGAAATTCTGCGCAAGACTGGTAAGGAGATTCACCTGAGCGAGGGATTTGTGGTTTATCACTGCTATCTCGACAAGGCCATCAAGAACGTGCGCATGGATGGCACAAGCAATTTTGCCGAGGGTGGTGCTGGTCTCGATGTGGCCTACGTTTGGGAGAACTACGGAATGGTGCCCAACGAGGTTTATACTGGTATGACCTACGGCGACAAGAAATTCAACACTGCCGAGCTCACTGCTATGCTGCAAGGCATGGTCAATGTGGTGAACCAGCGCAAGCTCAAAAAGCTCACCCCATCGTGGATTGATGGCTTCAAAGGCGTGCTTGACGGATACATGGGCAAGCTCCCCGAGACATTTACCTGGGAAGGCAAGACCTACACTCCAAAAAGCTATGCAGCATCGCTGCCATTGAACATGAATGATTATATCTCTATCACTTCGTTCACACACCACCCATTCTACAAGCCTTTTGTGCTTGAGGTTGCCGACAACTGGACTTGGGAGCAATCGCAAAACGTGCCCATCGACGAGCTCTGGGAGATTGCTAACTATGCTATCGAGAAAGGCTACTCTATTGCTTGGGGAGCCGACGTGAGCGAGCGTGGATTCAAGTGGCGCAAAGGCTATGCTGTGCTCGTGAAAGAGAAAAACGAGAATGACCTCAGCGGAACCGACCGCGAGCGCTGGGACCTCATGGCCGACAAAGACCGCGACGAGCAGCGCTGGGAGATTAAGGGCCCAGGCAATGAGGAGACAGTCACTCAAGAGAGCCGCCAGGTGATGTTCGACACCAAAGAGACTACCGACGACCACGGCATGGTAATCGTGGGCACCGCTGTTGACCAGGAAGGTAACAAGTATTTCAAGGTTCAGAACAGCTGGGACACCAACCAGCTTTATCACGGCTTCTTCTATGTAAGCGAGGCTTTCTTCAAAGCTAAAACTATGAACATCATTCTCAACAAAGAGGCCATCCCAGCTAAAATTGCAAAGAAAATGGGCATCTAACAAACCATTTCTTTAAGAGAAAAAGACTAGGTTCCATGCCGTGTTGACGGCTTGGAACCTGTTTTTTTAGATACTATTACTATGACTACTTTAGAATGAAATCGTCGGCGTCGCGCCAGGCGGGGAATTTCTCACGGAAGCGGGCGAGGTCGGCTGGTGAGAGCTCGGCTTGTATCACTGGCGAAGTGCTTCTCTCCCCTATTATATTCCCTTTGAAATCAACAACGAGTGAGCCGCCAGTGGCATATTCTAGCCCTTTAGGGTCGGCGCCGCAGCGATTTGCGCCACACACAAAGCACTCATTCTCAATGGCGCGTGCCTGGAGAAGCGTTTTCCAGGGATGCAGGCGCACTTTAGGCCAGTTGGCAACCACAATCAGCACATCATAGGCATTGCCCACATTGCGGCAGAAGACAGGAAACCGCAGGTCATAACAAACTATGAGCCTGATGTTGAAGCCACGAAATCGCACTATAGCTTTAGCATTTCCTCCAGGAGTATATACCTGCTGCTCACCCGACATGGTAAAAAGGTGCCTTTTGTCATAAAACATCTCCTCGCCGTTAGGCTCGAGGAAGAAGGCGCGGTTGTAGAGGTTGCCAGTATCATCGGTGGCAAGAAAGCTGCCGGCAAATGCCACATTATAGTAAGATGCCAGGTTTTTCAGGTATTTCACAGTCTCTCCCGAGTTAGTCTCAGCCAGCTCACGGGCACTGTCGTCAACAATAAAGCCGGTAGTGAACAATTCGGGCAGAACAATGATGTCGGTGCCGTTGCTCACGTCATGTAAGTTACGGCCCAGTTGCTCAAGGTTGGCATATTTGTCGCCCCACTTGATGTCGTCCTCAATAAGGGCTATTTTCAGGTTTTTTGTTATCATAGTTGGTTTCGTTTGTGGTGGAAGGTAGAAAGAGCAAAATGTTTAAGTATGGACGAGACCTGTCTCGTCCGTTTGTAGGGACAAGGCGCGCCTTGTCCATGAAGTGCCTCGATTGATCTTGCCTTGTCAGCTCGTCAGTTCGTCATCCGATAGTCCTGTGGTGAATTTCTCGGGATATTTGGCCTTGCAATCGGCGGTGTGGTAGTAGCGTTTAATGGCAAGCATGTCGGCCTCCACATCGCCGGTAGGCTCAAAGATGCGGTCAAGGCACACAACCTTTTTCTCGTAGTTGAAATATCCCAGCACTATGGGCACTCCAGCTTCATTAGCAATGTAAAGGAAGCCTTTGTGCCAATGTGGGTTGCGGCTGCGCGTGCCTTCGGGTGTGACAGCCACGGCAAGGTGGTGGCTGCTCTTGAAGCTGTCAATCACACCACCGGTGACATTAGTGCGATGGCTGCGCGAGACGGGTATGCCACCTAGTGCCCTAAACACATACTTTAGCGGAAAAAAGAACCAAGTGTCTTTCATCAGGAACTTGGCCTTCATTCCCACCGACCTACTCGCCAGCTCGCCCATAATAAAATCCCAGTTGCTAGTGTGTGGCGCTGCACAAATCACGCATTTATCAATAGGTGGTATGTTCACAACAAATTTCCACCCATGATTCTTCATGATGCGCTCCAAGAGACTGCTCAACATGCTGCTTGCTTAATGGATTAATGGTGGGGATAAGTGGTGTTTAGACGCGTTATCCCCACTTAATCCTTATTATACTTTTGTGTATATTTGTAATGTGGGTATGATTACTTCTTAACGAGTGCGTTCATTGCGCCCACAATCTTCTCGCTCTCCTCTTTCATGTAATTGCCTAGGGCTTTCTCCACAGCTTTGAAATAGGTGTGGCGAGCCTTTTTATACTCCTTGCCGTTGGCGAAGTCGCGGGGCACTTTGTCAAAATCTACCGACACCCGGTTCACTGCCTCGGCCTGAAGCAGGGCAATGTCCAGGACAATCTTATCCCAGTCTTCGGGGTTGGTGTTCTCAAAAGTTTCTTGTGCAAAGAAGCACTCTCCAGCCATCTCGCCACATGCGTAGCAGATAGCCTTCTTTAATTGTCTTTTGTTTGCCATAATGTTGTTATGTGTTGAATGTTAAGTATTAAGTGGAAAGAGGATCGTGTCACGGCTACCATTGCCTTGTCAGCTCGTGAGCTAGATTCCCAAGTCGTGGCAGATGGTGTCGATTTTAGCGTCGGCCCACTCATTCTTGGCATCATACTCGGCTGCGCTCTCAAGCTTGTCGTGAACCTCGATGTAGAACTTTATCTTTGGCTCAGTGCCCGAAGGACGTATCGACACTTTTGTGCCATCTTCGGTGTAGTATTGAAGCACATTGCTAGTGGTGGGCATCTCAAGTTTTGTGATTTTTCCTGTCTTCACGTCAAGCTCTTCAAGGCTCTGGAAGTCCTTGATGGTTACTACCGGTGAGCCAGCAATTTCCTTCTGGGGGTTCTCGCGGAAGTTCTTCATCATCGCCACAATCTCTTCGGCGCCGCTCTTACCCTTGCGCACTACCGAAATGCCGCGTTCCTTGCTATAGCCGTAGTTCATGTAAAGGTCAATGAGCATCTCGTTCATTGTCATGCCCTTGTCTTTAGCCCAAGCGGCAATCTCGCACATCAGTGGAATTGATGACACCGAGTCCTTGTCGCGAGCAAAGGTCTCGGGCAAGAAACCGTAGCTTTCCTCGCCGCCACCCAGGTAGCGTCCCTTACCTTCCATCTCACGCATCACAGTGGCTATCCACTTGAAGCCTGTGTAGCAGTCAAACATCTTCACGCCAAGTTTATCGGCCATGCGTTTGATGGTCTCGCTCGTTACGATAGTCTTGACGATGTATTCATCGCCTGTGAGCTTGCCCAGCTCGCGGTTGCGTGTGAGCAGGTAGTAGTGGAAGATAATCTGTATCTGGTTGCCATTTACGAGCTCATATTTTCCCTTGTTGTTCTTGAACACCACGCTGATGCGGTCGGCATCGGGGTCGCTGGCCAGAGCAATATCGGCCTGCGTCTCCTCGGCTTTGTCGATAGCCATCTGCATGGTGGGTGCATTCTCAGGATTGGGCGACTCCACGGTGGGGAAATCACCGCTCATCACATCCTGCTCGGGCACATGTATGATGTTCTTGAAGCCCCAGCGCTCAATGGAGCGTGGAATGATGTAGCGACCCACGCCATGAATTGGGGTATAGACAATCTTGAGGTCGCTGTGGCGGGCATCCACCTCGGGGCTTAGCGAGAGCTCGTGAATGTCCTCGATGTACTTGTCATCGATCTCCTTGCCTATAATCTCAATCAAGGCCGGGTTGCCCTCAAATTTTATCTCGCTCACACCTTTAATAGCGTTCACATGGTTGATGATGTTCACATCGTGGGGCGACACCACCTGGGCGCCATCGTCCCAATAGGCCTTATAGCCGTTATACTCCTTAGGGTTGTGAGAGGCAGTAATGTTCACACCGCTCTGGCAACCTAGCAGGCGTATCGCGTAAGACACCTCGGGAGTGGGCCGCGGGCCTTCAAAGAGATATACCTTGATGCCGTTGGCACTGAATATGTTGGCTACAGTCTCGGCAAAGAGGCGGCTGTTGTTGCGCACGTCATGCCCCACAATCACCTTGCGCTCAGGGAGGTCTTTAAAAGCCTCGTTGATGTAGTTGGCGAGTCCTTGTGTAGCGGCACCCACAGTGTAAATGTTCATGCGGTTGCTGCCAGGGCCCATAATGCCACGCAAACCTCCTGTTCCAAACTCAAGGTCTTTGTAGAACGACTCAATCAGCTCGGTCTTGTCATCGGCATCAATCATAGCCTGCACTTGTGCCTTGGTCTCTTCGTCATAGCCCTCACCCAGCCATTGCTGTGCTTTAAGGGTCAACTCTTGAATAAGTTTCTCGTCATTCATAATTTTAATATTGTGTGTTAGAATTTCGTTTCACAAAAATAGTATATTTCTCTCAACTGAGCAAATTCAGCTAAAAAAAGTCTTAAACACTTTTATCATGTTTACGTGATCCTCGCACGAAGCCGTCTCGCGAGCCGAGTGCATGGCAAGTAACGGGTTACCAACGTCAACTCCCTCTATATCAATTTGTCCCGTCAGGATATTGCCTAGAGTGGAGCCACCTGCCACGTCGCTATGGTTCACGAAATATTGACATGGCGAGCCGGCAGCACGGCACAAGTTTTTGAATATGGCTGCCGAGTGTGCGTCGCTCATGTATTTGCAGTTGGCGTTAATCTTGATGCATGGTCCACTGCCCATAGAGGGATGATTGGTGGGGTCATACTTCTCGTTATAGTTGGGGTGATGGGCATGGGCATTGTCGGCACTGATGAGGAAGGTCTTTTGCAGTGCCACGCAATAGTCATCAAAGCTGCATCCCTGGCTCTCGGCTAGGCGTTGCAGCACGTTGGCCAACACTGGCGAGCCAGCTCCCTGCTTTGTTCCGCTGCCGGTCTCCTCGTTGTCGAAGATGGCGGCAATGCAGGTGGCGTCATCATCGGTGCCCTCGGTGATGGCAGTGATGGCAGCGTGAGCCATGCTCAGGTCGTCGAGGCGTCCCGACGATATGAACTCGTCGTTGAGGCCAAAGGTGCAGGCTGGTGTGGTGTCATAAAGAAGGAGATCAAAATCGAGTATGTCATCAATTTTAACTCCAAGCTCTTGTGCCACTAGGTTCACGAGCATGTTGCCTGTCTCAAAATCCTTATTAACCTTAGCGATAATGGGTAGCATGTCCTTCTGCTTCGACAAGTGGTTGCCCTCATTCACCGCGCGGTTGAAGTGGATGGCAAGATGCGAGATTTGCATCAGCGGGCGGTCAATCTTGATGTTTCTCGACTCCACCTTGAGCGGAGTGGAGCCCTTTAGAATAACCCTGCCAGCTATTGAGAGGGGGCGGTCAAACCATGTGTAAAGAATAGGGCCACCATACACCTCGGTGTTAAGCTTGACGATGCCACCATCGCAGCGCATCTCGGCGTTAGGCTTAATGCGGAAGCATGGCGAGTCGCTATGGGCGGCTACTATTTTATAGCCGGTCTCTTTAATAGGTTTCTTGCCAACCTTCACGGCAAATATTGCCGAGTCGTTTTTGGTAAAGAAAAACTTCTCGCCACCTGTGGCGACCATTTTTTCAGACAGCTTTCTCTGCTTGAAGCCATTGTCAAGAAGCATTCTCTTGATTGTGTCAACGGCAAGGAAGTTGCATGGACTGCTGTCCATAAATCTCAATAATGAGTCAATGTATTTGCTTTTCATATCAGTAGTTATTTTTAGTTTATCGAGTATCGAGGAAGGTGGAACATTTTAAGTGCTAAGTGTAAAATGTTAAGTTCTAAGTAGGGACAAGGCGTGCCTTGTCCGTGAGGTGTGACGGCTACTATTGCCCTGTCAGCTCGTGCCTAGTCAACCTCAGAAGTCGTCACGATAGGCCACGTTCACCGAGTGAAGGGCACGCAGCACATTGCACAGCGTCTGGCCCCAGTATTCTGTGAAATTCTCCTTGCAGGCACCCAAGATTTGACGTTGTTCATCGGTGTTCAGGTCACGCAGCGATGCCACCATGTTGTAAAACTCTTGATACAGGTCGGCAAGGTTCTCCGATACCGAAGTGGCAATAGGAGTGTCGCTGTATTTCATGTCGTCAAGGAACACTTCAAGATACACATCGTCTTCGCCCATGACGGCACCGATGTTGTCGCGCACCATGTCGTAGGTGGGTTCATCGAGAGACTGGCCTATGAACGCGTCAAAATACTCAAGGCTCGGCTCGATATCGCTCACGGTGATATAGAGGCGAGGCAGCAACTTGAGCATCGACTCCACCAGCCCCTGGCGGCCGTGCTCCACACAATTCTCTACTATCTGGCAGTACTCATTGGCCAGTGCAATGAACGCCAAACTCGTGGGCGAGAGTTTATCGTTTTCCATATAACTTATTTCATGTAAAGTTTATTCTTGACAATATATTTCTCAACAGCCTCGGGGACGTAGAAGCTCACACTTTTCATCTGAGCCAACCGCTCACGCACTTGGGTGGAAGACACTTCGATGAGGGGCGCATTGACCACCACTACCCTATCGGCATAGTTTTTGGGGATTACAATTTCATATCCCCTGCGAGGATAAATGAGGATGTGGTGCTTCGCTATTATTTCCTCACCCGCCTTCCACTTGTCGAAAAGGCACCAGTTGTCGGCACCTATCACCAAGTAGAACTCGTCGTCAGGAAACTTGGCTTGAAGGGCTGTGAGCGTGTCGATGGTAAACGACGGCTTGGGCAGGTCAAACTCAAAGGCCGAAGTAGTCACATTCTCGATGCGACGCGACACTAGCTCGGTCATGCGCAAGCGGTGATAATCGCTTGCTAAGTCGCTGTTCTGCTTTAGTGGGTTCTGAGGCGAGACCATCAGCCACAGCGTGTCGATAGCGCCACTCTCCACGAGGTGGCTAGCTATCAGAGCATGCCCCACATGAATTGGGTTGAACGACCCGCCAAAAATGCCTATACGTCTCATTGTTAAGTGGAATGTTTTTTTTCGTTTATCGTTTATGGTTTATCGTTTATGGAAGACAGTGATTATATCGAAGTAAGAAGTAGGAAGTAAGAAGTAGGGCGGCTACTATTTCCTTGTTCTCTCGTTCTCTCGTTCTCTCGTCCTCTCGTCCTCTTGTCCTCTTGTTCTCTCGTCCTCTTGTCCTCTTGTCCTCTTGTTCTCTTGTTCTCTTGTCCTCTTGTCCTCTTGTCCTCTTGTTCTCTTGTCCTCTTGTCTTCTCGTCCTCTTGTCTTCTCGTCAGCCATTAACAAACTCGGTAATAATCTCTCTGGTCTGAGCTACAGCGTCCTCAAGCACATCGTTAACCACACAGCAGTCATACTCGCCGGCAAGCGACAGCTCATATTCGGCCCTAGCCACACGGTTGTTGATGTCGTCAAGGCTGTCGGTGCCGCGAGAGAGCAGCCGCTGGCGCAACGTATCGATTGAGGGGGGCTTGATGAAGATGGACAGTGCCTTCTTGCCATAGAGCCTCTTCACGTCGATACCGCCCAGCACGTCAAGGTCGAGAACAACATTGCGACCATTGCCAGTGATGCGCTTTATCTCGCTCTTTAGGGTGCCATAATAGCGCCCCTCATACACCTCGTGATACTCGGCAAACTCATCCTGGTCGATGCGCTGCTTGAAGTCCTCAAGAGTGAGAAAATAATATTCCACGCCATCACGCTCGCTGCCACGTGGCGCACGCGTGGTGGCCGAGATGGAGAACTCGAGCTTCAAAGCATCATCTTTCATCAGTTCTCCAATTATCGTTGATTTGCCGGTGCCCGAAGGTGCCGAAATAACTATCAATTTGCCTTTTGCCATAAAGCGCAATATTTAAGTGTAAAATGTTAAGTGTAAAATGTTAAGTGTTAGGTTGGGACAAGGCGTGCCTTGTCCGTGGAGGGCGACGGCTACTATTGCCTTGTTAGCTCGCTACAGCACATTCAGCACCTGCTCCTTGATTTGCTCCAAGTGGTCTTTCATCTCCACCACTATCCTCTGCATCTCGGCATGATTAGATTTAGAACCGGTGGTGTTGATCTCGCGCCCCATTTCCTGAGCTATGAAGCCTAGTTTCTTGCCCTGGTGCTCACTGCTGTCAAGGGTTTCAATAAAGTAGTTGAGATGATTTTGCAGCCTTGTCTTCTCCTCGGTGATGTCGAGCTTCTCGATGTAGAAGATTAGCTCTTGCTCAAGGCGGTTCTTGTCGTAGTCAACCTGCTCAAGCTGCTCGAGTTGCTGCAAGAGGCGAGCCTTGATTTTCTCGATGCGGGCCGACTCATGCTGTGCGATGTCGCCCAGCAGCTGGCCTATAGCCGCAATCTTCTCCCTGAAGAAATGCTCAAGCCTTGCGCCCTCCTGGGTGCGGAAAGCTATCGTGGCCTGCAAAGCCTGGCGCACCACCTGGCGTACACCGTCGAGCTCCTCTTGAGCCACTTCTTCGTTTATGTCATGCCTATACACATCGGGCATGCGCAGCAGGGTCGCCAGCCAGTCGGTGGGCTGGGCAAGGCCAAGCTGCTGCATTGCGCTCTCCACTTGGTGCTTGTAGCTGCTAAGCAGCTCCACGTTGAGCTGCGAGGCACCGGCGCTGCCTATCGTCTCGCTGGTGACAAACACATCCACCTTGCCACGTCCCAGCTCCTGAGCAATAGTGTTGCGGAGCTCTAACTCCAGTTCCCTATAAGGCAGAGGCAGCTTCACGGTCAAGTCCATCTGCTTGCTGTTGAGTGACTTAACCTCGGCAGTGAGCTTCTTGTCGCACACCACCATTACTGCCTTGCCAAATCCCGTCATTGATTGTATCATATCGTCAAAATCTTGTTTTGTGCAAAAATAATAATTTTTTCTTATCCTGCACACTTTTTCCTGGCTTAACTTATCAACAACCATAAAAAAAGCAAACAAGAGGACGAGAGGACAAGAGGACGAGAGGACAAGAGGACAAGAGGACGAGAGGACAAGAGAACAAGAGGACGAGAGAACGAGATAACAAGAGGACAAGAAGACAAGAAGACGAGAAGACGAGAGAGCAAGGAAATAGTAGCCGCCCTACTTCCTACTTCTTACTTCCTACTTCTTACTTCTTACTTCCTACTTCTTACTTCCTACTTCCAACTTCTTACTTCCTACTTCCTACTTCTTACTTCGATATAATTACTGTCTTCATAAACGATAAACCTTCGAGCAGGTGAGTAGCTTGCGAAACTTAAGTAAATTTTATTTAATTTTGTGAATATGCGCTAATGATAGGATATTTTTTTTGTAACTTTGTGGCGTTTTTGGAAGACTATGGCAAACATTCTCAACATAGAGACTTCGACCGCAGTGTGCTCTGTGGCCTTGAGTAGTGATGGACAGGTAGTTGACCATCGCGAGAACTATGATGGCCTGAACCATGCCACGCTGCTTAGCCAGTTTATCGACGACATGCTCGGCACTGCCAGGCGACGTGAGATGCCGCTCGACGCTATTGCGGTGAGCATTGGCCCAGGCTCTTACACGGGCTTGCGCATTGGCCTTAGCCAGGCTAAAGGGTTGGCATTTGGGCTAGACTTGCCTTTGATAGGGGTGAACACGCTGCAGCTGCTTGCTGTCACGGCAATGTTCAAGGAGTTCTTTGACGACGACACCCTCTACGCACCCATGATCGATGCCCGGCGAATGGAGGTTTATACTGCGGTATATAAAAATTCGCTCGAAGCCATAGAGCCGCCGCAGGCGATGATTCTCGACGCTGACTCGCTGAGGTGGCTGCTCGACGAGAATCACCTGGTGATGATGGGCAACGGAGCGCAAAAGGCCATGGATGTAATCAAGCACCCTAATGCCCAATTCATGCCCGACGTAAAGCCTGTTGCCACCCACATGACTGCCCTTGCCGAGAAAGCCTTTAGAGAGAGCAACTTCATTGATGTGGCCTACTCCACACCGCTCTACCTGAAAGACTTCCAAGCTACCGTGCCAAAGAAAAAAGTGCTGTGAGCCGACAGTAGCTGACAAGCCGTCAAGGCAATGGCTCTTAACTGACGAGCCGTCAAGGCACAAGCTGACGAGGCAATGGTAGCCGTCGCACTCCACGGACAAGGCACGCCTTGTCCCTACTTAACACTTAACATTTTACACTTAACACTTATTTTTTTGCACATGCTCACCTATAACTCACAACTCAAGAAACTGGTTCTGCCAGAATATGGTCGAAACATACAGCAGATGGTAGATTACTGCTGCACTATTGATGACCGTGATGAGCGCAACAAGTGCGCACGCTCAATCATCAACACCATGAGCAACCTATTTCCACAGCTCAAGCAGGAGAATGACTATGAGCACAAGCTGTGGGACCACTTGGCAATAATGAGCAACTTCACGCTCGACGTTGACTACCCATGCGAAATTGTTAAGCCCGAGAATCTCGACACTAAACCAGTGCCCATAAAATACAAGCATGAGGGCATTAAAATGCGGCACTATGGCAAGATTGTCGATCAAATGATTGAGCGAGCTTGCCAGTGGCCCGAAGGCGATGAAAAGGAGGCTCTGGTGATGCTTATCGCCAACCACATGAAGAAGCTAATTTATCAAATTAGCAACGAGGACGTGGAAGACGCTAAGATTTTCAAAGACCTGGAGTTCTTCTCTAAAGGACTCATTAAGCTCGACCCCGCCACTCACAAGTTACACCAGTTCAAGCTGGCACCAACTGCACAGCCTGCTGCTCAGAAGAAGAAAAAGAAGAAATAAACAAGAAGACAAGATGACGAGAGGACGAGAGGACAAGAGGACAAGGTAATAGTAGCCGTCACACTTCCTACTTCCTACTTCTTACTTCCTACTTCCTACTTCTTACTTCCTACTTCCTACTTCCTACTTCCTACTTCCTACTTCCTACTTCCTACTTCCTACTTCCTACTTCCTACTTCCTACTTCCTACTTCCTACTTCCTACTTCTTACTTTTTACTTTTTACTTTTTACTTCTTACTTCTTACTTTTTACTTCTTACTTCTTACTTCTTACTTTTTACTTCTTACTTTTTACTTCCTACTTCTTACTTATTACTTTTTACTTCTTACTTCTTACTTAAATAAAATCACTGCCTTTCATAAATGATAAACAATGATTACCATCGATGAAATAATATCCATTGGCAAGTTCAACAAGGCTCATGGCATCAACGGGGAGTTGTCGGCAACAATCACAGCCCCTCAAGTGGTGCTCGACAACTGCTCATGCATCGTGTGTGACATCGATGGCATTTTTGTGCCGTTTTTTATAAAAGACTACCGCATCAAGTCGCAAGAGACATTTCTGCTCTCAATCGACGACATCAACAACGAGCAGGAGGCTGCAATGCTGGTGAATAAAGACATCTATGTGAAACGCAATGAATATGGCGATGCTCTAGAAGACGATGACCAAGTGCCCATTGATTACTTCATTGGCTTTAAAGCTATCATCAACGGCATCAATGGCAACATTGTGGACATCGACGACTCTACTGCCAACCTCCTCTTCGTCATTGACACTTGCGACGACAGGCAACTGCTCATTCCCGCCGTGGAAGAGTTCATTACTGACATCGACAATAAAAACAATATAATCACAATGGAGGTTCCACAAGAGCTTCTTGATTTATAAAATAGAAAAATTATGAAACATTTGATGTGTAACATAAAGCTAATAATGCTAATTATAGCTTCGGCCTGCTGCCTCAACGCTGTGGCACAAGGCAACATCTATCACAATCTTGATGAAGCTATCAACTCTCCTGCAATAAAAGACAACAAGGTGCGCAACGCTATTGTCGAGTACCAAGCTAGGATGGTCAACACTCTCGTCAAGGACTACAACGTGAACTTGATAAGAAGTGGTGAGGTGATTTCTATCACCATCCCTGCCGACTTGTTCTTTGAGGCCAACGCTACAGAGCTGAGCCTCAAGGCCGACGATATTCTTCACAAAATAGCCCAATTCCTCAGAGTGCCTGGGTTCTATCATGCTGCGCTGGCGATGTATCACGACAACACTGGCTCGCCAAAATACTGCAAAGAACTAACCGATGAGCGAATCAAAAGCATTGCCGACTGGTTTGCTCTCAACACCAACAGTGGTCATTACATCTCGTCATTCTCCTTTGGTGACAAGTTCCCTATTCTTGAAAACAACTCAATGAATAACCGGCGCATGAATCGCCGACTTGTCATTTACTTGATCCCCGACAACGTGATGTTTGACAACGCAAAAAGAAACCTTTTGAACAAACGATAATTAATCACATTTTTAAAAATGGCTATTGAAATTAAAGACTTAACAAAAAGAAGTGTCAACTACTCGCAGTGGTACAACGACCTAGTGGTTAAAGCCGACCTCGCCGAGCAATCGGCAGTGAGAGGTTGCATGGTGATTAAACCCTACGGATATGCCATCTGGGAGAAAATGCAGCGACAACTCGACGACATGTTCAAGGCAACTGGTGTGCAGAACGCATATTTCCCTCTGCTTATTCCAAAATCCTTCCTCAGCCGTGAAGCAGAACACGTGGAAGGTTTTGCCAAGGAGTGTGCCGTAGTCACTCATCACCGTCTCATGAATGCACCCGACGGCAGCGGAGTGGTGGTTGACCCAGAGGCTCGCCTAGAGGAAGAACTCATCATCAGGCCCACTAGCGAAACCATCATCTGGAACACCTACCGTAACTGGATAAGCTCCTATCGCGACCTGCCACTGCTCATCAACCAGTGGGCAAACGTCATGCGCTGGGAGATGCGCACTCGCATGTTCCTGCGCACCGCCGAGTTCCTGTGGCAAGAAGGACACACCGCCCATGCCACTAAAGAAGAAGCACAGGCCGAAGCCATTCAAATGCTCAACGTCTATGCCGACTTTGCCGAGAAATACATGGCTGTGCCCGTTATCAAGGGCGTGAAATCGGCCAACGAGCGGTTTGCCGGCGCTCTTGAGACTTACACCATTGAGGCAATGATGCAAGATGGCAAGGCGCTACAGTCGGGAACTTCGCACTTCCTGGGACAGAACTTCGCCAAGGCCTTCGACGTGAAGTTTGTCAACAACGAGAACAAGCTCGACTATGTGTGGGCCACCTCATGGGGAGTTTCTACTCGACTGATGGGCGCTCTCATCATGACTCACAGCGACGACAATGGACTCGTGCTGCCGCCTAAGCTAGCTCCTATTCAAGTGGTGATAGTTCCTATCTATAAGAACCAGGAACAGCTCGACCAGATTAACGCCACCGTTAACCCCATTGTTGAGAAGCTGCGAGGCATGGGCATCTCGGTGAAATATGACAACGCCGACAACAAACGACCTGGATTCAAGTTTGCCGACTATGAGCTCAAGGGAGTGCCAGTGCGTCTGGTGCTCGGGGCCCGTGACATTGCCAATGGCACCATCGAGGTGATGCGTCGCGACACCCTTGAGAAATCGAGTGCGGCGCTCGAGGGCATCGAAGGCACTGTCAAGAACCTTCTCGACGAGATTCAAGACAACATCTACAAGAAGGCGCTCGACTTCCGCAACAAGATGACCTACAAGGTTGACACCTACGAAGACTTCAAGCAGCAAATCGAGAAAGGCGGTTTTGTGCTTGCTCCCTGGGACGGCACTCCCGAGACCGAAGATCGCATAAAGGAGGAGACAAAGGCCACCATTCGCTGCATTCCACTAGATGCTCAGCCCGAGGATGGCGTTGACATGCTCACTGGCAAGCCATCAAAATGCCGCGTAATCTTTGCACGCAACTATTAAAGTTCTAACAAGATGGCACCAACCATTCCATTTTGATTTTACTTATCAAATAAAACACTCCCGCCCCTTCCATCAGAGGCGGGAGTGTTTTATTAATCATTCTCGATAATTATTTCAGCGTCATGGAGTAAAGGAGAAAAATACTGACTCCTCCTGACTCCGTAGAATGCAACTATTACCGCACCATTTTCTCGCTCGTGCGAGAGCCGTCGCTCCATGTCGTCACCTTGATGCTGATGCCCGGCTGCGGCTCGGCGCTCTCCACACCGGCGAGGTTGTAGTAGCGCACACTAACTGCCTGTTTTTCACTAGAGATAGTTGTGATGGCATTTAGCTGCTTCAATTCTTGGGCTTCGTCATACTTACAACCTTTGTAAACCAATTCTCCGTTCTCATAGACGGCAGATAGTCCCGACATTGGGTTTATTCCTGTAATATAAGTTCTGTAGGGTACAAGTAAGTCACCAAATCCACAGTCAACACCAATGCCTTCAATCACCTTAAAAGTATATTCAGGATCATCAGGAGCATCATAATCTATTATTTGATAACCTTTTCTTAAAGTTTGCCCTATCTCAATCTCAAATTCTTGGTAGGTGTCGGCAGCAGAATATTCAGAAATAGGATAATTTAACTCAGCAAATTCAATGTAATAAGAATCGGTGGGCAAGAACATTGGATTGTTGAAGTCGTATAAGACATCAGGTATATTCCACCAGTACATTTCGTTAATATCATAACTGTCGTTATCATTTGGAATAGCTTTTACCACCTTACCTTCCTCTCTGATATAGGCGGCAAGATAGGGTTCCTTGGCATTTCCCTGCTCGTCATAGTAAGTGCGATAGATGTTATGATATACTAATCCGTCAATAGTTGTCGTGCCATTGAATTCAAGAGTGTAAAGTTGTACTCTCTTCCAACCAGGTTCGGGCCATGCATGGTTATACCCGACATATTCCCAAACGACACCTTCGCGAACGAGAGGAACATAATCATCGGCTTTCGTGAAATCGTCTTTAGTGAATATTGTCTCTCCGTTCTCGCTACACGATAGCATGACACAGGGACCTATGTCGCTGGTATAGCCTCCGAGCCAGAAGTTATTATTGGCGCCAACTCCTTCAACGACATAGTAATCATAATCTACATCATCATGATCTACTCCTGAGTCTATATTAAGTCGTTTTCTTCTCACGCCATTTACTCTGACGAAGTCCTCTGTTATAACATAGCCTGCGAAAATACTCTCGTATTGATGAAGCCCGATATCAAAAAGCAGTTCCAAGTCTCCGTCGTCGCTCACGTTCCACACTTTACCGTTTTCTTCATAGGCAACAGCGGTTTTTGAGCTTTCTTGGCTGCCATTTGGAACAATTAAAATCTTCTTGCAGGTGAGATTGTTGATAATAGTATCGCCAGACACTGCAATGGTGTAAGTGTCCATTGCTCCCTGTTCTTCTGAAGAAAAAGAACTTGTTTTTGCCACTTCCCAAGACTTGCCTTCGGACAGAACAGGCTTGAACGTAGCTTGACCAAACAGCCATAGAGGTGACATCGCTATGGCTATCATTAACGCTTGCTTATAAATAAATATTTTTTTCATAACGGTAATTTTTTAATTGTTTATTATTTCCAATTTCGTGCTTTTTTTTTAACGACAGATTTAATGCGTTGCGCGTCAGCGCACCACTTTCTCGCTCGTGCGCGTGCCGTCGCTCCAGGTCGTCACCTTGATGCTGATGCCCGGCTGCGGCTCGCTGCTCTCCACACCGGCGA
>ONJX01000026.1 GCA_900318255.1 uncultured Prevotellaceae bacterium | reverse complement strand
GAAGGTCCCAAGGGTTGGGCTGTTCGCCCATTAAAGTGGCACGCGAGCTGGGTTCAGAACGTCGTGAGACAGTTCGGTCTCTATCTGTTGTGGGCGTTGGAGATTTGCGTGGCCCTGACACTAGTACGAGAGGACCGTGTTGGACCGACCTCCGGCACACCGGTTGTCCCGCCCGGGGCACGGCCGGGTAGCCGCGTCGGGTACGGATAAGTGCTGAAAGCATCTAAGCACGAAGCCAGCCACAAGATAAGATCTCCTTGAGGGTCGTTGAAGACTACGACGTCGATAGGCGGCAGGCGCACGGGCGGTGACGTCCTGACCCGAGCCGTACTAATCACCCGAAAGCTTTTCTTTCGGGCTTTTAGCTTTAAGCTATGAGCGATAAGCATTAAGCTATAAGCATTAAGCGCTTGATTCAGGCACAGTGAGGCAGTTTGACAAAGGGCCCCTGTCGCGTTCCCGGTTGATGATCTCAACTCATCACGGCAGCTGTGGCGCCAGCGAAAGACTAAGGTCTAAAGCCTAACGTCTAAAGTCTGCTGAAAGACATCAAGGTGGTGATAGCGTGAGGGTTCCACCTCTTCCCATTCCGAACAGAGAAGTTAAGCCTCACCACGCCGATGGTACTGCGAAAGTGGGAGAGTAGGTAATCGCCCCCTAAGGAGACACGGAGCAATCTGGGTCTCCTTTTTTCATGCCCAGCAAGCATTAAGCCCTGGGTTTGTGCCGCTTTGTGAACCTTTGGGGATGGGCTTGCTCGCATTTTGAGCGCCGGCGGTGCGGCGCAATACCCGACAACACCCAGGCTTAATTCCCCACGACCACCCTCGGCTGTGCCGTTTTCCTCATCCCGAGCAGAGCCCTATACTCTACCACCTCGATGGTAAGAAAATTTCTTTCCTTCCCTTCTTCCCTTCTTCCCTTCTTCCCTTCTTTTTTCCTTCTTTCCTTTCTTTTCTTTCTTTCTTTCTTCCCTCTTTCCTTTCTTTCTTTCCTTTCATTCCTTTCTTTCTTTTCTTTCCTTCTTTCTTTCCTTTCCTTCCCTCCTTTCCTTCCCTCCTTTCATTCTTCCTTCCTTTCTTTCTTTCCTTTCTTCTTTCTTTCTTCCTTCTTTCTTCCTTTCCTTCCTTTTCCTTTCTTTCTGTATTTTATGTTCTTTTCTTTTTTTGAGGCTTTTAGTGAAAAAAACTGTGTTAAAATATTGACAAACGCTTTTTTAGGTTGTAATTTTGCAGAGTGAAAGGTTTCATGTTAAAATGGGGCCTGTATAATGGTAATTAAAGAATAATAATAAAATGGCAATCACTAAGAAACAGACTAATGAGAATGCTTCTCAGCGTGCTGCCGGTGTGGCAGGAACTCGCTCGCAAGCTCCAACAAATGTAAAATCTCAAACTAAAAACTCAAAAGTAGAGAAGGAGCCAATGCCTATGCGCAAGATGAATTATATATTGATGGGTGTGAGTGTTCTGCTTATCGTTGTGGGCTTTTTCTTGATGAGTGGTAGCAGCAATGAGGGTTCTACTTTTAATGATGATGTGTTTAGCTCTACCCGCATTGTTGTGGCCCCATTTATCACGTTCCTGGGGTTCTTGTGCATGATACCCGCAATACTTTACAAGGGCAAGAGAGATGATGATGTGACCTCGCCACTCGACATCAATGGTGGTGATGACCCTGCAGGCAACGTCATTGTTAAAGGGAAATAGTGAGTGATAAAAATATTACAATCATGGTGCTAGAAGTGAGTTCTCTTTTAGCATTAAGACAATAATATAATGGACTGGATACAATCAATCATCATTGCGATAGTTGAGGGTTTGACCGAGTTTTTGCCTGTGTCATCTACTGGCCACATGATTATTACCGAGAATATGCTTGGTGTGCCCATTGACGACAAGTTTGTGAACGCCTTCACGGTAATAATTCAGTTTGGGGCGATATTGTCGGTGGTGTGTCTTTACTGGAAGCGATTTTTTGTGCTTAAAAAGGTGGAAGATGGTGCTACCGGCTGGAAAGCCTTTCTTCAGAAGTATGACTTCTACTGGAAGCTGCTGGTGGCGTTCATTCCTGCCGCTGTGATAGGTCTTGCTCTGGGCGACTTTATTGAGGAACTCATGGGCAACGTGTGGGTTGTGGCCGTGATGCTAGTGGCTGTGGGTGTGTTGCTGCTTTTTGTTGATAAGTGGTTTGACAATAAGCAGGACAAGCCCCTGACCGAGCGCCGTGCGTTTACCATAGGCCTGTATCAATGCATCTCGATGATTCCAGGCACTTCGCGCTCGTTTGCCACCATAGCAGGTGGCATGCAGCAGGGGTTGACACGCAAGACTGCCGCAGAGTTCTCGTTTTTCCTGGCAGTGCCCACTATGGCAGCTGCTACTGGCTATGAGCTGATGAAGATGCTTATGAAAGAGGAGTATCGTGCAGCTCTGACCGAGCATTTAGATGTGTTGCTCATTGGTTGCGTGGTGGCATTCATAGTTGCCATTCTCGCCATCAAGTTCTTCATCTCGTTCCTTACCAAATATGGTTTCAAGGCCTTTGGCTGGTATCGTATCATTGTGGGCGGCTTGATATTGGTGTTACTACTCACAGGCCATTCATTGCAGATGGTTGACTAGAAATACTTGCCACATATATTTTTTATGCTTAATCCTATAGAAGGCGAAATATTTTATGTAGATAAGCCACTGAGGTGGACCTCGTTTGAGGTGGTGAAGAAGGTGCGTGCCCGCCTTCGCAAGCGTCTTGACGTGAAGAGCTTGCGTGTGGGGCATGCAGGCACGCTCGACCCCCTTGCCACTGGTGTGCTCACCGTGTGCACTGGTCGTGCCACCAAGCGCATCGAGGAGTTGCAGGCTGGTGTGAAGGAGTATGTGGCTCACCTGCGTGTGGGCGAGACCACGCCATCGTTTGACCTCGAGACTCCAGTAGATGCTACCTATCCTTGGGAGCACATCACTCGCGAGCAGGTGGAGAGAACCCTCAAGGAGCAGTTCACTGGCACCATTGAGCAGGTGCCGCCGGCCTTCTCGGCGTGCAAGGTCGATGGCAAGCCTGCCTACAAGCTGGCACGCAAAGGCAAGGATGTGGCGATACGCGCCAAGACTCTTGTCATCGATGAGATAGAGCTGCTAGAGTGTGGCCTTCCTGAAGAGCCAGAGTTGGTGATACGTGTGGTGTGTAGCAAGGGCACTTACATTCGTGCTCTAGCTCGCGACATCGGGGAGGCATTGTGCAGTGGCGCTCACTTGACGGCACTGCGACGCACTCGCGTGGGCGAGATCACTGTTGACCAGTGCGAGAGCGTAGAGCACCTCATATCAAGGCTTGAGACCGAGGAGATGGTCTCTCCCGACCGTGCCGAGCAGGAGCGCCTTGAGCGTGAGCGCGAGAAGAACCGTGCTATAGCCCGGCAGCGCAAAGCCGAGCAGGCTCAGAGGCGCGAGTTGCGCAAGTCTCGCCAATCGCAGATTTAATTAAGAGCCTTGCATTTAACTTTTATAAAGTTTATTAGTCTAATAACATATATATTAATATCGTTTCAGTAACACATGAAATTATCGGAATTTAATATTGCAATGCCTAGCGATTTAATCGCGTTACACCCAGCCGAGAATCGTGATGAGGCAAGATTGATGGTGCTGCATCGCAAGAGTGGTGAGATAGAACACCGCATTTTTAAGGATATTATTCACTATTTCGACGATCAGGACACGTTTGTCTTTAACGACACCCGCGTCTTTCCTGCCAAGCTCTATGGCAACAAAGAGAAGACTGGAGCAAAGATTGAGGTGTTCTTGCTGCGTGAGCTCAATCAGGACAACAAGCTGTGGGATGTGCTGGTGGAGCCGGCGAGAAAGATACGCATTGGCAATAAGTTGTATTTCGGTCTCGATGAGGGTATGGTAGCCGAGGTGATCGACAACACCACATCGCGTGGTCGCACGCTCCGTTTCCTCTATGACGGTCCGCACGATGAGTTCAAGGCCAACCTCTATGCTTTGGGAAGCACTCCATTGCCTTATTACATAAGCCGTGAGGCAGAACCCGAGGATGAGCAGGACTATCAGACCATCTTCGCTGCTAACGAGGGAGCGGTGGTGGCTCCTGCTGCCGGAATGCACTTCAGCCGCGAGTTACTTAAGCGCATGGAAATCAAGGGCATTCAAGATGAGTATATCACTGTTCACATTGGTTTGGGGAGTTTCCGCAACATTGATGTGGAAGACCTCACCAAGCATCGCATGGACAGTGAGCAGATGATTATTCCTGAGGGCGTGGCCGAGCGCATCAACGACCGTCGTGACCATGAGCACAAGGTGTGTGCCGTGGGAGTATCTACTTTGCGCGCTATGGAGAGCTCGGTGAGCATGAATGGCCACATCAAGGCCTTTGACGGCTGGACTAACAAGTTCATATTCCCTCCCTATGATTTCACGACTGCCGAAGCGCTAGTGACCAACTTCCACATGCCTTACTCTGTGATGTTGATGATGACATGCGCCTTTGGAGGTTATGACCATGTGATGGCTGCCTATAAAGTGGCTGCCGAGGAAGGCTACAAGTTTGGAGCCTACGGCGACGCCATGCTGATACTAGACTAATCTATTCACAATAAAAGGCTTCAAAGCCTTAATCCATCTCTCTCCATTATGCCATTCTTCAAGAAAATATGGCAATCCACTACTGGCGAAGTTGTTAGAGTCGCCACGGTGTTGATTGCCATAGTTTTTTGTATTCAATTTGCTAGAGCTCAACACTTTGGCATAGAGCAAAAGAGTGATAGCCTGTGGCTCCTGACGCTGAGCACCGACAGTGGCTTTGTCACTAGCACATGGCCGTTACCCTATCCCGTCTATCGCTTTGCCACTGGCGACATCGACGGTGACGGCTCCATCGATGCCGTGGTGGGCGTGTTCAAGGCCTCACGATATTTCACCACAGCGAGCCGCAGGGTGTTCATTTTCAAGGACTTTGGTGGCAAGGTGCGTCCATTGTGGCTAGGCAGCCGCCTGGGAGGGGAGTTGGTGGATTTTGCTGTTGTGGGCCACATGTTGCGTGCCATAGAGCAGACTGCTGATGGCTATGTCGTGAGCAATTACACCTGGAAAGGCTTTGGTATGGGCTTTCACTCGCTTGTGGCAACGAGCGACAATCTTGATGACTGCTATAATTCACTCGAACAATAATCTGCAAAACTAGAAATGATGAAAAAAACATGTTTATTTCTGATGGTTTCGCTGCTTGCGGTGGTTGGCCTCTGGGCTCAAGAAGAGCAGCAACCTGTTAACTTGGTGTTGCCAGGAAATGGCAATGTCGATGTTGAGAAACTCAATGGCGGCATCGACCTTAACATGGATGTGTCGCGTCTTAATCTCTATGAGATTAGAGTGCTCAAGGCTGCCTTAGGCGCACGTCAAGGCGAGCTTATCATGACCTCGGAGCTGCGACGGCTCTTTGATGCCACCTCGTGGTACACCGAGGTGGCCGAGAAGCGTGCGGGGCTATATTGGGATAAGGAGAAAGATAACTTTGCTCCCGCTATCACCACCCCCATCACCTTTACAGCCGAGGAGCAGGCGTTTCTCAAGAGGCTAGAACAAGCCGAGAAGCAGCTTGTTGCACAAAATCTTGTCATTACTGGCACCAAGACTCATCCCCAGCGTGGTCCCAACCTGGCAAACCTTGCCAACCCGTTGCAGATGACCGAGATGCCTGGCGACTTGTCGGCAAAACTCGCCAGTAACGGCTTTGCCATTGTTCCCGATGAAAAAGAACAGTTGTTCCATATCTACGAGAACAACGACTATCACGAGTTCCCGAGCTTTGTCACTACCGACCTATACCTGCAAACCTACCACATGTATTTTGACTACATGCTTCGCAAGATGGAGGAAGGCAAAATGCTGGGTGTGATGACCAGTTACACTAAGCAACTCTACACCGCAATGATGCAGAAGGCAGCGTCGAGCAAGGGTAACCTGCGTGAGGCAGCCCAGCGCAGTGCTACCTATTTTGCCATCGCCCATGCGCTGTTCACCGGCAAGCAGTCGCTCACGGTGCCCAAGAAATATGCTGCCATGGCTAAAAAGGAGATTGCTAACGTGAAGGCCGCCACGAGTGCTTATTCCGACTTCCTAGATTATAAGCAGGTGAAGTTTATCTACGACACCTACCGTCCTCGGGGCCATTACACACGCAGCAATGCCCTAAAGCGCTATTTCATGGGAATGATGTGGCTACAGAATGCTCCCTTTGGCAGCGACAAGCCCGACCAGCTGCGTGCCGCGCTGCTGATAGCCAGCGAGATAGGATCGAGTGCCAAGTTCACCAAGACCTACAAGAGCATTGACGAGCCCATCGCCTACCTGATGGGTACCCCCGACAACCTGAGCATGCTGCAGGTGTATGACATAATGAAAGAAGACGGTGCCACCATCGCCAAGCTCATGACCAGCACAACCCACTTAGACCGTGTGAAGGAGAAAATCGAGGCAAAAGATGAGGCGCAAACCCGCATACGCCCAAAATTTGAGCGCAGCAGCCACTGCAAAATCAACCTCATGCCGCAGCGCTATCAGCCCGACGGCGAGGTGTTGCAGGAGATGGTTGACTATGACAACCTGCCCACCAAGCGCGATGTTCCCAAGGGCCTTGATGTGCTTGCCGCCATGCGTGCCAATGGCGCTTATCGTATCCTCACCGAGGAACTTAAGGAGGACATGAAATGGGACAAATATGCCGAAAACATGAGCCGCATGCAAGCCCGAATGGGCGAGATAGACTGGGCGTCGTCGGTAGCTAACATGTGGATGCTCACGCTCAAAGAGCTCACTACAAAGGACACCAAAATGCCTTATTTCATGCTTAACCAGGCGTGGGAGAAGAAAAACCTCAACACCGCTCTGGCATCGTGGGCCGAGCTCAAGCACGACGCCATCCTCTATGCCAAGCAGCCCATGGGAGCCGAGTGTGGCGGTGGAGGCCTGCCCGAGCCCTATGTGGTGGGGTATGTGGAGCCCAATGTGGCCTATTGGTCAAAGGCTATTGAATTGCTCGAGGCGACCAGCAAAGTGCTGACCAAAAACAACATGATGACTCCCGAAATGGAGTCTATCACTACCCAAATGCGCGAGCAAGCACAGTTCCTGCTCGGTGTGAGCAACAAGGAGCTTGCCGGCACGGCACTCACCGAGGAGGAGTATGTGAAAATCAGGAAGATAGGTTCGGAGTTTGAATACTTGACCCTTCAGATTATGGATGCCGAGCCAGGCTCTAAATGGAGCGTGAGCGTGACAGGTGCCGATCGCTGCATTGCTGTCGTTGCCGACGTTTATACTGCTAATGCCGACAACAACCCCTCGAAGAGCGTGCTCTATGAGGCCGTGGGTCCTGCCCACAGCATCTATGTGGTGGTGGAGATAGGTGGATATCTCTATCTTACTCGCGGTGCTGTGTTCTCCTATCGAGAGTTCCAGGAAGACATCGCCGCTCCTCGCAAGACCGATGAGCAGTGGCAGCAAGAGCTCAAGAAGCAGCCTAACAAGGGCATTCCCAACTGGATGAAAGAGGTGATAGTGCCCCTCGACAAACCCATGCTCGACAATGAGTACCTTTTCTATAGCACGGGTTGCTAAAGTGATGACGATAGCAGTGGCGGCCATTGCCGCCACTGCCGTCGATGCTAGCGACACGCTCAGGGTAACCTTTACAGGCGACGTGCTGCTCGACCGTGGTGTGCGCCATGCTATCGAGCGTCATCATGGCGATGCCAGTTGCTTGTTCTCGCCGTCGGTTGACTCGGTGTTTGCTCGCTCGCAGCTCGTTGTTGCCAACTTGGAGTGCCCCGTTACCACCATCACGAGCCCTGCTCTGAAGAATTTTGTCTTCAGAGGGGAACCCGAGTGGCTGTCAGTGCTCAGTGCGCATGGCATCACCCACCTTAATCTTGCCAACAACCACAGCATCGACCAGGGCCGCAATGGTCTGCTCGACACTCGCGACAATATCCTCAAAGCTGGCATGATGCCCATAGGGGCAGGACGCTGCATGGCCGAGGCTGCGCAGCCGGTGCTCATAGCCACTAGACCCCGCAATGTGTATGTGGTGGCGTCGCTTAGGCTGGCGTTGGAAAATTTTGCCTATCTCCCCGACCAGCCTTGCGTGAGCCAGGAGAGCTTTGAGCAGCTGGAGCAGAGGGTGCGGCAGCTGCGAGAACAGGAGCCAGAGAGCTACATCGTGGTGTGCCTGCACTGGGGCCAGGAGCATGTGCTGCGTGCCGCTATCCAGCAGGTGACCCACGCCCATCGCCTTATTGATGCTGGTGCTGACTGCCTGATAGGCCACCACCCCCACACCATGCAGAACGTGGAGCACTACAAAGGCGCTCCCATCTATTACAGCATAGGTAATTTCATCTTTGACCAGCAGCGCGACATCAACTGCCGAGCCTGCATGGTGCAGCTAACCATAACCTCGACCACAGCGCAGGTCGAGACTATACCAGTTATTATAAAAGATTGTGTGCCGCAGGTGACTAGGTGAGGTTAGGAATGGCTCAGAGAGTCAAGGATAGGCACTTAACTCTTAACACTTTACACTTAACTCTTAACTCTTACTTCTAGTGCTAGATTTCCTCAAACTCGGCGTCGCTCACTATTTCGTCTTGATACTTGGAGCTTGAGCTTGATGCTGTGTGATGCTCTTGGCCTGGGTGTTGAGGCTCGGGCCTGCCCTCCACTTCCTCAAAGCTCACATACTCTCCTGTCTCGTCGCTGTAGCGGCGATAACGTTCCTTAATATCGTCTTTCTCGTCGTCTTGTGGGCTAGCTTGCTGCTTGTTGCTGGCTTGGTTCATTGCCTGGTTGTAGTCGTTCTGGAATTTGCGCACAGCCCTCCACACCTTGATTGCAGGTGAGAGCAAGAAAAACAACAGGAGCAATATGATAACAAAAATCCACATGTCTAAAAAATCGTGTTATTCATCAACTAGCAACTTTCGTGCCAATTATTGTGATGATTATTTCTCGGGGAACAGCGCCGACGCGATGACATAGAAAATTATCACACATGCCAGGCCCGAGATGCCGCCCACAATCAAGAAGGCTATGGTGGCAATGACCAGCGCATATTGCCTGAAGTTCTCCTTGATGCCAAAGCTGTGAATCTTGAGAGAGAACATGCGCAGGTTGCACACCATGAGCAGCGATAATGCCACAATTAGTGCCAGCACTATCCATGGGCTGATGGTGTGGTGAGTGGCATAATGGTTGATGAACCCTATCCAAAAAATGGCATTGGCTGGGATGGGGAGCCCGGTGAATGTGGTGGTCTGGTTGGTGTCGATGTTGAAGCGTGCCAGTCGCAGTGCGCCAAAGACGGGGATAATCATCGCGGCATAGCACATCCATTGTGGGCATCCGGCAGGGACCATCACGTTGAAGAGTATCATTGCCGGTGCCAGGCCAAATGTCACGCAGTCGCTCAGTGAGTCGAGCTCCTTGCCCAGTGGCGAGACGGCATGAAGCAGTCGTGCCACAAGGCCGTCGCAAAAGTCGGCCACCGCGCCCATGGCAATAAAGGCGAAAGCCAGCTGGTAGCCCTTTAGCCCCGCTACTGCTGTGGTAGTGAAGGGGTCAAATGCCGTAGCTATCGCCAGTGCCCCACACAGCAGGTTGAGGCATGTGATGGTGTTAGGAATATTGTTCTTTATAGATTGCAGAATTTTCATTTTTCTCAAAAAAAAAGAGTCGCTATTTCAGCCTTGCAATGGGTGTGATGCCACCAGTAGTCTTGTCGCCCAGCTTCACCAAAATCTCGCTGTTGAGAGGCAGGTAGATATCTACCCGTGAGCCAAACTTGATGAATCCAATGAAGTCGCTGATGTCAACCTGGTCGTTGGCCTCAACATAGGTGACGATGCGGCGTGCTATGGCACCGGCAATCTGTCGCACCAGCACGTCCTCTCCATTCTTAGCGCTCTCTATAACGATTGCCGAGCGCTCATTGTCGGTGCTCGACTTGGGCAGATAGGCAGCCAGGAAGCGTCCCGCATGATGCTTAACATATTTCACTTTGCCCTTGAGAGGCACCCAGTTGGCGTGAACGTTAAATACCGACATGAACACCGAGAGCTGTATGCAGTTGCGGTGCAGGTACTCGCCCTCATACACTTCCTCGAGAGCCACCACTTTGCCATCGACGCTAGAGACGACAATGCCGTCGCTCTCTCCCTTGAAATGGCGTTGTGGCAGTCTAAAGAAGTTCAGCACAAGTGCAAACATGATGATGCTTATCACCATCAGGGTGATGGGGATAGCCTTTGGTTCGATGAATAGAAAGGCGAGAACGTTGATTGCTAGCAAAATAAATAGCAACACAAAGATTATGTTCTGGCCTTCTTGATGTATCTTGACTTTCATTTCGTGAGAAATCTTTGTTTCAAACTGCAAAGATAATAAAAACTTTTCACAATTCACTTTCATATTGCATATTTATCTTCTTTTTTAGGAAAATAAAAGGATTTTGATAGCGATAGGTGTTTTAGAAAGTGTGAATTGCTGGCTCAGCACAAAAAATCATCCCTCCCCAAAAGCGTGCTGTCAAGGTCACTCACTTTTAGGGAGGGGCGATTGTGATATGATTGAGTTTAGAGGTGATAGCTTTCAAGAACTTGGCAAAATAGTCCACCTCAATAATTCCATATATGATTCTGAAAATAGCCGAAACAGCAAAATAAGGATATTGAATATCAGTGATTTAAAAGCGGTTTGCTTTGCTATTGTTTATTTCTCAAGTGGACTCGCTTGGGTTACATGAATTTGTCCCCAAAGTGGGTTTTTGCCTCGTTGACGTAGGTCTTGATTTTCTGCTCGTCGTTGATGGGCACGATGAGCAGTGCGTCGGGGGTGTCGGCAACGATATACCCGTTGAGTCCCGACACCACCACCAGCTTGTCGCCCTTAGAGGCGATGACGTTGTTGTGGCTGTCGAAGGCGAGCACCTTGCTGTTAGGGGTGACGTTAGCGTCGCGATTCTTGGGCGCATTATCATATATAGAGCCCCATGTGCCGAGGTCGCTCCACCCGAAATCTACCTTCTCGACGAAGACATTGCTCGACTTCTCCATGAGTGCGTAGTCGATAGAGACATTAGGGCAAGTGCCATAAAGGCTGTTGATGGTCTCTTGCTCGCTGCTGGTGTTGAAGATGTCGCCGGCGTGGTCAAAGACCTCTGCAATCTCGGGAGCATGAGTGCGCATGGCATTGATAATGGCATCCACGCTCCAGAAGAACATCCCCGAGTTCCAGAAGAACTCACCGCTCTCGAGGAACACGTTGGCAAGCTCCTTGTTAGGTTTCTCGGTGAAGGTTTTCACCTTAGAGAACGCCTCGTTGATGTGTTCCCCTTCCTGAATGTAGCCATATCCCGTTTCGGGGCGGTTAGGCTTTATGCCAAAGGTGACTATGGCATCGTTGTTGTCGATGAAGTCAAAAGCCTTGACCACACATTCGTTGAAGACGTTTTGCCTGAGTATCAAGTGGTCGCTGGGTGCCACCATTATCTTTGCGTTGGGGTTGATGGCCTTGATGTGCCATGCCGCCCAAGCGTTGCAGGGTGCAGTGTTGCGCATCACTGGCTCGAGCAAAATCTGGCTTGGCTTGATGTCGGGGAGTTGCTCTTGTATGATATTGGCATATCGCTCGTTAGTGAGAAAGATGATGTTCTCTGTTGGTATGATGCCGTCGAGCCTGTCGTAGGTGAGTTGCAGCAGGCTGCGTCCTGTGCCCAGGAAGTCGATAAACTGTTTAGGCTTAGCAGTGCGGCTATAGGGCCAGAAACGGCTACCCACGCCACCACACATAATTACGCAAAATCGGTCTTGTTTCATAATGATGTAATCGTTTTTTGTGGAGATTGTTTTAGTTGTTGTTATTGTCGCTATCGCTTGGGTTTACGGTGAGTGTGATAAGCTCTAGGCGCGCTCCGCTCTTCTTGGTGATGGTGACCGTGAACTGGTCGATGGTGTGTTTCTCGCCTTGATTGGGTATCACTTCGAGGCGGTTAACGATGTATCCGGCTATGGTCTGGTAGTCGTCGCTCTCGGGGAGGTCGAGGTTAAACATCTCGTTGATGCGCTCAATCTCCATGCGCCCCGAGAGTTCGTAGGTGTTCTCGCCAGTCTTGCGTGCTATGAGCTTGCGGCGGTCGTGCTCGTCCTCGATGTCTCCAAAGATTTCCTCGACCAGGTCTTCGAGGGTTACCATTCCCGCAGTGCCTCCAAACTCATCGACCACAATGGCCATGCTTTTCTTTTCCTTCAAGAGGTTTTGCATCATCTTCTTGGCAAGCATGGTCTCGGGGGCGATGATCACGGGCTTGATTTGGTCTTTCCAGTTCACATCGGGCTTAAAGAGCTCACTCACCTGGATGAAGCCGAGCACATTGTCGATGTCGTCGTGATATACCACCAGTTTCGATAGCCCCGACTTGGTGAATAGCTGGCTGAGCTCCTCGCGGCTGGTCTCGGCGATGTCAACGCCCACAATCTCGTTGCGCGGAATCATGCAGTCGCGCAGTCGCGTGTCGCTGAAGTCGAGGGCGTTCTCAAATATTTTCACTTCTCGCTCCACCTCGCGGTTCTCGTCCTCGCTCTTGTCGATGTTTTCTTGCAGATAGTCGTCGAGCTCGCCCACCGAGATGAGCCTGATTTCCTTCTTCTCGTTCTTGATGCCAAAGAGTCGCATCAGTATTGCCGACAGCCATGAGGTGAACTGCGAGATAGGGTAGAGCAGCAGGTAGAGGAAGAGCAGTGGCACAGCAAAGAAGCGCAGCGACCGGTTGGGGTTGATGCGAAACATGGTTTTAGGCAGGAACTCACTCATCACCAGCACGATGGCCGTGGAGATGATGGTCTGCACCAGCAGCACGAGTGCCTGGTTGTGGTTGAGCCATTGCTCGAGTGGGGTGGTCTCTTTGAGCAGCCAGGCGATGCCAATGCCATACACCACGTTCACAATGTTGTTGCCCACGAGCATTGTGGAGATAAACGTCTCGCGGTGGTCGTAGAAGATGGCCAGAATTTGGCTCACTAGCCCTCCCTTCTTGATGTCGATTTCGGCTTTCACCTTGTTAGATGACACAAAAGCAATCTCCATTCCCGAGAAAAAACCCGAGAGCACGAGGGCCGAGATGGTAAGGATGAGATATGGTGTAAATTGTTCCACAGTGTAAAGGAGTTAGTTAAAAGTGGGGAACCGGGTGTCGTTGACGGGGACTATGGCCTGCACGCGGTTCACCTTATAGGTGGTGAGCTTCTCGTTCGACACATAGCCATAGCCTTCAAGAATCTTCTCTTGCGCCTGCATTCTGATGAAAGAGTCGCTATAATATTTGCTGGCCTTGCGGTCCCAGTACATCTGGTTGGTTTCTATCTTGCTGCCGTCATTGTTGGTGATGGTGACCATGCTGTTGAGGCTCCATAGTGCTTTCTCCTCGTCGTAGTAGGCCGAGTCGCATGTTATTTGCCCGCCATTCTTGTCGTGGATGGTGATGTTGCCGGTGAGGTTGAGCATGCGTGTGGTGCGGTCGTAGTGTGCCGAGTCGCATTGCATCGACATTATCACGTCAAAGGAGTTCCTGTCGAGCTCCTCGGCGATAAGTCCATCGGGGAACACCCAGTGTGGGTGCTCCTGCTGCTCATAGGCCAGCCATGTCTTGGTGGTGATGCGGTATCTTGTCATGCCTGAGTCGCTGAGCAGGGTCTGCACGTTGTGTGAGACCATGGTGGGCAGTTTAGAAGCGTCGATTTGTTTGTTGGCGGCGATGCCGTCATCATCCTTGCAGCCCGAGGCTATCAAGATGACAATTAAGATAGCAATAATAAAAAAGTACTTACTCTGCTTCATTATTTTTTTCTAGATTTTCTAGACTGTCTAGAAGTTCTAGATTATCTTGACCATCTAGCATTTAGCACTTAACACTCATTATCTAATCTTGTTCTTCCAGAACCACATCTCGTTGAAGTTGACGCTCACAGTGATGTTGAGGTAGTCTTCCTTGAGCAGGTTGGTGGGGGCGGTGTAGCGGTGACGCCATTCCACGCCCAGGTTAACGAGGGTCTTGTTGCCTGCCAGAGCAGGGAACGAGAATCCAAGTCCCAGGCCATAGTCGCGCACGTCGTTGCCGTTCACGTTCATGTAGTCGTTGTTGTAGAAGGCACCCAGGCGGTAGGTCATGCGTTTGAAGTAGTTGCCGCGAGGGTTAGGCAGGTAGGACATGCCTGCTGCCACTTTCCAGCGGTTGTTCCACTTAGTTTGTGGGGCCTCAAAGTAGTCGATGGGGGTGTATTTGGCTTTAGACCATTGCTGATAGGTGTAGTCAAGCTCCACGTTCAGGCGGTTGTCGTAGGTGTAGCTCACGCCCACGCCAAAGGTGTTAGGCAGCTCATAGTTGCCCTTCAAAGACATGTCGGCGATGGTGTCATAGACGATAACGGTGTTGCCTTTGTTGTCAACAACGACGTCCTGGTTGATGTCGGCCATTCTGCCCAATGCGTTGCCGTGCAGCGATTTCTTGGGCTGGTAAGTCAGGCCTATTACCACCTTGTTCTTGCGAGAGATGTTGAAGGCATATTGCAATCCTGCCCTCATGTTCCAGTCTCGCACCTCGAGGTTGCGTATGAACTGAGTGTTAGAGGTGGATGACACGTTGGTGGTGTTGGTGGTAGAGCCAAAGAGGTAAGAGAAATTGGCACCTATAGAGAGCCCTTTGAATGGCTGGTATCCCACTCCCGCGAAGAGCTCAGAGAGTCCTCCCGCGCCTAGCCGTGAGTCGGTGCCGTTGTCGATATCGCCGCCAAAGCTGTACCCCACGCTCGAGAAGGGCACTATGCCAATGGCTGCGCCTAGGTTCTTGGCGAGCCTGAACTCCATGGTGATGTAGTCGAGGCCCCCGCCCAGGCTATATCCGCTTTTTGTGCCTTCCTTCGACCAGCAGTTGGTCAAGTCTAGTCCCATGTCCCACAAGAATGTTAAAGAATCTACTTGTGAGTAGCTGGCAGGGTTCATCACGTTGATTTGACGGCCGTTCTGCATGGCAATTCCCACGCCTCCCATGGCTCGCTGCATGCCCGTGGCGTTGTCGCTAAGGATTCCATATCCAAGCTTTGAGTAGGGTGTTGTTGACGATTGTGCCATAGCGGGCATGTGGCAAGCAGCCACAAGTGCCAGTGTAGATATGATGTATTTAATGATTTTCATTGTTAGAATAAGTTGATTTTCTACCAAAGTGCAAAGTTAGTAAATACTATTCAATAAAAGCTGTTTTCTACATTTTTTAGCATTTACTTATTCATTTTGCTTGTCGATTTTGTCGTCGTTTTTGCTCGTTTTCCCGCTAGTGAGTTTTGAGAGCATAAAGGTGGAGTAGATTTGCAGCACGGCACCAGCAAGCAGGAAAGCCACCCAGCTGCGTCGCATGTCGAAGCTGGAGGAAAACAAGCAGTAGGCAGCCACGCAATACACGATGGCGGCCCACACGTTCATCCTTGAGAGGCGCTTTATCCTGAGCTCGTCGCTGGGGCTAGGAATGAAGAACTGTGCCACTAGAGTGCCGGCGGCGCCAGCTGCCAGCAGGTAGCGTTGCCACGAGGGCATGGAAGTGATAAAGATGGGTACTACTGCTGCTACGAGCAATGCCGTCATCGACACGCACAGCAGCGTGTTGCCTATGGTTTGCTTAGTGTTCTTGTTCATTGTCTCTACTTGATATCGGTGACATACACATCCTCGTTGGTGCGTTTCATGCGATATTGCTCGCGAGCCAGTTTCTCAAGGTTCTCGGGGTCGGTGTCGAGTTGGCGGAATTTTTTCTCATAGTACATGGCAGAGTCCTCTTTGCTCTTGATTTGGGCATTGAGTTTGTTGATCTCAGACTTTTGCTTGGAGATTTCCATGTAGTTGTATTCGCCAAAGAATAGCAGCATCGTGATGAAAGCCAGGAAAAGCAGGAATGGCAGGTTTAGCCACAGTGGGAGCCACTTGGGGCGCTTGATTTTTATTTTCATTTCGTTCTCGTTTTCTTACTCGTTAATTAAAAGTGCGAAGTTAGCAATAATACTAAACATCTACAACAGAATTTTCTTCTTTAACTATAATTAGTAATTTGAGCCCACTTTAAAATGTCGTGATTTTTGGGAAAACCAAGCAAAACAACAAAGGAAGACAAAACCAACAAACTTAATATCAGTGAAATATAATTAGTTGTAATTAGCTTAATTCGTGTGCTTTTATTATTTGAAGTGGACTCGTAATTTTAGCCTCTCGACAGCTCTATTGCTTGGGTGTTTTATTTCTCACTTGTCTTCGAGCAGTCCTGGCCTCAGCCGCTTGGTGCGGGCGAGGGCTTGCTCCATTTTCCATTCCTCGATTTTGGCAAAGTTGCCGCTGAGCAGTATCTCGGGCACCTGCCAGCCGTTGAACTCGGCAGGGCGGGTATATACTGGTGCCTCGAGAAGGTTGTCCTGGAACGAGTCGCTCAGGGCGCTCTGCTCGTCGCCAATGGCTCCCGGGATGAGGCGCACCACGGCGTCGGCGATCACTGCTGCTGGGAGCTCGCCGCCGGTGAGCACATAGTTGCCTATTGATATTTCTCGGGTGATGAGGTGCTCCCTAATGCGGTAATCCACACCCTTGTAGTGTCCGCACAGGATGATGAGGTTCTGAGCCAGCGAGAGCTGGTTGGCAAGAGGCTGGTCGAGCATCTGTCCATCGGGCGAGGTGAAGATTACTTCGTCGTAGGTGCGCTCGCTCTTGAGGTGCTCGATGCAGCGATACACGGGCTCGATTTGCATCACCATTCCTGCCTCGCCGCCAAAGGGGTAGTCATCGACCTTGCGGTGCTTGCGCAGCGACCAGTCGCGCAGGTTGTGGATGTGTATTTCTACCAGCCCTTTATCTTGGGCACGCTGCACAATGCTGCAGTGCAGTGGCGACTCTAGCGCCTCGGGCATCACGGTGAGAATGTCAATTCGCATCATTGGTTATTTCTTGGTTTTGTTTTTCTTGTCTTTATTTACCACCTCATCATAGTCATAGCGGTCATAGACGATCCTCTTCTTGGGCTTGTAGTGAGGGCTTGAGATGTCGCGGCTGGCGTCGTAATATTGTGTCTTGATGCCGCCCAGGCGCAGCAGCATCACGCTCACGTCGAGGCTGATGCCGGGGCGGTCAACGGCGTCGCGCATCTGCTTCACCAGCTCGGGATGCTTGGCGATGAAGGTGTCGCTGCACCACACCACGAAGGGCACATCGTTGTCGCAGTGGAAGTATTCGGGCTCGGCACGTGTGCCACCCTGACGCCCGCAGTGGTCGCGGAAGTCATAGGCCTCATCGCCATGGTCGGGCAGGTAGATGACCACGGTGTTCTTGTCGCGCCAGATGTCGAAGATGGCCTTCATCACCGCGTCGTTATAGAGCGTGGCGTTGTCGTAGTGCGCGATATAGTTTTTAGCGTCTGTGGTGATGTAGTCCTCGGTGCGATGTATGGAGTCGGCAGTAAACCTGCTGAATCCTTTGCCCTTGGGATAGCGGTAGGCGGGGTTCACGTGTTGCCCCTTGAGGTGGAAGATGTAGAGGTTGTGCTTGCCAGGGGGCACCTTGGAGTTGTCAATGAAGTCGGCAACCATCTGCCCGTCATATTTGTAGGGTATCGACGACATCTCGTCGTAGCTCAGCTTGGCGATGGTGTCGTTATAGAGGAAGGCGTTGACCGAGATGGTGTAAAGCTCGGTCTTCTGATACTCTCGCTGCATGTCCCAGATATACACCTTGTAGCCTGCATGGTGGAACACGGCGGGGAAGGTGGGGCTCTCATACCAGTATTGGTTCTTCGACATGTCGTTGAGTGAGAAGAAGTTCTTCTGCACTGTGGAGGTGGCGTTGTAGGGGCTCACCATGTCGTTGAAGACGATGAGGTTGCCACGGTCGCGCTCCTTGATCATGTAGGGCGTGGTGTTGTGCTCATAGCCATAGAGGGCGGCATGGCTCTTGATGTAGCTCTCACCAAAGACCATCACCACGTTGAGTGAGTCTTGCTCGGTGATTTCGATGGGGGTCTTATAAAGCTCGTGAGTCACCTCAATGGCATGTGCCACATCGGCTTGGCTGGTGCTCAGGTAGCTGAAGGAGTAGATGACACTGCTCACGTTGTCGAGGGCGTTGGTGCCAAAGTTGGCGACCCAGTTGCTCAAGTCTTTGGAGTGCTTGCACGTTGCCATTCTCACATAGTTGTGACTGTAGTATGCGCCAAAGAGGATGAGAGGCACCAGCAGCACGGTGAGCACAATTTTCATTACCTTGTTGCTGGCAATCTTGCTGAACCAATGGCGCAGCAGTTCGGCGACAACCACAATGGCAATGATGACAATGACTATGGCGTAGGTGAAGAGGCTGGGGGTGGCAAAGGCGTAGGTGGTGATAAACTCGCTGGTCTCGCTCTCGGTGGTCTCGGCAAGCAGGGTGAACAGGCGAGCTCCAATGCCCATGTCGAAGTTGAGGTTCACAAAGATATAGGTCGCCTCAAGGAGTATCACCAGGAAGTAGATGATGCCCTTATACACCATCCTGATGGGGCGCTTGCGGCACAGGTGAAGCACCACCGTCAAGAGGTAGCTCACAAAGGTGCCCAGTGCCAGGCACCGCAGTCCGTGGTCCCAGTTGTTGCCATCGAGGTAGAAGCATCCCACGAGGTAGCCTAGCGTCACTCCGCAGTTGATGAACCACATCGCCAGGAAGAAGTTGAAGTCCTGGGTGATGGGCTTCATCATCCAGCTGGCAGCTTTGCACAGCCACTTCCATGCAGCAGTTATCTTCTCTTTATATTTCATTGGTTATTATTATTTTAATAGGTGGAACGAGGAACGTGTGCCCAAGGCTGCCTTGTCCCTACATTTCGCCCTGACAAAAATCGTGCAAAATTACAAAAAAAATGCTTTGCAAGAAATATATGGCATCACAAAGTTGTAGTGAGTGGTCACAATGTTTAAATGTGATTGATAAAGTGCGTCGAAGTTTATGGCTCTCCACCTATGTTGTCTTTTCTTGCCTTGTGGTGGTTTTTTTTCAAGTTTTTGGCGAGCTGTCGATGTAATCTTCTCTTAGTAGAAAAAGTGAGCAAAATCTACTTTAAGTCATTTTTTTTATGACCTTTGGTAGATTTTGCTGGCGTTTTTTGCTTGTTGCGAAGCAGAGATTAGGCAGTTTTTTAGTTTTCTCGTGGATATTTCGGCAAAATTTATTAACTTTGCCGATTAATTGCTGCTTGTTGCAATTTTTGCCACATCAGCAAAGCCACAAATCAAGACTATGACCGACGATAATAACATAAATGAGTCAAAGGAGTTAAATGAGCCAACGGAGTCAAAGGGGATAAATGATTCTACTGAGTCAGGTGATTCTACTGAGTCATCAGTTTCATCGCCCCAGGCCGATAATTCTGCTTCATCGGGTTCGCCCGAGGCTCCAGCGGCATCGCCAGTTCATGCGGTCCCCGACAAGGACAAGAAGTTGCGACTGTCGGGGATGTATGAGAACTGGTTTATCGACTATGCCAGCTATGTGATACTGGAGCGTGCCATCCCACACATCGAGGACGGCCTCAAGCCAGTGCAGCGCCGCATCCTCCATGTGATGAAGGAGAGCGACGACGGCCATTACACCAAGGTGGCCGGCATCGTGGGCGACACTATGCACTATCACCCTCATGGCGATGCCTCGATAGGCGACGCACTGGTGCAGCTGGGACAGAAGGAGCTGCTCATCGACACCCAGGGTAACTGGGGTAACATACTCACTGGCGACGGTGCCGCCGCACCTCGTTACATCGAGGCAAGGCTCAGCGAGTTTGCCCTCGAGGTGGCTTTCGACAGCAAGGTCACCGACTGGACCATGAGCTACGACGGCCGCAACCGCGAGCCCATCACGCTGCCGGTGAAGTTCCCGCTGCTGCTGGCACAGGGAGCCGAGGGCATCGCTGTGGGACTGTCGTGCAAAATTCTGCCTCACAACTTCAATGAGATACTTGATGCTGCCGTGGCCTACCTCAAGGGAGAGGAGTTTCATCTCTATCCCGACTTCCCCACTGGTGGATATGTGGATGTGAACAACTACCGCGACGGGGAGCGTGGCGGCAGCGTGAGGGTGCGCACCAAGATTGAGAAAGTCGATAACAAGACTCTGCTCGTCAAGGACCTGCCCTACGGCAAGACCACTAGCACGCTCATTGACTCCATTTTGCGTGCCGCCGAGAAAGGAAAAATCAAGATAAAGAAGGTTGAGGACAACACCTCCTCTACCGCCGAGATTATCGTCACCCTGCAGCCTGGCACCTCTAGCGACAAGGCCATTGACGCGCTCTACGCCTTCAGCGACTGCGAGACCAGCATCTCGCCCAACATCTGCGTCATCAAGGACGAGAAGCCGCAGTTCCTCACCGCCACCCACCTGCTGCAGTTCAGCGTCGATCACACTAAGGACATTCTGCGCCGTGAGCTCGAGATACAGCGCCTTGACACCATGGAGTCGCTATTCTTTGCCTCGCTCGAGAAAATATTTATCGAGGAGCGCATCTATAAAGACCGCGGTTATGAGCAGGCTAAAGATGAGGATGCCGCAGTGGCTCACATCGATAAGCGACTGGAGCCTTTCAAGCCGCAGTTCTATCGTGCCATCACCCGCGACGACATCCTGCGCCTGATGGAAATAAAGATGAAGCGCATCGTCAAGTTCAACAGCGACAAGGCCGACAACTACATCGCTATGCTCAACGAGCGACTTGCCGACATAGACTACAAGCTTGCTCACCTAGTGGAGCACACCATCAACTGGTATGAGAACCTGAAGAAGAAATATGGCCACCTGCATCCTCGCAAGACCACCATTCGCGACTTCGACACCATTGTCGCCAGCAAGGTCGCCGAGGCCAACGAGAAGCTCTACATCAACCGTCAGGAAGGCTTTATAGGCACCTCGCTCAAGAAGGATGAGTACATCTGCAACTGTAGCGACATTGATGATATTATCATCTTCTACAAGGACGGAAAATACAAGGTTGTCAAGGTTGCCGAGAAGATATATGTGGGCAAGAATGTGATGCATGTGGCAGTGTATAAGCGCAACGACAACCGCACCATCTTCAATGTGCTATATACCGACGGGCGTGGCGGCACCACCTACATGAAACGCTTTGCCGTCACTGGCGTCACTCGCGACCGTGAATATGACCTCACGCAAGGCAAGCCAGGTTCTAAGATATTGTGGTTTACAGTGAACCCCAACGGGGAAGCCGAGGTGCTGCGCATCACCCTCAAGCCCAAGAAGCACCTGAGGGTGCTGCAATTTGACATCGACCTTGCCGACCTGGCCATCAAGGGCCGCACCGCACGTGGCAACATGGTGACCAAGAACGAGATACACCGCATCACGCTCAAGGAGCAGGGACGCTCCACGCTAGGCGACCGCGAGGTGTGGTTTGACCAGGACATTCTGCGTCTCAACTACGAGGGACACGGCATCTCGCTGGGCAAGTTTGCCGGCGACGACCGTGTGCTAGTGATAATGAAGAATGGCGACTTCTACACTACCACCAGCGAGGCTACCAATCACTATGAGGAGGGCATCCTGCGCATCATGAAATATGAGGCTGGCATGGTGTGGACCGCCATCCTCAACGATGCCGACCAGGGTTATGTCTATCTCAAGCGCTTCACGCTCGACGACAACAACAAGAAGCAGCGCATGATAGGCGACAATCCTGAATCGACGCTCATCCTGTTGACCAATGAGAGATATCCTCGCTTTGAGGTGAAATTTGGTGGCGACGACAGTTTCCGTGAGAACATGATAGTTGACGGCGAGGAGTTTATCGCTGTCAAGAGCTTCCATGCCAAGGGCAAGCGCCTCACAAACTATAATGTGGAGGCGGTTACCGAGCTTGAGCCACGCATTGTGGAGGAGGAACCTCAATCTCAAGATGAGGAGCCTGCTGGCGATGAGACTCCCGCTCTGAGCGATGACATCAGCCAGCAAGAAGTGCTCGACAAGCTCACGGGGCAAACACGTCTCTTTGACGATGAAGACAATACAGAATAATTAATGACACTCAAGGGTCACATACGGTTTCTTTTGTTCATGCTTTTACTGGCATGGGGCTGCCAGTGTGCTGTGGCGCAGGGCAGTGGCGACGAGAGACCGTTGCGACCTGTGGCAACCGTCATCTCGGCGCAATATGGTCACGCCTCGGTGCTCGACACCTACCTCTCGCCAGTGCGCTATGGCGGTCACGCCATGTCGCTGGGCTATGAGGCGCAGCAGGCCACTGGCTTCGCGCCCGAGCGGTGGACACGCCAGCTTAGCGTGGGCATTGACTACGACTACACCCACAACCCTGCCGGCAACCACACCATGCACTCGCTCATTGTGGATGGCCGCTGGGGCATGATGCGCCGCTGGCGCGATGTGCTCACCCCAGGGTTGCAATTCCAGCTTGGCGGTGCCACCCAGTTGCGTGGCGGTGTGCTATATAATGCTAACAACAGCAACAATGTGGCCTCGGCGCGCATCCATTGGAACGTGGGCCTGCTGGGTCAGGCTATCTATAACACTCACATCAAGCGATTGCCCATCACCGTGCGCTATCAAGCTGCGCTGCCTGTGATGGGCGTGTTTTTTGCGCCCGATTATGACGAGGCCTACTATGAGATTTACTTGGGCAACCGCCGCAACTTGGCACACTTGGGCTGGTGGGGCAACCGCTTCGACCTTGACCACATGCTCAGTGCCGACCTGCACCTGGGCAACACCATTCTCAGGATAGGCTACCGCAACCGTGTGAGCACGTCGTGGGTCAACAACATCAGCACCCGCGACATGACGCACTACATCGTGATAGGACTTGGCGGTGAGTTCCTGAACATTGGCGTTAAGAACAGAAACAAGTTGAACAACAATATAATATCGTCGGTTTATCAATGAAGCGCTGGTTGAACATATTGCTGCTCGCGGTGGCTTTGCTGCCTCTGGCTTCTTGCCACGAGGAAGTGGAGTGGAAGGATGACGCTATGGGCAATTTTGATGCGCTGTGGACCATCATCGATGAGCATTACTGCTTCTTTGCCTACAAAGACATCGACTGGCAGGAGGTGCGCTCACGCTACCGCAGCAAGATTTCTAAAGACATCACCAGCCGTGAGCTCTACGACCTGTGCAGCGACATGCTCAAGGAGCTCAAGGACGGGCATGTGAACCTGGTGTCGTCGTTTGATGTTTCGCGCTACTGGATTTGGGAGCAGTATCCCGAGAACTACGACGAGCGCCTCATCGACGAGCATTACCTCAACTTTAACTACCGCCGCACCTCGGGCATTAAATATCAGATTCTGGCTAACAACTATGCCTACATGTACTATGGCGACTTCTCGAGCAGTGTGGGCGACGGAAATCTCGATGTGGTGCTTAACGACCTGGCCACGAGCGACGGACTCATCATCGACGTGCGCAACAATGGCGGCGGCTATCTCACCAATGTCGAGACACTGGTGGGGCGGTTTATCGACGAGCGCATCTTTGCCGGCTCCATTCAGCACAAGACGGGCAAGGGGCACGACGAGTTCTCCGAGCCGTTTGAATACTATTTTGAGCCCGCTCGCGGTCGCGTGCATTACAACAAGCCCGTGGTGGTGCTTGCCAACCGCGGCTCGTTCAGCGCGACCAACAATTTCGTCTCTATCATGAAGTCGCTGCCTAACGTCACCGTGGTGGGCGACGTGACTGGAGGCGGCTGCGGACTGCCGTTCACCGGCGAGCTGCCTAATGGCTGGAGCGTGCGCTTCTCGGCAGCGCCTATCACTGGCCCTGACGGCAAGCTGACGGAATTTGGCGTGGAGCCCGATGTCAAGGTAGATATGACCGACGCCGATGTGGCCCTAGGCCGCGACACAATCCTTGAGAAAGCTTTTGAAATATTGAAACATAAACGCAACTGAGTATTATGGAAATCACTCCCATAGCCACATTCCACTCGCCATTTAAGGAGAAGTTTGGCATTCCGCGCCAAAGTGGGATTGTGAGCGCTCTGGAGGGTACCATAGTCTTCTTGCCCGAATTCCGAAATCCCGACAGCCTGCGGGGCATCGACGAGTTCGACTACCTGTGGCTCATCTGGGAGTTCTCGGCCAATCGGCACGCTGCCACTAGTGCCACGGTGCGGCCGCCACGCCTGGGAGGAAACACCCGCATTGGGGTCTTTGCCACACGCTCGCCCTACCGGCACAATGCCTTGGGCCTCTCGGCAGTGAGGCTCATCAGGGTGGAACTCACCACGCAGCAAGGTCCAGTAATTCATGTTGCCGGTGCCGACCTGATGGATGGCACGCCCATCTACGACATCAAGCCTTACGTTGCCTATGCCGACTCTCACCCCGAGGCGCGCAGCGGCTTTGTCGATAGCAACGATTGGCAACAGCTTGATGTGAATATTCCTGATGAAGTGGCGCAACAGTTCTTGCCCAAGCAGCTCGACGCTTTGCGGCAGACTCTTGCCCTCGACCCCCGGCCGCACTACCATGACGACCCTACTAAGGTCTATGGCATGCGCTTCGCCGGCCACGACATCCATTTCACCGTTGATGGAAACACTTTGAAAGTAATTGATAAATAATATAATTAAAATTTGCTCCCCATGTTACAAATCCGATGTAAAAACAACAATGCGACACGAGAATTTCCGGAGGGAACGTCGCTACTCGATGTGTACAACGCTTTTGCCGATGAGCTGCAATTTAAGTATCCTGTGGTCTCGGCAAAGGTAAACAATGCCTCTCAGGGCCTCAAGTTCAGGCTCTTCCAGAACCGAGATGTGGAATTTATGGACGCTCGTCGCGGCTCGGGCTACCGAACCTATGTGCGCTCGCTGTGCTTCGTGCTCTACAAGGCCACTACCGACACTTGCCCTGGCAGCAAGCTTTTTATTGAGCACCCCATCTCAGGGGGCTACTACTGCAACCTTAGAAAGAAAAATGGAGAGCCGGTCACCGACGACGACATCTCGCGCATCAGGACACGCATGCACGAGATTGTGGATAACGACATGGTGTTTCACCGCCATGAGGCTACTACCGAGGCCGCTATCAAGGTGTTTGCCGAGCGTGGCTTTGCCGACAAGGTGAAGCTGCTTGAGTCGAGCGGACAAATCTATAGCGACTATTACACCCTAGAAGACACTGCCGACTATTTCTACGGCCCGCTGGTGCCCTCGGCAGGATACCTCAAGGTGTGGGATGTGATAAGGTATAAAGACGGCTTGATGCTGCGCACCCACGACTGGGAAGACCCGTCGAGGCTCTCGCCCATGCACGACATGCCACACACCTTCGAGATGTTTGCCGAGAAAGTGCACTGGGACGTGATCATGCGGCAGTCCAACGCCGGCGACGTGAACAAGGCCATTCTCAATGGCTTTGCCTCCGAACTCATTCAGGTGAGCGAGGCATTGCAGGAGAAGAAGATAGTGCAGATTGCCGAAGAAATCAACCGCCGCTTCCGCGACAAGGAGAACCCCATCCGTCTGGTGCTTATCACCGGTCCGTCGAGCTCGGGAAAGACCACCTTCTGCAAGCGATTGTCGATTCAGCTGCTGGCGTGTGGCTTGCGACCACTGTCGTTCTCTACCGACGACTACTTCGTCAACCGCGAGGACACCCCCTTGCTGCCTAACGGCGACTTCGACTTCGACAACATTAAGGCGGTGGATTGCGAGCTGCTTGAAGACCACCTCACCCGCCTCATGAATGGCGAGCGTGTGGAGATTCCAGAGTTCAACTTCGTCACTGGCAAGCGGGAGTTCAACGGCAAGAAGCTCAAGCTCAAGAACGACACTGTGCTCATCATCGAGGGTATTCACGCTCTCAACCCCATGCTCACCGAGCGCATCCCTGACGACAAAAAATTCAAGGTGTATATTTCTACTCTCACCAGCATCTCGCTCGACGATCACAACTGGGTGCCCACTAGCGACAACCGACTGCTGCGACGCATCATCCGCGACTACAACAAGGGCGCCTTCAGTGCGCGCGAGACCATCAGCCACTGGAAGAACGTGTGCCAGAGCGAGGAGAAATGGATAGCCCCCTATCAGGAGAATGCTGACATGATGTTTAACTCGGCCCTCAACATCGAGTTTGCCGTGCTGCGACCCTATGCCGAGCTCATCCTTGCCACAGTGCCCAAGAACTGCCCCGAGTATAGCGAGGCTCATCGCCTGCTCAAGTTCATCCACTACTTCATCCCGGTTGATGACAAGGAGATACCGCCCACCAGCATCATGCGAGAGTTCCTGGGCGGCTCAAGCTTCAAGTACAACAGGTAGTTTATCGTTTATGGTTTATGGTTTATAGTTTGTCGATTATAGTTCACAAGGTATAATTAGTGAAATTGTAGAAATTACCTATACTTAGCGATTTCTTCAGGTGGCAGAAAATAATATCTTTGCATCCTGAAAATGATAAAGACAGTGCTTTTTTACAAAGCAGATACATATAATTAATTATTAACCATTTAATCGTTTTTTATTATGAAAAAAATTTACATGATTCTTGCAGCGATTGCTGCACTGGCGATTGGTGTTCAGGCTCAGACGGCTGGCACCATCAATGTGGGCGACTGGGACAACGCCACAACCTACAATGGCTCTTATTTTGACATGGCACCCACCAATTTCTACTTGGCTCACACTGGAGCTCAGATGATCTACACCCCCGACCTGCTCACCGACCTCGATGGCAAGCAGAACGTGAAAATCACTGGACTGAAGTTCAAGTTCAACAATGAGACCTTTGAGGAGATTGTTCGCAACACTAAGGTTTATCTCCAGGAGATCGATGCCACTGAGTTCGCCTTAAATGACGATGGCATAAAGCAGTTCTTTGACTTTGGCGAGTTAATCTCTGAGGATCGTTTAGACATTGAGTTGGTCGAGTACTATGGTGAGGACTGTACTCTCGAGTTCCCTGTAGATTTCGCCTTCACCCCTGGCAAGAGCTTGCTCGTTACCATCGTCTTCGACGCCGAGGATGACGACAACTGCACCAGCGGCAGCGACTATGCTCCCTTCTACACCTCGGGCATCCGCGGCAAGGCTATGACCTACACCGACAACTGGGAGAGCTTCGTCGACTATGCTCAAGGCACCGATTGGCCCAATGCTACCGCCACACTCGGCTGCGGCACTAACGTTGAGCTTCCTGTTACCGAGATTTCTTACACCTATGAGGAGGAGCAGCCTGTAGTAGAGGAAGGTTTCTTCTTGGTAGGTGATTTCAACGACTGGAACCAGACCGCTGAGGGTGGTCGCTTAGCGTTTGACGAGAACGACAAACTCGAAGGTGTTGAACTAGCTGCTGGTGCCGAGTTCAAGGTTATCGCTTTCGACGAAGATGGCACTATCTGGTTCGGTGGCCAAGACGAGAACAACGTTGGCTACTTCCTGCTCAACAACGACCTCATGGGCCAAGGTATCATGACTGTGCAAGGCAACAGCGGTGCAAACTTCCGTGTTGAAGAGGCTGGCACTTACAACATTCAGCTGGCTGTTCTGAGAGACTTCAATGGTGCAGTTTTCATGATTGTCACCAAGGAGGATCCAAGCGCAATCAGCACCATTGGTGTTGACACTAAGGCCGACAACGCTTACTACAACCTGATGGGTGTTAAGTACAACAGCATGCCAACCGTTCCCGGCATCTACATCCACAATGGCAAGAAGGTTGTGATTAAGTGATAATTATTAGGTAAATAGATTATTAACACAATAATCACAAAGATAGCCCCCGCGTGGCGATGTTGCCGCGCGGGGGCTATACGTGATGTGAACAACTACATGTCCTCAATAGAGAGTCCTATCAAGTCCACTTTATAGCCACGTAGATGTTTTTTTATTTTTTCAAATTTTTCCTCCAATTTGTTTTTGTTGTACTTTTGGATGTTTCGCTTTACTTCGGCGACAGTCGCATGCCGTTCAGTGCGTTCTAATGCGATGAGGTCTATTTCGTTGATGCCCTTATTGTCCCACCAGCGTGAGACCTCTGTCACCCTGTCTTTCTCTCCATATAACTGACGGAAATATTTTTCAAGCACAAATCCGCTGTATTGATAATACTCTTGGCATATAATCCTCTCAAGCAAGTCGTACTTGCCTAATTCTACTATTGAGCGATTGCTTTCTACAAATCGGAACCAAAACATTAAAAAACAATCGTCAATAAAATATTTCACACCTATGCTACTTGGTTTTGCCCATATAGGCCTAAGTTTTTTCACTAGGGAATATTCTTTCTCTAAGGTATCAAGATAACGCCCTGTGTTCTTTTCAATTACACTGTCAATCTCTGACTGCGAGGTCAACCCCGATGCAATGAGTTGAAGAATGCTATAATAAACTTGATATTTACGCCCAAATTCTCCTACTAGAAGTTCTGTGCCTTCCTCAAGAAATATGCTAGAGGGCCTACACACACATTTTATCATGTCGTCCATAGTCTTGCAGCCCTCATCCATGAGTTGCGCTACATATTTAGCCACACCTCCAGTAATGGCATAGAGCATTAATAAATCCTCGTTTGTATAAGATGGGTTGTGGTCGCTTAAAATATGTTTCAACACACTGGTTGAAAAAGGCTTCAAATCGATTCTCGCTGTTTTTCGACCAAATAGTGGCTCTTTGTGGTCCTCAAAAATCTTTTTCATCATGCTATAAATGCTGCCACATGCAATAAGATGAATCTTTGCTTCCTGCTGATGCTTGTCCCACACATTTTGAATGTCGCTTATAATGCTTTCGTCAATTTCGGCGAGTCGTTGAAACTCATCAATGATAAGTGTGACTTTTTCTTTCTTGCTGAAAATAAGAATTTCTTCTATTAGAGTTGAGATGTTCGTTATCCTTCCATGAATGTGTGTGCCCAATACCGCCTCTGTTTGACGCTGAAAGTCTTCACATTGAATTTGTTCAGCCTTTTTGCCTACAAAAAAGTACAAATAACGTTCTTTTTTAAACGCTTCCATCATGAGTGTCGTCTTTCCTGTGCGCCTGCGGCCCAATAAAACTGTGAACTGAGCATGTTTATTGGCTAGTTCATCAATTCGCCTCAACTCTTTTATCTCATCTGTTCTATCGTAGAATCTCATCTTTTACATTTTTGTAAATTACAAATAATTAAAGTTTTTGCAAAATTACAATAAAAAAATAATACAGACAAAAAAAAGTGAATGTTTTACCTTAACATGTGAATTGTACCAAAAATTGTACTAAAAAACCCCGCGTGGCGATGTTGCCGCGCGGGGGCTTCGTTGGTGTGTGTTTTATGGTGAAGAGATTGTGTTATCTTTTCACTTTGAGAGTGGCGGCTTGGTGGCCGTCGGTGGCGCGGAGGATGTAGATGCCTTTAGCGAGATTATCTAAGCTAAGGGTGTTGTTGTCTGCTGCCACTCGCTGGCCGTTGATGTTATAGACCTCAATCATTCCGGGAAAATGGGCGCTGTTGCCGTTCACGGTGATGGCGGTTTTGCCATCGGCCACGTTCTCAATGACGGTAGATACCTCGACCTCGGTGACGCCGTTCTCGTTGATGCGGAAGTAGTAGTCGCGGTCGGCGGTGATGTCATAGTCGGGCAGCTGCTTGCCGTTGTTCCAGTTGTTGAAGATGAGGTGGTAGTTGCCGCCCTCGGTGTCGAGGAGGAACACCTTGTAGGTGGTGGACTTGTCGAAGCTCACCTCGCCCACGCTGGCCTCGCCGGGCCATGCGCCGAAGAGCTCGCTGTCGCCCCAGGCGTAGAGACCCAGAGCGTCCCAGCCCGTTTGGTCGTCAACATAGATGTAGTGCTTCGAGGCGGGGATGGTGGGGAGCTCGCCGCCTATGGCGAAGTCGTCGATGCCAATGGCCATGGCGGCGTTGGCAGCGTCGCCACTAGCCACGGTGATGTTCCATGCCAGGTAGAGGTCGCAGCCGCGTGCGATGGGCACGGGGAGCACGTCGCTCACTGCCACTGTCTCGCCAGGCACGCTGCTGTAACCTGCCGTCTCGCTGTCGGGGGCGAAATAGGTGCTGAAGTTGTCGCCTGCGCTGGTCCAGTTGCGTCCGTCAATCGAGTAGTAGAGCTGCACGGCAAAGCCGGCGGCGTTAGAGCCCTTGCGGTATTTCTCCACGTTGTAGCTCACATTCACGTTCTCAATGTTCTTGCGGCCGGTGTTGAGCAGGTGAGCATAGACGTTGACGCAGCGGGTGGCGTTGGCAACACCAGTAGAGATGCCACCAAGAGCGCGGTCGCCGTTGTCGTCGGCGCCAAAGTTCCAGGTGCCGTTCTTGGCGTTGCTGGGCAGGTTCACGCCGCCGCTATACATGGTCTGGGTGTCGGCCATGTCGAAGCGTCCCACGGTGCGTGGAGCGGTGAGCTGGCGGTCGATGCGCCATGCCTGGGGCAGGGTGGCGGTGGCACCATCGCCCATAGCGTTGAAGTTCTCGCTGGCGTTGAGAGTCTGCTCGTTGAGTTCGATGGCTGGATAAACCACAACCTCGGTCTCGGCATCAGCCACCTTTACGGTAGCGTCTTGGCTGAAAGAGCCAGTAGTGGCGTTCACGTTGAAGGTGCCATTAGTGCCATTGCTGGTGAACACGCTGTTCTCGAGAGAGCCTCCATCGCTAAGGGTCATCACCACTGGGGTGGCAGGCTCGATTTCCATGCCAAACTGGTCGCGCACGGTCACCTTGTAGTGTACCTGTCTGGCTGTGTGGTTCACATAGTTAGTGAAGCCGTTGAGGGCGTTGCTGGCATAGGCACGCATGCTTGCCGCGTCGCTGGCGCTCAGGTCGCTGGGAGCGTAGGTGATAGATGCTGGGTCTTCACCAAAGATGAGGCCATATTCCATTGCGGCAGCCATGTAGGTGGCCTTGAGGGTGGGGTGGCGGTCGTCGAGGAACCAGGTGTTAGTGCCTTCTGCACCCTCAGCGTCATAAACAGCCTGATAAGCCACGCCCACGGGGCACAGTGTTACACCCAGGTCGAGTGCCACGTCTTGATAGTTCTTCACAAATGTGCTGTTGAAGGCGGTGTAGTTGCTCCAGTCACCGCTGTAGGCCCAGTTGATGGGCACGATGATGATGGCGTTAGGGTTGGGGCAATACTCGCGAATGTAATCTACCCAGCGCTTCACGTTGGCGCGGAAGGCCTCGATGTTAGTGCGTGGCAGCGAACTCTGCTCTTGCAGGATGATGTGGCTCCATGCCTGGCTGCGCACGAGCATCTTGGCGCCAGGGTTGCCGTCCTCGGCCACTCCGTCGCCCTCTTCCCAGTGGGTCTGCAGCGACTTGCCGAGCAGGGTGTGCTTGGTCCAAGTGGCGTCCTTGCCCATAGCCGAGGCAATGTCGTTGAACACGGCATCCTGGTCGTTGTAGTAGATGAGGCTGTTGTTGAGCGAGAGCACTTTCACCTGCTCGGGCAGCTCGGGCACGAGCACTACGCTGGCAGGTTGCAGAGTCATGGTGGTGGGAGTGGAAGCGCTCTTGACGAGGCTATACTCGCCAGTGCTGAGGTTGAAGGTTACGTCGTAGGTGCCGGCAGCGGTCGAGACGGTGCCTGTAGCCCCCTTAACGAGAGTGCCGCTGGTGTTGTCGCCAGTGAGGTCGTTCTCGGCTCCCCACACGCCCACCATGCCCAGGCGCTGATAGATGCGCCAGTGGCAATAGCCGTCGTCGCCAGCGTTCATGGTCACTTGGCCGGTGAAGATGTTGTTCTCGGTGAGCTGCAACTTACCGCTGGTGTCCATGTAGTTCCAGCCGTTATTGTCTCCAATCACATATACCTCGGTGAGGCCGGTCTCGTCGTCATCGCTCTGGAGCAGCAGCGAGGCGCTGCCATTAGCGATGGTGAGGATAATCTTCTTGCACACGTAGGTGTTGCCCCCGCATGAGATATTGTCGTTAGTGCCAAGCACGAGCGAGTAGGGGGTGTCGATCATCACCGAAGTGCCGTTGCTGCCGTAGTTGCAAGAGCTGCTCCAGTTGGCGTCGGCCACCTTGAAGGCACCGCTCAAGGTCTTGTCGTAGAGCACATAGGTGCCATTGCCCTCGTCGCTGAACTCCCAGTCGGCCACAGCGCCCCAGCTGTTGACCTCACCGCGCAGATAGATGCTCGAAGCCACAAAAGGCGGGCGGCTAGGATCTACCCAGCCCGTGTAGTTCTCGGGGTCGGCAATCTCGGTGACCTCGGTAGAGGTGAGGCACAGGTAGTAGTCGCGGCCAGCGGTGATGGTAAAGCTCTGGCTATTGCTGCCGCCATCGGTGAAGGCGAGAGTGTGGCTGGCACCATCCATGTCGATGGCCCACACCTTGTAATTCACGCCATTGACCACCGCGCTGCTCTCGGGCAGCGAGCCATTCATGTAGAGCGCGCTCCACTTGGTCACATCTTCCACATAGATATAGGCACTCTGGTCTTGCGAGGCAAAGGTGGCGTCGAGAACCACATTGTCAATAGAGAGACCCATCGCTTTGTTTGGGCTCGAACCACTTGCCACGCTGATGTTCCATGCGAGGTAGATTTGTTCTCCAGCAGCGATGTTCACCTTGAGCTGCTTGCCGCTGATGGCTGTGATGCTGATGGGCACCGTGGCAGCACCGGCGGTGGCAGCGTCGGGAGCGAAATAGGTGTAGAAGTCGTCGCCGGCACTGGTCCAAGTGGTGCCGTCGGTCGAGGTGTAGAGCTGCACGGCAAAGCCGGCGGCGTTGTCGCCATCGCGGTATTTCTCGATGTCGTAGGCGATGTTGAGCTTGGTGATGGCTTCGTCGCCAGCGTTTTTCACGCATGTCATCACGTTGATGCAGCGAGTGCCGCCATCAACGGTGGTCGAGAGCCCGCCCACCGAGCAATCGCCAGCAGTGCTGCTCGAGAGGAAATTCCAGGTGCCGTTCTTGGCGTTGCTGGCGAGGCTGGTGCCGCCGCTGTACATTACAGTGGTCGCGGCACTAGCAAAGGAGCCCACGGTGCGTGGTGCCGTCATGTTGCGGTCCACACGCCATCCTTGGGGCATGGCGAGCGTGGCTTCGCCGGCTGTGTTGTCCCACATGCCGTCGAAGTCTTGAGTCACTTGCGTGGCCGAGGCGTTCACCTCAACCACATCTTGCGCTTGGGTGCTGCTCCAGCCAAGCAGCATCATGGCAACAAGAAATAAGAATAAGTGTTTCTTCATTTTTTTTGTTGGTTTTATTTGGTTAATGAAAATAGTTGCTCTATTAGCACTGCAAAATTATCACATTATATAAAAGAAATAAATACCTTTTGTGCAAAATCAAAATAAATATTTATTGTAAAGCTTTGGAAATTAGACTTGTAATATGGGGACGGTGGTCTAAAAATCAAAACTATATTTTTGCTCTTTTTCCCTCATCACAAAAGAAAATCATTACTTTTCTCATGATTGTTTAAAAAAAGTAATTACCTTTGTGGTGGCAAAACATTCACATTATTAATTCTATAAAATTAAACTATTATGAAGAAATTATTACTTATTTTATTAGCCATTGCCACTTGCAGTGTAATGGTTAGTGCTGCCGTCAATGGTGACGTTGATGGCGATGGTGATGTCACCGTGGGTGATGTCACTGTGCTTTATAATTACTTGCTCAGTGGCGATAGCAGTGGCATAGTCAATGGTGATGTGGATGGCGACGGCAATATCACCAGTGCCGACATCACTTTAATTTACAATATCCTGCTTGATGTTCCGAGCATTGTCAGTCATGACTACGTTGACCTGGGGCTGCCTAGCGGCACGCTGTGGGCTACTATGAACGTTGGTGCCACAAGTCCCGAGGATTATGGCGACTACTTCGCCTGGGGAGAGACCACACCTAAAGAGATCTATAACTGGACCACCTACAAGTGGTGTAACGGCAGCTATAACACAATGACCAAGTACTGCACCAAGACCAGCTATGGCATTGTGGATAACAAGACCGTGCTAGACCCTGAGGATGATGCCGCTACCGCCAACTGGGGACCAGAGTGGTGCATGCCCACAAAAGAGCAGCAAGATGAGTTGCGCAACAACTGCACAAAAACATGGACCACGATAAACGGTGTGAAAGGCTGCTTGTTGACCAGCAACATCAATGGCGCGTCGGTGTTCTTTCCCGCCGCTGGCTTCCGCTGGGACACCACGCTCTTCAAAAACGAAACCGACGGCTTCTGCTGGTCTAATGCGCTTAACGCCAATGGCTCCGGAAGCTGGAGTATGTACTTCAGTTCGGGCACCTTGGGCACGAGCAACTATAGCCGAGGCTATGGCCAAAGTGTGCGTGCTGTGCGTGTATCTCAGAAGTAACACACTTCCCTCCCACACACGACACCCTCAAGCCTTCAACGCAGTCGCGCAGCGAGGCTTGGGAGAGGCAAAATGAAACATCGGGGTCTGACCCCGATGTTTCATTTTGTGTATGATGGGCATGTTATACATCTGTGGTGAAAGTCCACTCGGGCGTAGTTGCCGACGAACCCTATAGCGACTTTCACGCCGCAATGCGGCGCATTACACTCTAACACCCGTTAAGGCTCTGGGCCTGGATGCGTTTTATGTCGTCCTCGAAGGTGTCTTTGCGCTTGGCGCGGGCTTTGAGGCGTGAGCGGTAGGTGTAGATGGTGGCGATGGAGGCCCGCAGGATGCTGGCGATTTCTTTGTTGCTGGTGATGCCTAGCCTGATGAGTGCTAGGATGCGGAGCTCGCGTGTGAGCTGCTCCCCATCTTTGGGCTCGATGTGCTGTTCCGGCTCGAGGAGGCTATTGACGGCCTCGATAAAGTTTGGATAGATGTTGAGGAACGCCGAGTCGAAGTTCTGGTAGAACATCGTGGCGTTCTCGTAGTCGAAATTGGGGCTCTTGAGTTGCGCTTTCAGCTCCTTCAGACGGTCTTCCATGGCAAGGCGGTTAAGTGTCTTGCGGTGTGTCTCGTTCTTGTCGATGAGCATGCTGCTGAAGGTGAGGAAACGTCCCAGATATTGCTCCTTGATTTTGTCGCGCTCCTGCAGCTGCTGGTTGGTGGTCTCCAGTTGCTCGACGGTGCTGTTGAGGCGGTTGTTGATGCGCCCCAGGCTGTCGCTCAGGCGGCGGTATCGGCGGTAGAGTAGGGTGGTGCCAATGATTCCTGCCACTAGCGTGAGCGCCAGCACGCTCAACGCGATGATGAGCCAGCGCATGGTGCGATAGTTGTGCTCTTGTTTCTCTTGATAGGCGTTGATGATGCGTGGCACCAGTTGCGAGGCCTGCACGTTGCGCAGGCGCGTGCCATAGAAGTTGGCGTCGGCCACGCTGATGTTGATGTATCGGTAGGCTCGGTCGATGTCGCCCTCGTCGAAGAGCAGGTCGGCGAGCTGTCTCAGGGCAGAGTTCTCCATGATGCAGCCCTCAATGTCGCTGGCGGCACTCATGGCGAGCAGCTGTTTTTGCTTGTGGCGGTCGCCCAGCTTGCTGTAATAGTATGCTAAGCTACTGGTAATCACCGAGTAGGTGCGGTCGCCGCTGCGGTAGTCTTTTAGCATCTGCTCTAGTAGCTGGGTGGCTTCGCGTGTCTTGCCCGTGTCGTTGAGGTAGTTAGCGCGATAAAGTGTGTTGCGCTCGCTTCCTGGCTCAGAGAGTGTGGCAATCTTGAGCCGGTAGTTGGTGAGTTGCTGCTGATAGACTTTCTCGTAGCTGCTGCCCTTGTAGAATTCCATCCTGAACATGCACATGTCTGACAGGATCTTGTAGTAAAACAGCTTCTGGTCTCGACTCATGCTTGTGGTGTCGATGTCGTGGACTAGCGTTTCGGCTTCCTCGAGCAGATAGGCCTTGTTGAGCAGGTGCACCAGGCATAGCTTGCTGTCTATGGCTCTGGCGTTGTCGCCCAGGAGATTGGCGATGTCGATGTTGCGACGCACATACTTCTGTGCCGAGTCGTTCTGGAACTCGACATATTCCCGATAGATGTTGCTGTTGATTTCAAACTCTTTGTTGAGCACTGCCGGGTCGGTGCTTGGTGCCGGGAGGGTCTTCTTGATTCGGTTGATGGCAGCTTTCTTGCTTGCCACAAGGGCGTCGTGACGAGAAATCAACTCGTCGAGATGGTCATAACAGTCGTTGGCACATGTGCCAGTGGCTGTGCCCCACAGCGCTAAAAACAACAGCAAAATGCCTTTAAAGTACATCATAGTGCAAAAATATAGATTATGTTGAAAAATACGCTAATTATTCACTTTTTTTATGATTTAATTATCATGCTAAATGGGCATTTTTTTGTAATTTTGTATGCTTTTAGCGCAATGCCTCTAAAGGCCATGAATAAATGGTTGTAAACTATTGTTAAGCAGGAGTTTTGATGGTGTTGCTCAGTGAAAAGTGACTAAAGAAAATTTTGATATATGACAAGCGAAGAAATTAGAGAACACGAAGAACAAGAAGAGAAAAAGTATTCGGCGCATAACATACAAGTGCTTGAGGGCCTAGAGGCAGTGCGCAAGCGTCCTGCCATGTATATTGGCGACACAAGTGTCAAGGGTCTGCACCACCTTGTTAGCGAGGTGGTTGACAACTCTATTGACGAGGCACTTGCAGGATTTTGCGATACTATAGAGGTGACAATAACCGAGGACAACTCCATTATCGTGAAGGACAACGGCCGTGGCATCCCCGTCGATGAGCACGAGAAGCTTCACAAGAGCGCCCTGGAGGTGGTGATGACCGTGCTCCATGCTGGCGGCAAGTTCGACAAGGGCTCCTATAAGGTGTCGGGCGGCTTGCATGGTGTGGGCGTGAGCTGCGTCAATGCCTTGAGCGACTATCTGCGCGCAGAGGTGCGCCGTGGTGGCAAGATCTACTGCCAAGAGTATGCCTACGGCAAGCCCACCAGCGAGGTGCACATCATTGGTGATTGTGGCGACGAGCATGGCACCACCGTGAAGTTCCACCCTGATGCTTCGATTTTTACCCAGACCACCATCTATGAATACCGCATTCTCGCCACTCGCCTGCGCGACCTCGCGTTCCTCAACGCTGGTGTGAAACTCATCCTCACCGACCTTCGTGAGAAGGACGAGAATGGCAATCCTCACAGCGAGGAGTTCTATAGCAGCACCGGTCTCGACGAGTTTGTGCGCTACATCGACGCTACCAAGGAGTCGCTCATCGACGATGTTATTCACATCAACACCAACAAGGGCGACATCCCCGTTGAGGTGGCGATGACCTACAACACTTCGTTTAACGAGAACATCTATTCGTTTGTCAATAATATCAACACCATTGAGGGTGGTACACATCTCACAGGTTTCCGTCGCGGACTAGGCTCCACGCTCAAAAAATATGCCGAGGACAGCAAGATGCTCGACAAGGTGAAGGTGGAGATCAAGCCCGAGGACTTCCGTCAGGGCCTCACCGCCGTGATTTCGGTCAAGGTGCTGGAGCCGCAGTTTGAGGGCCAGACCAAGACCAAGCTCGGCAACACCGAGGTGATTGGCGCTGTGGAAACCAGTCTGCGCGAGGCGCTTAACGTATATCTCGAGGAGCATCCCACGCAGGCCAAGGCTATAGTGGAGAAGATTATCCTTGCCGCAACTGCGCGTCATGCCGCCGAGACGGCACGCGCTAAGGTGCAGCGCAAGTCGCCACTGGCAGGTGGTGGACTTCCTGGCAAACTCGCTGACTGCTCCTGCAAAGACCCAGCACTGTGCGAGCTGTTCCTCGTCGAGGGAGACTCGGCAGGTGGCTCGGCCAAGCAGGGCCGCGACCGCACCTATCAGGCTATCATGCCATTGCGCGGTAAAATCCTCAATGTGGAGAAGGCAATGGACCACAAGGTGTTTGAGAGCGAGTCGGTAGTCAACATCTTCCGTGCCCTGGGTGTTACCATAGGCACCGAAGAAGACCCCAAGGAGGCCAACCTCAGCAAGCTGCGCTACCACCGCATCATCATCATGACCGATGCCGACGTGGATGGCGCGCACATCGCCACGCTGCTGATGACCTTCTTCTATCGCCGCATGCGCCCCATCATCGACAACGGCTACCTCTACATCGCCACTCCACCGCTGTATCGTGCCATCAAGGGCAATATCCAGGAATATTGCTGGGACGACATGCAGGTGCGCCAGTTCATCGACAAGTATGCCGGTGGCGAGGAGAAGAACGTGCGCGTGCAGCGATTCAAAGGTCTTGGTGAGATGAACCCCGAGCAGCTGCGCGAGACCACTATGGATCCCGAGCATCGCCTGCTCAAGCGCGTGAACATCAGCGACGCCGCCGAGGCCGACCGCATCTTCTCCATGCTCATGGGCGAGGATGTGGCTCCCCGCCGCAAGTTCATCGAGGAGAACGCCACTTACGCTACACTCGACACGTAACCCACCGCAGGAGTTTTTTCACTCAACATATCACAGCAAAGCCAGCATCCACACATGGGCGCTGGCTTTGTTGCAAAATGAAACTTTTTTTTGAAAATTGAAAAGTTTTGTATTACCTTTGTAACTACATTAAAACAAACACACAACGATTATGATGTCAACTCTGTCGGAGCAGGAACATAAAGCTCAAATGGAAAGCATGAAGGCTTTTGACGAGCAAATGCCTTGCGTGGGAATATTCTGGTTTGACCTTGAAGACCACACGTTATTTGGAGTGCGAAAGGAAGAGCTTACTCCCAGGCAAGTGGAAGATGCTGCCGAAAACGGTTTGCCATTTATCAATTACCCTCATCTGCATCGCCAGGTGTGGGCTAAAGAATATTTCCGTGCTCAGGCCAAGCATGAAACCACAAAATTCAAGGGTGACTACACTCAGATACCTCGTGGCCGAGTGGCATGGAATATTGATAAATTCATAGTGCTTGTGGGGCATTGGGCAGAGCCTATCCAAGAAGAGCTTACCCGGCTGCTTGAAGAAGAATTTTCGTTGCCTTATTTTGAATTTGTGTATGACGAGCATTGGGACCTGGGCCATGGATGGTCGGGCGACATGCCTTGAAAGAAAACAGCAAAGCCAGCATCCTGGGGTGGGCGCTGGCTTTGTTATATAGAGGAATTAAATGGGGACACCTGCAAAAACCTGTGTTAGGTTGAGACATTGGGCATCGAAGATGCCGGGCGGGTCGGAGACCCGACTTCAATCGCAAGACCATGCAACCA
>ONJX01000025.1 GCA_900318255.1 uncultured Prevotellaceae bacterium | reverse complement strand
AAAAAGTTGCACGAAAAGGGTCAGTTTCCTACACTTTACTCCGTTTTTTGGCTCGTTGCCCCCCCCTCACACGGTATGCGTGGGCAAGAGTTTTGTAACCCCAGTTTTCCGAAAATGTAACCCCACTTTGTAACCCCACCTGTAACCCCACCCCTCATTTTTCGTCAATTTTACCTCTTGGGACCGGAACACGGACTTTTCCAGACCCACCGCCTTCTAATGCCATCAGAACACCGTTCAAACGTGGACGCAATATAAAGCCCATAGACGCGCTAAACGCCCACATACAAAGGATTTACCCACACACAAACAAAAAAGGCCACACGCGTAAACGTGCAGCCCTCTGTGCGTAAATCTATCGTCCCAAGGACGTAAACGAATTTGCCTCAAACGTAAAGCAAACGTAAGCCTATGTAAACGTTTCGTTTTGTGCCGACCTTATAGCCTCAACCCTCGCAACTCTTTGTAAATAAACGGCTTTCGGTGTTTTTCGTCCCCTCTCTACATTATACGCTTCGTTCTGTGCCCCATACAAGTTGCCTAATCCATAGCAAAGATAACCTGGGATACGTAGCACCTGATCACCAAAGTTGAAAGTGGTAATACCGCTGGAGTTTGGAAAGAAAGCAGAGGGCAAGTCTTTGCAATTCTTTGCGTTCCAATTTACAGTCTCCAAGCTGTTACAACTGGTAAAAGAATAGCGATCGACCGAATTTACAGACTCACCAACTGTCAAGTTTGTCAAGCCGCTACAATCGCTAAAGGCATAGGTGCCAATTCTTTCCACCATGTCTCCTATAGTTGCACTTGTCAAGCCAGTGCAACGAACAAAAGCATAATTCCCAATAAATTTCACATCGTTGCCAACAGCAACACTTTGCAACGCAGAGCATTCATAGAACGCATAATCGTTAATAGTAACAATCGATTCAGGAATCACCAAGTCTTTTATCAGCCTGCCGTTGAGGTATAACTTGTGAGCGTAAATGAGTGGGTTACTAAAATAATTTTCAAAAGAAATTCTACACCAAGCAGCCAAATCGGTGATGTTTACTCGTATTAAACTGCTACACCAATCAAAAGCACCCATACCAATGGATGTAACTGAGGGCGGAATGGTGATAGTGGCCATGTTATCACAATGGTAGAAAGCGTAACCCCCAATAGTTGTTACTGACGACGGGAGCGTTATGCTTGTCAAACTAGTGCAACCCCAGAAGGCATTTCCGCTAATCTCTGTCACAGAGTTGCCAATGATCACCGAGGTCATACCACTGCAACCATTGAAAGCGTCTCGTCCTATCTCTGTGACAGAATTTGGAATAATGATGTTTTCCAAACGGCGGCATAAATAGAAAGCACGTTCATTGATGGTTGTAACTGAATTTGATATTTCAATACTGGTCATACTTGTACACTCACAAAAAGCATCTCTACCTATAATAGTAACAGATTCAGGTATTGTAACACTAGTCAAACCATTACACTCACTAAATGCGTAATCACCAATAACCGTCACCGAATAAGGGTTACCATTATAGGTGACACTAGCTGGGATATTAATCTCACCGCTTAGGTCGTTATACGTTGGATTAGGATAGGAATGGATTTGATAGGTCACCGTGACTGATGTTCCGTCTTCGTTGATGTTGTAGCACAAGCCATCAACCATGAAATCGTAGGCACTTGCCGGCAGATAGGCAGTAATAATAGCCAGCAGAAATGGTAAAAACTTTTGTCTCATAAGCAAAAAATGTGGCGGAGAGCTGTGGCTGTTCCTCCGTCGCCAGGCAACCTCCGGCTTTGTTAAAGAATGGCTATTAAAGAAATAATAGAAAAGCGTGAGGAACTTGTTCTGTCTATCACCACTGGGGCATCGGCAAACACCCTACTCGAAATAAACAGCCCACCCCACGCCATGCCGATATATCTGCCCCTCCTGCGGGGTGGATACAGGCAAACGAAAGGCGTTTTGGACTGCTTAATCCCTCGAGTAAAAATTTTGCCGATTTTCAATGGTAGGATAAGCAAAAACGCTTTCAAAACATGTCTTCGAGCAAGAGCTTGACTCCACAAGATTGCTTGAATTAGATATATTAGGCTGCGCCTCGGTAAAACTTAAATGAATTTGGTTTTACTCACAACTCGCACTAATATTGTTGCAAAATTACACATTATATTTATAATGTGCAACAGAAACATCTAAGTATTTTTAGTTTAATACGATTATGCTTCACTCACGGAGCGGGAATTGTAAAAAAATGCCCCGCTATGACTGGCGGGGCATTGTGGTTTAGAGTATTGTATAAGAGATTTGTTCTCTATCTCTAAGAGGACAATCTTAGAACCACTTCACGAAGGCGAAGTCCTGGCGGTGAGGCAGGTTCTTGTTCCATGGATAGGCGCGGAACGAGAGGCGGAAGACGCCGGTGTCCTTAATGCGGTCATTGAGCTTGTAGGTAAGGATATCGCCGTCCTCATCCACCACTTTCATTGGCAGCGTGCTGTGGAACTTGCTCTCGCCATCCACGTCGTGATAAACCACGAGTTCGAGGTTAACGCTGCGTCCCAGGCCAGCGGTGTTAAGCTTCACTGTAGCCTCCACCTTGCCGTCGTTGATTGAGATGTCATAGAAGCTCTCGCTCAGCTGCATGTCCTCGACCGAGACGTTATCCCACTTCTCTGCCACATGCTCTTTCCAAGCCACGATCTCACGCACAAGGGCATAGTCGTTGGCTCGGAGTTTCTTGCTGCGGGAAGCCTCGGGGCTGTAGAAGCGGTCGATGTAGTCCTTCATCATGCGCGACATGGTGTAGTTGGGTGCAATCTGCGAGATGGAGTTCTTGATATACTGAATCCACTCGGGAGAATATCCCTTGCTGTTCTTGGCGAAGTAGAGAGGGATAATCTCGTTTTCGAGCATCGAGTAGATGGTAGCTGCGTCGAGCTTGTCTTGCATGCTCTGGTCGGTATAGGTGCGGTGTGATGTCAGTGCCCATCCTGCACGCTCGCGATAGCCTTCATACCACCATCCGTCGAGCACCGAGAAGTTGAGCAGACCGTTCATCTCGGCCTTCTCGCCACTGGTGCCCGAAGCCTCGAGCGGACGAGTTGGGGTGTTGAGCCAGATGTCAACGCCAGTGATGAGGCGTTTCGACACTGTCATGTCGTAGTTCTCAAGGAAGATGATTTTTCCCAGGAACTCGGGCATCTTAGAAATCTCCACGATGCGCTTGATGAGGTCCTTGCCGGCGCCATCGGCGGGGTGAGCCTTGCCAGCGAAGATGAACTGCACAGGGAACTTCTCGTTGTTGACGATGCGCGAGAGGCGGTCGAGGTTGGTGAAGAGCAAGTGCGCGCGCTTGTAGGTGGCAAAGCGGCGAGCGAAGCCAATTAGCAGCGCGTTAGGATTGATTTTATCCACAATCGACATGATGCGGGTGGGGTCGCCCTGGTTCTTGAGCCAGGTGGCACGGAAGTCGCGCTTCACAAAGTTGATAAACTTATTCTTGAGCTGCATGCGCAGGTTCCAGATCTCCTCATCGGGCACGTTCTGGATGGGTGCCCAGGTCGCCATTTCTTCCTGCTTGTCGAGGTAATTGGCGCCAAACACCTTAGTATAATATTCTTTCCACTCCGATGCGGCCCAGGTGGGCATGTGCACACCATTGGTGACGTAACCCACATGCGACTCCTCTGGTGCATAGCCTTTCCACACTCCCGAGAACATCTTCTTCGACACCTCACCGTGGAGCCAGCTCACGCCGTTGCTCTCCTGAGTGGTGTTGAGCGCGAAGACGCTCATCGAGAATTTCTCTTGTGTGTCGGGGTTCTCGCGGCCCATGTTCATCAAGTCGTTCCAGGTGATGCCGAGCTTGGCAGGGAACTCGCCCATGTAGCGGCCAAAGAGACTCTCGTCAAAATAGTCATGACCGGCAGGCACAGGAGTGTGAACGGTGTAGAGCGACGATGCGCGCACCACCTCAAGAGCCTCGTTAAAGGACAAGCCCTCGTCTTGAACATAGTCAACCAGACGTTGCAGGTTGAGCAGGGCGGCATGGCCCTCGTTGCAGTGATAAATCTGTGCCTTGATGCCCAGCTTCTTGAGCATGAGTATGCCACCAATGCCGAGCATATACTCCTGCTTGATGCGGTTCTCCCAGTCGCCACCATAGAGCTGGTGAGTGATAGAACGGTCAAAGTCGCTATTCTTGTCAAGGTCGGTGTCGAGCAGATAGAGGTTCATGCGACCCACGTTCACTTTCCAGATGTTGGCATACACCACCCGGCCAGGATAGGGAACCTCAAGAATCATCTGATGCCCGTCGGCGTCAATCACTGGCTCAATGGGCAAGTGGTTGAAGTTTTGGGGCTCATAGTTGGCAATCTGCTGACCATCCATCGAGAGGGTCTGAGTGAAGTAGCCATATCTGTAAAGGAAGCCCACAGCTGTCATGTCGATGCGGCGGTCGCTGGCCTCCTTGATGTAGTCACCAGCCAGAATGCCGAGGCCACCAGAATAAATCTTCAGGGCATTGCACAAGCCATATTCCATGCTGAAATAGGCCACCGAGGGGAACTCGGTGCGCATGGGTTGTTCCATATACTCCTTGAAATGAGAATATATTTTATCGATTTTTGCGACCAACTCGGCATCATTACTCAACTCCTCAAGTTTGGATGCAGGCATCTGGTTGAGCATCATCACGGGGTTCTCACCCGATGCGCGCCACAGTTCACGGTCGAGATGATGAAACATCGACTTTGCCTCGCTGTTCCACACCCACCATAGGTTTTTAGACAGCTCGTCAAGCTTCTGCAGATTGGCGGGCAGTTCACTTTTCACTGTAAGATTTCTCCACACTGGAGAATTACTGTTGCTAACTTTAATTTTCATATATTAATTATTGAGTTTTTTATGTTTCGTTAGTAAGTTCCCCCTCTAAGATAGAGGGGGTTAGGGGGAGTATGGCACTACCCTATGTGAGTCGAGCGCTCCTTGGCATTCTTGAGTGCTGAATCGTAAGCCACATTATAATACATCATAAAATGTTCCCAAGTGGCTTGCTTGGAGGTTGCCCGAGCCACACTGCGCAACTTATCGCGCTGCTTCACAGTCATGTTGCTCACCTCTACCACACTCGCCACTATCTCGGCAAGTGCCTCGTCATAGTTGGAGTCGGTGCGATGAATCACCCTCACACCCGTCTTCAACTCGTTGCTGCCACACTCTTTTTCCACCCATTGGCCAAAGCCGGCTAGGTTGGTAGTAATGGTGGGGACGCCCATCGCCACACTCTCGAGCGGAGTGTATCCCCAAGGCTCATAATAGGATGGGAATATCGACAGGTCGAGACCAGTGAGCAGGTCATAATATGGCATGTCAAAGATGCCGTCGTCGCCATTGAGGTAAGAAGGCACATAAATCACCTTCACCTCGTCGTCGGGCTGATTCCTGAATCCCAAATAGTTCATCTTGCAATAGATGGCATCACCGCCCTCGTTGTGGATGGTGTGGGTGATGATGGGGTTGAAGAGCCCCACTGCCTTGCCGCGGCCCATAGCATCTTTCAGGTCATGGCGAGCCTCGCAGGTCCACCCGGGCACCAGCACAAAGGCCACGATCTTGCGACCCAGCGTGCCGTCGTCACTGTGACGAAGCACATTCATCGCGTCGAGAAAGAGGTCGATGCCCTTGTTGCGCATCTCGCAGCGACCACTGGTGGCCACGAGCAGCGTGTCATCGCCCAGCTCATCACCGCTCAGAGCACGTGCCACGCCGAGCAATCGCTGGCGAGCCGCCTTGCGGGTGGCGGCATATTTCGCGCCTTTAGGCACATAGTTCTGCTCAAAGGCGTTAGGGGTGACAACAGGGCGTCGCTCCAGCAGCTGCTCGCACTCGCGGGCGGTGACATCGCTCACGGTGGTAAACACGTCGGCCTCATGAGCAGCGCTCTTCTCAAGCGAATGTTTCGACTCCATGTTAAGCTCCTGCGCCATCTGGTCGCCATTATAGCCGGTCATGTAGTCATATAGTGGCTTGCCATTGCCGCAGATGCTGCGGCCAATGCTTGTGGCATGAGTGGTGAACACCGTTGCCACTTGCGGCAGCCTCGACTTCACATAGAGCAGCCCCATGCCGGTGGTCCACTCATCGAAGTGCGCCACCACCCTCTTGGCTTTGCTAAAGGCCACAATGCTCTCAATCACCAGGGCGGCACCATAGGAGAAGATGCACGACTCGTCGTAGTCGCCATAGGCATGAAGTGAATCGACGCCAAAGCGGCGCCACATCTCGGCAAAGAGCTCGTTTTTATACACATAGAGCGAGTTATAACTCACCAGCACGCAAGTGGGTGAGCCTGGCACATTCCACTTGCCGGTGCGCACCCTCATGCCAGCGGGCAGCCGGGCTTGGCGCTTCCACTGGTCAAGCCGGGTGCTTGTCTCGGTAAAGAGGGGATTGTCAGCTCCCTGATTCAAATCGGGACCAATGAATATAACTTCCTCACTTACACGCTGCAAAGTCTTTGCTTTAGTTGACAGCACCGCATAGATGCCACCCACTCTGTTGCAAACCTCCCAGCTTGTCTCGAGCAATAAATCTATCATAGCCATTCTATAGAAGTCTTTTAAAGGGGCAAAGGTACAAAAAAATCGGCAAATATTCATTACATCAAGAGGAAACATCAATTTCACTATTTATGCAAACCATTGACAAAACAAACTTCATCGACATTTTTAGGGATAAAAAGAGGTTTCGTGAGTTTTTCTTTTCAAAAGGTGTAGCTATTTGGCAAGAATTGCGTAACTTTGCAAACCAAAAAAATAAAACTCAGATGCAAAACATTAGAAATGTAGCCATTATAGCCCACGTGGATCACGGCAAGACCACCCTAGTTGATAAGATGCTCGCGGCTGGCAACCTGTTTCGTGACAATCAGGTGGTGGGCTCGCAGATCCTGGACAGCAACGACCTTGAGCGTGAGCGTGGCATCACTATCCTGTCAAAGAACGTATCCATCAACTACAAGGACTACAAGATAAACATCATCGACACCCCGGGCCACAGCGACTTTGGCGGCGAGGTGGAACGCGTGCTCAACATGGCCGACGGATGCCTGCTGCTCGTTGACGCCTTTGAGGGTCCCATGCCACAGACGCGCTTTGTGCTGCAAAAGGCTCTGCAAATAGGCCTCAAGCCCATCGTGGTGATCAACAAGGTTGACAAGCCCAACTGCCGCCCCGACGAGGTGCAGGAGGCCGTCTTCGACCTGATGTTCAACCTCGACGCCACCGAGGAGCAGCTCGACTTCCCCACCATCTACGGCAGTGCCAAAAACGGCTGGATGAGCAACGACTGGCGCAACCCCACCGACAACATCACCGCGGTGCTCGACGCCATCATTGAGCACATCCCCGCTCCGCAAGTGGTGGAGGGCGACCCACAGATGCTCATCACCTCGCTCGACTATAACACCTATGTGGGACGCATTGCCGTGGGACGCATTCACCGTGGCGAGCTGCGCGACGGCATGGACGTGGGGCTGTGCAAGAAGGACGGCACCGTGGCACGCCAGCGCATCAAGGAGCTTAGGGTCTTTGAGGGCATGGGCCAGAAACACGTCGAGAGCGTGCAGTGCGGCGACATCTGCGCCATCATCGGCCTCGACGGCTTTGAGATAGGCGACACCGTCACCTGCCTAGACAACCCCGAGCCACTGCCGCGCATCGCCATCGACGAGCCCACCATGTCGATGCTCTTCACCATCAACGACTCTCCTTTCTTTGGCAAGGAAGGCAAGTATGTCACCTCTCGCCACATCCACGACCGTCTCATGCACGAGCTCGACAAGAACCTGGCACTCAAGGTGGAGAAGAGCGATACCGACGACGCCTGGATAGTATATGGCCGCGGAGTGCTGCACCTGAGCGTGCTCATCGAGGAGATGCGCCGCGAGGGCTACGAGCTGCAAGTGGGCCAGCCACAGGTCATCATCAAGGAGATTGACGGCGTGAAGTGCGAGCCCATCGAGACCCTCACCATCAATGTGCCCGAGCAGTACTCCAGCAAGATGATTGACATGGTGACCCGCCGCAAGGGCGAGATGACATCGATGGAGACACAGAACGACCGCATACACATGGAGTTCAAGATTCCATCGCGCGGCATCATAGGCCTGCGCACCAATGTGCTCACAGCAAGTGCCGGAGAGGCTATCATGGCACACCGCTTCGCGTGCTACGAGCCGTGGAAGGGCGAGATAGTGCGACGCGTCAACGGCTCAATCATCGCTATGGAAGGCGGCACGGCTTTTGCCTACTCCATCGACAAGCTGCAAGACCGCGGCCGCTTCTTCATCTTCCCGCAAGAGGAAGTCTATGCCGGGCAAGTAGTGGGCGAGCACACCAAGGAGAAAGACCTCGTGGTCAACGTCACCAAGAACAAGAAGCTCACCAACATGCGCGCCAGCGGAGCCGACGACAAGACACGCATCATCCCGCCCATCGTCTTCAGCCTTGAGGAGGCTCTAGAGTACATCAAGGCCGACGAATATGTGGAAATCACACCCACCCATCTGCGCATGCGCAAGATCATCCTCGACGAGATAGAGCGCAAGCACCAAGCCAAGCTGCGCGGAGAGGTAGAAGAATAATGATTAAAATTATGTCACGTGTGTTGCGTCGTCAACGCAACACACCCCAAAAAAAACTTTATAACCAACAGTTAAAACTTAAAATCATGAAGAATTTAAAGCGATTATTCAGCATTGTTGCTCTCATTGCCATCATTGCCACAGCAGCAGCGCCACAAGCGCAAGCCAAGAAGAAAAAAGACTACAAGAAAGCGGCACAGCGCGAGGAACTGATCTATCAAGGCAATAAATGCCTCGAAGAAGGCGACTATGAGCAAGCAGTGGCCTATTTTGAGCAGTCACACAAGAAAGGAGACGTGCGCGGCACTAACAACCTCGCCGTGTGCTATGCCGAGGGAAAAGGTGTGGAGAAGAGCCTAACCATGGCTTTCAAACTCTACGAGAAAGCCGCCAAGAAAGGCTATGCCGACTCGCAAGTGGCTCTCGGTGAGATGTATAAGAACGGATATGGCTGCAAGCAAGACTACAAGAAGGCCATCCAGTGGCTTGAGAAGGCTGCCAAGCAAGGCGACAGCGATGCCATGTACCTAATAGGCACTTGCTACTACTACGGCGGCTACGGCATCAAGAAAGACGTCCAGAAAGCCAAAGAGTGGATCTCAAAGTCGGCAGCACTAGGCAACGAGACCGCCATCGACAACCTGCCAAAACTCAAGTAACACCGAGTAGTGCAGTAGCGACAAAGCACGCCTTGCCACTACCAGCTGGCGTCAACTGCTGCCTAGTCAGGAAACATAAAACATGGAGGCTATTTTAACTCAATAGCCTCCATGTTTTATAATGTGAGTGTTATTCAATCGTAACCGAATATCTTATCCCAGGCGGCGGAGTTTCACGGTGAAGTGGCGCATCAATGGGGCCTCCCACTCGATGGCAACGCCACGGGTAATCTCATTGCGGCGGTCATAGACATTCTTCAGAGCGGCGGCAATGACGTTCATGTGGTTGTCGGTATATACACGACGAGCGATGCACAGGCGCAGCAGGTCGAGGCCGCCAAAGCGGTTCTCGCGGGTCACGGGGTCGCGGTCGGCGAGGATATAGCCAATCTCGCAACCACGGATGCCAGCCTCAAGATAGAGCTCGCAGGTGAGTGTCTGAGCGGGGAACTCCTCTTTAGGAACGTTGCAGAGCACCTTGTCGGCATCGATAAAGAGAGCGTGACCACCCACTGGACGCTGGTAAGGAATGCCATACTCATCGAGTTTGCTGGCGAGGTACTGCACCTGATGGATGCGTGTCTCGAGCATATCAAACTCGGTGTTCTCGTCAAGACCCACTGCCAGAGCGTTAAGGTCACGGCCGTTAAGGCCACCGTAAGTGAGGAAGCCCTCGAAGGGGATGCAGAAGAGCTTTGCTCCTTCATACCAATCCTCTTTGTTAGTGGCGATGAAACCACCCATGTTAACGAGGCCGTCTTTCTTGGCACTCATGGTCATGGCGTCAACATAGCTATACATCTCGCGAGCGATTTCCTTGATGGTCTTGTCGGCATAGCCTTCCTCACGGGTCTTGATGAAATAGCTGTTCTCGGCAAAGCGGGCGCTGTCCATCACTACGGGCACGCCATACTTGTGGCACAGCTCGCAGGTCTCCTTGATGTTCTTCATCGACACGGGCTGACCACCAACGGTGTTGTTAGTAACGGTGAGCACCATGAAAGGCACGTTGCCCTTGTTCTCAACGAGCACCTTCTCGAGCTTCTCGAGCGAGACGTTGCCCTTGAAAGGAATCTCAAGCTGGGTGTCCTTAGCCTCGTCGATAGTCACGTCGATGGCTTTAGCCTTGCGTGCCTCGATGTGGCCCTTAGTGGTGTCGAAGTGAGCATTGCCAGGCACCACGTTGCCCTCTTTCACGAGATAGGAGAAGAGCACGTTCTCGGCAGCACGGCCCTGGTGTGTGGGAATAACATACTTGAAGCCAAAGATGCGTTGCACCACCTCCTGAAACTTATAGAACGAGGTAGCACCAGCATAACTCTCGTCGCCAAGCATCATGGCCGACCACTGCTGGTCGCTCATGGCACCAGTGCCCGAGTCGGTAAGGCAGTCAATATAGACTTGCTCGGCTTTGAGCATAAACACATTGTTGTGAGCTTCCTTGAGCCATTGCTCGCGCTGCTCGCGAGTGCTTTTTTTCAAAGGCTCAATCATTTTAATCTTCCAAGATTCTGCAAATGGTAATTCCATATATATTATTTAATGTGATTTTGCCTACTAGGCCACAGCTTTTGCAGGTTATACCAGCCGCAAGCCTCATTGGCGGTTTATTGTTATTATTGATTTGTCTATTTTAAAAAGATGGCAAGTGCATTGCGTTAGACACGCACCACAAGAGTGTCGCCAGGAGAAAATGGGACAGTCACTTGCAAAAATGGTCTATATCTTTGATATTAAGAAATTTGCAAGAAACGATAGCAGCAGATAATAGTCTCACTTTTTTCATTAGTTCTCTTATGTGGGGCAAAGTTACTACATAAATTATAATTATGCAACTATACTTTTCGAAAAAAGTGTTATCGAAGCAAAAATAGCTGACACGCTGACACGCAAACAAGGCAATGGCAAAAGAGTCGAGTATCATCTACACTTGCCTTGTCCTCTCGTCCTCTTGTCCTCTCGTCCCCTCGTCCTCTCGTCCTCTTGTCCTCTCGTCCTCTTGTCCTCTCGTCCTCTTGTCCCCTATAATGGGCAATTAATGAGATAGACCTGGCTTGTGGCACGAGTGATAGCGGTGTAGAGCCATCGCATGAAATCGACGGTAGTCAGCGCCTCGGGCATAATGGCCCCCATATCCACAAACACATTCTTCCACTGTCCGCCCTGAGCCTTGTGGCATGTTACGGAATAGGCAAATTTCACTTGCAGAGCATTGAAATAAGGATGCTCCTTCATCTTGCTGTAACGCTCACGTTTGTTGCCAGTTAGCTCATTGAGTACCTCGTTGTACAAAGTCTGGCTCTGAGCCACAGTCAATGCTGGAGTCTCGCTATAGAGACTGTTAAGGATAATCTTCACGTCCATCTCCAGGTTGCCATGGTCGGGAAGCTCCACTGTGACATTGGCGAAGCGCAAGCCGTAGCACTGCTCCACCTCGCCCCACACCCGCTTCACACGCATCACATCGCCGTTAGCTATGAAGTCAATCTCTTTATAGTCTTTTGCCCAATAGTAATTGTTCTTTGCCACTATGAGCATGTCGCCGGTCGAGAGCTCCTCCTCACGGTAAAGTATCATGTTGCGAATGCCGCCATTGTAGAGCATGGCGCGTTTGTTGCTGCGTGTGATAACTATCGTCTGCTCCAAGCCATCGCGGTCATAACAGTCGCTCAGGGTCTCCATCATGAACTCGCCCGATAGCGACTCGATGTCGGAATATTGAGTAAGCTCCAACTTTGGCACCACAGCCTCGCCGCTGGTGAGAATATTGCGCACTATTGTGGCATTTTGGAGTATGCCCGAATCAGAGGCCTGGCGAGCGATAAGAGTGAGGTTCACATTATAAACAAAGAGACCATAGCCCTGAAGCAAGCTCACATCGAGCGCTGGGCTCTCGCTCTGACCCACGGGCGACAGCTGCGCCCCATCGCCCATTAGCATGAGTTTGCAACCCTCACCGCTATAGACATAACTCACCAAGTCGTCGAGAAGGCGGCCACTGCCAAACACCGACCCTTCGGCCATCGAGTTGGCTATCATCGACGCCTCGTCAACGATGAAAATGGTGTTAGTGTGCTTGTTCTCGGCAAGGGCAAAGCTCTCACCCAGATAGCTGTCCTGGCGGTAAATCCTGCGATGGATGGTCCAGGCACCACGACGGGAATACTCGCTCAGCACTTGCGCCGAGCGGCCAGTGGGTGCCAGCAGCAGCACCTTAATGCTGCGGCGAGTGAGGGTTTGGACAATGGCACCTATCAACGATGTCTTGCCAGTGCCAGCATAGCCGTTAAGAAGATACAGGCTGCGCCCTCCACCATAAAGCAGAAAATGCGCAAACGAGGCTATTGCCTCTACCTGCTCTGGATTAGGGTCGTAAGGCAGAAACTCCAGCACGTCGCGAAAAAAGTCGGCAACGTTGACATCGTTAATATCCACTTGTGTTCCCTGCGTCATGCGTGGAGTATTTTATAGATTAGCTCACGCAGTAGAGCACTGGCATCCTGCCGTGATTTAATGCCTTTGCTCTTGGTGTCGCACTCTCTAATCCAGGAGATTATGTTGACACATGCTAGAGTGTTGTAATATTTTGACGCCTCGGCCATTTTCTTTACCATATAGGGCGATTTAGTGCCCACGGCTGCCATCAGTCCTGCTTGAGACCGGTCGGTGGCAGCACGGAAAAGCAGCAATTTAGAGAAGTAGCCGAAGAGCATGCTCACAGTCACCACAGTGGGGTTTGCCTTAGGATTTTTCTCGTAATAGTTTATAATCTCAAAAGCCTTCTTGGCATTGCGGTGAGCGAGAGCATCTTGTAGCTCAAAATTGTTATAGTCTTTACTGATGCCAATGTGGCGCTCTATGAGTTCGGGGGTGATGCGCTTGTCATCCTTAACGAGAATTTTAAGTTTATCAATCTCAGTATAAAGACGCGAGATATCGTTGCCCACATTTGACGAGAGCATCGACAGCGCCTTCTCGTCGATAGCATAGCCTTGCGATTTGATATAATCAGAAGCTGCCAGCTCCATGGGCCTGCCTTCTCGCAGTTTGTCGCTGCGGAACACCACACCCGAGCCATTCTTCTTCACGGCATCGACAAAGTCCTTTCCCTTGATGGCCTCACCCTTATTGCATACTACAAGAATGGTTGTCGGCATGGGCTGAACAGCATAGTGCTTGAGCTGGTTAATCTCATTGGCATTGCCCTTATTGTTGAGCTTGCCCACCACCTGCGCCTCCCTTATCACCACCACTTGATGCTCTGCCATGACGGGATATTGCTTGCACATGCTGATGACGTTGCGCATGTCGGTCACATCAGCACCATACACGATGTTGAGGTTGAAATCACGCTCCTCGGGAGCCAGCGCATTCTCAACAATTGCCTCCTCCAGGCGATCGATGAAATAACCCTCCTCGCCATGCAAGACATAGATGGGCCTAAAATTCTTGGCATTGATTTCTTTCAACAAGCCCGAGAATGTAACGTCTTCTTTTTTTGCTGCCATGATTACTTTTTTCAAAGACAAGAATGTGTAGTTCAAAAAAACTTTGTAAATTTACAACTTAATTTGCACACCACCAAACACAAAAATCATGCAGAGATTAAATCTCCCTGAATATCAATTCAATATAAAAAAGAAAAATCGTGCAAGCCTAGCGCATAGCCATGATGGAGCGAATAGTGCCGAGGCGCAGCCGGTTTTATCCAAAGATGATGCTTTTGTCATCCTCGACACGCTGCGGCGGCGATGGGTAGCACTCACTCCCGAGGAATGGGTGCGGCAAAACTTCGTGCGTTTTTTGATTGAAGACAGGGAGTTTCCGGCAGCACTGATGAATAATGAAATCTCGCTCACACAAAACGGCATCAAGCGCCGCTGCGACACCCTTGTCGCCAACCGGCAAGGTAATCCACTGGCAATAGTAGAGTATAAGGCCCCTACAGTCGAGATTACTCAAAAAACATTTGACCAGATAGTGCGCTACAACATGGTGCTGCGTGCAAAGTACCTGATTGTGTCTAATGGTCTAAGCCACTATTGCTGCAAGATTGATTACGAAAACAACAGCTATAGCTTTCTGGACGAAATTCCTTGCTATGAAGAGCTGTAGAAGAATTATTAGTTTGTTCACTGTTAACTAAAATATTTTGGAAGACTATTTAAATAAACTCAATGCTCAGCAGCGTGATGCTGTGCTTTACTGCGACGGACCACAGCTGGTGATTGCCGGCGCTGGCTCGGGAAAGACCAGGGTGCTGACCTACAAAATTGTGCACCTGCTCAAACTGGGATATTTCCCCTCACACATTATGGCACTCACTTTCACCAACAAGGCCGCCGGCGAGATGCGAGAGCGCATAACTGCGCTGGTGGGCGACAACGTTGCCAAAGACCTGTGGATGGGAACTTTCCACTCCATCTTTGCCAAGCTGCTGCGCATCAATGCCGACCGCATAGGGTTTAATCACGATTACACCATCTACGACACCAGCGACTCTCGCTCACTCATCAAGCTCATCATCAAGGACATGCAGCTCGACGACAAGGTGTATAAGCCTGCCACTGTTCACTCGCGCATCTCAATGATGAAAAATGCGCTCATCATGCCGTCGCACTACGAGAGCAACCGCCAGCTGCTTGACGAGGACGCCAGGCTCAAGCGACCGCTCACAGCCGAGATTTACAAGACTTATTGCCACCGCTGCAAGATTGCCGGAGCAATGGACTTCGACGACCTGCTGGTATATACCAACATTCTGCTTCGCGACAACCCCGACATACTCAAGAAGTATCAAGAGAGATTTGAGTATATCCTTGTTGATGAGTATCAAGACACCAACTTCGCTCAGCATCTCATCATCACTCAGCTTGCCAAGAACCACAACCATGTGTGTGTGGTGGGTGACGACGCGCAAAGCATCTACTCGTTTCGCGGTGCCAATATCTCAAACATTCTTGACCTCAAGAAGTCGTTCCCAGCGCTGCAAACCTTTAAACTCGAGCGCAACTACCGCTCCACTCAAAACATAATAGGCGCAGCAAACTCATTGATTGATAAAAACACACGCCAAATCAAGAAGAACATCTATAGCGAAAACCCTGTGGGCACTAAAGTGAATGTGGTGGAGTGCTACAACGACTATGAAGAAGCCTATGTGGTGGCAAGCACCATCCTGTCAATCAAAGCGCGAGAAGGATGCAGCTATGACGATTTTGCGGTGCTTTATCGCACTAACGCACAGTCGCGTGTGCTGGAGGAGGCACTAGGCAGCGGCGGCCTCAAGAACAAACATGGCGACAAGCGCCGACCTATCCCCTATCGCATCTATGGCGGACTGTCGTTTTATCAACGCAAGGAGATCAAAGACGCTTTAGCTTACTTCCGCCTCACAATCAACCCCAATGACGACGAAGCGCTGCGCCGAGTCATCAACTACCCGGCTCGAGGAATTGGAGCCACTACGCTCGCCAAGGTGCAGCACTGCGGCATCAACGGCGGGGTGAGCATGTGGCAAGTGATTAACAACCCGTCTCAGCACCTCCTTGATGTTAACAAAGGCACAATGAGTAAACTTCAAGCCTTTGTAAATCTTATAAACGGTTTTGCCGTCAAAGACCAAAGTGGGGTCAACGCCTACGAGCTAGGCCGCACTATCATTGAGCGTAGTGGCATAATGGCCGAGTTGATGAAGGACAAATCGGTTGAGAACATAAGCAAGCAAGAGAATGTTGACGAGCTGCTCGCTGCGATGCACGACTTCGTTAGTGAGCAAGAAGAACAAGGCTCTGTAGAAATAAAAATGACCGATTTCCTTGCTCAAGCATCACTCGCTACCGACCAAGACACCGACAAGAACGAGGGTGAATGTGTAACACTGATGACTGTGCATGCCGCTAAGGGACTGGAATACAAGAACGTGATAATTGTGGGCGTTGAGGAAGACTTGTTCCCATCGGGAATGAGCAAAGATTCGTTGGCAGCTATCGAGGAGGAGCGACGACTACTCTACGTCGCCATCACGCGTGCCGAGAGCAACTGCGTCATCACCTATGCCAAGTCGCGCTTCCGCAATGGCAGCACCCAGTATTGCCACCCCAGCCGCTTCATCCGTGATATCGATCCACAGTTCTTATCATTAGGATCCACAAGCGGTTATAAGTCAAAGCTCGAGGACAGATATGATGACTACAGAACCTACAGTCCACGAAGCTACGATAGTTCAAGAAGTGGATATACCCCACGGTCCACATTTCAGCCCAAGCCTTCATTCACTCCTGCTACACCAAGCGCAACAGCCACTCCACCACCTGCGGCGGCAGCTAGTGGCGACTTCTCTTTACATTCGCTGAGCGAGATTAGCCAGGGATGCAATATTTTGCACAACAAGTTCGGCCAAGGCACCATCGCCAAGATTGACACCAGCGGCAGCGACCCGAAGATTGTGGTCGATTTTGATGTGATGGGGCAGCGCACCCTCCTGTTGAAATTTGCAAAATTCAAAATCTTATAATTCTGTGTTAATCTCTAAACCTATATAAACAATAATTATGGATACACCTTTTTATATAGTCTATGAGGAGAAATTGCGACGTAACCTCGACCTCATCACTCGCGTGAGCCGTGAGAGCGGAGCAAAAATCATCATGGCGTTCAAGGCTAATGCCCTGTGGCGCACGTTTCCCATCTTCAGGGAGTATGGCATCGCTTCTACCGCCAGCTCGGTGAATGAGATGCTACTTGCCAACGAGGAACTTCGCTGCAAGGCTCACACCTATTGCCCAGCCTACACCGAGCGCACCATCAAGCAGTATATCGCCGGCAGCAGCCACATCACATTCAACTCGGTGGCTCAATTTAATAGGTTTAAGCCATTTATCGACGAGCATAATGCCGCTAGGACTGACCAGCGCATTAGCTGCGGCTTGCGCATCAACCCCATGTGCTCGGTGATAGAAACCGACATCTACAACCCCTGCTGCCCAGGGTCACGATTTGGCATCCTTAGCGAGAATCTAACTCACTTGCCCGAAGGCATTGAGGGATTCCATTTCCATGCCCTTTGTGAATCAACATCTTACGACCTTGCAAAAGTGCTTGACGCTATGGAGGAGCAATTTGGCCAATGGCTACCACAACTCAAATGGATAAACATGGGCGGTGGGCACCTGATGACCCGCGAAGGCTATGATGTGGAGCATCTCATTCATCTGATACAAGATTTCAGGCGGCGACACCCCAATCTTGAAGTGATCCTTGAACCTGGCAGCGCTTTTTGCTGGCAAACTGGCGACCTGGAAGCTACTGTGGTCGATGTAGTGGAAAACAGCGGCATCAAGACGGCGATTGTGGATGTGTCATTTGCTTGCCACATGCCCGACTGCCTAGAGATGCCCTACAAGCCAGTCATCACACAAGCGTTGCCTCACGTTGATCATTCTCGTCCCACTTATCGCATAGGTGGCAACTCTTGCCTGAGTGGCGACTATGTGGGAGACTGGAGTTTTGAGAATGAGCTCAAGACTGGTGACCGTCTCACCTTCGAGGACATGAACCACTACACAACGGTCAAAACCAACATGTTCAATGGCATCAGCCATCCCGCCATCGTTCTTCAGCACCTTGACGGGACTATTGAAACGCTCAGGGAATTTACCTACCAAGATTACAAGTCGAGGATGAGCTAGAATTATTCTACTTTATTTCTTCCAATGCCTCGCTGGCCTGTTCCCACTGGGCCATCACGTCTTCGAGCTGCTGGTTAAGTGAAGCGTGACGAGAGAAAATCTCGGGGTCGGTGGTGTTGCCTTGCGACAGCTGTTCTTCAATCGCGGCAATCGCAGCTTCGGTGTCGGCTATTTGCTGTTCAAGTTGCTTCACTCGTTTCTCGGCACGACGTATCTCTCGCTCATGCTCCTTTTGCTGCTGATAGCTTTGTTTAGAAGCTGTGGCAACTTTCTCTTGCTGCTACGCTACTACCCTATCCTTCTTCTCAAGTTCCTGCAACGACTGTATTTTCTTTTTCTCCAAGAACTCATAGATGCCGCACAGGTGCTCACGAACCTTGTGATTTCCAAACTCATAGACCTTGCTTACCAAGCCATCGAGGAAATCACGGTCGTGAGAGACCACAATCACAGTGCCTTCAAAGTCGGCAAGGGCACTCTTGAGGATGTCCTTAGTGCGCATGTCGAGGTGATTGGTGGGCTCATCCAGGATAAGCAGGTTCACGGGTTGCAACAGCAGCTTGAGCATCGCCAGCCTAGCTTTTTCTCCACCCGAGAGCACCTTCACCTTTTTCTCACTTGCCTCGCCACCAAACATGAAGGCACCCAGCAAGTCGTTGATGCGTGAGCGTATGTCGCCCACTGCTTCATAGTCAATGGTGTCGTGAACTGTAATCTCCTGATCTAGCAGTTGTGCTTGATTTTGAGCAAAGTACCCTATCTTCACATTATGACCTATCTTGAGAGAACCATCATGTGGTATCTCATTCATGATGCACTTGACAAGGGTTGACTTGCCAGCACCATTCTTGCCCACAAAAGCCACCTTCTCGCCACGCTTGATGGTGAAAGTAACATCTCTAAAGACGTTGAGCTCACCATAATTCTTTGAGACATCCTCGGCAATGACAGGATAATCGCCCGAACGAGGAGCAGTGTTGAATTTCAATCGCAACCGTGAGTTATCCACCTCGTCAATCTCGATGCGCTCCACCTTGGCCAGCTGCTTGATGCGACTCTGCACCTGAACGGCCTTGGTGGCTTTGTAGCGGAATTTCTCAATAAAGTCCTCGGTGTCTTGAATCATCTTCTGCTGGTTGTCGTAGGCACGACGCTGCTGCTCCAGGCGCTCTTTGCGCAGCTGAACAAAGTGGGAGTAGTTGACTTGATAATCATAAATCTTGCCAAGCGAAATCTCGATGGTGCGGGTTGTCACATTATCGATAAAGGCCCGGTCGTGACTCACAAGCAGCAAGGCGCCACGGCGGGTCTTGAGAAAGTCCTCGAGCCATTGTATCGACTCAATATCGAGGTGGTTGGTAGGCTCGTCGAGGAGCAACACGTCGGGACGCTGCAGCAGCAGCTTTGCAATCTCCACACGCATGCGCCAGCCGCCACTGAACTCGCTGGTTGGCCGCGAAAAATCGCTGCGCTCAAAGCCCAAGCCCAGCAAGGTCTTCTCTAGCTCTGCCTCATAGTTCTCGCTCTGCATCATAGCGCGCACATCGGTCTTCTGCGACAACCGTTCAAGCAATGCCTGATAGTCGTCACTGTCGTAGTCGGTGCGCTCGGCGATCTCTTTATTGATTGCATCAATCTCACGGTCAAGCTCTTTCACATGGTCAAAGGCTTTAGCCGTTTCCTCGCGCAGCGTGCAGTTATCCACAAGCCGCATCTGCTGCGGCAGGTAGCCAATGGTCACGTCGCTAGGTTTCGACACGGTGCCTGCCGTGGGACTCTGCAACCCCGCTATAATCTTGAGCATGGTAGATTTTCCCGCGCCATTCTTGCCAACTAGAGCGATGCGGTCGTTCTTGTTGATTACATAGTTTATATTGTCGAAGAGTGGTCGAGCACTAAACTCAACCTTCAAATTCTGTATAGATATCATCGTCTGTCACTAAAAAACGCCACAAAATTAGTGAAAATTTATCAAACGACTAATAACGATTTGAAACGATTGTTGTTCAAAATATAAGGAAAGGGCAATAAGAGGGTTTGTCAAAATACGACAATTGCCACAGCTGAGGGTGTGTCAAAACTCAAATTTTTTTAATATAAACAACTGAATTGTCTGAATTTTCTGATTTCTCAATGTCTTGACTGATATGTTTTTGAAAATTTGCAAATAATCAGATAAATCAGAACAATCAGTTGTTTTTTATTTTTGACACACCCTCAAGGGGAGTATGAAAACACGAAATTCATTGAAAGGTACTGATTGTCAATTTATTCTGCGCAATCATACTCCTCCGCCCTTCGGGCACCTCCTCTATAGAGGAGGAGTTTTCATTAGACTCAGCATTTTGACACACCCTCAAAATTAGAACCCCATTGCGAACCAGGCAAATATGCCATGACAGGTGGCACCAGCAAACTTGTTTTGACACTGGTGAGGCGCAGCCAGATTTATGAAAAATTTTCTAAGCTTTGCGTGTATGATTTTTATTCAATTTTCAATTAATTTTAAGCGAAGCGCCCTCCACAGCGACTATCGGCTGCGTATGGCGCACATCTTGAAATGGACATCAATATACCCTCCATAGTCAATTCCTTTTTTCAAGGTCTCTGCACGCGTCACATAATTCATAGTGCCTTCTTTCATAACACATGCCGATGTGTCAAATATGGTGGCTGTTATATGGCTTTCTGCTTAAAAAAATTTGGTGATTGCTAAAAAATGTGCTATCTTTGCACCAAATCCAGCAAGCTTGTGGAGTCAAGCTCTTACTGGAAGACATAAGAGAGCGTTTTTGCGTTATCCTTAACTTGAAAATTCGCCAAAATTAAAAGCAGAAGGATAAGCAGTTTAAAACGCCTTCCGTGTGCCAATACTTATCCCCATTGGCGGGAACAGTATATGGTATCGCGTGGGGGATGACTGTTTATTTCTGCGTAGGTGTTTGGCGATACCTCAAGTTAGATAAACCAGACAAGTCTCCACGCTATCTTTTTATATAAACCATTAATACAAACCAACCTTGATTCGGGAGACTAAAAAAGGGGAAAAAACAAAAAGACATGAAACAGTTATTTAAAATTTCGGTCATCGCATTGGTGATGGTTTGTTGCTTCCCACAGATTGCAGAAGCAAAAGTGAAGAAAACTCGTAAAGCGAAAGCAAAAACCAGTAAAACAATTACAACGCAAAATGTTCAAGAAGACAACGACAATTGGCTCATTGGCACATGGGAAGTCAGATTTGATGGTGGTGCATGGATGAGGGTCAATATTAAGAAGAATAATGAAATCTTCTTAGAAATAATGCTTCCAAGTTGGGAGTATCCCACTTATATATCAAGCACATATGTAATTTCAGGTGATGACATATATGCAACAGACACCGAAACAGGCTCTAAATCACACTATAATATTGACCGACAAGGAAAGCGGCTTTTAGGGGACGATGGCACACCATTCAAGAAAGTGAAAAAATAAATAAGAGAATGCTAAATCATTTAGATTTCAAGTGATTATGAAAAACATCTTATTTTTGGTATTTCTACTTGCAGTGACATCTGTCTTTGGAATATCTTCTTGTAACAATGTGCAAGATGGCAGTATAAGCAGTAATAGCAGTGATACACTCCCGATAGAAGACACAACTAATGTAGATTCTATTGCTATTAATGATGATACTATTTCGGTGAATGATTCCATCTCTACCACAAATGAAGAAATCTTGCCTAAGGAACCTGTTGACCATCTTGAACAAGAATCAAAACAAGAAGAGGTTGAGTCATCTTTTGAAAAAAACGATCAAAATATCGAGACAGAAAACATCCAAAATGCCGAGCAAGCAAGACTTGATGCACTTAGGACTGAAATGATTCAAATAGAGGGCAAACTATTGAGGGAGAGAGAACAATTTAATAGACTCTATCAGCAATATCGCTCGCTCATGTCTCAATATGGCACCACAAGAACCAATCCATATTTTTTTGATGATATGATGGGGGTTATTAATCGTGTCATTAATTTGTCAGAACGCGGTAAAAAAATCGCCACAGAGCTTGGCAACTATGAGATGGTTGAAAATTACGAAAAAGACCTACAAATGGCACGTAATGCTAAAAACTATCTGATTATTAGTCATTAATTAACACTAATTGTATGAAAAATTTATATTTAATAATATTATTCTGTTTCTTTATAATTATATCTTCTTTTAAACTCTTCTCTCAAGTACAAAAAGAAGGAACAATAATTAAACAAAGTGGAGCCATTGAAACAGGGAATCGCATTATGATTAATGAATATACCTTCATTGATATGGGTGGTCACACAAGAGATGGTGATAAAATATATTGGTGTACCGATGAACTACCAATAAGTGTAATATGGGGAGATGTCACTGGTGACGCAAGATCTGTTTTCTATGGAGACCTTCCGGCAAGTATTGCAGGTGATCCAAAATATGATATTGTGACTAAAATCTTTGGAGCCAATAAATATGCACTCAAGGTATTTCAATTGCCAACAGCAGATCAAGTTCGTCAACTTCTTTATGACGCCGACAAGAGACTTGCTAAAGTACAATATGACGATTCCAAATTCTTGGAGGACATTATTGTTCTGAAAAGTAAAATAAATGGAAATGAAATTTTGATACCTGCACCATCAGCCAATTCATTTGATTCTTATTATTTCTGGACTGGCGATAGAGACGCATCACGGTCAGGTTATGCTCTTGCAGCATATTTTCAAATAAATAACAAAAGTGTAAAATCTGGATGTGAAGGAGTCAGAAGCATAAATAAACTTAAAGTACGCCCAATTTTGATAGTAAAAGATGTTGATAATTCTAACAAGAAAAATAGTAATAATAATGTTTATAATAACCATGAATATGTAGATCTAGGGCTCCCGAGTGGAACTCTGTGGGCGACGATGAATGTGGGTTCCATTAGACCAGAAGACTATGGAGACTATTTTGCTTGGGGAGAGGTTATACCAAAGGAGAATTGTGATTGGAACACCTACAAGTGGTATGACCCATTCTCTTATGGAATTACCAAATACTGCACAGACAGGAATCATGGCAAAGTTGACAATCAAATCGAGCTAGATCTTACCGATGATGCAGCACATGTAAACTGGGGTGAGGGTTGGCAAATGCCATCTAAAAAACAGTTAATGGAATTAATAAATGAATGTGCTTGGGAAATAAGAACTATAAATAATGTTAAGGGGTATATTGTTCACAGTAAGCACAACAATTCATCGATTTTTTTACCATTAGCTGGATATAGAGCTGGGTATATTGCTGGGTCTGGCGACGCAAAACCCATAAAACCAGAATCATGTGGTGGTTATTGGTCACGCGATTTAGATACTAAAGACCTATCCAACCCTTCTTGTGGAGTTTTCTTACAATTAGGATTAGATGAGCATAACGTATATCGCGCTGGGCGTAGCTATGGTCATAATGTGCGTCCGGTGCGTACTTCACGCTAATATTTTTTACAAACATAAAAAAATCACAAAGAAGATGAATAATTCAATCTTAATCATCGCATTGGCGATGCTGTGCAGCTTCTCACAGACAACAGAAGCAAAAGTTAAAAAAACTCGTAAAGCAAAAGTGAGAACAACACAAACTACAACAGTTAGGCAGCAAGAAATGCCACAAGAGTCAGACCGCGAAAACGATGAACTCAATGAAATCAAATCTTGGATCCAAGGAAGCTGGACTTACACAACTACAATAATGGGGATGCGCTCGGTGGCGATTGTAACTATTAGCGGAGATAACATTGTTGTAAAGTTCGACGGTCAAACAGCTTATTCAGGCCACTACGATATTATCGACAACAATAGCACAATTCGTTACGACCACAAGAAAGGTTCATATTACAGCACTATTGCTCTTGACAAAGAGAGGAAACTGCTAAAATTTGACGAACGAAATTATTTTAAACGACTCTAAACACGATCAAAATGAAACAGATTATGAGTCCACTTTAAAAAGTCGTATTTTTGTGCCGACTCAAGTTGTCAAACGATTAAGTACGATTAAAAACTATTGAAAATCAACAAAATATAATTGGCAAAAATTGTTGAAAATTAGTGGTTTTCACTTTTTAAAGTGGACTCGATTATTAAAATTTATATTGCAATCTTAATTGCATGCTTTTTCTTGCCGTCATGCACAACAAGTAAACTTGAGACTGCAAATTTGCGCTCAATGTATGAGAAGCGTATCAACAAAACTTCTATTTTCAATAAGCTGTTTTTTAATGACCACAAAAAGAAACTGATTATTTATGAAAATGTTGAAATCTTCATGAACGAAGATGAAATCAAGAGAGATTTTGATGTTATTGCCTACGGCACATACCATCCATTTACTATACCTTTACTGCGACCAGAGAGCAGAAGTCTCAGACACAATTTGTTCTATAAGGCAGCAAAAATGGCATACAACAACAAATGCAATGCTGTTATAATTGACACAAAAAACCATTTTAGGATAATAAGATATAAGTGACATCACACCAAAAAACAACGGCGGCACTCCCACAACTCTGTGCAGCCGTTGTTTTTTTGGGTTCACACCGTTTTTAATCATCTGAGATGAGTGTTTTATCATATAAAATCATTATCTTTGCCGAAAATTGAAAAATCAAAAGGCAGACATGAGCGACAGCAGCCATTGCCTTGTTCTTTTGTTTTCTTGTTCTCTAAAAAATGATTAACGACATTAAGATATTTGCCGCCCCGGTGCAGGGCATCACCGACTGTCACTGGCGGAATGCACACTACGAGATTTTTGGTGGAACCGATGGATATTTCGGACCATTTATGCGTGTGGAACATAGCCAAATACGCAAGCGCGACCTCGTTGATGCTAACCCCGAGAATAATGCTGTGCCAGCGTTCACCCCACAAATTTTAGCTTGCCAGCCAAAGGATGCGCTGCGCATGGCGGCGACGCTAAAGGAGATGGGGCACAGCGCCATCGACATAAACCTAGGGTGCCCATTCCCTCCCATAGCCCTGCATCACAAGGGGTCGGGACTGCTGCAATATCCCGATGAGGTGGAGAAACTCTTCAAAGCGTTAAGCACGGTGAACGATGTTTCTTATAGCGTGAAGATGCGCCTTGGCTGGGATGAGCCCACTCAGTGGAGAGACATCATTCCACTGCTCCACATTATCGAGCCCACTCATGTAACTGTGCATCCACGCACTGGCCGGCAGCAGTACAAAGGCGTGCTCGACCTAGACCAGTTTAATGAGATTGTTGCTTCGTGCCACTACCCTGTCATCTACAACGGCGAGCTGAAGACCATTGACGACATCTCACGCATGAGCAAGATACTGCCAGGCATCGCCGGCATGATGATAGGTCGCGGTCTCATCGAAGACCCTGCCATGTTGTGCCCAGAGAAAGCTACCCCAGACAACTACTGTGAGCTCCACAACCGCCTGCGCGATGCCTACACCGGGCAGCTCAACGGTGGCGAGCACCAACTGCTCCTGAAGATGAAATCGCTGTGGGAGACATTCCTGCCCAACGCCCCCCACAAGTCACTCAAAGCCATCAAGAAAGCCACATCAATGGCTAAATACAACGTGGCAGTTAGCGAGCTTTTCTATAGTCTGGAAGGCTGATTACTCACATAACCTTAACGGCTTACCGGCATTGTGCCACACTCACATGGTGCTAATGCCCGATGAATTGAAAGGCACTTCTCTAATGATTGAGAAGTGCCTTTCAGCATTGTTATGTAAGGAAAAAACAGAAGAGAGGGGATTAATCTTCGTCTTTGTTGGCTTCTTCGTATTCCTTGAGGAGTTTCTCCTGAACATCGCCAGGAACCAGCTCGTAGCTAGCAAACTTCATCGAGAACGAAGCACGTCCGCCAGTGATGGAGCTCAAAGCTGTAGAGTAGCTTGCCATCTCCTTCAATGGAATGCGAGCCTTGATAGTCTCAAGACCATTAGCGCTCGACATGTCCATCATGATGCCACGGCGGCCAGGAAGGTCGCTCTGCACGCCACCCATTGCATCGCTAGGCACGAGAATCTCAACATCATAGATTGGCTCAAGCACCTTGGGGTTAGCATCGCGGAAGGCCTTGCTGAAGGCATTGCGAGCTGCCAGGCGGAACGAGATTTCATTACTATCTACTGGGTGCATCTTACCATCGTAGATGCACACGCGCACGTCGCGAGCATAAGAGCCTGTCAATGGGCCTTGCTCCATGCGGTCCATGATACCTTTCACGATAGCGGGGATGAAGCGTGCATCAATAGCACCGCCCACGATACAGTTATAGATCACGAGCTTGCCGCCCCAGTCAAGATCCATCTCCTGCTTGTCGCGCACGCTCATCTTGAACTCCTGGTTGCCAAACTTGTAAACGTCGGGCTCGGGCATACCTTCGCGGTAAGGCTCAATGATGAGGTGTACCTCACCAAACTGACCCGAACCACCCGACTGCTTCTTGTGACGATAGTCGGCACGAGCGGCCTTAGTGATAGTCTCGCGATAAGGAATCTTAGGCTCGATATACTCGATTTGAACCTTCTCGTTGTTCTCGATGCGCCACTTGAGGGTGCGCAAGTGGAGCTCGCCCTGACCGCTGATGATGGTCTGCTTCAACTCCTTAGATTGCTCGATGATCCATGTGGGATCCTCCTCGTGCATGCGGTTGAGGATTTGACCCAGCTTCTCAATCTCGCTCTCATTAACAGGGCGGATAGCGCGCTGATACTTGGGAGCAGGATACTGAATGAAGTCATAGACGCGCTCGCAGTCCTTGTCGTTAAGGGTGTTGCCACGGCGCACGTCTTTAAGCTTAACAGTGGCGCCAATGTCGCCAGCCTGCAACTCGTCAACGGTGGTCTTTGCCAAGCTACCGCACACGGTGTTGAGCTGTGTGATGCGCTCCTTGCTGCCGCGGTTCATATTGGTCAGGTCGGTACCAGCCTTGATAGTACCGCTCATCACCTTGAAATAAGACACCTCGCCAATGTGAGGCTCAACGGTGGTCTTGAAGAAGAAGAGGCTCGTGGGACCGTTGGGGTCGCACTTCACTTCGTTGCCGTCGGTGTCGGTCACTGCGGGCATCTCGGCTGTGGTGGGAACCACCTCGCCCAGGAAGTCCATGAGGCGGTCAACGCCCACGTTCTTCTCGCCGCTTATACACATCACGGGGATGACGCTGCAGTCGATGAGGCCCTTGCGCATACCGTCAACGATTTCTTCTGGTGTGAGGGTGTCGGTCTCGAGGAATTTCTCCATGAGTGCCTCGTCGCCCTCGGCTGCCATCTCCACGAGTGCCATGTTATACTCCTCGGCACGGTCTTGATGAGCAGCGTCGATGTCAGTAACAGTGGCCTTGCCGCTGTCGCCATCGTAGTTGTACTGCTTCATCGTCATCACGTCAACGATGCTCTTGAAGCCAGCACCAGTCGATACTGGGAACTGCACGGGCACCACCTTGTTGCCGAAGGTCTCGCGCAGCTGGTTGAGGGCGTTGTCAAAGTCGGCAGCGTCGTTGTCCAGGCGGTTAACGGCAAAGATGAGGGGCTTCTTGATGTTGCCCACGGTGCGATACTGATTCTGAGTACCCACCTCAATGGCATTCTGACCATTGATGAGCATCAGGGCTGCGTCGGTGACGTTGAGGGCAGTAACAATGTTGCCCACATAGTCGTCCATACCAGGGCAGTCAATGAAGTTGAGTTTCTTGCCCTTGTTCTCTACACTAAAAATAGTAGAGAATACCGAGTTGCCATATTCCTTCTCTACAGGGAAATAGTCGCACACGGTGTTGCCTGCGTCGATAGTGCCACGGCGGTTGATAAGACCGCAGTCGAAGATGATAGACTCGGCAAGGGTTGTTTTACCCGAGCCTTTGTTTCCTAATAATGAGATGTTACGAATCTCGTTACTTTTATAAACTTTCATGAAAATTATTGTGAAATTAAATGATTTAAATTTTCTTTTTATTACAATAATATCTGCTAAACAGCTTCTTAGACTACCCAAAATAAGGGCACAGCAGTTTGAGCCCACAAAGTTAGTGAATTAATTTCTAAAAATTAAATTTTTTCTCAATAAAGTGCATGATTATTTGCTATAAACCAGAAAAAAGGCAAAAAAGGGAAATCCCACAGCCCATGTTCAATCTCTTGTCCTCTCGTCCCCTTTTCTTCTTGTCCTCTTGTCCTCTTGTCTTCTTGTCCTCTTGTCTTCTTGTCCTCTTGTCTTCTTGTCCTCTTGTCCTCTTGTCTTCTTGTCCTCTTGTCTTCTTGTCCTCTCGTCCTCTCGTATTCTCGTCTTCTTGTCCTCTCGTCTTCTTGTCTTCTTGTCCTCTTGTCCTCTTGTCCTCTTGTCCTCTTGTCTTCTTGTCCTCTTGTCCTCTCGTCCTCTCGTCCTCTTGTCCTCTTGTCTTCTTGTCCTCTTGTCTTCTTGTCCTCTTGTCCTCTTGTCCTCTTGTCCTCTCGTCTTCTTGTCCTCTTGTCTTCTTGTCCTCTTGTCCTCTCGTCCTATCGTGTCATGCGCTTGAGGATGTTATAGCTGGGGAGTATTCCGAGCTCGCCAGCCTTGCTGAGATCGGCAATTCCTTTTTCTTTATCGCCGAACTGCAGATAAATAAGAGCCCGGTTAAAATAGGCCTCGCCTAGGTCGGGCTTTAGCTCGATGGCCCGCGAATAACTGGCGATAGCGGCGTCACCCTCACCCATCAATGCCTGCACATAAGCGAGATTGTAGTGGGCATAGATATTGCGAGGCGACAATGCTATGATTTTTCCCAAATCTGAAGCCATGTCGCTGAGTGCCACTTCCCTGGCACGCCGTGAGAGCAGAGCCTGTCCCTCGTCCCCATCGCCGTGCTCTGTGTGGGTAGCCCCATCGAGTTGCAGTTTCTCCATGCGAGCATTAAACCTCAAGAAGTAGGCAAGCACAAAATCACTATTAGCATCAATGGCACGGCCGGCATCGGCAATGGCAGCATCCACATCTTTAAGCAAAAAGTAATCCATAGCCCTGCCAAAATAGTCGATGGCTCGCACCGTCCCGGTGGCCAACAATCCATTGAAATAATCGACGCTATTAAATCTCGACCTTGCTTCTAACTCCGAAAGATTAGAAGTGCCGCACACAAGAGTGAGTGAACTCGTGAGCACATGCAGCTCATTGACCTGCGTTATCTCCTTCATGAAATGAGTGCGGCCATTTAGCTTGTTGTCATGACCGTAATATGAAAGTGAGAACACGCCCTGCGGTTGCACTTCCACTTGGTTGTCTTGAATAAAACCTCGAGTTTTGTTGCGGTAGCGACGGTGTCCCGCTTTCTCATCGTAGAGGCCATCGCTCTCTAACGCCACCTCGGGCTTAAGCTCGTTGTTCACATCCACCACCAGCAACTGACTGAAGCGTTTTTTCACCTCTTCTACCGACTCCTCTAAGCTGCCGTCCATCATCTCGCGTTGCCGTTGTGCCTCTTGCTCTTGCTTGTCAAGGTGCTGCTGGGCGCGCTTGTTATGTATCTCTTGTGAGTGTTCACGCTCTAAATCCACCGGATTAAATGAACTATAGTGTACACCCTTGGTCTTCATTACTGCCACAGCAGTCTCCAAATCTTTCTCATAACCTCGCTTGTCGCCTAGCCTCTGCTTGATTTGTGCACGCAACATGTATCCACTCTCAAACTTAGGATACTTCGAAAGAATAGAGTTTAAGTCACGCAACGCCGACTGATACTGGCGAGTCTCAATATAGAGCATAGCGCGTTGATAGAGAGCCACGAAGTCATCTTTATCTTTCTCAAGCATTGCATTAAGGCCACTGATGCCTTGCTGGTAGTGCCCAATGTTAATGAGCATCATAGTTCTGTTATAGAATGCCGGATAGTTATCAGGGTCATGCTCGAGCACAAAGTCATAGTCCTCAACCGCCTTGTTATAGTCGCCCACTTCACTGCGCAGCAAGGCACGGTTATAATGAGCCGTCACGTTGTTGGGGGCAATGGCGATAGCATAGTCCAAGTCGGCCATCGTGCCGCGAATGTCGTTAATTTGGTATCTAAGATAGGATCGGTTAATATAGTAGCCAGCATTGCTGGGCTCAAGTTTAATCACCTCATCAATGTCCTCAAGAGCTTTGTTATAGTCCTTCAGATAGTTAGTATAAATCTCACAACGAGCCAAATAGGCCTGTGGATTGTTTTTGTGACTGTTAATACACCTCGTCACGTAGTTAAGAGCGCCCACCGAGTCATTCTGCTCAAGGCACAGCTGTGCCATGCCCAAGCAAGCTCGCTCGCTGGTGGAGTCACGCTCAAGGCACCAAGAGAGGCAACTGTCGGCAGTGCTATAGTTCTTGAGCGCCAGCTCACACATTGCCATGTTGAGCATGATGTCAGGGTCATCAGGACGCATCTGCAGGCAGGTTTTGTAATCGTCAATCGCTGCTTCAAATTTTTTTGTGTTGTGTCGTGCCACGGCACGCACGCGATAAGCATCTTTGATAAACGGGTTTATCTCTATGCACTGTGATGCATCGGACTCAGCGCCCGAATAGTCGTCGAGCGAAATCTTGGCTACGGCTCGATAAAAATAGGGCTCTGGAAGATAAGGCTTTTGTTGAATAACCTGGTTAAAATACTGAATTGAAAGAATGTAGTCTTCAAAATATAATGCATTGCGCCCAATGGTCATCACCTGCTCAGTATTGATTTGAGCAGCGGCAGTGCCAGCATTCAATGCCAGCAGCGCCACAATGATGATGGCTAGAGGTAATCGGCGTGCCATGAGCCACAATCACAAAAATGTGTTCTACAATCTCACTTTCTCAAGAACGACAAGTGTCTTGTTTACCGACTTGCCCATCTCGTCGTGCTCAGTGGTGAGGAGTTCAACCTCGCGGTCATTGCGCTTGTGGCAAAACTGTGCCTCCTCAAGGGCTATGAGCAAGCGAGTCTCAGTGTCGATATTAGGACACTGATGATGTGATGATTTCAGGTCCTCATATTCAATGGCATGCTCCTTAAATGGGTCTATCGTGATTACCCCATTGATGATATTACATCCACTCGTGATGTTGACAGTGAGCATGTCAATATCATTAACGAGCTTGATGTCGCGGTCAATGACATCCTCGCCATTGATAATCTTCACCAGCCAGGGACCATTCAAAAAGTCGAGGTTTTGACGGCGAAGCTTGATTATCACATTGCGATGACGGTCTTTCATTTCCATGAATTCGGTATCACCCACCTTTGTAAGCGCCACCGACACCACGTCGCCAAGTGCCTTTAGTAGGTCGCGCTCAATATACTGAAAATAGCCACCACTTTTCCTGGTTACCAGCATATTGTCAAACGAGATTTTATTATCTTTTTTAAGGCTATAAGTCGCATTTATGGCGTTAGTGCCAGTGTTGCCATAAAGCATGTGTCCTGGCACATCAAAGTTGAGATACACTCTCGACCCTGCCACCCTTGACACCTCAGTCTCATTAATTTCTATCACATTCCACTCGCCATTAATCTGCTCCATCTCATTGGTTATGGGCAAATCCACCTCACTGGCCTTTGGCTCAAAAAAAACTGGTTGTGGTTTCTGCTGTTCTTTCTTGTCTTTCTTTTTTCTGCCAAATGCCACGTCGGGACACGACACTAGCGCAAAAAGCAGGGTAAATATCGTTAATTTTCTTAGCATCTTCAATGATTTTTTCTGTTCAAAAATACGCTTTTGTTGAGCAAAATTCGTCATTTTTCAAATAATAAACAAATTTGACCATTACTTTTTATTATTTTTTTATAACTTTGTGACCCATTTTAATTTTCTACACATCTCACTAAATCATTTGCCAAAAAATTAAGATACAAAAATAAATATTTCTAACTCATTAATTATCATGACTGGAATTACAAAATCGGGACTTGACCCGAAGAACTTTTTTGACATCGTTGATGGCAAGCCTGTGGCACTCTTTGTGCTCACCAACAACAACGGCATGGAAGCCTGTATCACCAACTATGGAGGGCGCATCGTGAGCCTTATGGTACCCGACCACGACGGCAAACTCACCGACGTGGAACTGGGGCATGACAGCATTACCAACTACCTTGCCGACGACGGCAACTTTGGTGCTCTCATCGGCCGCTATGGCAACCGCATTGGTTACGGGAAGTTCACCATCGACGGTGTGGAATATAATCTCCCCATCAATAATGGCCCCCACTGCTTGCATGGAGGCATGAAAGGCTATGACAAAAAAGTGTGGGACGCAAAGCAAGATGGCAATCGCCTAGAACTCACACTGGTAGATCCCGATGGCAATGAAGGATTTCCAGGCACACTCAACGTGAAGGTGATATATACACTTACCGACGATAATGCCATCGACATAGAGTATAGTGCCACTACCGACAAGCCCACCATCATCAACCTCACCAACCACTCCTACTTCAACCTCAATGGCGACCTCGCCTCGAGCATACACAACCACGTGCTCACCATCGATGCCGACCGCATCACGCCCGCCGACGAGACACTCATAACCGATGGCTCTTTCATGGATGTGGCAGGCACGCCTTTCGACTTCCGCACCCCCAAACCCATAGGGCAAGACATTAATGCCGACAACGAACAACTCAAGAACGGCAATGGCTATGACCACAGCTTCGCCATCAACCACCCTGGCGACTTGAGTAAAGTGGCACTGCGTGTAATGTCGCCTGTCACGGGCATTGCCATGGAGGTGTTCACAACCGAGCCTGCAGTGCAGATATATACTGGCAATTTCCTCGATGAGAACCTTAAAGGCAAGTTCGGCGTTGGCTATCCTGCACGCTCTGCTGTGGCATTCGAGACACAGCACTACCCTAACACACCCAACTGCCCCGAGTACCCCTCATGCGAGCTGCGCCCTGGCGACACCTATTTCACACGCACCATCTACCGCTTCACAACAGCCTAAACAAACATCACACATATATATACTATTATCAGTGAGCCACGCTCTAACCAAAGCGTGGCTCACTACTAATTACTAACTCATATAAAGTGGAACGAGGATAGTTTATAGTCTTAAACTGCGTTAACAATTTGCACTATATGCCTTCTTCGCGGTCTTTCTCAAACTCGTCGCTTAACTCTCGCAGCTCCTCCTCATTGAAGCTTTCTTCTCCATAAAAAGCCTCATCGAGTTCATCAATATCGGTGTCAACCTTTACTGGTGCCGAGAACATGTCGGGCAAGGTCTCTTGAGGTGCCTTTCCCTCCTTGCGCTGGCACAAGGGGTCGTGAAGGCTCTTGCCTGGCACTGTCTCCTTGAGTATCATATAGAAATAACGCTCAGTCATGTAATCAAAAACAAATTTCATCTTCTGACCCTCGTCTTCTATCAACTCATCAAGAGGAGTGTCTTCCATGATCCAGATGTCTTCATCTGAATCGGTATCCATATCAAAGTAAGTAACCTCTTTTTCCTTACACCAATCATCATCGCAAATAATGAACGAGTCCATCTGCCCCTTATCATAACCTGCGGCCTCCAAGATAGTGTTGCGCAGTCTAACAAAGGTGTCTGAACTATCAATAGCAATCTCCAATTTAAAATTTCCGGCTTCTTCTGAACCTATCAGAAACTTGTAAATCATAGTGTATTATTATCGTTTGACATTAGTTTTCGGTGCGAAATTAGTAAAAAAATGAATTATGCAAGCATTATTGACATTTTTTTTTACCAACAAGTAAAAAAAAGAGCTTTTCCAAATATTTTCTCAGGAAAATATGCACAAAAAGCAGACATTGTGCTTAAATTTTCACGATTTCACCTCGTCGAGAGCACCAGTCACCGAGTTGATAATGAAACCACGCACCACCACATCCTGGGGCACCAACGGATGATTACGTATCGTAGCTACCGTGGCAAGCACCGATTGGGTGGTATCGTGAAAACCCTCAAGCCACTGGTCGAGGTCGATGCCGCTGTGCCTAATCGTCGATAATGTGTGCTCGCTGATGCCGCGCTCGAGGATGTGACTCTCAAATTGGGCGAATGACATGTGGCAGGCACCGCAGGTGGTGTGAGCTACCACCATAATTTCTTCCACACCTAATTCATATATGGCCACCAGCAAGGACCGCATCGCACTATCGTAGGGCGACATGATAAGTGCTCCTGCATTCTTGATAATCTTGGCATCACCATTGCGGAGACCCAGTGCTGCTGGCAAAAGCTCTGTCAGTCGCGTGTCCATGCAGCTTAGCACGGCAAGCTTCTTGTCGGGATATTTATCGGTCACATACTTCTCATATTCACCACGCTCAACAAAATCTCGGTTGAATTTCAGAATATCGTCAATCATGATAGTTGATAGTTAATAGTTAATAGTTAATAGTTGATAGTTCACACTTAACACTTAACAGTTAACACTTAACAGTTAACACTTAATTATTTATTGTCATCTTTTCTACCATTATCACACCCAGGAGCACCAGGGCGCACCCTATCACGGCAATAGCAGTAACTCTCTCACCAAGGAGTATCACTCCCATCACTATCGAGATTATGGGATCTAGATACAGGTAATTGCTTGCCCTTATTGCGCCAATCTTCTTGATTACCAAATTCCAAATGAAGAACGCTGCCATTGAGCAAATAAGAGCCAAGAAGAGTAAGTTGGCCAGCAAGTCGGGGCGCATGATTGTTGACAAGGGCGTGACTGGTTCAAGGAACATAAATGGAAAGGCGCACAGCACTCCATAGAACATCACCTTGCGGGTAATCGACAAGGTGCTGTGACGGCCTTGCACTCGCTTGAGAAGCACACTATAGACAGCCCAAGAGAGAGCCGCCAGAAACGACAAGATATTTCCCAGCAGGCCATTTCCCCACACAAAGCCATCCCTGAACGTCACTACCGCAACTCCTGCAAAAGCCACTGCCGAACTAAGCAGTATCTTCCACGAGAAATGTTCTTCCTTCAGGAAAATGGCAGCCAAGATGGTAGTGAGCAACGGATTGATAGCTATCACTATCACCACGTCGCTCATGAGTGTGAGGTTTAGAGCCACATTTTGGAGCACAAAGTATAAGGCACCCCCTGTGAGTCCGCACAGCAATGCCAGTGCCTCGTCGCGCCACCCCCAATACTTAACCTTGAATCGTGAAAACACAAGCAGTCCAATGTAAGCAATCATCGAGCGATACACAAACAGCTCGGTTGGGGTAATGCCATTGGCAAGAAGTATTGTTGTAAAAGGAAAAGACACTCCCCAAGCCAATATCACCAAAATGGCAATAAGATGATACCATCCATTGGATATATTTCTTTTCATCCCTCTCATTTTGTCATCCACTGTTTTCGTTCTTCATCGGGAAGCCTCTCGATGGCATATCTCAATGCCGTGCGAGGCATCTCATGGGCATGACATCTCAAGAAGTCACGCAGCACATCAACGCTAACCCTCTTGCCCATCTCGCGAAGCATCCATCCCACCGCTTTGTGCATCAAGTCGTGACGGTGATGCAGGTGGCACTCGGCATAACGCAGGGTGAAAAGCGCCTCGCCATGCCTGAGAGGGCCTAATGTACACACCATGCTCATGCGCTGCTTCCACAGGTTGTCGCTGGCAGCAAGGCAGTCGATGGTCGCCAGCTTCTTCTCATAGCTATAGCTTGAGGGAAGCATCAGCCACTCTCCTATTATTTTATAGACCGAAAGGTCAACGAGATCCCAGTTGTTTGCGCAATGCGCATGCTTCAAATAGAAATCTACAATAGAGTCGCAACAAGCGATAGCTGCAACGTCGTTGTTCTTTGCCCGTTTTGCTGAGTGTTCAAACTGCGCCACCAGCACCAGCAGGCCACACAACCGCACCTCATGCCAAGGTGAGGCGAGCAACGTCTCTATCTCGTTAAAGGGCAACGCTTTGCATTGAGACACCACACGACGGGTATCGGGAACTTTTATTCCCAAGAACTGGTCGCCCTCGCCATAGTCGCCTACGCCAGTCTTGAAAAAGCGCTTCAAGAGCTCTACTTGCCGCTCATCGGCAAGCGAGAGCATGTGCTCCACTACCCCACTAGCGGTTGAAAAACCAGCCATTGCAGATTTAGCCACTGCCACCTTTATCTAATGAAATTCATGCCTTTCCACTCGTCCTCGACAGCTGGAGCCGGCTGCGACTGGATGCTACGCAGCAGCCATGCCATGTTGCGGGCAAGCTGGCGCATCGTCTGCATACCCTCGGTGTCGAGTTTTGCCTCCTCGGGATTCATGCCAAAGGCGATGTTCCAGTACTGAGAGGTCACCAGCGGCATGTTCACCATTTGGAACGGCATCTGCAACGTCTGGAAAGCAGCTGTTGAGCCACCGCGGCGGCACACGGTGACAGCAGCGGCAGGCTTGTTGGCAACCTGTGCGCCGGCAAACAGAGCGCGTTGAATGAGTGCTATCGTCTGACCTGGAGGCACGCCATAATATACTGGCGCGCCCACCACAAGAGCGTCGGCAGCATTAATCTTGTCAATCATCTCGTTGCAGACATCGTCATCAAACACACACTTGCCGTTGCCTGTGGCCTTGCAGTTACCACACGCTATGCACCCACGCACCGGCTTCACTCCAATCCATGCAATCTCACTGTCAATACCCTGCTCTTTCAGAGTCTTAGCCACCTCGCTGAGCGCAACAAAGGTGTTGCCCTGCTTGCGAGGTGAGCCGTTAATAAATAATACTTTTGCCATAATGTAACTCTTTGTGTCTCGTAAATCTGCACAAAATTAGCAAAAAAAATGTAGAGTAAAAAAATGATGAGAAAAAAATAGAAAGAAAAACCGCAAAAAGGGGCACAACGCGCCACGGCCTATGAGTCCACTATTTAACTCAAGTTTCTAAAGTAGAAATGCGATTATCAAAGTCACTCCCTTTTCAACGCTCGAATAATCGCAAAGAGTTGCCACTTCGTGGTCACAAAAAGCCTGCTTACGCAGGAAATTATATTTTTTACAGTGTTCGATTAAAGATTATAAATCCCCTGCTATTGGCTTATATTCAATGTGATAATGGTAGAGACAAAATATGTGGGCTTGCTATTCTTGGGGCGGATTTCAGCCGAAGGCTGACCTCTGAGTAACCCCCTTTGACTCTTGTTGCGCTCGCTAGGGCTCGCTGCACAAGAGTCAAGGGGGGTATTTGACAACCAGGTCCGAACGGATGTGGCGCAGGGTCTCATACCTGAGTCGCAGTTCCTCACTCATGCCCTCGGTCACGTCTTTCCTGTTGCGGCGTTTCGCCACCGGGCTCACGGCATTGGGCTGCTCGTCCTGATATTCAATCAGCATTGCCCATGTGCCTCCATCATTCTCTATAAAGTGATGCTCTACACGCAAGATGCGATGCGAGCGAAGAAACTTGTTTATTTCTTCCTCGCAGCGACTGGCATTTGTCGCATTGAGTGTGAATGTTTTTATTTGCATATCTCCCAAAAATTTTTCGCCCTCGCTACGCTCGGGCGTATGAAATGTATAGCCTACCCCCTCGCATTTCCTGGATTTTGCCTTTTTACGGCTCGGGCTGGCGCTCCTCGCCTTTTTTGGCAAAATCCAGGAAATGCGAGTTTTTTCTGAGAGAGCGAACTATAGGGCGAGGCGCAAGCCGACGCCGTTGCCGCGGTCGCCGGGCGAGCGGCGGTTGCGGCCCGACACGCGGCAGAACCCCGCGAAGTCGCCCCAGCCGCCGCCACGGAACACGCGCAAAGAGCCCGAACTGGGGCCAGTGGGGTTGGTCTGCGCACTGCTGCTATAGCTGCCATACCAGTCGCTGCACCACTCCCACACGTTGCCGCTCATGTCGTAGAGACCAAGCTCGTTGGCACGCTTGGTGGCGACTTCATGGGTGCTGCTGCCGATTTTGTCACCGTACCACGCCACATCTCCAATGTTGTTGCTGCCGCTGTACTTGTAGCCCCGACTGCGGTTGCCACCGCGGGCGGCGTACTCCCACTCGGCCTCGGTGGGAAGGCGGAAGTTCTTGCCGGTCATCTGGTTCAGCTTGCGAATGAACTCCTGGCAGTCGTCCCAGCTCACCCGCTCCACTGGTAGCTTCGCACCCTTCTTGTAACTCGGATTGTTGCCCAGCACCGCCTGCCACAGCTCCTGCGTCACCTCGGTCTGGCCGATGTAGAACGACCTCAAGGTCACGCTGTGGGCGGGTTTCTCGCCATCAAAAGCGTCGCTGCCCTGCTCGCTGGTGGCGCCCATGGTGAACGTGCCGCCTGGCACCGCCACCATCGTTAACGACACGCCATTGACCGTGAACGTGAGGTTGCCGCCGGTGGCGGGAGGTGTGACGGTGGAGCCGCCGTTGTTGCCGCGCTGGCGCTCGGCGAGCAGACGCTCGCGCTCGCGCTTCTCCTCGGCCGCCAGCTGCGCGCGCTTCGATGAAGAGAGCTCGGTTTTTCCTCCCATCAGGTCAAGCACCCTCTTGGCGTCGGGCTGCCCCTCCCTGGCAGCGCGCTCGAGCCAGTAGTCCGACCGGTCATAGTCGGCTGCCACGCCGTTGCCTTCCATGTAGCACTTCGAGAGCTGATACATCGCCTCGCGGTCGCCAAGGAGGGCTTGCTCCTTGATCTCGCTGAACGTAGCCGCCACAGCAGCCACCGCCACCACGAGCATCAGTGATAAGATGAATAATGATTTTTTCATAATTATTTTATTCGTTTAATTCAAAATTCTACAGTAAAAAAATCCATGAACTTTGTTCTCTAACCCCTATCCGCTATCCGCTAACATCTAACCTCTAACCTTCAAGTCTATAAAGCTTTAAGTTAAAGCTTTATAGACTTGAATAAAACCATCACTTCCAGGGTATGCCTCGCAAGTCGCATATCTCTTGCGCTTTTTTGTCGCCGCGGCGCGCCTTAGTTATAAGAGAAGCTTTGTCGCGATAGGCATTATCGTCGGTGGTGGTTTCCTCCTTCTTGGGTTTCTCCACCACCTTAGGTATTATTTCCTCAGTTTTAGGTTTTTCCTGCACCTTAGGTTTATCCTGCGGCTTAGGAGTTTCTTCCACTTTAGGAGTTTCTTTCTTCTCTACCGCTTTGGGCTCCTCCTGCACAGTGGTGGTGGTTGTCACTTCCTCGGGTTTGGGATTGACATTGGGAGTCACGGCAGCGGCGGCATCGTCAGCAGCAGGGATAGAATCGTTCAAAACCTCAGTTGATGGCTCGTCGCTTTGCTGTGAGGTGTCGTCGTCCTTGTTGCTTAATAGCTTTGTCACGCCCCACACGGCCAGCGCCGTCAGTGCTGCGATTGCCGTGGCCAGGAGTGCAATCTTGAGCCATCGCTTCGCTTTTTGCCTCATGATGATGAGCTGTTCGGAGCGTTCTTCCTTTTCCTTGCGTGGCTTGCGCTGCCGCGGCGGTGCTTTGTAGCCCTCGCACAGTGCCAGATACTGGGTGCCCTCGACGATGAAATACTCGCTGCTCACGCCGCCACCCTTCAACATCTGCACGCCCCACTGCATGGGAGTGTAGCGAGCCTTGTCGAGCAGCGGCAGGCTCCAGGACCGTGGCTCATCACCGGCGGCGATGCGCTTGCCGTCATTGAGCTGCTCATAGAGGTCGTAGAGCCTCGACCGGTTGCCGCGGTTGCGCATGTCGCGCGTGCGGTTGGGGTCGCGCTCACGCTCGTCGCCGCCAGCCGGCGAGGCCTGGTAGTGGACATAGCCGGGTGTCTCGTCGATTACCATCTTTATCATGTAGCGGCAAGCCGTGCCGGGCACCACGGTGCCAATGGCCAGGGCATTACTCTCGTTGAAGCTCTTGAGAAACTCTGCCACACTGGCAGGCCGCGCGCCGGCCATGCGTGACATGCCACGCATGATAGCGTCGCAAGTGCGCTTGCTCACCAGCGGGGTGAGCTCGGCGAGAATGGCGTTCTCGTCAACCTCAAAGGCTTCAAGCGGGTCCTTGCCGGTGAGCATATAGTAGCAAGTGGCGCTGAGCGAGTAGATGTCGAAGCGCGGCTCAAAGCGCTTGACGCCGGCATATTGCTCGGCGGGCGAGTAGCCGGGCGTCACGCCCTTGGTGGGATGCGTGGTGGTGGGCTTGCCGCGGCTGTCGAAGTGCACGGCGATGCCAAAGTCGATGAGCACCGGCACCTGGGGCGTGCCGTCGTCGCCCTGGCGCATGACGATGTTCTCGGGCTTGATGTCGAGGTGCAGGATATGGTTCTGGTGCACGGCATCTATTGCTCTGGCAATAGGGTTGAGGATGCTCATCATCGCCGCCTCACTTAAAGGAGCACCATTGTTGCGAACCATCTGCCTAAGGTCGCCACCCGAAAGGTATTCCATAACGAAATAGGCGGTACCGTTGGCTTGGAATACCTCGTTCACGTTCACGATATTGGGGGTTACATTACAGATTTTCTGCAATCGGTTGCCTTCAGTGATAAAGTCCTTGAGTCCCGTTTTAGTGTCGTTGGCAAGTGATGGCGAGTATTCCATTGTCGCACCGTCTCCGCCACGCCAGCAGCCAGTTGGAAAATACTCTTTCAAGGCAAAAAACACATCCACCTTGATGTGGTGGAGAGTGACACGCGCCTTCACCTTATATGTGATGCCAAAGCCGCCATGCCCAAGCACATCAACGACCTCATAAGGGTACTGACCTCCGTTAATGGTAGTTCCTATGGGTAGAGCCCACTCATATTCTTTGTTATCGGCCATAGTTTTTTACAAGTCACTTTCAATCAAACTACAAAATTACGACTTTTTTCCTAAACTCAAAGCATAGACTTATTCTTTTAGTCAATTTTGAGGAAATCTGAGGAAATCGCCCCCGAATCGCCATCCGCCAATGTAGCCATGTCCTTAAAATGTGAATACAAAAACGAAACTTAACACTTAAAACTTAACATTTATCACTTAAAAACACTACCTTTGCAGCCAAAAATAACGTCATATATGGCAAATAACACATTATTAGAGCGGCTGGAGGGTCTTGACGCACGTTTTGAGGAGATTCAGACTCTTATCACCGACCCAGCAGTCATCGCCGACCAAAAGCGATATGTGAAGCTCAGCAAGGAGTATAAAAGCCTTGAGAACCTGCTTGCTGTGACTCATGACTATAAGAAGAAATTACAAGATTTAGAGGATGCTAAGGAACTACTCGCCAGCGAGAGCGACGAGGAGCTGCGAGCCATGGCTCGTGAAGAAATCGAAGCCAACCAGCAGGAAATCCCTAAACTTGAGGAAAAGATAAAACTGCTACTCATTCCCGAAGATCCCGAGGACTCGAAGAACGCCATCATCGAGATACGCGGCGGCACGGGCGGCGACGAGGCGGCCCTCTTTGCTGGCGACCTGGCACGCATGTACACCCGCTACTGCGAGAGCAAGGGATGGAAGATAGAGATGTCTTCGTGCAGCGAGGGTGCTGCAGGAGGCTACAAAGAAATCGTGTTCAGTGTCACGGGCAATGGCGTGTATGGCACACTCAAGTATGAGAGCGGCGTGCACCGCGTGCAGCGTGTGCCAGTGACCGAGACCCAGGGAAGAGTGCACACCTCGGCAGCGAGCGTGGCTATCCTGCCCGAAGCCGAGCCTTTTGATATTGAGATTAATGAAGGCGAAATCAAGTGGGACTACTTCCGTTCAAGTGGCGCCGGCGGCCAAAACGTGAACAAGGTGAACTCGGGAGTGCGCCTGCGCTACATGTGGAACAACCCCAACACTGGCGAGGACCAGGAAATCCTCATCGAGTGTACCGAGACCCGCGACCAGCCCAAGAACAAGGAGCGCGCTCTGGCGCGCCTGCGCACCTTCATCTACGACAAGGAGCACCAGAAGTATGTCGATGACATCGCCAGCCGACGCAAGACACTGGTGAGCACCGGCGACCGCTCGGCAAAGATTCGCACCTACAACTACCCCCAGGGGCGCATCACCGACCATCGCATAGGTTACACCATTTACAACCTGCCTGCTTTTATGGATGGCGACATACAGGACTGCATTGACCACCTCATCGTGGCCGAAAACGCCGAGAAACTCAAAGAGGCAGAACTTTGATAAGAGTTAGTTCAACGAAACAAATTTGCTCATTGCAATTCTTTTTATTAACTTTGCAAAATAAAATCAATTAGGTAATAATTTATAATAATTTTTCAAAATGGCTAATTTTAATGATTACAACTTTGCCGGTAAGAAGGCAATCGTGCGTGTTGATTTCAATGTTCCTCTAAATGAGGAGGGTAAGATAACCGACGACACCCGCATTCGAGGCGCGTTGCCCACCCTCAAGAAGATTCTTGCCGACGGCGGAGCTCTTGTGGTGATGTCTCACATGGGCAAGCCTAAAGGCAAAGTAAACGCCAAGCTCTCTCTGAGCCAGATTACCGGCGACGTGGCCGCAGCTCTGGGCACAGAGGTGAAATTTGCACCCGACTGCGCCAAGGCAGCCGACGCTGCCGCTGCCCTCAAGCCCGGTGAAGTGCTGCTGCTCGAGAACCTGCGCTTCTATCCCGAGGAGGAAGGTAAGCCAGTGGGTATCGACAAGGAAGACCCTGGCTATGACGCCGCCAAGAAGGAGATGAAGACCCGCCAGGCCGAGTTTGCCAAGACTCTCGCCAGCTATGCCGACTGCTATGTGAATGACGCCTTTGGCACCGCTCACCGCCGTCATGCCTCGACTGCCGTCATCGCCGACTATTTTGACGACGACAACAAGATGCTGGGACTGCTCATGGAGAAAGAGGTGACCGCCATCGACAATGTGCTCAAGAATGCTCAGCACCCCTTCACCGCCATCATTGGCGGCAGCAAGGTGTCGTCGAAGCTCGCCGTCATCAAGAACCTGCTCGACAAGGTTGACAACCTCATCATTGGCGGCGGCATGGGATTCACATTCTTCAAAGCCGAAGGTGGCAAGATAGGCAACTCGCTACATGAGGACGACCTCATGCCCGAGGCCCTCAACGTGCTCGCCGAGGCTAAGAAGAAAGGCGTGCATGTGCAGCTCTCGGTTGCCACTGTTGCTGGCCGTGAGTTCAAGAACGACACCGAGCAGCGCATCTTCGACACACACAACATTGAGGACGGCTGGGAAGGCATGGACGCCAGCCCCGCTTCGCTAGCTTTGTGGAAAGAAATCATCATGAAGAGCAAGACCATCTTGTGGAACGGACCAGTGGGAGTGTTTGAGTTTGAAAACTTTGCTAAGGGCACTGGCGAAATCGCCAAGTACGTTGCCGAGGCTACCAAGAACGGTGCCTACTCGCTCGTGGGCGGCGGCGACTCGGTGGCTGCTGTCAACAAGTTCGGTCTCGCCGACCAGGTGTCTTACGTCTCGACTGGTGGTGGCGCCATGCTCGAAGCCATCGAGGGCAAAGTCCTCCCAGGCGTAGCAGCCATCAAGGGCGAGTAATCATTTACTCTCATACTAACAGATAACGGCTCATCAATGACGGTGAGCCGTTATCATTATTTCCAAGCATTGCCTTAATCGCCTTTTTAGAAACATCGGAGTCTGACCCCATTGTTTCAAAATGCCAGGTTTCAGCCAAAGGCTGACCTCTGAGTAACCGTGGGTACCGAGTGACGAAGGAGCCACAGGCGACTGAAGCACTCGGCACCCACGGAACATAACCAATCCGCCCCCCGTCGCCTGAGGCGACACCACCAACCACCAAAAAAATGAAACAACGGGGTCTGACCCCATTGTTTCATTTGCTATGTAATCTTATACCACCTATAAAGTCAACCACACACATAGGACCCTCTATTGGCCATTTGGTTAAAGAAACAGGATGGGATAAATACCACATTATCAGTCGGTGAGCTTGCGATAGCGCACTCGAGTGGGCTCTTCTTTCCCAAGGCGCTTGAGCTTGTTTTCTTCATATTCGGAGTAGGAACCCTCAAAGAAGAAAACATTACTGTCACCCTCAAAGGCGAGGATGTGGGTGCAGATGCGGTCGAGGAACCAGCGGTCGTGGCTGATGATGACCGCACAGCCAGCGAAGTCGTCGAGACCTTCCTCAAGGGCTCGCAGGGTGTTGACGTCGATGTCGTTAGTGGGCTCATCGAGCAGCAGCACGTTGCCCTCTTCCTTGAGCGCCAATGCCAGTTGCAGACGGTTGCGCTCGCCACCGCTGAGCACGCCACACTTCTTCTGCTGGTCAACGCCCGAGAAGTTGAAACGCGACAGGTAGGCGCGGGCGTTCACGTCGCGTCCTCCCATGCGCAGCAGCTCTACCCCACCCGAGATCACCTCATAGACGGTCTTCTCGGGGTCGATGCTGGTGTGCTGCTGGTCAACATACACGGCCTTTACCGTCTCGCCCACCTCAAAGGTGCCGCTGTCGGGCTTCTCGAGTCCCATAATCAAGCGGAACAGAGTGGTCTTGCCGGCACCGTTGGGTCCTATCACTCCCACTATGCCGTTAGGCGGCAGCATGAAGTTGAGGTCGTCGAAGAGCAACTTGTCGCCAAAGGCCTTGGCCACATGCTGTGCCTCTATCACCTTGTTGCCCAGACGCGGCCCATTAGGGATAAAGATTTCGAGCTTCTCCTCTTTCTCCTTCACGCTCTCGTTGAGCAGCTTGTCATAGCTGTTGAGGCGCGCCTTGCCCTTGGCCTGACGAGCCTTTGGTGCCATGCGCACCCACTCAAGCTCACGCTGCAGGGTCTTGCGGCGCTTGCTCTCGGTTTTCTCCTCTTGCGCCAGTCGCAGGGTCTTCTGCTCGAGCCAGCTGCTGTAGTTGCCGCGCCAGGGAATGCCCTCACCGCGGTCAAGCTCGAGGATCCACCCCGCCACATGGTCGAGGAAGTAGCGGTCGTGAGTGACGGCAATCACAGTGCCTTCATACTGCTGCAAGTGCTGCTCAAGCCAGTCAATGGACTCAGCATCGAGGTGGTTAGTAGGCTCGTCAAGCAACAGCACATCGGGCTTCTGCAACAGCAGTCGGCATAGTGCCACTCGACGCCGCTCGCCACCACTCAGGTGCTCGGTGCTCTCATCGCCTTGCGGACAGCGCAGGGCATCCATTGCCCGCTCAAGGCGGCTGTCGAGGTTCCAAGCGTCGGTAGCGTCGATGATGTCCTGCAACTCTGCCTGGCGAGCGAAGAGCTCGTTCATCTTGTTTTCATCCTCATAATACTCGGGCAGGCCAAACTTCTGGTTTATCTCCTCATATTCCTTGAGGGCATCAACAATGTGCTGCACGCCTTCCTGAACCACCTCTTTCACGGTCTTAGTAGGGTCAAGTTGTGGATCCTGAGGCAGGTAGCCCACACTATAGCCAGGGGCAAACACCACCTCGCCCTGATATTGCTTCTCGATGCCAGCGATGATTTTCATCAACGTCGATTTTCCTGCACCATTGAGGCCAATGATGCCTATCTTTGCCCCATAGAAGAAGGAGAGATAGATATTCTTGAGAATTTGTTTCTGGTTTTGCTGAATTGTCTTGCTCACCCCCACCATGGAGAAGATGATTTTCTTGTCGTCAACAGTTGCCATAATTATATGTTAAGTGTTAAGTGTAAAATGTTAAATGTTAAGTAGGTACAAGGCGTGCCTAGCCCGTGAAGTTTGACGGCTATTATTGCCTCGTCCTCTTGTCTTCTTGTCTTCTTGTCCTCTCGTCTCTCGTCCTCTTGTCTCTCGTCCTCTTGTCTCTTGTCTCTCGTCCTCTTGTCTTCTTGTCCTCTCGTCTCTTGTCCTCTTGTCTTCTTGTCCTCTTGTCTTCTTGTCCTCTTGACCTCTTGTCATCTTGTCTTCTTGTCCTCTTGTCTTCTTGTCATCTTGTCTTCTTGTCCTCTTGTCTTCTTGTCCTCTTGTCTTCTTGTCCTCTTGACCTCTTGTCAGCTAAACAACTATTTTCATGCCATCAAATGCGAGTTCCACGCCTTGTGGCAGGAGTTTTGATGTCTCGGCATGGAGACCAATGCCATGACTCATGTGGATGAGCAATGCACGACCCGGTTTTATCTGCTCTATGATCTCCAAGGCCTGTGAGAGCGAGAGGTGTGAAAGATGCTCCTCAAAGCGCAACGCATTGAGCACCAGCAGCGGCACTCCACGCAACCGCTCTATGAGCTCACGGTCGATGGTCTTGCAATCGGTGATATAGGCCATGCCACCAATCTTGAAACCCAGAATAGGCAACTTGTAATGCAGCACAGGAATGGGCTCTACAGTGATGCCGGCACACTCAAAAGCATCGTTATCGTTAATTTCCACCAGTTCGTAATGTGGCACGCCAGGATAGGGGTGCTCTGCAAAGCAATAGGCAAGGCGGCGGTGCAAAGCAGCTATCACATCATGGCGAGCATAGATAGGGAAGTTGCTGAAACCACGCAGCTCCTCAAGACCGCCTATGTGGTCGTAGTGGATGTGAGTAATGAGCAGCGCATCGAGGTGAGCGTCGCCAGTGCCGAGAATTTGCTGACGAAAGTCGGGTCCACAGTCTATCAAGATGCGCTTGCCGCGCCACTCAACCAGTGCCGACTGCCGCAGACGCTTGTCACGAGGGTCGCCAGAACGACACACCTCGCACTGGCACCCTATCTGTGGCACACCAGTGCTGGTGCCGCTGCCAAGTATTGTTAACGTGAGTCGATCGTCTTCCATCATCTGAATTCTTTCAATAGTCCATCAACAAAAAATAGATATCGCCCACCGTCGTAGTACCAATATTCTCGCAGCCCCGACTGGTCGGGCAGTTGACGCACGTTCACAGGATTTCCCATTGCCAAGCGACACTCCTGCTTTGTCATGCCCTGGGTAACCTTGCAATTAACAATATTACTCCAAGTGGCAGGCGAGATATCTGGATACTGCTTGCGCACATCGGTCATCGAGAACAGCGCATCAAAGTCGCGTCCCACGCCGTCGGCACCAGGCACCTTCATCCACACGAAGGCCTCCTCACCACCGCTGGCAGGACGAAACTCCACTCTGAGAGGATGAACCTTGTCGCCAGGCTTCACTGCCGTAATCACAACAGGGATAAAACGACGGCCACTAATCTGATCGCCATCATTAACACTATGCCACAATGGAGTTTTGATATATACCGTCTTGCCAAGCAACTGGGACCTCACCCCTTCAACCATATCGTCGGCAACCAAAAAGGGGATAGCAAAAGAGCTGCGATTTACCTCTGCCAGTATTTTCCCTGTGGGATACACAAGACGCTGACCATCAAGATCAAAGTATATATCTACCTCCTCACTGTTGTCGAGCTGTCGATGAGTGCCATAACCCAAATAGTAGAGTTTCTTACCCTCAAGCTCCAGTGTGTCAATGTCATAACTAGCCGATGGCCTAAAGATGAGCCTTGCCTGATTATCAACACACCAGAATCCCTTACCTTCATGCCAAGCTAAAAGAGAATCATCAACAACTTTCAACGACGACTCCCTGCCATTATTATCCATCTGCTCAATGGCGCGTTGCACATCTCTCTCGGTAATTTTCTTAGTCCCCTCCACACCAGTGAAACAGCCTGCCAGGAGAAACATCATGCCCGTGAGCAACAATGACGATATTATTTTACTTTTCAAAGTCTGCATTTTTCACGACTACAAAGATAATATTTTGCCAACAATCCACACCTATAATTCACTGTTTTTTTCAGTATTTTTACAAGAAAATGGGAGTTCTTGCACTTTTTTCCAAAAAAAAGCGTTTTGATGGCGCCAGTTTAAAATATAATGCTTAACTTTGCTTTTTATTTCATTAATGTACAAGATTATTAAACCCTCTCAACTATTATGAAGAAAAAATACATTCCCGACTCAGAGATGATCATCAATGATGATGGCTCCATTTTCCACATCCATCTCAAACCCGAGCAGCTTGCCGACAATATCATTATATGCGGCGACCCTGGCAGGGTGAACATGATTGCGTCCTATTTCGACACTAAGGACTTCGAGGTGTCGAGCCGTGAGTTCCACACCATAGGCGGCACCTACAATGGCAAGCCCATCATGGCGCTCTCGCACGGCATTGGCGGCGACAACATCGACATCGTCATCACTGAGCTCGACGCGCTGGCCAACGTGGATTTCGCCACACGCACCGTGCGCGACGAGCATCGCACCCTCAACATCGTGCGCATTGGCACCAGCGGTGGCCTCCAGCCCTATGTGCCAGTGGGCACCCCAGTGATAGCCGCCAAGGCATTAGGCTTTGACGGCGTGGTGAACTACTACGCTGGCCGCAACGAGGTGTGCGACCTCGAGTTTGAACGCCAGTTCTGCGAGTTTGTCAAGTGGAACCCACTGTTCTGCAAGCCTTATATCGTGGAGGCCGACCCAATGCTTGTGGAGAAGATAGGCCGCGACGACATGGTGCGAGGCTACACCATCTCGGCCGTGGGGTTCTATGGACCACAGGGACGTGAGGTGCGCCTGCCACTGGCAGAGCCCGAACTCAACAAGCGCATCGAGGCATTTGAGTATGACGGTGGCCACATCACTAATTACGAGATGGAGGGTGCCGCGCTGCAAGGCCTCGCCAAGCTCATGGGGCACCACGCCATCACCATCTGCTCCATCATTGCTAACCGAGTGGCAACAGTTGCCAACCCCAACTACAAGACGGCTGTCAACGACCTCGTTAAAACCGTCATCGAGCGACTTATGGCCTAACGGCACATCCCTTTACCTCAACAATACAATAAAGGTGCTAAAGCAAAATCTCTTTAGCACCTTTATTATTTTACACTGTCACATCAAGCGTTCTGAGCCTCGATGTCAGAGACGCCAGCGATTGATGGGTCGATGAGCACGCGACCGCAATACTCACACACGATTACTTTCTTTTTCATCTTAATCTCCATCTGGCGCTGGGCAGGGATACGGTTGAAGCAGCCACCACAGGCATTGCGCTGAACATAAACCACACCCAGACCGTTGCGAGCATTCTTGCGAATGCGCTTGAAAGCATTGAGAAGACGAGGGTCGGCATTGTTAATCTTGTTCTCGAGCTTCTTAGCTTTCTCACGCTGCTTTTCCTCTTCTTGCTTGGTCTCGGCAATGATAGTGTCAAGCTCACCTTTCTTCTCAGTGAGAACCTGCTCATTCTCAGCGAGGTGCTCCTTATAAGCCTGTATTTGGGCCTTTATCGCATCAACTTTGTGAGATGCCTCATCGATTTTCTTCTCGGCCGACTGCACGGTAAGCTGCTGGAACTCGATCTCTTTGGTCAAGTAATCATACTCGCGGTTGTTGCGCACATTGTCCTGGTCTTTCTCATATTTTGCAATGAGATCACTAGCCTTGGCAATGGTGTCCTTTTGATTAGCAATCAAGGTGTTGAGTTGCTCAATCTCGTCGTTAAAATTACCGATTTTAGTTTGCATGCCCTCAATCTCATCTTCCAGGTCCTGCACCTCTAGTGGCAGCTCGCCACGTTCGGTCTTGAAACGGTCAACTTCCGACAACGTCTTCTGCAAGTCATAAAGCAGCTTCAGGCGCTCCTCTACTGTTAGTTCTTTTTCTTGTTTTGCCATAATTGATATGTGATGTGTTATAAATATTTTACCTGATTTTGCTCGCTCACTGCGAAATCGACTGCAAAGTTAGGATTTTTTTTCGTAATAATATCATAAAATATCTCTTTTGTGTAATGTTCGCTCTCATAATGGCCTATATCGGCAAGAATTATGCGCTCTTCATTGCCTTGAAACTCATGATATTTCATGTCGCCGGTGATATACACATCGGCACCCTGTGACATTGCCAGGCCGGCAAACTCGGCACCGGCGCCACCACACATCGCAATGCGACTCACCTGGCGATTGAGATTGCCGCTATAGCGCACACTACTAACCTCAAACACCGCTTTCACCTTCTCAAGAAAACCTCTTGCATCTTGCGTCTCCACATCGCCTATAACGCCCAAGCCAGCATATTTGTCGCCATTTTCAAGAGCGATGATGTCAAAGGCAGGCTCTTCGTAGGGGTGCGCTTTAATCATCGCTGCCACCACCCTACCACACAATGCCTTGTTGACCAGAACCTCAAGGCGCACCTCAGGTTCTCTGTGAAGTTCACCCACCTTACCTTCCCAGGGTTCTGCGCCATCTAGTGGCCGGTAGTGCCCTTCGCCCATCATGCTATAACTACAATCATCGTAGTTGCCCAATCGCCCGGCACCGGCATCGCACATCGCCTTCTCGACCCTTGCGACAGCCTCGGTGGGCACAAACACCACTATCTTGCGCTGAGTGCCTTGCTGTTGAGCCAACACTTGCACGTTTCTTAGCCCTAATTTTTCGGCCATTTTGAAATTTACTCCACCCATGGCGCAGTCCATGTTGGTGTGGGCACAATATATGGTAATGTCATGTTTTATAGCCTTAGCCACAATTCTTTCCTGATAGCTTCGTCCCACAATCTTCTTCAATCCTCGAAACAGCAGTGGGTGGTGCGATATTATCACATTAGCACCTCGCTCTATAGCCTCGTCAACAACCTCTTCACGCACATCAGTGCACAAGAGCACACCCGTGATCTCGCTGTCAAGGTCACCCACCTGCATGCCGGCATTGTCCCAACTCTCTTGCAGGTATAACGGAGCAAAGGCTTCTATAGCGCCAGTTATCTCTCTAACTTTCATAGTCTTAACAATTATTACACAATAATATCAATTATAATAAACTATCTCAAGTAAATATGTGAAAAACTTCAAAACGAACAACTAGCGAGCACGTGAGCAATAAACCATTTATGTAGAATCACTCCCATGCGTCAATGTCATCCTTCAACTTTGGAAACAAGGATTTCTTGAATGTGGGACTCTTTATACCACTTTTTTTCTGGGCGCGGTAGTCGGCAAGCAGCTTGAAAGCATATTTGCCAAGCATCACTATCGCCACCAGATTGCAAAGTGTGAGAATTGCCATAAACACCTCGCCCATACTCCACACCACATCAAGACTAGCAAGTGCCCCAACCATTACCATCACTCCTGCTGAAAGAAATCTGAACACTTGCAACATCCATCTCTTGCGGGTGAGGAACATAATGTTGGCCTCTCCATAATAGTAATTGCCAATGATGCTGCTGAACGCGAAAAAGAAGATTGCCACAGCAACAAAGATTTGCCCTGCCGAGCCAATCTGCGACTCAAGCGATTTTTGTGTCAATGCTATGCCATCGGCACCACTGCCATAAAGCCCGCTTATCAGAACAATGAATGCGGTGCATGAGCACACCAGCAGAGTGTCGGTAAACACACCCAAGGCCTGTATTAACCCCTGCTTCACCGGGTGGCTCACCAAAGCCGTAGCAGCAGCATGTGGAGCCGAGCCCTCACCAGCCTCGTTGCTGAATAGTCCACGCTTGATGCCACTGGTCATTGCTGCTCCCACCAAGCCACCTGCTGCAGGTCCTATACCAAAAGCGCTTTTAAAGATTAATGCTATCATATCGGGAATATGCTCATAGCTCAACGACAGCACAACAATCGCCAGGACAAGATACCCTATTGCCATCACAGGAACTATCACACTGCTGAACTTAACAATGCGCCTAATGCCACCAAAGACAATTATCATCGCCATGACACTGAGCACAACCCCTGAGACAACAGGATCTAAATTAAAAGCCGTGCGCATCGCCCCAGCTATGGTATTGCTCTGAATGGAATTGTAAGACAAACCGAAGGTGAGTATCAACAGAAGAGCGAAAAGCGCCGCCATCCAGCGGCTATGAAGGCCATGCAAGATATAATAAGCTGGACCGCCAATGAATGAATCCCTGGAGCGACGTTTAAAAAGCTGAGCCAGTGTTGACTCCACAAAAGCTGTGGCCGAGCCTATCAAGGCTATCAACCACATCCAGAACACTGCGCCAGGACCGCCAATGGCTATAGCTCCTGCCACACCTGCCAAGTTGCCAGTACCCACACGTGTCGCTACCGAGAGAGCAAAAGCCTGAAACGACGACACATGATGTTTCTCTTTGCCACGTGGCGACGACTCTACCAGCAATCGGCACATTTCAGGAAACATCCTGAACTGCACAAACTTAGTGCGGAAAGTGAAGTATATGCCACATAGCACCAGCACAAAAACCAGACTATGCCACCCCCACAAAAAGTCGTTCACCAGCTCAAGGTGAGTGTTAAGCCAACCTTCTTTAGACAAGAAATCGGTTATCTGGTCAATCATGACAAAAGTCATTTTTATTGATAAAAATACTTCTTTATCAACTCTCCATACTGCGGAAGTTTCTTTACCGCCTTGATGCCCTCATCGAGTTTCTGTTTCATCTCTGTGTTGTCTTTCTTGACAATGAATGACTGAAATTGAGAGAAACTGATGGCCTGCGAGATATCAACATTGGGATGAGAAGCCGCCATCTTGCGGGCTATTGTCTCGTTGATTACTGCATACTTGATATCGCCACTCGCCACCATCATAAACAGTTGCTCCGGGCCATAATCGGGATCGGAGACGACATAAATGGTGTCCCCAATCTCTCGCGAGAGGCTCATGATGCGCTCACGCATGGGAGAGCCCTTGACGATGGTCAACGTGTCGCCAGCCAAGTCGAGCTGCGACTCAATGGCAATACCGCCAGTGTTGCGCTGCACAAGCACCTGCTTGTCGAGATAAATAGCCTCCGAGAAAAGATAATTCTCTCGGCTCTCCCTTGTCACGGGGAACTGGGCAGCAAGAAAGTCATAAACGCCATCATTCAAGCCCTCAAGAGCAATATTCAAGCTCACAATAGGATGAAACTTTATTTTAAGGCCGCTAGTGCTCGACATCAAGTTTATCAACTCATAATAGAAACCACCGGTAGTGTCACCATAGGTATAATAAGACAATGGCGAGTACTCAATGGCCACGTCAATGGTGTCGCCGCTGCTTGCCTGGTCAACACGGTTGTTGGCAGTGACCACTGTGTGCCCTTTGCTGCAATTCTTGAGCGAAAACATCAGTCCAAGAACCACCACGAGCAACACAGCATAAAGGGCGAGCTGCCACTTTTTTATCTTCGAAATCTTCTTGAGCATTAAATCAACTTTTTTTTGCATAACAAGTGCTAGTTTACAAAATCTACCGACACTCCCAGCTGAAAACGGCCGGGGTTCAAGGGATAGTGCGGCATCGAGAAGTAGTTGTTACCACCCACTAAGCCTTTGTTGACGTGGCTATACATCACATAGAAGCGAGCCTTCTTGAGCTTGAAATTGGCATACACGTCGGCAAAGGCGAAATTGCCACATTCCACCTCGTTCTGATTAAAGAAGACCATAGTGGCCGGGTTATAATTGGGTGCGTAATACTTGGTATAGTAATTGCAATCAACGCCTATCTGCACATCGAGCACTTTAGCCACCTTGAACTTGAGATACATGTTGCTGAAGATGGCAAACTTGGGCAACGGCAGCACCGCGGCGCTAGATGATGTTTGATAAACGACATCATTGTCCCAGTTGAAAATGCCAAATCCCAAATGATTACTCAATGAGGCATTAAACACATGCACTGCTGTAGCGCTCTGCTCGGGCAATGCCTCTGAGTTGAAATAGATGTAATTGTTCAACGTCTCATAGCCCACATTCACACTGGTGTATATCCACGGCAAGTCGAGGCGGCCTCCCACCCTGATGCGCTGTGTTTTAGAAAAGCTGTTGTCCCAAGCAAAATGATTGGAAATAAACTGCTTGAGCAGGTAGGGTGCTTCCAAATTTTTGAAATACCCGTAGGCCTTTAGCGAGACGGTGTCGCCAAAGAGCTTGAAGCGGGTGCGCACGTGTCCTTCCACATCAATATCACCAGCCACGTCGCCCAGCACGCCAAACTGCGCCGTAGCGCCATAGGTCAATATTGAGCCACGCTGCTTGGTGAGCTGACCTCCCACCCATATCAACTGCTGTGTCTTCTTTCCTGGCACCGACACTGGCAACACGTCAAGCCCGTCGGGAAGCTCAGTACCGCTCACGCTATCAACCACCTGCTTATAGTTGCGCACCTCGTGAGTGGCATAGACCGAAAAGCCGAATTTTGCATATTTATTAAACCCCTCTAGCAGTGCCACGCCCAGGGTGTTGCGCAGCCGCCACATGCGAGTGGTCTCGTCGGTTCCACTTAGCGAGAGATATGTATTCTCAAAATATGACCTGTCCTCGGCCGTGCTACTATTTAGGAACAAGTGCTTTGTGGTCTTGAAATCGGCAGTCCACACAAATCGAGTTACAGGAATATAAGTGCGGCCAATGATGGTGTCGGTCACCGAGTCGCGTTGATACTTGTAACGACCCACCTTGTAGCTCTGATTTAGATAGAACTCCGTGCCTGTAAGCTTGCTATGAGCGGCAGTGAGATTGGTGGGAATGCTCTTGTTGTCAACCTTAGTCTCGCCGCCCTGCACCTTGGCCGGGTCGGTAATGTAGAGGTCATCGGTGATGCCACCATTCTCTTTTCCCAGATAGTTGTAGCTGTTAAAGAAGGTTTGCATCTCATAGCGGTCGCCCATGTAGCTACCAAAGAGGCTCCAACGGAAGTTCTTGTCGGCCTGATAGTTGTAGGAGCCTTTTGAGTAGATATAGTCGATGCCAGCACCTATCTCAATCTTTTTACCCACATTACCCGAGAATGTGAACTGCGTGCGGTCTTGGTTGCTGTATTTATTGCCACCAGTGCTATGGGAAATAAGCGTCATGGGGATGCGTGTGTTGTAATAGCGCTGTGTCTCCACGCTGGGAAGCCAGCTCTCGATGGCATCGGCAAAGAAAAACTCGCTAGTGGGCTTGCGTTCAAAAAAGATTTGGTTTTGACCCGAAGCACCAAAATTGCCCGTCGTAGCCCATGCCAAACTCTGATGCGATGGGATAAAGGCCTTATGATAGTTGAGAAACAGAGTGTCGATAGTCGATGAGTATTGCAAGCCCAGCGGCTCACTGATCGACCAAGCATAGCTAGGCTCTACCTTCACTTTCTTGGCCTTAGCAGTTGCTGGCGATACAGGGCTTTGAGCCGTGACAAGCTCACGCTGCGCCACCGCCGTCAGCGACCACAACGCCGTCATGAATGCTATCAATAGTGATTTATATTTTAACACCTTATTCATTATTAAAATGCAAAGATAGCAACTTTAGCGCAATTATCGTGACTTGAAACAAAGTTTTATCACTTTTTAAAATTTCCATTACACACACTAGACAAATATGTGTGAAAAACCACAAGCCGCGCAATATATAGCATAAACAATTCTAGAACAAAGCGCCATCTTTTTCATTCTTTTATTAAAGAAACAAAAAAGGAGCGCGAGGGGTCTTAATTTAGTTTAAAATGTGAGAATTGAGCATTGCTGTTGTAATATTTCCTTGTACTTTTACGTTCAAATTCCAAAAGTTAATTTTAACGATTGCACCTTTAAAAACTGGTCAAAATTTTAACAAATACAATTATGAATAAGTACAAGAAATTATCACTAGTCATGGCGGCAATGGCAATTACTGCCAGCTCCGCCCTTGCCACACCCGATGATGGCACCATGCAAGACTCATTCGTCTTGCCCAGCAACGCTCAAGCAACTATGACACCAGTGGCAACCAACCGATATGGTCTTGACTTCACCAAGGCTGCCGAGAGCACTATCAACTCAGTGGTCAGCATCAAGTCGTTTGCCACCCCACGCCAGTCGCAGTTCTATGGCGGCGACTTCGTTGACCCATTTGAGTTCTTTTTTGGCCCCGGTTTTGGCGGTGGCCAGCAACGCAAGCAAAAACAGCAGCAGCAACAAAAGAAGTCAGAGCCACAAGCCACCGGTTCCGGCTCGGGTGTGATTATCTCTGAGGACGGCTACATCGTCACAAACAACCACGTGATTGACGGCGCCGAGAAACTTGAAGTCACCCTCAACGACAACCGCAAGTTTAACGCGCGCGTCATTGGCACCGACCCCAACACCGACATCGCATTGCTCAAAATCTCGGCCACTAAGCTCTCGCCTATCACCTTCGGCAACAGCGACAACGTGAAAGTGGGCGAATGGGTGCTTGCTGTGGGCAACCCCTTCGGCCTCAACTCCACAGTGACAGCAGGCATCGTCAGCGCTAAGGCACGCGGCGTGAACAAGGGCAACAACGTGGGCATTGAGTCGTTCATTCAGCACGACGCCGCAGTGAACCCCGGCAACAGCGGTGGAGCACTGGTCAACATCGACGGAGAGCTCATTGGCATCAACACCATGATATATTCTAACACCGGCAACTATGCCGGCCACTCATTTGCCATACCATCGGCTGTGGTAAACAAAATAGTCACCGACATCAAGCAGTATGGCAGCGTGCAGCGAGCAGTGCTGGGCGTACAGTTCACCGAGCTTGATGCCGACAAGGCCAAAGACGAAAACATCACAGCCACTACCGAGGGCATTTATGTTAACAAGGTTAACGACTTGAGCGCAGCTAAGGAAGCAGGCATCAAGGAAGGCGACGTGATTGTTGGGCTCAACGGAGCAACCGTCAAGAACGGCGGCCAAATGCTTGAGGAGATGAGCAAGCTGCGTCCTGGCGACAAAGCCACCATCAAGTACATTCGCGACAACAAGGTCAAGACCACCACTGTCACTTTCAAGAACGACCAGGGCACTACCAACATCACCAAGAGCTCGGACTTCACATCACTGGGATGCGCCTTCCTCTCTCTTACGGCCGAGGAGAAAGAAGAGCTTGGAGTTAGCAATGGTGTGAAAGTGACCGGACTCAAGGACGGCAAGTTCAAGGCCGCAGGCATCAACAACGGTTTTGTCATCACCGACATCAACAACATTCGTGTCAGCAATCAAGACGAAGTGGAAGACATCTACAACGCCATCATGCGTGACAAAGAGAGCGACAAGGTGATGTTCATCACTGGCATCAAAACAAACGGCAAGAAAACATATATAGCAGTAGATCTTGCCGACCCAGAATAACAATTCTGTTTTTTCACAATTACGCACATAGCAACAGGCGACCCAATTACAGCGGTCGCCTGTTTTTTTGAGGACAAGCGAACATCAGCAGTCGAGCTGACGAACAGACGAGGAACAAGCTGACAAGGCAATGGCTTAGAGCCAACAAGCTGACAAGGAACAAGCTGACAAGGCAATAGTAGCCGTCGCCCTTCTTACTTACTTCCTACTTCCTACTTCTTACTTCTTACTTCCTTCTTATTTCCTTCCTACTTCCTTCTTATTTCCTTCCTACTTCCTACTTCTTCCTTCCTACTTCCTACTTCTTCCTTCCTACTTCCTACTTCCTACTCCCTACTTCCTACATCCTACATCTTACTTACCCCCCCATTACACCAAATCTGTTAAATAATATTAATCTATTAAACTTTTTGGCACCAAATTGCATCATACATCAGATAGTTTTTGTAATTTTGCAAGCTTAAACTCTACATTTCCAGTATGAGACAATTAAAAATCACAAAATCAATCACCAACCGCGAGAGTGCGTCGCTCGACAAGTACTTGCAGGAAATAGGCCGCAAGGACCTTATCACCGTTGATGAGGAAGTGGAACTTGCTCAGCGCATTAAGCAAGGCGACCAGAAGGCTCTCGACAAACTGGTGAGCGCCAACCTGCGTTTCGTTGTTTCGGTGGCAAAGCAGTACCAGAACCAAGGATTGAGTCTTCCCGACTTGATCGACGAGGGTAATTTAGGCCTGATTAAGGCAGCCCAGAAATTTGACGAGACACGTGGTTTCAAGTTCATCTCTTACGCCGTTTGGTGGATCAGACAATCAATCCTTCAGGCTCTGGCCGAGCAGTCGCGCATCGTTAGGCTCCCGCTCAACCAAGTGGGGTCTATCAACAAGATTAGCAAAGCTCAGTCAAGGTTTGAGCAAGAGCATGAGCGCCGTCCCTCGGCTGCCGAGCTTGCCGAGCAACTTGATGTGCCTGTTGACAAGATCTCTGACGCGCTCAAGGTGAGCGGCCGTCATGTGTCGGTTGACGCGCCTTTCGTTGATGGCGAAGACAACAGTCTGCTCGACGTGCTGCCCAACGAGGACTCCCCCATGGCCGACTCGTCGTTGAACCAGGAGTCGCTATCGAAGGAGGTGAACCGAGCTCTCGACCAGCTCAATCCTCGTGAGCGCGACATCCTTAAAATGTTTTTTGGTATCGGTTGCCAAGAGATGACGCTCGAGGAGATTGGCTCAAAGTTTGACCTCACACGCGAGCGCGTGAGACAAATCAAGGAGAAGGCGATACGCCGTCTCAAGGGACAAAGAAGCAAGCTGCTCAAGTCCTATCTGGGTTAATCACCCACACATCTCAACGGCTTTCACAAAGCCGTATTTTCTCAAAAAAAGAAATTTGAACAGATAGAAGTTCACAAGCGATCAAAGGGAGCGAGTTTTTCATCCGCTCCCATTTTTTTATTTCACCAAATCGGCAAGCGATGTCACCTATCTCAATGAATCATCGCAACTCCTGTGTCAGGTAATAAACACTCTTTGCTTGAAAAAATCTATTAAAAGGTGCAGTGTTCTCGTTTTTTATTTGTAATTTTGCAATTACCATGTCTTGCCGAGTAGATTTCACTTGATTTAATTACCAAACCACATAATTCAGGTAAAATCCTCGTCATGACAAGCATAGAGAAACAATCTTGTTACTCACAATTTTACAGACATCAACAATCTAAATCAATCAGATTTTAGGAGTATAATACCCCCTTCATCAATGGACAAATCAGAAATCTCAAAATACCGCAAGTTGGTCAACCAGCATCTTGACACACATCAGCTGGTTTTAGCTTTAAAATACCTCAAGGTCATGGTAGATGACACGCAGCAATGGGAACTGAGCGAGGAACTGAATAGAATTTCCACATCCTATAGCTACATGCTGCAATACATGACACAAGGAGCACTCGACCCGCAACGCGACAACATTTTGTCGCAAATCATCATTGACACCTACATGCTTACCGACAAAACTGTCATTGCCCTTGCAGCGCAACAGTCAACACACCTCTTCTACCAGCGCAACCAGCAATACAAAAATCGGCAACTGCAAGCAATGATCGAGGAGCATGAAACTGAATGCAAGAAGCTGCTTCTTTTCAACGACAACAATAATGAAGACAATTTCAACGAAGCCGAAACGAATATCCTGGTGAAATGCGAAAGCCTGGAAAGTGACATCTTCAACAAAGTGTGGAGCACGTTTCCAACACCAGTAGCCGATATAGATGCAATATCTAAATTACTCGTCAACGAAAATCGGCCAGCGCACCTGAAGAGCTTGGTGCTCTCGGCTCTGATGCTCGGTCTCACCAAGTTCTTTGATGCCGCAAAGCTCAAGGTGCTCCTTAACAGCTACACCGCATTTAAAGATGATGAGCTCAAGCTGCGCGCTTTAATCAATGCCGTCATCATTATCTTCCTCTATCGCAACCGCATAGCAATCTATAAGGACGTCCTTGACCTTCTCAAGCAACTGGAGAAAGATAGTGACTTCGTGAGCGACTTGCAACTCATTTTCACCCGAATGATTCACAGCCGCAACACCGAGAACATTTCGCAAAAACTTCGCGACATCATCACTCCCGAAATGAACAAAATGAGTCCAGATCTTCTTAATAAAATAAAAGGAAAGACTTCTGGCAACCTCGACATCAGCGAGATAGAAGAAAACCCGCAGTGGCAAGAATGGCTCGACAAGAGTGGCATAACCAGCAAACTGGAAGAACTGAACGAACTTCAGCTACAGGGTGGTGATGTGTTTATCTCCACGTTCTCAAAGCTCAAGAGCTTCCCGTTCTTCAACACCCTGTCGAACTGGTTCCTGCCTTATCACGACAAATTATCAATAATGAATCGCGCTTTTGGCAGCAAGAGGCACCCACTCACTTCATTGTTTAATGTGATACCCATTCTGTGTGATAGCGACAAATACTCCATGCTGCTCTACATGGCTTCGGCTCCCGAGTCACAGCGCAACTTGCTATTCCAGCAGTTTGACGCTCAACGTGAGCAATTCCTAGAGTTGCAAAGCGTGGAAGCTCAGTCGGTAATCAAGATGCGCGACAATATCGTAAACCGTTACATACAAGACTTGTACCGTTTCTTCAAGCTCTTCTCTCGGCGACGTGAATTCATGTCAATCTTTGATACCGACATTAAACTCACCGACGTTGATTGCCTAAAGCCTTACATCGGCGACACTCCCACCCTCTCGGTGATTGCCGAGTTCTATTTTAAGAATGGTTTTTATGAAGATGCCATCAAGTACTACCGCAACATGATTGCCAATCACGATGCCGACCCGCATGTGTATCAAAAGTTGGCGTTTGCCCATCAGTCGCTAGGCCGTTACCACGACGCTATCAAGAACTACTCAAGATATGAGCTTGTTGACAATGCCGACATCTGGAACACCAAGCAGATGGTCCAATGCTACCGTAGCTTGCATAACCACGACAAGGCTATTGAATACTACAACAAGGCACTGCAGCTCTCACCACAAAGCGTAATCTTGTGCCTGAACCTGGGGCATTGCTATCTCGACAAGGGTGAATATGACAACGCTCTGCAACAATACTATAAAGCCGATTTCATGCCCAAAGCCAAGCACCGCGCATGGCGACCTATAGCCTGGTGCTCTTTGCTTACAGGCAAACACGAGCAGGCTGTGAACTACTACGAGAAAATCATCAACGAAGACACGCCGTCGTCGCAAGACTACCTCAACTATGGCCACGTGTTGCAGGCTGCGGGACGCATCTCGGATGCGATATCGCAATACCGCAAGTCATTAAACCTTGAGAAAAATGACGAAGAGGCGTTTTCGCGTCTTTATTTTGATGACGCAAAATATTTAGTCAACAAGTTAGGAATTCCTTCCAGCGACTACGCTTTGTTGCTTGACGCTGTGTTACAAACCAAATAACCATCATTTTTGTAATGAAAAAATTATTTTTATCAATCACTCTTTTACTTTCTATTGCTACTATGATTAGTGCCGACAATGTTTTTTTCCAGCCGTTTAAGACCACCAACGGCGCTATACCCTTCGACCGCATCACCACCGCCGACTATGAGCCGGCAATCATCGAGGGCATGAAACGCCACAATGCCGAGATAGACGCCATTGCTAACAATGCGGCTACACCAACGTTTGAAAACACCATCGTGGCCCTGGAGCGCTCGGGCGACATGCTCAACCGCGTGCTGGGCGTGTTCTACCCTATGCTCTCGGCTAATGCCGACGACTCGCTCATGGCAATTTCTGAACGAATGACGCCATTGATTACCGAGCACGGCAACAGCGTCACTCTCAACGAGAAACTGTGGCAGCGCATCGACTATGTGTATCAGCACTTCGACAAGTCGCGATATGACCAAGAAGACTGGATGCTACTTGATAAGACCCACAAATCATTCGTGCGTAGCGGTGCAGCGCTTCAGGGGGCTGACCGTGAAAAGTACAAAGAACTTTCCACCCGTCTCTCGCAGCTCACACTGAAGTTTGACCAAAACGCACTGAAGGAGACCTCAAAATATGAGATGTGGCTCACTAAAAACGACCTCGACGGCCTCCCCGAGAGCGCCATCGACGCTGCCGCAGCAGCAGCCAAGGCCAAAGACCGTGAGGGAGAATACCTCATTACTCTGCATGCACCCAGCTACATGGCTTTCATGAAATACAGCTCTCGTCGAGACCTGCGTGAAAAACTCTACAAGATGTATAACTCGCAGTGTACCAGTGGAGAGTTCAACAACATCGACATCATGCAGCAGATTGCCAACACTCGCCTAGAACTCGCCAACCTTCTTGGTTACAAGACATTTGCCGACTACCAGCTTGCCGACAAGATGGCAGAGAATCCCACAAATGTCTATAACATGCTCTGGTCACTCAAGGACGCCTACACCAAGCCCCAAAAGAGCGACATGGAGGGCCTCAATAAGTATGCCAGCAAGCTTGAGGGTAAGAAGTTCACCATCATGCCGTGGGATTACTCTTACTATTCTAACAAGCTCAAAGAGGAGAAGTATTCGATTAATGACGAGCTGCTGCGTCCCTACTTCCAGCTTGAGAATGTGATTGATGGCGTGTTTGGACTCGCCACCAGGCTCTATGGCTTGCATTTCACCGAGAACTTTGATGCTCAGGTGTTCAATCCCGAGATGAAAGTTTATAATGTTACTGACGACAATGGCAACTTCGTGGCTTTGCTTTACACCGACTTCTTCCCCCGTGAAACAAAGCAGAGCGGTGCCTGGATGACAAACTTCCGCGAGCAATACCGTGATGCTAATGGCAATGACGTGCGACCCATCGTTACCTTGACCATGAACTTCACCCGCCCCACCGACACCAAGCCCTCACTACTCACCTATTACGAGGTAGAGACTTTCATGCACGAGTTTGGTCACGGCTTGCATGGAATGCTATCGAAATGCAAATATGCCTCCACGTCGGGAACCAACGTTTATCGCGACTTTGTGGAGTTGCCATCGCAGTTCAACGAGAACTTCCTGAGTCAGCGCGAATATCTCGACAGCTTTGCCAAGCACTACCTCACCGGCGAGAAAATTCCACAAGAGCTTGTCGAGAAAATCAAGGCCTCTGAACAATATGGTGCTGCCTACGCTTGCTTGCGTCAGCTCAGCTTTGGTTTCCTTGATATGGCCTATCACACTATCACCAAGCCCGTTTCGGGCGATGCCTTCAAGTTTGAATACGAGGCAATGAAGCCCGTTGAAATTTTCAAGCCCGTTGACGGTTGCATGATGTCGCCACAGTTCACTCACATCTTCTCGGGTGGTTATGCCGCTGGCTACTACGGCTACAAGTGGGCCGAAATCCTCGATGCCGACGCCTTCAGCAAGTTCCAGGAAGACGGCATCTTCAATCCCGCTACTGCCAAGTCCTTTAAGGAGAACATCCTCGAGCGCGGCGGCACCGAGCCACCAATGACGCTCTACAAGCGCTTCCGCGGCCGCGAGCCACGCATCGACGCCCTCCTCAAGCGTGACGGAATAAAGAAATAATATTTACATCTTTTATTTCTCAGAAAGTCCTCAAAATTTTGAGGGCTTTTGTTTTTTCTACACTTTTATATGCTTGTAACATTATTTTTTATATATTTGCGGAGTGCAATTAAAACTACTCATTGAAGACCGCGAGGTGATGCTGCAAGTCATCAACTACTACAAGCTGCTGTTAATAAATGAACTTTCGTTTTAAATCAAAGTTAAGACATTGTTCCACAACTTAAAGAAAAAAAAATGAAAAAGATAATATTAATAGTTTTCACTCTTATTTTCACATTAGGATGTAACCGTCCTGTTATGGAGTCAACCATTGATGGATCAAGCATCAAAAGGATTGATTTAGAGATTTATGAATACCCTCATAATATCATACCGAATGATACGGTTAGATATACTATTACCGATAAAGACGATATAGATAAAATCGTTGGCCTAATTAATGACAGCAGAAGAGAACCTGCTATCTTAATGCCAAAATCAAGGATGACCTTGTTTTATGATAATAACAAGCAGAAAGAGATATTACTAAATGATAATCATCTTAAAATCGACGGAGAGCCATACGTGAGCAACAATGATATTATTAATACACTTACTCTAGATGGCATTATGAGCAAATGGGATCAAACGGAGTTAAGAAAAGAACTGGTTTTAATATGCGACTCTTTAGGTGTAAAATTTCCTGATGATATTAGCTTGGATGGGAATAATCCTGGTTACATCAAAAAGGCAATACATTATTTTAAAATCTATAATAACATGTGGAATAATCCAAAAGAGTCCATTTCATCACTCATTAACAGCTTCAACGATAATGAGCGTTTGACTGTAATGTTTCTTAATCCTTATTTATCAAGTATAGACATTGAGAACTGTGGCGTTCCTGGTTCAATATCTAAAGCTTATAATATTGATTATATTTTGTCTAAAGACTCTGCTCCAAAACTCAATCTTGAGATGTTTAGAGGTCAATATGGGACAGACAATAGTGCTTGGAACAAAATAATCGGGCAATATAAAATTTCTTCTTATGGACATGTCTATAAGATGGATGGCAACACAAAACAGAAAAAACTGACCAAAGATGACTTGTTAGCGATTCAAAAGATGTATCGAGATTGGTGGCAGAAGAACAAAAATCTTGACATCAATGAAATAAGGAAAGAATACCGACAAAACAAAATCCTTCAACCTCCTTATTATTGGGAGTAGTATGATGGCAGAAAACAGATTGAATTATGGCAAGATAATATATATATGGGCTGTACTCAAAGCAAGGCATTGTTCCACAACTTAAAGAAGAATAAATGAAAATATGAATAATCAAGTTGAAAAGAATAAAATTTTTTACAGAGGGACTATCTTTACAATATCTTATTTTTGGGATAGAAGAGAACGAGATGCCTTTGTACTTGCAGAATGCCAAGATGATGATTTTATATTTCAAATCATCTGTATATCAGGGTATAACTCAGGAACAATCATGGGACATATTAAAAGGGGCATTTTTAGGACAGCAAGAGGAATCACTTACAAAGAACTTGTTGAAGGGATTAAAGAGAATATCCTAAATCCAGATTTAAACAGTCTTAAAGTTGAAAATGAATACAAAATTAAATTTGAGTAATATATATTGAATAATTTCTTGTTAACAGAGGAGTGGATAAATGCTCTGACGAAAATGGACATCAAATGTGAGATTAAGTGAGGATGAAAGATACAAATATCGGTTTAACCCCCAACGTTGGATATGGCGATTTTGTTATCGGTTCAAATATATCTAACTACTTGAATCGCGAACACACAAAAGAGACGTATCATGAGTCAACATTTACCAATGATTCATATCATTTTATAAATGATGACATCGACGTTTGGTGTGAATTAGACGGAATAATAAATACCATTCGTTGCTCATCATCTTGCATATATAAAGGCATTGAACTTATTGGACTGGATTTCAAAGAGTTTGTTTCTCTTGTCGAAAAAGAGCCCGATGATGAAGATGTAATCTATATCCCTATAAATGACGATAGAGGGCAAAATCAGCATGTTTATGAATTTGATTCAATCGGACTTCAGGTCTGGGTTTGGAGAAACAAAATCAAAACAGTAATGATTTCTAAATACGAAGAATGATTATTCTGGCAAAATAATATCATATATGGGCTGTTTTTAAAACGACACCATTGTTCCACAACTTAAAGAAGAAAAAATGAAAAAGATAAGTATTTGCAATAGATTCATAACTATTTGGCTGGTCTTCACTATTTTACTATTCTTGTTTTTGATATATAACTATGTCAATTCCTTAGATATTATCAAATATCGTGTAGATGTATATAGTTCAGAAGATTCAGTCAAATTTGATCTGAATGATATAAAGAATGCAGTTAATTCATTCAAAGAGCTTTCGATTATTTCAATCTCATATGTAGGATTGACAGGAGCTATTTTGTGGATGCTACAGACAGGTTTAAAAAGGCGTTTGCGGTCTGACAGCGACAATTTGGAGTAAGTTTTCACGGAAGTGAGCAATTAAGCATTTGATATGGAGACTTTATTCAAACTATTTTTCGGGAACATGATAGTTCTTCACACAGGAATAAGTGTGAGGTACCTATATCTTAGATTCATACGGAGAAAAAAGGTCACATATAGCGAACTTAAAAATGGAATCTCCAACAAGGCAAATCAGGATGACATGGATCATGTAAATAATGAATTTGCCAACAGAGCTTATGGTTGTGGTTTTCTAATGTTTGTTGTTATGTTAATTGTTTTTCTTTCTCGATTATAAAAAAAACCGCTATCTTTGCGGATGGCAGAAAACACATTGAATTATGGCAAAACTAAGATTACATATTATTCTTGCAATAGCTTGTTGGGGCTTGTTGCTACCTGGTTGTAAGAAGACGACAGCTGATATCGACATTGACAATTATGAGTTCGTGTCGTTTAAGTCGGCCTATGGCTACAAGCTTCCGCCGTCTGCCAATCCCAAAGAAATTCTTAGTAAAGTCTCTCAATCCGAAAGAATTAATGGGCAAATGAAAGGAGCTGCAGTGAACTTGTTTACCTTTGTCAATAGAAACAATAATGACACGTTAGATGTCTGTATCTATAAAGATGGAGATGAGAGCACTCACTTTTCCTTAAAAGAAGACTGGTGCAGCAAAAATATTTCGGGTTATCCCACCGACAATAACTTCCAGCAAGCTTTCTTTGAATCAAAAGAACCATTATTGCCTAATTGATAATAATTTACTCAAATGAAAAAGATAGAATATTTTTGGAACAGACTATATTATGGAATCTTTTGTTGTCACAAAGACACTCAAATTATTATACATAAGATTACTACTTTTTTGTTTGGACTTTTCATAACCAATGATAATAGAAAGAGAGTATACAGAGAGCATCAAAACAGTGTGATAAGATCGTTGACAGACAAGAGATTTAGCACCACATCGATGATTTCAGACATAGAAATGATAGCATTGACAGCTTTATTCTTTTGGGGTACAGCTAATTGTTTAACAAGAATCTTCCCATGTTTATTTTTAGGATCTTTAAATGAGTTGATTTTTATAATCATTTCAGCAATTCCATGTTTGTGCTTAAATTATTATCTTCTATGGCGTAAAGATAAATATCTCAAATACTTTGAATCTTTTGAACAAGACTCAAAAAAGAATAAAGAATGGATGCTCATTAGTGTCATATGTTGCATATCTATTTTAGCTTTTTTCATCATGAGTTTTTACATCATAGAGTCCTAAAAATGATAGATATTTAAGTTTTTACCCAGTATTGGTTGATTCTAAATAAAAAACCGCTATCTTTGCAGATGGCAAAAAAAGATTGAATTATGGAAAGAAAATATCATATTTGTTTTTTGTTGATAAGTTGCATATTAGCTGGATGTGCCAACAAGAATGACATTTATCAAATAATCAGTGACAAATGGGAAAAGCAAAATGAAAATGCTATTGTTTTTGATTTTTCAGAGTCTATGGGCTTTGAATGGGACACCATGCACGTTTATTCAGGGAAATGCTCGTTAGAGGACATAAATAAAGATTTAGGATTTAACTTTAATGATTGGATTGATACAGGCGAATATACCATTTTTACTAAGGGCGATAAAGTAGTATATTCACAAGCTTGGTATTCGGTAGATTATGACTCAAAGACAGGGGTAGTTTTCGACACATTGGATGACAAATTGAAGTTCAATCGCAATGATGCAAAATTTAAAGTCACAAAACAGGGAGAAACCTTTATCTTACAACATCTCTCATTTCAAAAAACAAAATGAAGCGTTATAAAAAAATATTATTATTTATCGTTCTCGCAATAGCTGTTATTGTAGGAACAATTTGCTATTATAAGTATGTAAAAAACTACAATTATTCAGGTCAAGTGGATTATGAATTAGTTAAGGTTATAAAGAACCCTTCTGATTCATTAAATCGAGAACGAATTATGCGCGATTCAATAAGAATTACATTCTTTATTGATAATTCTGAACACTTAGATTTCTTTGTTGAAAATATGTCTTTGCAACAGCAAAAGTCAGAAATAAAACATTCTTTGAATATAGAACAATATGATTATTTTATTTCTGTTGGGAAACGCATTATAAAATGCGAATATTCAAAATATTTTACTGACCACTATGATTGTATTTGTGAATGTGAAGACAATAGAATTCCTTTGGACATAAAGTTCTCAAAGCATGTGACAGATTCCATTTACATATACAAGTTGTTAGCGACGAAAAATAAATTTCGTGAACCTGGACCGTAATTGATTCCAAAATAAACCGCTATCTTTGCCGATGGCAGAAAACAGATTGAATTATGACAAAACTAAGATTACATATCATTCTTGCAATAGCTTGTTGTGGCTTGTTGCTTTCTTGTGGTGGTAGAGGGCAAAAAGAGTTATCAAGTTCAAAAGGCTCAAATTCAACGTCAAAACAAGTATCAGTCCCAAAACCAACGCTCAATGATTCTGCTATCATAGAACCATATGAAAATAGCAATGATTCGATTGTAGTTAAAGTAAGACTCGCTGAATTGATTGACACAAATTATATAGAGTTAATTAAGACCCGTATTGTGCCCATTCTTGTGAGAAACAAATACTCTACTGAGTATGGTATAGTAGTAATGTGTTTTTCTCCAAAACATACAAATCATGTATCTTTTTATACCGATTTTGACACAACTCCGTATGTTGGCATCATTAGTGATATTAAGAGTCGAGTCTTCTGCTGCTTTAATTTGGATGGTTACAATTTCATTGTGCGCGATGATATAAAATTATCAACAGAGCAGAAACAGTCGTTGTTCCAACCAAAATCTCAAACAAGAAGTTTTGTCTTGGGTAAAGAACCTATAATGGCAACAGATGGAGGACCTGAATGGGTGTATAGCATAAATGATGATTTGCAAATTCAGGAAGCATTATATGAAGTGGAATATTGGTAATTGAATTATGGCAAGAAAATATCAAATATGGGTTATATTGCTGCTGATGGTTTGCGCCGTTGGTTGCTCAAGGGTAAAGAAGTATGCCAAAAATAAAGCTGAAAAAGCAATAGAGAAAACAGTAGAAAAGATTCCTTGGGTGGAAAAAGAAGGCGACTTTTACACAAGAAGTAGTGGATGGGATTATGCTAGGTTGCCATTAATTGAGCCTTATGAGGCTACTAATGTTACTGGCGATGAGTGGCTTCTTGATAATGATTTAATAAACCCATCTGGCAATAACTCAGCAGGAAACATCTCGAAGATAGGTGTGTCAAAACCATATATCTTCATTTATTGCGATAGTACAACACTTGTTAATGGTCAAGAAGTAGATTGTGCTTGGTATATTATAAATGCTGACAAAAATGAGTTGTCAACTTTTTTGACAGAAAAAGAATGCAATAATTATTTGTCAAAACGGAAAATCACTCTTCCTGAGATGTATGAAATTGACTCATTATGGAATGAGTTTGATAAAGCGGAAAAATTGCCATGGACTCAAAAATCAGATTCCAAATGAGGAAAAAGAACCACATATTGCTTGTATTGACTTTTGTTTGCACGATATTGAGCGCAGCCTTAGTTCTATACTCTTGCAGAGATAAGAAGATTGAAGAGCGCTGCAGTGATGTCATTGAGTTAATAGAAGAATATAAAGCAGCTAAAGGTCATTTGCCTAAATCACTTGATGATATTGATTTTAAAAACGAAAGTCGTGCCGATGAGATATATTATGAACTGCTCAATGACTCAACTTTCAAGATGCAATATGTGTTGAATAACCCCGTTCTTTAGAAAGAGTCTAAATCTTTATTTTTATAAGCGATATATATATGTTGTTGATTCTTGCTGCAGTATGTGTAATACTGATAGCTGTTGTAGGAAAGATGCGCGGCATCCGTACAGCGGTTATTCATTCTATTGTGTTTGTCTGCTATTCTGGAGTGCTATGGTATGGTTTACTCTATAAAGGCGAGGGTGGCACCAGTCTGGTATGGTTATTCTACTTGATAATTGCTTATATGTTGCATATTATCATATTGATGTTGAGCATCTCATTTAGTGCTAAAAATCGAAAGAATCGTATATTGTCCATTGTTTTATCACTAATTGCAATAATAGCATTAGTTATATTCATAGTTGTTTTTTGTGGATAACACATTATGATGAAGTTTTTGGCGAAATATTATTTGGGTATATAATTGATAAAATCCCATGTCTTTTGAGGGGGAAGGCGGTTGGTTTACCTTTGTGGGGTAAATCAACCGCAATTTTGATATCTGCTTGTGAATAACTCACATTGATAATTTTTAGCCTATTTCCTTTGTATTGTGCCACTTTATGTGTACCTTTGCACCGTTTTTAGGAAAAGAAAAAACTATTGCAAGAAAACTAATTCACATTTTTCACAAATCATAAATTCTTAAAGTACTTTTAGAAAAAAATTATGGCTAAAGAAAAGAAATTCATGACCTGTGATGGTAACCAGGCCGCAGCTCACATCAGTTACATGTTTACCGAGGTTGCTGCCATCTACCCCATCACTCCGTCATCTACTATGGCAGAGCACGTTGACGAATGGGCAGCTGCCGGTCGCAAGAACATCTTTGGCGAGACAGTTCTCGTGCAAGAAATGCAAAGTGAGGCAGGTGCCGCAGGTGCCGTGCACGGTTCGCTCCAGGCTGGTGCCCTGACCACCACCTACACTGCTTCGCAGGGCTTGCTGCTGATGATTCCTAACATGTATAAGATTGCCGGTGAGTTGCTTCCTGGCGTTTTCCATGTTTCGGCTCGCACACTCGCTTCTCACACCCTGTGTATCTTTGGTGACCATCAGGATGTGATGGCAACTCGCCAAACCGGTTTCGCCATGCTTTGCGAAGGGTCTGTTCAAGAGGTTATGGACCTTGCTGCTGTTGCTCACTTGAGCGCCATCAAGGGACGTGTGCCTTTCGTTAACTTCTTCGACGGTTTCCGCACCAGCCACGAGATTCAGAAGGTTGAGGCTCTTGACCAAGAGGATCTTAAGCCACTCGTTGACATGGATGCACTCAACGGCTTCCGCCGTCGTGCTATGAACCCCGACAAGCCCGTCACTCGCGGTACTGCCGAGAACCCCGACGTGTTCTTCCAGCATCGTGAGTCGTGCAACGACTACTACACTGCCGTTCCTGCCATCGTAGAGGACTACATGAACAAGATTAGCGACCTCACTGGACGCAAATATGGCCTTTTTGACTACTATGGTGCTAAGGATGCCGACCGCGTGATCATCGCTATGGGCTCGGTTACCGAGGCTATCCGTGAGACTATCGACCACCTCACCGAGCAAGGCGAGAAGGTGGGTCTCGTGGCTGTTCACCTCTACCGTCCATTCTCGGCCAAGCACTTCCTCGCTGCCGTGCCTAGCACCGCTAAGCGCATCGCTGTGCTCGACCGCACTAAGGAGCCTGGCGCTGTGGGCGAGCCTCTGTATCTCGACGTTAAGGACTGCTTCTATGGTGCCGAGAATGCCCCATTGATCGTTGGCGGTCGTTATGGTCTTGGCTCTAAAGACACTACTCCTGCTCAGATTCTCGCAGTTTATGAGAACCTTTCATTGCCAATGCCCAAGAACCAGTTCACTATTGGCATCGAGGATGATGTGACATTTGCATCGCTGCCTCAGAAAGAGGAAATCGCCCTTGGTGGTGAAGGTCTCTTCCAGGCTAAGTTCTACGGCTTAGGTGCTGATGGTACTGTAGGTGCCAACAAGAACTCGGTTAAGATCATCGGTGACAACACCGACAAGCATTGCCAGGCTTATTTCTCTTACGACTCCAAGAAGTCGGGCGGCTTCACCTGCTCGCACCTGCGCTTTGGCGACCAGCCCATCCGTTCAACCTATCTCGTAACAACTCCTAACTTTGTTGCTTGCCACGTTCAGGCCTATCTGCACATGTATGATGTGACCCGTGGCCTCCAGAAGAACGGCACCTTCCTGCTCAACACCGTGTGGGAGGGCGATGAGCTTGCCAAGAATCTGCCCAACAAGGTAAAGAAATATTTTGCCGACAACAATATCACCGTTTACTATATCAACGCCACCAAGATTGCACAGGAGATAGGCTTGGGCAACCGCACCAACACTATCCTCCAGAGTGCATTCTTCCGCATCACCGGCGTTATTCCTGTTGAGCTCGCCGTTGAGCAGATGAAGAAGTTCATCGTGAAGTCTTATGGCCGCAAGGGCGAAGATGTAGTGAACAAGAACTATCAGGCTGTTGACCGTGGCAGCGAGTATAAGCAACTCGCTGTTGACCCAGAGTGGAGCAACCTCGCTGTAGAAAACGACTTCGACGACAAGGCTCCCGCTTTCATCAACGAGGTAGTTCGTCCCATCAACGCTCAGAATGGTGACCTTCTGCCTGTTTCGGCATTCCGTGGTCGCGAGGATGGCACTTGGGACGCCGGCACTGCCGCTTATGAGAAACGTGGTGTGGCAACATTCGTTCCCGTTTGGAACGCTGCTAACTGTATCCAATGTAACAAGTGTGCTCTCGTTTGTCCTCACGCTGCTATCCGTCCATTCCTCATGAACGAGGAGGAGGCTGCCGCTTCTCCATTTGCCGAGGCCGACAAGCTCCCAGCAATGGGCAAGACTCTCGCTGGCTTGAAGTTCGTTCAGGCTGTTGACGTGATGGACTGCTTGGGTTGCGGCAACTGCGCCGACGTTTGTCCTGGCAAGAAGGGTGAGAAGGCTCTCACTATGGTTGCGCTTGAGGAGCAAGTTGAGAACCAGAAGCTCTGGGACTACTGCGTTGCCAGCGTCAAGACCAAGCAAGAGCTCGTTGACATCAAGAGCAATGTTAAGAACTCACAGTTCGCCACTCCACTCTTTGAGTTCAGCGGTGCTTGCTCTGGTTGCGGTGAGACACCTTACGTGAAGCTCATCTCTCAACTCTTTGGCGACCGCGAGATGGTTGCTAACGCCACTGGCTGTAGCTCGATTTACTCGGCTTCGGTTCCTTCCACTCCTTACACCACTAACGAGAAGGGTCATGGTCCTGCTTGGGCCAACTCACTCTTTGAGGACTTCTGCGAGTTTGGTCTCGGCATGACTATCGCCGACGAGAAGATGCGCGACCGCGTCACTGGTTTTGTGCAGGACGCCATCGCTTGCGAGAGCGTGAGTGCCGATGTCAAAGCTCTTTACCAAGAGTGGCTCGACAACAAGAACGATGGTGACCGCAGCCGCGAGCTCAGCGACAAGATTATGGCCGCTATCGAGAACAGCGACAACGAGTGCGACAAGAAGGTCAAGAGCCTGGGTCAATATCTCGTTAAGCGCTCGCAATGGATCATCGGTGGCGATGGTGCAAGCTACGACATTGGCTTCGGTGGTCTCGACCATGTAATTGCCAGTGGCAAGAACGTCAACATCCTCGTTATCGACACCGAGGTATATTCTAACACTGGTGGCCAGGCTTCGAAGGCTACTCCACTGGGTGCCATCGCTAAGTTTGCCGCTGCTGGCAAGCGCATCCGCAAGAAAGACTTGGGTCTCATTGCATCGACCTATGGCTACGTATATGTGGCTCAGGTGGCTATGGGCGCCAGCGACGCACAGTGTCTCAAGGCATTCCGCGAGGCCGAGGCCTACGACGGACCATCTATCATCATCGCCTACGCACCATGTATCAACCATGGCCTCAAGGTGGGCATGGGTAAGTCGCAAGCCGAGGAGGCCAAGGCCGTTGAATGTGGATACTGGCACCTGTGGCGCTACAACCCCGAGCTTGAGAAAGAGGGCAAGAACCCATTCACTCTCGACAGCAAGGAACCCAACTGGGATAACTTCGAGAACTTCCTCAAGGGCGAGGTGCGCTATGCATCGGTAATGAAGCAGTACCCCGAGGAGGCCGAGCAGCTCTTTGCCGCCGCCAAGGAGAACGCTCAATGGCGCTACAACAACTACCGCCGCCTGGCACGCCAGCAGTGGGGTGTTGAGCCCGAAGAGTAATATCGATTGATTATTGCACTCAATCACCATAACAAGAGTTGCGGCATCACAGCGATGTCGCAACTCTTGTCGTTTCAGCTCCAATCAGGAATGAAGAAATATTGCTTTTAGAAGTAGCTAAGGAGCTAGAGCAATAAAACAATTATCGGTTACTAGGGCGACCACGACCGGCACTCTAACCGCATCATCGCAACTTATGTGGAGCTGTTTCTCGAACATGTGGCGAGATTCTACAGCGAGCAGCTGTCCACCCAGTCAAGCAATGGTAATGACATCCTCGCCAGGTTTGAGAAGCTGATGCATCACTACTACGACGACAACCTGCACCTGACCCGCGGCCTCCCCTCCGTGAAATATTGCGCACAGGAACTGTGCCTCTCGCCCAACTACTTCAGCGACCTGATGAGGCAAATCACTGGCGACAATGCCACCACCGCAATCAGGCGATTTGTCATGAAAAGGGCCAAGGATCTATTAATGAGCGGGAACAGCATCGCCCAAGCAGCTTTCAACCTGGGGTTTGAGTATCCGCAGCACTTCTCAAGGATGTTTAAAAAGCACTTCCACATCACGCCATCACAATTTGCTAAAACACTCAATGACAAATAAAAACCAATCAGCCACAACAACTGAACCTAAACGATAACTGGCACGAGGGAGTTATACAGCAGTGCCCGACGCATTATGTCCCCTGAAACAGTGAGCTGGTGCTTGATGTTGCTCCGATCCATATAAAAAAACTGCCTGCGGCAGTCACTTTTTAAAAAAATAGCTGTATCTTTGCACAAACTAAATCGAAACTGTTATGCCCGATACTAACAAACAATATGACGAAGTGATGGCACAATGCCGCCAGATGTTCGTCTCCAAGATGGGGGACTACGGCCCAAACTGGCGCATTCTCAGGCCCCAAACTCTCACCGACCAAATTCTTATCAAGGCCAGGCGCATTCGCACTATCGAGATTAACGGAGAGTCGAGAGTGGGCGAAGACATCTGGCCCGAGTACGTGGGCATTATCAACTATGGCATCATGGAGCTTATCCAGCTCGAGAGAGGCTACGGCGAGGAGGTAGATATGACACAGGAGCAAGCGACACTGCTCTATGACCGCATCACTGCCCAAACCAAGAACTTGATGATAGCCAAGAACACCGACTATGGCGAGGCTTGGCGCATGATGCGCATGGAAAGCTACACCGACATGATACTCTCCAAGCTGCAACGCATCAAGCAGATAGAGAACCATGGCGGCAAGACTCTAGTGAGCGAGGGCATCGACGCTAACCTGCAAGACATCATCAACTATGCCGTGTTTGCACTCATCAAGCACAATGAGCAAACAAGCTGACTAGCTGGCTAACTGACAAGGGACAAGCTGACAAGGCAGTGGTAGCCGTAGCGCTTCATACTTCTTACTTCCTACTTCATTCGTTCCACTAAACACTTAACACTTAAATAACCCTCATGCTTGAAGGATTTTCACGACTTAACGAACGCATATCTGACAATCCCATCAACAAGGTTGTAATCATCTTGCTAAGGCTGCTTGTGGGAGGAACATTCATCTTCTCGGGATTTGTGAAGTGTGTTGACCCCATGGGCAGCGTGTATAAATTTCACGACTACATCGCCGCTTTGGAACTTAATGCACTTGCAGGCAGTGAGGTGGTGCTCGCCTTTGCTCTCCCAGTCCTGGAACTGGTGCTGGGAGTGATGATTCTCACTGGATGCCTGCGTTATGGCTCGCTATTGGCGGCAATGGCGTTCATGGGGGTGATGCTGCCCCTCACCTGGTTCCTTGCCAGGACCAATGCCGTGCCCGACTGCGGATGCTTTGGCGACGCGGTGAAGCTAACTAACTGGCAGACGTTCTGGAAAAACGTGGCCCTGGCCGCCGCCATCCTATATCTGCTCTTCCACAACAAGTCGGTGCCATCACTATATGGCCCAGCCATACAGTGGGTTGTGATGCTGCTCACATTTATCTTGGGCCTCTCTATTGCCTATATGAGCTACAGCACGCAGCCTCTGCTCGACTTCAGGCCCTTCAAAGTGGGCACGAAAATCGCCTCAGCGCTCTCACCCGCAGGAGAAGACGATTTTGCGTTTGTCTATGAAAAAGACGGCGTGAAAAAGGAGTTTAGCGTTGACAGCATCCCCGACGAGGAAGACGGCTGGCAGTTTGTGGAACGCAAAAAGTTAACCCCCGACTTGACGCCTGCACAAAAGGCCGAGATGGCAACATTCAGCATCTATGACGAAGGCACCGACGTCACCGAAGAGGTAATCGACACCACCAGCAATCAGATGCTAGTGCTCATGCCCGACTTGCAGCGAGTGAACAAAGCCTGGGCGTTCTCTCTCAACGACCTGGCCAAGGCCTGTGGCGAGAAGGGTGCACAGTTGTGCGTAATCACACCTGCACTTTATCAAGAAGTGGAGCAATGGAGAGACCTCACCTCGCCAGAATATGCCATCTACAGTGGCGATGACAGCGAGATAAAGATGCTAGCCCGAGGCAACCCGGCAGTAGTCTATGTGGAGCACGGGATAATAATGTGGAAACGCACCCTCAGCTCCCTGAAGACCGACAGGCTATTAAAAGAGGACATGCCCATGGCGCAGTTAAGCGACGACTTCTCACCACAGAAGACATTATGGGCCCTGCTGTCGCCATACTTGATGCTGATGATTGCCCTGTTGCTCATCAATCGCATCTACCCGGTAATAAGCTTCATCATAAAAAAGGTGAGAAGGACACAGGCCGAAAAGTGAAGATTAAACAGTTTCTATCAATTCTTGACAATCAAGTGTAACGTTTATAATAACTCCTAACTTTTAAAAAAAAATGAGAAAAAACATTGTTGCGGGCAACTGGAAAATGAACACCACAGTGCCCGAAGGTGTAGAACTTGCTAAAGCAGTTAACGAGGCTGTGGCAGCTGCCAGCGACCTCAAGTGTGACGTGGTGATTGGCGTGCCTTTCACGCACCTGACAGCAGTAGCACAGGTTATCGACATCAACAAGGTGGGACTGGCTGCCGAGAATTGCGCCGACCACAACAGCGGAGCCTATACCGGCGAAGTGTCGGCACCAATGGTGGCTTCTACTGGCGCCAACTATGTGATACTTGGTCACAGCGAGCGGCGTGGCTACTACAACGAGAGCAACGAAATGCTCAAGACTAAGGTTGACCTGGCTCTGGAGGCTGGACTGAAAGTGATATTCTGCTGCGGCGAGAGCCTCGAGGAAAGAGAGGCTGGCAAGGTGGAGGACGTGATCAAAGCCGAGATCAGCGAGTCGCTGTTCCACCTCACTGCCGACCAATGGGCAAGCATCACCATCGCTTACGAGCCCATCTGGGCCATTGGCACTGGCAAAACCGCTACCAGCGACCAAGCCGAGGAGGTACACGCCTTCATTCGTGGACTTATTGCCGACAAATATGGAAAGCAACTTGCCGACGACACCACCATCCTTTATGGCGGCAGCTGCAAGCCTAGCAACGCCCCCGAGCTTTTCGCTAAACCCGACATCGACGGCGGCCTCATAGGTGGAGCTTCATTGAAAGCAGCCGACTTCATGGGCATCGTCACAGCGTTCTAATAAGAGAACAAGAGACGAAAGGACAAGATGACAAGCGGACAAGGCACGCCTCGTCTCCACAAAACGGACTAGGCACGCCTTGTCCCTACTTAACATTTAACACTTAACTCTTTACACTTAGGCACGCCTTGTCCCTACTTAGCATTTAACACTTAACTCTTTACACTTAGGCACGCCTTGTCCCTACTTAACATTTAACACTTAACTCTTTACACTTAGGCACGCCTTGTCCCTACTTAACATTTAACACTTAACTCTTTACACTTATAATGATCTACCCGAGCAACTTTGAGGCAAAAATTGGGTTCACAACAATTCGCAAAGAGATAAACTCCAGGTGCATAAGCACTATGGGGAAAGACTGCTGTGAGCAAATGCGATTCTCCTCCAATCTGCAAGAAGTGACTCTGTGGCTCAACCAGACCAATGAATTTCTCGCTATTCTGCAATCGAAGCGGGAATTCCCGCTCAACCACTTCTTTGACTTGCGCAGCCCGCTCAAAACTATCGCTGCACCGGGTAGCCACCTGAGCGCCGAGAATCTTTTCAACCTGCAACGCTCACTAACCACTGTGGGCGAGATAGGGCGATTCTTCGACCGCTCCGGCGATGATGGCTCTCACCCCTACCCCAACCTGGCACATCTAGCAAAGACAATGCAAGCGTTCCCATTCATTGTGATGGAAATCTCACGCATCCTCGACAAAAACGGAAACATCAAGGACAACGCCTCGCCATTGCTGCAAGAGCTGCGGCGTGCCATAGCCAGTGCCACCGCAAGCATCAACGGCTTGCTGCGCAAGGTCATCAACGCTGGTCGCGAAGCCGGATACCTTGACAAAGACACCACTCCCAGCATGCGCGACGGACGTCTAGTAATACCAGTTTCGCCAATGCACAAGCGCAAGCTGCGAGGCATCGTGCACGACGAGAGTGCCAGCGGACGCACCGTCTTTATCGAACCCGAAGAAGTGGTAGAGGCCAACAACCGCATCCGTGAGGCCGAGGGCGAGGTTAAGCGAGAGATAGTGCGCATCCTCACCGAGGTGACCGACATGATTAGACCCCATGCCAATGAGTTGATCGACACTTATCGAGTGCTCGGAATATTTGACTTCATTAGGGCAAAAGCCGTGTTTGCACACGATGTTGATGCCCAACTGCCTCACGTTGAAAAAGAGCCGCACATCGAGCTCTATCATGCCGTACACCCGTCCCTGCTGCTGTCGCTGCGTGAGCAAGGCAAGGAAGTAGTGCCGCTCAACATAGAGCTCAACCGCGAGCAGCGCATCTTGCTCATCTCAGGACCTAATGCCGGAGGCAAGTCGGTGTGTCTCAAGACCGTTGGAGTGGTGCAATACATGATGCAATGCGGAGTGCTGCCCACCGTGTATTACAACTCACACATGGGCATGTTCAGCAGCATCTTCATCGACATTGGCGACCAGCAGAGCATCGAGGACGACTTGAGCACCTATAGCAGCCATCTTCAAAACATGAAGACGTTTCTTGTGCGCGGCGACAAGCGCTCGCTGGTGCTTATCGACGAGTTTGGCAGCGGCACCGAGCCACAGATAGGTGGCGCCATTGCGCAAGCCATCCTCGACCAGCTCAACAAAAACCGCATCATGGGCGTGATAACCACCCACTACCAGAACCTCAAGCATTTTGCCGACGAGACACAGGGCATCGTCAATGGCGCCATGCTCTACGACCGCCAGCAGATGAAACCTCTTTTCCAGCTCTCTATAGGCTACCCTGGCAGCTCTTTTGCCATAGAGATTGCCCGCAAGACCGGAATACCTAGGGAGGTAATCGACAAGGCCAGCGAGATAGTGGGAAGCGACTATATCAACATGGATAAATACCTGCTCGACATAGTGCGCGACCGCAAGTACTGGGAGAACAAGCGCTACGACATCCATCAGAAGGAGAAGAAGCTCAACGCCATAGCCGAGCAATATAACGAGCGACTCGAGAAACTCAACCAGGAGTACAAAGCCATCCTGAAAGAAGCAAGAGGCGAGGCTCTCGACATCATAGCCCGGAGCAACGCGCAAGTGGAGCTCACAATCAAGGGCATCAAGGAGGCCGAAGCCGAAAAGGAAAAGACGCGGCTCATGCGCAATCAGCTCGAGGACTTCAAGCGACGTCTTGCCCAGGAGGATGACGAGCAGCACACCATCAAGGAAATAAAGCCTTTGCGCGCCATTGGCACTTCTCCAACCAAGAACGATAAAGCTAAAAAGAAACACATCATCAAGAAAGATGACACCGAGCGCCCACTCATGCCCGGCGACAACGTGCTGCTCAAGGGCAGCGGAACCTCCACTGTGGGCACTGTCATCAGCATTGACGAGAAATATGCCGTGGTCACGTTCGGCAGCCTCAAGACACGTGTGCAGACATCACGACTTGAAAGAACACTGCGCAAGAGCCAAGTGCATGAGAAGCCATCGATCACAAAATCTACTGCCGACGACATCAGAGCACGCCAGCTCCAGTTTAAGCCCGACATCGACGTGCGAGGCATGCGGGCCGACGAGGCCATCCAAGCTGTCACCTATTTCCTCGACGACGCCATCCAGTTCTCTTACAAGACGCTGCGCATCCTGCACGGCACCGGCACTGGGGCTCTGCGCGAAGCCATTAGGCAATATCTCAACACCGTGCCGGGCGTGCGCAACTACCACGACGAGCATGTGCAGCTAGGCGGCGCCGGCATCACTGTCGTCAACCTGGAATAACCCATTTTCATAAAACATATTTGTGCAACAATCATTGACTCGATATTACCCCCAAAACCACTAATTAACACGTATTTTCACCAAATCCACGTACAGTTTTTTGAGGAAATTAGTGAGATTTAGTGGTTAGGTCTAAATATCAATCGAGTAGGTCGGGAAACGAAAGTTTTCTGACCTACTTTCGTTTCCTTTCCTCTCACACCACCGTACGTGCCGTTCGGCATACGGCGGTTTAATTT
>ONJX01000009.1 GCA_900318255.1 uncultured Prevotellaceae bacterium | reverse complement strand
CAGGCTTGACAAGACGACCTTACTTTTTTCTTTTTCTGTTATTATCATATCGCAATTCTTTTTAATGTTAAACATGATGATTCGTCGACTAATCACGGCACAAAGATACAACATATTTAATACTTGGGCCAAACTTTTTTGTTAACTTTTGTTAGAGTTTTCGGAATAGTAATTTATTGATTATTAATATATTATATGCATATTTGCATTAAAATCCCCATCGTATTTATATTATAAAAATTGCATATTTTATGTCTATGAATTAAAGCGCTAAAGAAACATAATGATGCACATTTTGCGACGTTTTACCACCAAAATCGTCTGGAGATAAAACATAAAAAAGGACCTGCCCAAACGGACAGGTCCCTTTTATTATGTAAGAGTGATATTTATTCCTCTACTGCTGCCTGGGCGGCGGCAAGGCGTGCGATGGGCACACGGTAAGGACTGCAAGAAACGTAGTCCATGCCAAGGCGTGCGCAGAACTTCACACTCGAAGGCTCACCGCCATGCTCTCCGCAGATTCCCACTTTGAGCTCGGGCTTTGTTGTACGGCCTTTCTTGGTGCCCATCTCCACGAGTTGGCCAACGCCTTCTTGATCGAGAACGGCAAACGGGTCAACCTTGAGGATGCCGAGCTCCTTGTACTTGCCAAGGAACTTGGGCGCATCGTCGCGCGAATAGCCGAAGGTCATCTGAGTAAGGTCGTTGGTACCAAACGAGAAGAAGTCGGCAACCTTAGCAATCTGGTCAGCCACAAGAGCTGCACGAGGAATCTCAATCATGGTACCCACCTTGTAGGCAACAGTCTCGCCACGCTCGGCAAATACCTTTTGAGCTGTCTCATTGATGATGCGAGCCTGCATCTCAATCTCTGGGAGAACGCCCACCAGAGGAACCATTATCTCGGGATGCACATCGATGCCGCGTGCTTTCACGTTGAGAGCAGCCTCAATGATGGCACGAGCTTGCATCTCGGTAATCTCAGGATAGGTGCAACCCAAGCGGCAACCGCGGTGGCCAAGCATCGGGTTGAACTCCTCTAGGTTAGCACACACATTCTTCACCTCTTCGAGAGTGATGCCAAGTTCTTCGGCAAGCTCCTTCTGGGTAGCAAGCTGGTGGGGCACAAACTCGTGCAGAGGGGGATCAAGCAGACGGATGGTCACGCCAAAGCCGTCCATAGCCTCGAAGATGCCCTCGAAGTCGCCACGCTGCAATGGCAGCAGCTTGTCGAGAGCGACACGGCGGCTCTCCTCGTCGCTAGCGATAATCATCTCGCGCATTGCCTTAATGCGGTCGCCCTCAAAGAACATGTGCTCGGTGCGGCACAAGCCTATACCTTTTGCACCAAACTTGCGAGCCACCTTAGCGTCGCGTGGTGAGTCGGCATTGGTGCGCACGTACATCTCGCTATATTTCTCGGCCAGGTTCATGATAGCAGCGAAGTCGCCGCTCATGTCGGCATCAACAGTAGAAACGAGTCCTTCATAGACCTCGCCAGTGCTACCGTTGAGCGAAATCCAGTCGCCCTCATGATAGACCTTGCCACCCATCTCCACAGTCTTAGCCTTATAGTCAACCAAGATCTCGCCAGCGCCCGAAACGCAACAGCGACCCATGCCACGAGCCACAACGGCTGCATGGCTAGTCATGCCACCACGAGCGGTCAAGATGCCCTGAGCCACGCTCATGCCGCGCAAGTCCTCGGGAGAGGTCTCTAGGCGAACCAAGATGACTTTCTTGTTGCGTTGTGCCCATGCCTCGGCGTCATCGGCAAAGAACACGATGTGACCTGTAGCGGCACCAGGGCTAGCGGGCAGACCCTTGGCAACAACCTTGGCAGTCTTCACTGCCGAAGCGTCGAACACTGGGTGCAGCAGCTCGTCGAGCTTCTCGGGTTCCATGCGCTTGATGACGGTTTTCTCGTCGATCTTGCCTTCACGCAGCAAGTCCATGGCAATCTTCACCATTGCAGCACCGGTGCGCTTGCCGTTGCGTGTTTGCAGCAGCCACAGCTTGCCGTCCTGGATGGTGAACTCCATATCTTGCATGTCGCGATAATGCTCCTCGAGGCGGTGCTGAATCTCTAACAGCTCCTTGGCACACTCAGGCATTGACTCCTCAAGTGAGGGATACTTGCTGGCGCGCTCCTCCTCGCTGATGCCTTGCAACTCGGCCCAGCGACGAGAGCCCTCGGTCATGATTTGCTGTGGAGTGCGAACTCCAGCCACCACGTCCTCGCCCTGAGCGTTGATCAGGTACTCGCCGTTGAAGAGGTTCTCACCAGTAGCGGCGTCGCGCGAGAAGCACACACCAGTTGCCGAATTGTTGCCCATGTTGCCATAAACCATAGCTTGCACATTAACGGCGGTGCCATACTCCTCGGGGATGCGGTTCATCTGGCGGTAGAGGATGGCACGCTCGTTGTTCCAGCTGTCGAACACGGCGCAGATAGCGCCCCAGAGCTGATCCCAAGCACTAGTTGGGAAGTCCTTGCCAGTATTATTCTTAACGGCCTCCTTAAAGAGCTTAACCAGAGTCTTGAGGTCGTCAACATCGAGCTCAGTGTCAAATTTCACACCTTTCTCGGCTTTCACTTTCTCGATAATTTCCTCAAAGGGGTCGATGTCGGTCTTGTTCTCGGGCTTCATGCCAAGCACCACGTCGCCATACATCTGCACGAAACGGCGATAGCTGTCCCAAGCGAAACGCGGATTTCCACTCTTCTCGGCCAGTGTAGCAGCCACCTCGTCGTTGATACCCAAGTTGAGCACGGTGTCCATCATGCCTGGCATCGAAACTGGAGCACCAGAGCGCACCGACACGAGCTGTGGATTGGAAGGGTCATTAAACTTGTTGCCGGTGAGGCTCTCAATGTGAGCTATTGACTTCTCAACATCGCTCTTGATGAGTTTGATAACTTCGTCGCGGCCCTTCTCGTTGTAAAGGCGGCACATTTCAGTGGTGATAGTGAAACCAGGAGGAACAGGAACCCCAATGAGGTTCATCTCGGCGAGGTTAGCACCCTTGCCTCCGAGGAGGTCTCTCATGTCGGCACTACCTTCTGCTTTACCGTTACCGAAAGTGTAGATTGTCTTCATTTTAAAAAATCTGAATTTAAATATAAATAGAATATGTTTGGTATATTTTCATAAATCGCTGACCAACAATAGATTCAATCATCCTTGCGCCAGGCTTGTGCTTTAGCAAGTGCAAAGGTAGTGAAAATCTTTGATAAATATATAATATTTATTATTTTTAATAATGTATTATTTATGCAAACCATTGAATCCCCCCCTATTGCTATTGTGCCACTTGGCCAATGTAGTGTTGCGTGGAGTTAAGGCCCAGGGCAGTGACAAAGAGCCACAAAAAATAAAGGCTCCGCATCGGCAAAGATGTGAAACCTCTATTTCGTTAAATTCTTGCTTTAAAAGCTTATTTAACCTTAGCAGCGAGTTCAGCACCAGCTTTGAATTTAATCACCTTTCTTGCGGGGATAGTGATTTTCTCCTTTGTGGCAGGATTTACGCCCGAGCGCTCACCTTTCTCAATTACAGCAAAAGTACCGAAACCGATCAAGGCAACCTTGTCGCCCTTAGCAAGGGCGCCACCAACAGCGCACAGAGCAGCCTCGAGGGCAGCCTTAGCTTGAACTTTAGTTAATTCAGCTTTTTCAGCAATAGCGTTTACTAAATCTGTTTTGTTCATAATAATTGTAGATTAAAATTGTTAACAAAATAGTTTTGAATGCTTTTAACAGGGGCAAATATAGAAAAACAAAAACATTCAACAAAAAAAAATGGTAGATTTTTTATATTTTTTATTAAAAAAGGTCATTTTAGGGGCCCAAAATGGTGTTTTTTCGTGTTTTTGATTTAATTTTGCATCGCACAAGGGGTGCCTTGTCGGCACTTGAAACAAAAAACTGAAAATACAAAATTATGAGCGCAAATATTCGCTGGAATGCTCCGTCCATTCCACCTGTAACGAAACACCTAATCATTATAAACGCTATCATGTGGGTTGCCACCATGCTGCTAGGCTCACGTGAAGTGGTTGACTTGACCGATTATTTGGGTCTTCACTTTTGGAAAGCCCGTGAATTTCATCTCTACCAGTTTGTGACCTACATGTTCATGCACGACAGCAGCAGTTTTAGCAATGGCTTCATGCACATCTTCTTCAACATGTTTGCGCTATATATGTTTGGCGCATTGCTCGAGAAGGTGATGGGTATGAAACGTTTCATCTTGTTCTATGTGGTGTGTGGCATTGGTGCCGGCGTGGTTCAAGAGCTGGTGTGGCACCTGACCGATGGAAACATCACAGAGGATTTTGTGAGGTTGGTTGACGAATATGGCCAGACGATTAGAACTATGCCGCGCCAAGAGTATCTCAACATGCTGGTCACCGTGGGCGCCTCGGGAGCAGTGTTTGGCATCCTGCTGGGATTTGCGATGCTGTTCCCAAACATACCGTTATATATAATGTTCATTCCTGTTCCTGTGAAAGCCAAATGGGCGGTACTCGGTTACGCACTAATTGAGCTGTTCTTTGGCGTGAGTGGCGTGATGGGCAATGTAGCACACTTCGCTCACCTGGGCGGAATGTTGTTTGGCTTCATATTGTTGTATTACTGGAAGAAGAAAGGACAATTCAATAATTTCTATGTCAATAGTTGACGACGTAAAAACGCGTTACAAGAGCGGTTCGCTGCTCATGCGCTTGATATATATCAACATCGCGGTGTTTGTGGTGTTGAGAGTGGTAGGGTTTGTATCTTTTCTTGCTACCGGGTCGAGTGCCAACTTAGTGCAGTGGGTTGAGTTGCCGTCAAGTTTTCATTACTTCTTGCGACAACCATGGACGCTGATAACTTACATGTTCTCGCACTATGATGTGATGCACATCTTGTTTAACATGTTGTGGCTATACTGGCTGGGGCGCATATTCCTGGAGCTTTTCACTCCTCGGCAACTGGGGGGACTGTATCTGCTTGGCGGCCTGGGTGGCGCCGCTCTATATCTAGCTTGCTACAACTTGATACCTCACCTGTCAAGTCAACAGTCGTTGATGCTAGGCGCATCGGCATCGGTACTTGCAATAGTTGTGGGCTTGACACTTTATCGCCCCGACTATCAAGTGTCACTGCTTTTCTTCGGCAGCATCTCCTTGAAGTGGATTGCCATCATCACTGTTTTTATTGACATCATTGGCATAGAGAGCGACAACATGGGTGGCCACATAGCACACCTGGGTGGAGCCCTCATGGGGCTGTGGTATGGACTGTCGATAAAGCGTGGACACGACATCACGTCGTGGATAAACCGCTGCATCGATTCTGTGGTGATGTTATTCAAGAACCGACCAGCCAACAGCCAGCCACGTCGAGACTCGATGCGTGGACCCTCGTTCAACTATCACAAATCCACTAATGACGCCACTTCTTCGCCTGCCTCCAGTGAGAACTCCAGCCCACACAACAGCACTAGCGTCGTCGATGAAGAAAAGCTTGATGAGATACTTGGCAAGCTCAAGCAATCGGGATATGCTGCATTGACCGACGAAGAGCGGGAATTTCTCTTTAACGCTTCTCGCAAGAGACAATAGAGTAAAGCAATGAACAATGGTGGCAAAATCTTAGAGCACCTAAGCTTGAAAATGGGTAAACTAACCGTGAAGGTGGTTTTGCTATGCCTCACTGTGCTGATGGCGCTGCTGCTAGTGGCGTCGGCATGGGGAGGACATGTCAACCCCACTTCATTCTCGTTCTTATCGGTCCTCACCCTAGCTTTGCCACTCTTGCTTATCGTCAACTTTGCAATAATGATAGCGTGGCTCGTGGTGCTTCGCTGGCGCTATGCGTTGATCAGTGCCGCGGCAATGCTTGTGTGCTGGGGTAGCGTGCGGATGGTCTTCCCCGTCAACATGCTATCGTCGGCCCACAAAGCCACGCCCGAAAACAGTTTGCGAGTGATGACATTCAATGTCATGAATTTTGGCCCCTACGATCCCAGCAACCACACACCATCAAAATCAATGCGCTATATTCTTGACCAGGATGCCGACGTCGTTTTGCTTCAAGAAGGGTCACAAGAGCGCAATTACCTGAGCCTGTCAAATGTGGAAATGATGACTCCTGAATTAGAGAAGAAATATCCCTATCACAGTGACGGCCGTCATGATTTAGTAATTCTCTCTAAGTATCCTTACACTGTCATTAACGACACCTTATTAAAAACAGGCCCGGGCGCAGCAAGGGGAGGTAATCCTGAGTACCAGTACTATGCTCGCGGCTATGACCTGGAACTACCCAATGGTCGTCAGCTTCGCCTTGTCAACATGCATCTCCACTCCATTGGCCTTAACAACAGCGATAAAGATTTATACATGCAAATCACCAAAAACAACATCGATAGCGAGGACGAGTTCCGCAAGATAAAGACCTCATTATACAATAAGCTATGTGTCACTTTTAAATTTCATGCTCATGAAGCGCAGATGGTTAGAGACTTCATTGACCGGAGTCCAAGAAACGTTATTGTGTGTGGCGACTTTAACGACACTCCCGCTTCATATTGCTACCGCACAGTGCGCGGTTCCGACATGAGCGATGCCTTTGTTGATTGCGGTTTCGGCTACAAGCACACTTATCATGACAATCGCCTGTATTTCAAGATTGACCACATCATGTATCGTGGCGACATAGAAGCGGTAGCCTGGCAGCGCGACAAGGCCGGCGACAGCGACCACTACCCTCAAGTGGCGACCTTTGTGTGGAAATAACATTTTAACCAATTAATAATTACGTGATTTATGAGAAAAACCATTGTATCATTACTTGCCGTCGCTGTGATGGCACTGCCGGCAGCAGGCAAAACACCTAAAAAAGTGAAAGCTAACGAAAATGGAAACCCTTTCTTGACGGAATATACCACCAAGTATAAGATTCCGCCATTTGAGAAAATCAAGTATGAGCACTATCTGCCCGCTCTTGAAGAAGGCATCAAGCAGCACAATCAGGAGATTGTGAGAATTTCGGCAGTGAAGATGGCTCCCACCTTTGAGAACACCGTTCTCGCCCTCGACAACAGCGGGGAGGTTTATAACAGGGTGTGCGCTGTGTTTGTGGCTCTTAACGAGAGCGACGCCACCCCCGAGATGCAGGAGATTGCCGAGAAGTTCATCCCGTTGATGACTGCTCATGGCGATGAGATTTACATGAACGACGCCCTCTTCTCACGCATCAAGACGGTTCATGACAATGCCGACAAAATGGGCCTCGACCCAGTGCAGAAGCGACTTGTAGAGAAATACTACAAGAAGTTTGTGCGCAAGGGTGCCTTGCTTAATGCCGAGCAGAAGGAGGAATTGATGGAAATCAACAAGCGCGAGTCGGAACTCATGCTCGCTTTTGGCAAGAACATCATGCACGACATGAGTGAATGCATCATCTATGTCACCGACAAGAGCCAGCTCGCGGGGCTCTCGCAAGAAGTGATTGACGGAGCTGCCGAGCTCGCCAAGAGTCGTGGCCACCAGGGATGGGCCTTCACCGCCACATCAAGCACACGCTTGGCAGTGCTCAACGATGCCGACAACCGCGACCTGCGCGAGCGCATGTATAAGCTCTACACCACCACTGCCAGCCATGGCGATGAGTGGGACAACAGCGAGAACATCAACAAAATCCTCAAGCTGCGCCAGCGCAAGGCACGCCTGCTAGGTTTTGAGACTTATGCCGACTATGCTTGCGACCCAGTGATGGCCAGGACCGTGGAGAACGCCGAGGACCTGCTCATGCAAATTTGGCGCCCGGCCATAAAGAAGGTTGATCAAGAGGTGGCCGACATGCAGAAGTATGCCGACGCTCATGGCGCCAATTTCAAGCTTGAGCCTTGGGACTACTATTACTATGCTGGCAAGGTAAAAGCCGAGCGATACAGCTTCAGCGAGGATGAGGTGCGACCCTACTTTGAGCTCAATAGCGTGGTGAAGAACGGCATCTTCTATGTTGCTAACAAGCTCTATGGCATCACCTTCACCGAGATGAAGGACGCTCCAAAATACAACCCCGAGGTCACCGTCTATGACGTGAAAGATGCCAACGGCAAGCACCTGGCGGTGTTCATGACCGACTATTTCCCTCGTGCCACTAAGGCCCAGGGTGCCTGGATGAATGAGATGCAAAGTGCCTACAACTACAACGGTGTGGTGGAACGCCCCATCGTTTATAACGTGGGTAGCTTTAATCCTCCCACTAAGGACACGCCGTCGCTGCTTTCTATCGACCAAGTGGAGACCGTGTTCCATGAGTTTGGTCACGCACTTCACGGCATGATGACACAGGTGGCTTATCGCGGCCTGGCCGGCACCAACGTTGATCGCGACCTGGTGGAGATGCCCTCGCAAATCAACGAGCACTGGATGCTCGTGCCCGAGGTGCTGAAGAATTATGCCAAGCATTACAAGACTGGCGAGGTGCTGCCACAGCGATATGTTGACAAGCTCATAGAGTCGTCGAAGTTCAACCAGGGCTTCATGACCACCGAGCTCGTGGGAGCTGCCTTGCTCGACATTGAGTGGCACAAGATCAACTGGTGCGACGACATCGACGTCAAGGCCTTCGAGCGCTCGGTGGCTAAGCGTCTGCACATGCCCAAGATTATCGAGTATCGCTATCGTAGCCCTTACTTCAAGCACATCTTCAACGATGAGCAGTATGCTTGCGGTTACTACACCTACCTGTGGTCGCAAGTGCTTGAGGCCGACGGATGGGAGCGCTTCCAGCAAGAAGGCCCCATGAACGTGAATGTGGCCAACGACTACCGCCACTACATCCTTGAGGCCGGCGACACCGACGACGCCATGACACTCTACAAGAAGTTCCGCGGCAAGGCCCCCGATGCCAAGGCCCTCCTGCGCCTGCGTGGGCTGGAGTAAATGATAACTTTAAAGTTTACTGAGTCCACTTTATAAAGTTGCTTTTTTGGAAAAATCAAACAAAACAGCAAAAAGAAAACAAATCAAAACATACTTATATCAATAATAATATAATTTGATGTAATTCGTTTAATTCGTGTCCTTTAATTTTTAAAGTGGCCTCACATAAATATAAGTGATGCACATTCCATTATAAGTGAATGTGCATCACTTCACATTTTTTACGGAATGAAACAATGGGGTCAGACCCCCATGTTTCAAATGAACTAAAAGAGAACCGTCCCCAATGAGTTCAATGAACTAAAAGAGAACCGTCCCCAATGAGTTCAAAAAGTGTGCGAGCAGTGACCTCTATGGCTTGCTGGCGTCGATGATGATTAGGTCTTCGTCTTGGCTGGAGGGTTGAGGCTTGTCGTCGCTCAGTTCCTCCTCAATCTCGTTCACATCCTCCATGCTGAACTCTCCCAGTAGCTGCAGCACAATGAGGTGGCGGTCGTGCTCGTTAATGACAAGTACAGCCTCATTAAACTTATCGCTACCAGCTGGCCTACCATAGATTGCAATCTTTTCTTCCTTGTTAGAACTTGAACGGAACAGCACCGAGTAATCCTTGGGCTTGTCGAGGTCTTTTAAAATCTTCTGTGCCTTCTTGACGGCTTTCTTCTTGCTTGTCATGATCAGTTGCATGCTTGTCACCTTCTTGAGCAATCCTGTGGGAATGGGAGTTGCCTTGAGGATGCTGTTGTCGCCCATGCTGCTCAATGCCTTTATCATGAATGCTGGCAGGTATTGTGCATACACATCGTCGAGCTCGGCCACTTTATCTACTGGTGAAGACTGTGCCGCGGCACTAAAGGCCGTCATCATCACAACAGCAATAATTGCTATAGTCCTGGATAACTTTCTCATCATTTTATATGTTTTTAAGGTGGATATAAATCATTTTCAAGGCAAAAGTAGTGTTTTTTAGTGCAAAAAAGATAATTATTGTGGTTAATATTTCGTTATTAACAATTTTTTTTATACTTTAGCGCACTGAAAACAAGTAGAATATCATTGACTATGGACCTAAAGAAACCGTCGCAAGTTTTAATATCACTGCTGATAGTGTTGCCACTTTTCATGTTCTCTTGCAAAGGCAAGAGTGAAGCCACGCTATCTGCCGACTCTGTTGCTGTGGAAGACGCCTTCAAGAAAAGCAATGGTGAGATGTGCAAGATCAAGACCACAGTAGTGATTTCTTATCCTGAGAGCTATAAAGACCAGGAAAGCACAGAGAGATTGAGACAGCTCTACTGCTCAAAGATACTCCAGAGCCCTGACAGCATGGCCGATATAAAGCAAGCATTAAAGTATTACGCTAACACGCTGCTTCTCCAAAACACCCCACTCCAGGTGAGTCAGGACAATGCCGAAGTGGCAGAAGATTACGACAACATCGATGTTGATAATTTTGAGATTAGGGTGAGAGTCACCAATGTTTATAACAATAATGACGTGTTGTCGTTTTGCCGCGAGATTATTGTGGAGAAAAATGATAAAGTGACATCGGTAATACACCGTTATGTGAACTTCGACTTGCTTGCGATGAAAAAGATTTCAAGTGAGGACTTGTTTGTTGCCGGCAGCGTAGATCAAATCAACCAAATGCTTAAGTCCAAGCTCATTGAGACACAAAACGTGAAAGATGACGACGAGTTATACATGTGCGGCTTTTACAACCTGACAAATCTTGTTATTACCGACAATTTCTACTTCAGTGACACCGGCCTCACCTGGTGCTATGAGCCTGGCATTCTTGCCGTTCCTGCCGTGGGCGAGACCACACTGCTGTTACCTTATGAAGACCTCATGCGCTTTAAGAGCGAAGACTCGGCATTAAACAGAGTTTAGACACAGAGCACGACACTCAGTTCATAGTTCACAGTTTGTGTAAACCTACTCCGAGTTTAAGCCATTTTGAATTGTCGGCTTGTTTATTTGTTTGCTAAAACCAAAATAATGAAGATTATAAAAAGTTACTTTCCCGAGCTAAGCGAAGAGCAGTTGCAGCAGTTTGAGATGTTGATGCGTCTATATCCAGAATGGAACGCAAAAATCAACGTGATTTCTCGCAAAGACATCGACAACCTGGAAGTTAACCACTTGCTACACTCGCTCGCGCTTGTAAAGTTTGTGAAGTTCATGCCCTCGACAACGGTCATGGACCTCGGCACCGGCGGTGGTCTGCCAGGCCTGCCGCTTGCCATCTATTTTCCCGACGTGAAATTCCACTTGGTAGATCGAGTGGCAAAGAAACTGCGTGTGGCACAGGATATTGCCGAGCAGGCAGGCCTCACCAATGTCACCTTTCAGCATGGCGACGTGCTCGAGGTGAAGGGCAAGTTTGACTTCGTGGTGAGCCGTGCCGTGATGCCGCTTGGCGACATGCTCAAGCTGGTGCGACGCTTCATCAGCCCCGACAGCCACAATGCGATTCCCAACGGCCTGCTGTGCCTGAAGGGTGGTGACCTGGACGCCGAGCTCTCGAAGTATAAGAGAGAGGCTTTAGTTGATGACATAGGCAATTACTTCAAAGAAGACTTTTTCTCGACTAAGAAAATTGTTTATTACCCTATTTGAAGCTAACAAGCCGACAAGGCAATAGCTTTGAGCTGACAAGAGGACAAGAGGACAAGAGAACAAGAGAACAAGAGGACGAGAGGACAAGAGAACAAGAGGACGAGAGGACAAGAGGACAAGAGGACAAGAGAACAAGAGGACAAGAGGACAAGAGAACAAGAGAACAAGAGGACAAGAGAACAAGAGGACAAGAGGACGAGAGGACAAGAGGACGAGAGGACAAGAGAACAAGAGGACGAGAGGACAAGAGAACAAGAGGACGAGGCAATAGCTTTGAGCTGACAAGGCAATAGTAGATGTCGCACTTCTTACTTCTTACTTCCTACTTCCTACTTCCTACTTCTTACTTCTTACTTCTTACTTCTTACTTCTTACTTCCTACTTCCTTCCTACTTCTTACTTCCTATTTCTTACTTCTTACTTCCTATTTCTTACTTCCCACTTCGCACTCATTACTTCTTACTTCATTCGTTCCACCATCCACGATAAATGACAAAAACCGATAAAGACATGAAGATTTCTAGATTTACAATGAACCCCTTCGGCATGAACTGCTACATCTTGTGGAGCTCGCCAGGCGGGGAATGTGCTGTCATCGACCCTGGAATGATGCTCGATAGCGAGAGAGAGATGATAACATCATTTATTGACGGCAACAATCTCACTGTAAAGCATGTGTTACTCACACATTGCCACATCGACCACGCCTGTGGCGCTCGGTGGCTCGCGCAGCGCTACGGTGCTGAAATAGAAGCTGGTGCCAAAGAAGACATTATTGCCCAGAACATGCCCTTGCAGGCCCAGCGCTTTGGACTGAGGATTGACTCCAAGCCTCTTGTCATTGACAAGATTCTTAGCGAAGGCGACATCATAACACTTGCCGGAGAGGAGATTAAGGTGCTTGAAACGCCAGGACACTCACCAGGCTCGCTATCGTTTTATATCCCCGAGAGTTCTGTAATCTTGACCGGTGATGTGATTTTCCAGAGCAGCATAGGGCGCACCGACCTGCTAGGCGGCTCCTTCCCACAACTGATTGACGTCATCAAGACAAAAATCCTGACACTTCCATCAGAGACAGTGATAGTGCCTGGCCATGGCGACACGACCACCGTTGGCGACGAGAAAATCTACAATCCCTATATATGAGTGGAGAGTGGATAACAGAGAGAAATATCATTGCTTTCAATTTGTAATTTGCTGCTAAAAAATAAGCCTTTACAGATGGCTTTTTGCGCCGTTCCGCTCTTTAAAACAGCGTTATTGACAATTTTTAAGCAATAATATGAAAAAATACCACAATAGTTTTTTCTGTTTTCAAAGAATGTTGTATTTTTGCACATAGATAGCTAGTTGACTTAATGAGGAGACTATTTGTAATATTAACCGTTGTCATTACGTTGGCAATACCGTCCATAGCCAGTGGCAAAGTGCAATGGCGCGAGATTTCAGGCGAGCCACCTGGCCGCAGCCTCACTGACGCTCGCACTAGCGACGGTGTTGAGATATACCAGCGAAGCGGGGCCATAATCATTAAGACTCAACACACGATACAAGTGAAGGTGTTCACCATTCTAGGTCAACTTGTCTCTCAAGCGACCCTGAATCCAGGCACCGCCGAGCTTCGCCTAAACCGTGGCATATATATGGTAAAGGTAGGAAATATAACCCAGAAAGTAGCCATTTAAGAGAGAGTCAGAGCAAAACAAGCATTTTTTGAGTTTTATGTACTATCAATGATATAACTTTTTAATACACAATTATTTATTATGACAAACTTAGAGAACATTAATTGGAGTAGCCTGCCATTCGGTTACATGAAGGCCGACTATAACGTGCGTTGCACCTACAAGGATGGAAAGTGGGGGGAAATCGAAGTTAGCGATTCAGAGTACGTTAACATTCACATCGCCGCCACATGCTTGCACTATGGTCAGGAAATCTTTGAAGGCCTGAAGGCATTCAAGGGCAAAGACGGAAGAATTCGTGTGTTCCGTCCCGAGGCAAATGCCCAGCGCCTTATCAACAGCGCCAATGGCATCAAGATGGCTCCAATGCCTAAAGAACTTTTCGTTGAAATGGTAAAGAAGGTTGTTAAGCTCAACGAGCGCTTTGTTCCTCCCTATGAGAGCGGCAGCTCGCTCTACATCCGTCCCGTTGAGATTGGCACATCGGCACAAGTGGGTGTTAAGCCTGCACAGGAGTACACCGTTATCATGTTTGTCACTCCAGTAGGCCCTTACTTCCCCGACGGCTTCAAGCCCACCAAGGTTGCTATCTATCGCGAGTATGACCGTGCTGCTCCCCTTGGCACTGGTAAGTGGAAAGTGGGCGGCAACTACGCTTGCGGCATGCGCGCCACCTCTCGCGCTCACGAGAACGGTTTCTCGGCCGTGCTCTTCCTCGATCCTAAGGAGAAGAAGTACCTCGATGAGTGCGGTCCTGCCAACTTCTTCGCTATCAAGGGCAACAAGTACATCACCCCCAAGAGCGACTCTATCCTTCCCTCAATCACTAACATGAGCCTCCAGCAGATTGCTAAGGACATGGGTCTTGAGGTAGAGTGCCGTCCTATCCCCGTTGAGGAGCTTGCCGAGGTTGATGAGGCAGCCGAGTGCGGAACTGCTGCAGTATGCACACCGTTGAGCCACATCTATGACTTCGACAACGACAAGGACTACCACATTGGCAAGGACGATGAGGCAGGCCCCGTTGTTACAGAGCTCTACAAGCGTCTGCAAGGCATCCAGAAGGGTGACCTTGAGGACACTCACGGCTGGGTAACATTCGTCGATTAATCCTCGAAAAGCAAGAAAAAAGATTTAGGTGTGTCGCTCAAGAGAATATCGTTGCGACACACCTTCTTTTATCAAGTCTTTGTAACCTTGCCCTCCTGTTAACTTTTGTGCAAGAAAAAATGATTGACACTTATTCTATAATATACCGCTACTATGAGCAGGGCAGCCCCCTGTGCAACCTGCTGGTCAAGCACAGCGAGCAAGTGGCTGCACTAGCACGTCAACTCGCCGAGCGCATGACGAGCAACCACATCCCTGTAGATATCGACTTTGTGGTAGAGGCCGCAATGCTTCACGACGTGGGCATCATTCACACCAATGCCCCAGGAATATATTGCCACGGAAGTGAGCCTTACATTCGCCACGGCATTTTAGGACGGTCAATGCTCGACCAAATGGGCCTGTTTCGCCACGCACTAGTGTGTGAGCGTCACACTGGCACTGGGCTGTCAACAAAGGAGATAGAGGAGCAAAACCTGCCCTTGCCACATCGCGACCTGTTGCCCCTGAGCCTCGAGGAGAAAATTGTGTGTTATGCCGACAAGTTCTTCAGCAAGTCTCACCCCGATGCCGTGCGAAGCGTAGAAGTAGCTCGCAGTAAACTCTTGAAATTTGGTGAAGAGACTATAGCTAGATTTGACGAGATGCATTCTCATTTTGGTGCTCCTGATTACACCGCATTATGATGGACAAAATTAGAGAAAGCATTTAAAAAGTTTAATAATTGTCAATGTTGTGGTAATATTGAGAGAAATGATTAATTTTGCAGGTTATTTGGACAAAAAATGACCTATAAGTGAGAAACAGCAGTCTCAAAATATTGTTATGGCTTATTGTGGCAGTCATTTCAGTTGCCACAACTCATGTGCTCGCACAGCAGCAATCTACTGGCTCTGTAAGACTCAGGCCACGTGTGGGAACTGGTGTCGATAGCACAGCTATAACCAGCGGCGACACTGCAGCTACGGCTCGCGACACCGCGCGCTTTAAGAAGACCCGCGCCATCGACCTTGACAACACAGTGAAATTCTCATCCAAAGACTCGATGGTGCTAATGGGCCGCAACGACTTGCGCTTCTATGGCAATAGCGAGGTCAATTATGATGACATAAAACTCACTGCTTCATCAATCACGATGAACATGGACAGCAATGTGGTGCACGCCGTGGGTGTGCCCGACTCACTTGGCGAGCTTCAAGGCACTCCAGTCTTTATCGACCCCAGCGGAGAGTATAAGTCGAAGATTATGGCCTTCAACTTCAAGACCAAGAAAGGCCTCATCACCGACATCATCACCGAGCAGGGCGACGGCTTCCTCACCGGTGGAGTGACCAAGAAGCACGAAGACGACGAGTATCACATTAAGAATGGTCGTTACACCACGTGCGACAACCATGAGCACCCTCACTTTTATTTCCAGATTACTAAGGCAAAGATGCGTCCCAAGAAAAACGTGATAACAGGACCAGCCTATATGGTACTTGAGGACTTGCCACTGCCCCTAGCAGTGCCTTTTGCCTTCTTCCCGTTTACCAACAAGTATTCAAGTGGTATCCTGGTACCCACCTTTGGCGAGGATTACAACCGCGGGTTCTACTTGCGAAATGGCGGTTATTACTTTGCTCTAGGCCAGTATCTGGACCTGGCTCTCACTGGCGAGATTTACACCCGTGGCTCTTGGGGCGTGACAGCTCAGTCTAACTACAACAAGCGCTACAAGTTCTCGGGACGCTTCAGTGCGAGCTACCTCACCACTATCACTGGCGACAAAGGCGACGCCGACTATTATAAGGCTCACAACTTCTCGCTACAGTGGTCTCACACCCAAAACCCTAAGGCCAACCCGAACATGCAGCTCTCGGCAAGCGTGAACTTCGCCACTAGTGGATATTCACGCAGCAACCTCAACGATTATTACAGCAGCAAGTTCACCGAGAACACTAAGAGCTCGACCATCAACTGGTCCTATAACTTCCCAAACTCCAAGTGGAGCCTGTCGGCAACGGCAAGTGTGTCGCAGCGTTCGTCTGACTCTACCCTCACCGTCTCTTTCCCCAATTTCACGATAACCATGGCGCAAATCACCCCCTTCAAGCGCAAGAAGGCTGTGGGGGCCGAGCGCTGGTATGAGAAGATAAAAATCTCCTATTCCGGACGTTTTCAAAACTCACTTACTGCCAAGGAAAACGAGTTCTTCCACAAGAACTTAGTGAAAGACTGGAGAAACGGCTTTTTTCACACCGTTCCCATCTCGGCCACCTTCAATGTGTTTAAATATATCAACATCACTCCCTCCATCACGCTAAACGACCGCATGTACACAAGCAAAATCAAGCAGTCGTGGGATCCAAATTCAAGTGCTGTGGTTCGTGACACCACTTACAGTTTCTATAACATCTTTGACTTCTCGGCATCGGTGTCGTTGAGCACCAAGCTCTATGGCTTCTATAAGCCCCTGAAGTTTATGGGTGACAAGCTGCAGATGGTTCGCCATGTGATAACCCCCACAGTAACATTCTCGGCATCTCCCGACTTTGGTTCAAAGTTCTGGGGATATTATGGCAATTATTCCTATACCAATGCACAAGGCGAGGTTCGCAACGTGCAGTACCCTTATTTTCAGCATGGTGTGTATGGTCAACCAGGAAGTGGCAAGAATGGCATCCTCACCTATTCTATAGCCAACAACCTTGAGGCAAAAGTCAAGAGCGATGCCGACAGCACGGGCTACAAAAAAATCTCTATTATAGAGAACCTCACCTTATCGCAATCTTATAACTTCGGTGCCGACTCACTGCGATGGAGCAATCTTCAGACATCCATATTGCTGCGCCTTACCAAGAGTTTCAACCTCAACCTCTCGGCCACATGGGACGTGTATAAGTACGGGCTAAATGAATTTGGCAACCCTGTGCGCATCAACAAGCTGCGACTCTTCCATGGCGGTGGCTGGGGCCGCCTGGCCAGCACGGGCACATCGTTCTCCTACACCTTCAACAACGACACCTTCAAGAAACTCTTCGGGCGCAAGAAAAAGAATGATGATGGCAATGCAAAAAGAACACCTGGCACTGGCACATCAACTGGCAACGATGCTGGCAGCAAAGCCGATGGCAGCGACATAACGATGCGTCCCGACGGGTACATGAAATGGGAATGTCCCTGGAGCTTAACCATCAACTACTCGCTCAACTACGGCTACGGCGAGTTCAACTATAAGAAGATGGAATATAAGGGCAAGTTCACCCACAACCTCAGCTTCAACGGCAACATACGCCCCACTAAGAATTGGAACATAACCGTCTCGGGCAGCTATAATTTTGACACTCACAAGATTGCTTATATGAACTGCTCTATCAGTCGCGAGATGCACTGTTTCGTGATGAGCGCCAGCTTTGTGCCGGTGGGGCCTTATAAGTCCTACAATTTCCACATCGCTGTCAAGTCGAGCATCTTGAGCGACTTCAAGTATGACAAGCACTCAAGTTTCAGCAATGGCGTGCAGTGGTATTAGTTTCTACAAGCAGCACCACGAGCGCTATTCATGATAGTGGAGATTATCGCCCACAATATCTCGTTGAAGTTTTTTGGACATTGATAATTGCGACAAGGCAGTTGATTGAAACTCGCTTGCAAGATTATCATTTTTGATATATTTTTGCATTGTAATAATAACACATAAGGCAAATCAATAAAAGTAATCACTATTTTTTTCATCAATGGGGCGTTGATCGTTGTGAAACGTGACATAACGCTCAAAATGCTAAAGGCGAAACCTCCTTTAGCATTTTTTCTATATTGTAGCCATAGCTATTCACAAAGCATGACTTAAAACGGCTTGCGGTATTTATCGGGATCAGTGTCGTCCATGATGCTCAGATAGCTATTGTAACGCGACTGGCTGATAACACTCTTCTCCACCGCATCTCGCACGGCACATCCCGGCTCATGGGTGTGAGTGCAATTACTGTATCGGCAATCTTTTGAGATCTTGAAAATCTCGGGGAAATAGTGTGCCACCTCCCCCTTTTCAAAATCGATAGTGCCAAAACCTTTCACTCCGGGAGTGTCGATGATGTGACCTGCGTCATCACCAGGAATGTCGAGCATTTCGCTGAAGGTGGTAGTGTGCATGCCAGTGTGATGCACTTGTGAGATGTCACCCACTTTGAGCTCTGCACCGGGCACAAGCTTGTTGATAATCGAGCTCTTGCCCACTCCCGAATTGCCACTCAACAGCGACGTTTTGCCTCGCAGGTGACTTCGCAGCAAATCCAGCCCCTCGCCCGTGACCACCGACATGGCCACGACCTCATAGCCTATACTATTATATAAATATGTAACGGCGTTGAGCAGCTCACGATCATCAGGAGCACTTAGCAGGTCAATCTTGTTTATCACGATAGTCACTGGCACTCGATAGGCCTGTGCCGTAGCCAGGAATCTATCAATAAAGACTGTGCTCGTCTCGGGGTTGACGAGCGTGACAACGAGCACCGCCATGTCGATATTAGCAGCAAGAATCTGGAACTCCCTCGAGAGATTGCTTGCCCGCCTGATGATATAGTTGCGTCGATCAAGAATAGAGCGAATGAAGGCCGTGCCGTCATCCTTGACTTCAATCTCCACATTGTCGCCCACCGCCACGGGGTTAGTACACCTGAACCCTTTAAGACGCAAATTTCCTTTTATTTTGCAATTAACCTCGTTGCCATCGTGAGTGCGCACAATGTACCAGCTGCCAGTATTCTTTATTACTAATCCCTGTTGCATTATTCTAGTGTAATAATTGTGGTGCAAAAGTAATCAATATTCTCGACAAATACAACTTAATGATGTAAATCGTTTGCAGGCGACAAATCACAAATTATAAGTTGATATTTTTGTTTATATGTTATAAAACATATAATTTTGCAGCGTTATTACAAACAATAAGTTTTATATAAATTAATTTATTATGAACGTTGAAACAATTGGTTTGTGGGCTGGCGCCGTTTGGAACTCGCTGAACGATGCCAATGGTACCCAAGACATGAAAGGTCTGAAGAAAGTAACTAAACTTAAAGAGAAAGAGATTTTTGCTGCTATTGGTTGGCTCGCCCGTGAAGGCAAAGTTAACGTGGCTGCCGATGAAGAAGGCAAGCAGATTGAAGTTACTTTAATCTAATTTATTCTGAGGTTTATCTAAAAAACAAATCGGGGATGTGGGATTTTCCACATCCTCGATTTGTTTTGTGTCGATAGTATATCAAGCCTTAAAGGGTGCCACCCATCTTGCGATAGAGCTGATAGGTTTCTTTAAAGTGCTTGAGTTGCTGCTCGCTAAAGAAGATGCGATGATTCACACCTCGTTCACTAACGAGAAGCACCTCGGCATATTCGCAATGAGCCAACCCAGCGACGAAGTCTCTCGATTGCTCATTGAGTGCGTTATCAAAATTCTCGAAATAGAACTTGCCTTCGTTTGTACGCTTGATACCCGTTGGGACATATTCATATTTAAAACCATCAAGGTTGAAAATGAGCTTGTTGAAATTAATGGGGTCGTCGGCATAGAAATGCACCACAAACCTCAATGGCTCGGGCTTTCCATCCTTTGTGTTGAAATAGAAATAAATGTCATTAACCTTAGGGCTGGTATTAATCGCCTTAAGGGTATATTCGGTATCCCCTCCTGTGGTTGGCTTTCCTGTTCTAAAGAGTTCCATGAGTGTCTCTTGAGGAGTAGAGATCACCTCATTAGGCTCCCATTTGTAGGGTTCTGGCCCTGACACCTCATAGTGAACTATTGAATAGTCCATGTTAAGCAGTGAATCGAGCTCTGCATCACGCTGAGATTTCACCTTCTTAATAGAGTCTTGTCGAGCCAACATATCGGCCGACAGAGGTCCATGATGCTTGTGTGCACAATTTAGACACGCTGGGCATGTGCAGTTGCAATCGCTGCCCGATGCCGAGAACAACGATGCGCATGAGACATTAACGATCGCAAGAGAGAACGTTAACAGATAAATAATTTTCTTCATTTCAATACTTGTTTTATAGTGTAAAATAGTTGTTTTCCAAAAAACGATTGCAAAATTATACAAATAATCAAAAAATGGCAATAGCAATGTGGCAAAAACGTCATTTTTAAATGAAAAATAGAGATTCTGGGCGCTATTTTGCCACATAATGGGCTGCCATCAGGCCTTCAACAGCATCAATCAGGGCATCGCCATTGAGACCTCGCAACACTATTGTTCCTTTAGGATCAATAACTACAATGTAAGGTATTGCCTGAATGCCATAGAGCTTTGTGGGCAGGTCAAGACGATGGTCACCCACCATCACATGCCATGGAATAGATAGTCGTTGCACAGTAGCGATAGCTGCTGATGGCTCATCCCACACATTCACCCCAACAATCTTGAGCAGTCCACTATCATTATATTTCTCATAGAGATGGGGCAATGTCCCCTCTATCTCTCTCATGCAAGGGTCACACCAGCTCGCCCAGAAGTCAACAAGAGTGAAGCTTATTCCGTCGCCAGCATAATGCGACAAGCGTTCCACATTACCATCACTGCCTCTCACTTCGAAATCAACAAAGGGCTGTCCCACAGCCGTTAGGCCTTGCGCCTCGGCATTGGCTTTAGCCTGCTTCACTCTCTCAAGGCCGAGGTACTGGTCAGGCACCTTCTTGAGAAGCATGTCAAGCTGCGATGAGGTGAATTCTCCCTCAACAAGATACTGGATAAATGCCCACTGTCCCAAGGCATTATCTTTATTGGCGAGGAACCCGTTATACAATGTAGTGAGGAGCCGAGCCTTGCGGTTGTCATCACGCTGCTGTGCCTGCTCGGTGCTGAGCGAGCCGTCTTGCCAAGCCTTTGCTATCTGCTCCCACTCACGGTCAAATCGGTCGAGCTGCTTGACCAAGTTATTAAACTTGTCGTTGAGCGGAGTACCGCTCACCTTAATCTCTTTCCCCCACTCCACGGCTATCTCACCAGGCTCCACTATCATGTCGAGGCGATTGTCCTCTATCCTGAGGCGTGCAAAAAAGGCGGTATCAACATCCCCCTCAAAGCACACATGCTTCTCAAGCACGGCCACACTGTCGATGGTGTCGCCAGTGTCGTAGTTGGTAAGATAAGCTTTCTTGCCGTCAAAATCATGGTTGGCAAACTTAACATCAATCTTGTAGTTACCCGTGCAGGCCACGAGCGTGATGCCCATTGCCAATGCTAAGATGCGTAATAGCGACTTCATAGCAATTTTAGCTGTTGTCAATTATTTCTCAATAGATTGATAGAGCAATGATTGGATATGTGAGCAGGCACTCACTCTCGCGAAGGCTGGATTGTCTCTCGTGGGACACACGCGGTTGCTCAAGAAGATGTAAATCATGTCGTTTTTGGGATCAATCCAGAATCGTGTGCCAGTAAAGCCTGTGTGCCCCACAGTCTCGGCAGGAGCCTCGTCACAAGTGTTAGAAGTGTTTTTGTTTTTGAGATTAGGCTTGTCAAAGCCCAGCCCACGGTGAGAGTTGGGACTCTTAGACTTGAGGAAAGTGTCAACAGTCGATTTCTTGAAATAAACCGTGCCACCATATTGGCCACCATTGAGCCACATCTGGAAGAGCTTGGCAAGGTCGTTAGCATTAGAGAACAGGCCGGCATTGCCCTGCACTCCACCCGAGAAAGCTGCCAGCTCATCATGTACATATCCATGAATGTGCTGCTTGCGCAGGTAGGTGTCAACCTCGGTGTAAGCGATCTGCTCAGGCTGAAATTTGTTCAAAGGTCGATAGGTGGTGTGATAAGAGCCCAGTTTACTGAAAATGTTCTTGTCAAGATATTCATCCATCTGTGTGTGGGTGATGCTTTGCAAGGCATCGGCAAGCAGGCAGAAGTTCAAGCAACTATAACAATAATTCTTGTTAGGACGAAGCTTAGAATGATAGATGCGGTTCATTATCGAGTCGCGTGTCACCTTGCCGCCATATATGCCATCGGCAATAGCTATGTTAAATTCCTTAGATGGCTTGCTGGCAAGGATGTCGGTTCGCAGCTTGGCATCTTTATTGCCATAGGCATCCTTCATGATTCTTATAGTGTTCACATCAGTTGGTGAGTTAGTGATGAGCTTGCCAGTATAGGTGGTGGGATCAAACATCATCTCCCACATGCTCAACGATGGTTGCATTCCGGTCTCATGATAGAGCAGTTGGCGGAATGTGATGTCGCTCTTGTCGGTGTCTCGCAGTCCTGCTATATATTTGCTTGCGCGGTCATCGAGCTTTATCTTTCCCTCATCATAGAGTTTCATGATGCCGCTCAAGGTGCCAGAAGCCTTCGACACCGACGCGAGTCCAAAGAGGGTGTTGTCGGTTACTGGTATTCCGCAGTCAAAGTTTATCTCCCCATAAGAGCGCTCCACCACCACCTTACCATGCCTTGCCACCAAGACTTGACAACCAGGAAAAGCCTTTTGGCTGATGCCATAGTTGCAAATGGAGTCGATCTTTGACAACAATTTGTCATCAAATCCCACCTCAACTGGCAAGGTGTATCCGAGCCTAGTCGCCTCATATTTCACGCCATCGCCAGCCCTTAGCACCTTGTCATTAGTCCTTGACTTCACGGTAACTGGCAAAACGCCATTAGCAGGATTGCCACCATAGATAGTTTGAGCAGCATAGTCTTGCCACACCTCACCGTTGCCATAGCCCACAACCACAGCACCCACATTGCTGTGGGTCATCAAGTCGGCATAACGTGTCAATTTTTCAGGCGAGTCGAGCACAACCACAATCACATTCTTACTCTTGTTGACAGCAGCAAGAGCCTCTTCGATATAGTTTTCATCACTTATTGCCACAATCAGTTGGCGAGAGTGAGACCCAGGTGCCAGAGCCGAACCAGAGGTCACAACATCGGCATAACTTGAGCATCGCTTCTGGAACATGGGGCCTGCACCAAGCGACACCACTTGTGTTTTGCCACCCTCTACATTTTTTATGGGCAACATGTTGTTTTTGTTCACTGCCACTGTCACCGATGCGGCAATGAGACGGCGGTTGAGGTCTTGAGCATACTGAGTATTGACCATGCCAGCGACTTTCTCCACGTCAATAGGAGTCTTGGCATTGTCAATTATACCAAGCGCATATTTAAAACGTAGCATCTTCTTGCAACGCGTCTCAATGTCGAGCCATCCCAGAGTGCCGTCGTTGATAGCATCCATCACCGCGTTAATGCTCGCCTCGACATCACGCGGCATGAGCAGCACATCGTTTCCTGCCAAGAGGGCATTAACACAAGGGTCACCAGGAATCGACTTTGCACCTTCCATGTCGAGCGCATCGGTAAACACCAGCCCCTCAAAACCTAAGTCTCTCTTGAGCAAGCCCTCAACACACTCCCTCGACATTGAGCAAGGTGTGGTGCCGTCGTCAAAGAACGACACATCGATGTGTGCAGTGAGCATTCCACCGAGGCCCGCTTTCACATAGCTGTCAAAGGGCACCAAGTCATACATGCGCATCTCTTTGAACGACTTGTCGAGCAGAGGCAACTCCTTGTGAGAGTCGGCAGTGGTAGAGCCATGACCAGGAAAATGCTTAGCTGTTGAGAGCACTCCCCCATCCTCCAGACCCTTAGCAAATGCCACACCATGGCGCGCTACCACCTCGGGACTATATCCAAAGGAGCGGGTGCCAACCACCGTTCCCTCACGGTCGAGCACGTCGAGCACCGGGGCGAAATTAACGTGTACCCCCATCAGCTGGCACTGCCTCGCCACCTCAGCGCCATATTCATAGATGAGCTTGTCGTCATTCACTCCACCCAATAGCAAGTTTCGTGGAAACTCTGGGGCGTCGTTGAGGCGCATCGACAAGCCCCACTCTGCATCGAGGGCTATCATCAAGGGTATTGAAGCGAGCGACTGCGCATAATTAGTGATGGTGGCTTGCGAGGCGATGTCACTTCTCTCAAATATTAAACCTCCCACCTTGAACTTCTCGACATAGCGCTGGGCCAGCGCCCTCGCCTCATCGCCCTTGCTTGGGCTTACTGCCATTATCATAATCTGCGAGATGCGCTCTTGTGGCGACATTTTCAAATAGGTGCTCTCCACCCACATCTCCATCAGTTGTTTATTGGCACGGTTAAGAATCGATGGTGTCACTGCAATAGCTTGCTGCACTCCACAGAGCAGCGCAGCAAGCATGAGCAGTAGTGATTGATGGCGGTTTTTCAAAATCATTTCTTTAAGTATTTTAGCTGACAAGGCAACAGTAGCCGTCGCACTTCACGGACAAGGCACGCCTTGTCCCTACTTAACACTTAACATTTTACACTTAACACTTACAAAGGCAAGACACGCCTTGTCCCTACACAGCTATTTCTTTTTCATGCGTGGGACATCAGTAGCATTAACCACGCGGCCTGAGCGGGTGAGCTGCTTGATGTAGCTCTTCATGTGCTCGCCATAGGGGACTGTGTCAACAAAGGGTCGTGCCCCTTTGCCAAGGGCGTCCATGTGGTCACCACCATTAGCAAGGTAGTCGATAGTGCCTATCAGGTATTTCTTGTTTGGGTTGATTTTCTTGCCGCCCAGCTTTGCCGTCGTAATCTTAGGATTGCTCTCATCACCAGTGTATTCCACATAGAATTCCTTACTCAGGGCATCACCGCCGCGAGTGGCCATCACCCTCAGAGCCTCTAGCAGATCGGCACCTGTCACCTCCACTACCACAAAGCGGTTGTCGAAGGGGAACATCGAGCCTATCAAGCCCTCGGTGACATTGCCCTTGGGCATCGACTGGCGGATGCCACCTTTGTTCATTATCACGCCGTCAATCTTCTTGAAGCCTGTGATGCCGGGCATCATCTCCATCACAGCGTCGCACAGCCAGTTTTGCGACTCTATGCTGCCATCTTTCATGGCGAGGGCCGAGGTACCAAGCACATTGTTCATCACGCTGTCAACCTTAAACTTGTAAGGAGCAAGCCAGGCCCTCATTGCAGGATAATTGGCCTTAGCATCAAAACTCTTGTCGAGCTTCACTAGACCATACTTTACACTGAAGTCATCAAGGTCGATATCATAAGTGCCAATGTACTTACCGGTCTTGCCATTCTGCCCGATGGTTATGATCTTGCCATCGGCATTGCGCACCTTAGTGCGAGGGTCACCAGGCTCAAGCAGTGTGTGAGTGTGACCACCCACTATCATGTCGATGTAATGCGACTTAGTGGCAATGATAGAATCCCCCACCAGTCCCACAGTCTCGGGATAATACCCAATGTGCGACACCATCACGGTGAAATCCACCTTCTGCACTTCCTTGAGGTATTTGGCGGTGGCATCGGCAACCACGGCGTTGTCAAGATAAACCAGACCTTTATATTTGTCGTCACTGATAAGGCCCTTAGGATCAACGTTGATGCCAAAGAAACCTATGCGCTTGCCCTCAACGGTGCGGATGCTATAGGGCTGTAGCACATCGGCAAGTGGCGTGTTGCTGAAGTCATAGTTGGCACTGAGCTTCACCGCCTTGATATTCTTATAATACTTGGCGAGCTCGTCGATGCCGTTGTCAAACTCATGATTGCCCACGATAATCATGTCGTAACCCAGGCTGTCGATAGCGGCATATTCCACCTCGCCCCTAAACAGAGAGAAATACAATGTGCCTTGCACGGCATCGCCGGCATGAACGGCAATCACGTTCTTGTTGTTGCGGCGTATCTCGTCCATAGCAGCCCGATGACGGAACAATCCGCCCAAATCACCGTTTGGCTCAATCTGGCTATGAGTGTCGTTAGCACTAATCACAATCAAGTGCTCGGCCTGCACATTAGCAGCAGCAATAACTGCAATAGCAATAGCAAGAATAATTTTTGAGAACTTCTTCATAGAGATCTTGTTTTAAAATTAATAATACTACGAAATTAAATATTTTATTCCTATCACAACCTATATCCACTCTTTTTTTTGCATTTTTTAGGGAAAAAGTGTGCGTGTGCGATGTAAGTTTACTGTTAGTGTTTAAATATAGCGGAGTTAAGCACTTCGCTAGAAAATCTATAAAGCCTAGATTATCTATAAAATCTAGAAGTTCTAGAAAAAAAACAAGAAACTCAAAACTTTTTACTACTTTTGCACTATGAACCTAAGTGAGCATTTTATTCAGCAAATCCACGGCCTCTTGCCTGGTGACGAGGCAAGTGCCATGCTGCACGCCATTGAGAGCAGTGAGCCGGTAGTGGCGGTGAGATTCAACGACAGCAAGGGCTTCTTGCCGCCAGCCTCGCTCGAGCGTGTCCCCTGGTGCGAGATGGGCGCCTATTTGAGCCAGCGACCGCAGTTCACCAGCGACCCGCACTTCCATGCCGGTAGCTACTATGTGCAAGATGCCTCGTCGATGTTCATCTACCATGTGATAAAGAGCCTGGTCAACAAGCCAGTCACCTATCTTGACCTGTGCGCCGCGCCAGGTGGCAAGACCACTGCCGCCTTGCAGGCGTTGCCGCAGCGAAGCGTGGTGGTCGCCAACGAGATAGTGCCCACACGGGCGCAAGTGCTGCGCGAGAACGTCGTCAAGTGGGGAGCCAACAACTGCATGGTGACCAACGACGCGCCAAAAACTCTAGGCAAGCTTGAAAACGCCTTCGATGTCATCGCTGCCGACGTGCCTTGCAGCGGCGAGGGAATGTTTCGAAAAGACGACGAGGCCATCGCGCAATGGTCACCACAACTTGTGGCACAATGCGCTGCACGACAGCGTGAGATTCTCAGCGACATCTGGCCAGCCCTCAAGCCTGGAGGACTGCTCATCTACAGCACCTGCACCTATAATATCGACGAGAACGAGCGCATGGCGCTTTATATCGCCAACGAATTGGGTGCCAGCTTTGTAGAGGTTCCTGTTGAACAGTCATGGAACATCACTGGCGACCTCTCTGGCAGCGACATCCCTTGCTACCGCTTCCTGCCGCACCGCACCCGCGGCGAGGGGCTCTTCCTGTGCGTGCTCAGGAAAAACAATAATTCTCAAAGCATAACTGATAACGCTCATCTTAAGACCCAAAAACAAAAAAAGCAAAATCACACCTCCATGGTGCCCAAAGAAGCGTCATCATGGCTTAACGGCAATTATGAAATAAGCGAGCAAAATGGCGCCGTGATTGCAACCAGCAAAGATATAACACACACAATAGTCAGCAATGATAAATTGCATATAATTAAAGGCTTAAACCTAGAGATTGGGAACATTAAAGGAAACAAAATCGTCCCGTCTCACCAGCTCGCCATGTCGCCACTGCTCTGTGATGGCTCATTCGAGAAATGCCAGGTAGATTACACCACCGCAATAGCCTACCTACGTGGCCAGGCCATCACCATCAATGCTCCACGGGGGTTTGTCCTGATAGCTTATAAAAACGCCACCCTGGGCTTCGTCAACAACCTGGGCAACCGAGCCAACAACCTCTATCCAAAATCTTGGCGCATCTTGAGCACTCGCCTGCCCAATAATCCATTCTCAATAATCGGTTAAAGTTTCGCAAGTTGTCAACTTGCTCACCGGTTTATGGTTCATTTCCCGAAAGTGCAAGCAAAAAACTAAAAAAACACCATTTCATTGAAAAAAATGAATGTTTTTCAAAGTTTTTTTCTATTTTTGTAAGTTAAATTAGACTTATTGGCATCATTTTTGTTGATGTCGTTTGCATAAATTGCAATATTTTAGCTTGTTAAGAGTTGGGAAAGACAATATCACATAAGATTTGGAAGGTGCTGAAATGGATACTCGGCATCCTGCTGGTGCTCATCATAGCGCTGCCTTTCTTGCTCTACATTCCCTGGGTGCAGAACAAAGCCAAGGACATTGCTTGCCACTATGTGAAGGAAAAGACAGGCATGGACTTGAGCATAGGCAGGATACTGGTCAAGTTCCCGCTCGATATCGCCATCGATGACATGACGCTGCTCGATGAGCATGGCGACACCATGGTGGTGGCAAAGCGGCTCACCGCCGATGTGGCTGTGAAGCCACTGCTCAACAAGCGCTTTGAGATTGATGAAGCCACGCTCGAAGACGGCAAGTACCGCCTCGTCACTGGAGACGCCTCGATGCTGCTGCGCGCCGACGTGAAGCACTGCCGCCTCACCGGCGCCGACATCAACCTCGACAGCCACAAAATCAACCTGCTCGATGGAGAGCTCACGGGAGGTAAAGTGCAGCTAGCGCTCTACTCTCACAAGTCATATAACGACGGCGACACCACCAAAGCTGAGCCATGGAGAATACAGGCTGGCAAGCTTGTTCTCAACGACATAGACTACTCCATGATTATGGAGCCCACCATCCACAAGATGGAGGCCCACCTGGCAAGGGCCGAGCTCAAAGACGGCCTTGTTGATACCGGACTTCACACCGTGGATGCCAAGTCGCTCAAGGTTGACAGCATCGACTGCAAATATATCTACCCGAGCAAGCAGCTAGCGACAACTTATGAGAAGCATTACCCCACACCTCCAAAGATAGAAGACCCAAGCGACACAGTGCCATGGACAGTGCGCGGCGACACAATCGTGCTCAAAGGCTCTCACGCCGTCTATGCCGAGAAAGGCAAGACGCCTGGCAAAGGCCTGGACATGAGCCACGTGGAAGTGAGCGACCTCGATTTCACTGTCACCGACTTCTACAACCGCGGCTCCATCGTGTCGGTTCCCCTGAAAGAGCTCAGAGCCCGCGAGCGTGGCGGGCTTGAGATTCGTGATGCCCACGGCAAGGTAGATGTGAGCTCGCAAGACATTCAGGCCAGGGACTTCACGCTCCAAACCAAGAACAGCACCATCCACCTCGACGGAAAGGTAGATATGAGCACCATCGACGAGAACCCCACGGGAAGCATGAACATCACTACCGACGCCACAGTTGACCTGAGGGAAATAGGCACGTTGATGCCATCGATGGCGGGGGCCACAAAATTCATACCTAAGAATCATCCTGTGAAATTCAAGGGCAAGTTTGAGGGCAACACACGCGACCTCGACATCACAGGCGGTGAGCTGCAAATTCCTGGGTTTGTGAAGGCTAAAGTTGATGGAAACATTAAGAACATCACCGACCCATCGCGGCTGCAAGCCGACGTGGACCTCGACGCCAATATCGACAACATTGATTTTGCCAAGAAAGAGTTTCTCAACAATGACCTTCAAAAACAGGTGAATGTGGTGCCTATGAACCTCAAGGGAAATATCAAATATAACCCCAAGAGTGTGGCTGGCAACATCGACATGAAACTCAAATCGGGAGGCAGCCTCGTGGGAAAAGGAAGCTATGAGTTCAACAGCGACCGCTACACAGTGGATGCCACAGCCAAGTCCTTGCCAGTGAAGAAACTGGTGCCACAAGTGGATGTGAACACTGTGAGCGCTCACATCAAGGCCGACGGGCATGGCTTTGACCTGCTGGCTGACAACACCACAGTGAACGCTCAGATACAACTCAACGATATTGACTATGCTGGCAAGCACTACCGCAACTATGATGCCGACGTGAAGCTAAATGGCACACACTTCGACGCCAAAGTCAATGCTCGTAATCGTGGCAACATGGCGGCAAAGGGCAGCTTTGACCCCAAGACGGAGAGATATGACATCGACGCCACATTCAACTCCTTCCCCGTGCAAGAAATTGCTCCACAGCTGGGCGTGGACAACCTCACAGCAGATGTCAAAGCTAAAGGCCAAAAATTTGACCTCCTCAATCCCAACACACGCATCAATGCCGACATCGACCTGCAGAGCGTGGTTTATAACAATAAAGCCTATAAAGACCTGAAAGGCAATATCTCCCTTGACGGAAACTCCTTTGAGGGGCACATCAACTCGGCAAACCCCAACTGCGACGTCTATGCCGACGTGAATGGCACTATCCTGGGCGACACCTACGACGTCAACCTCAAGGGCAACATACGCGACCTCGACTTGCAGGCATTAAACTTGATGGACATGCCATGCAACGGCAGTGGCGATATTGAGCTGCATGGACAATTCAACCCCAAATCCAACGAATACAAAGGCACGATGACGCTCAATGAGCTGGACTGGACCCTCGACAAAGAGCGAATATTCACCGAGAAAGCCGATATCTCATTCGACCTCAACAACAGCTCATCATCATTGAGTTTCAATGAGCAGAGCAATCACGTCGATTTCAACTCGCCACACAGCGTGAACGACCTGATGAAGAGTTTTGACCGCTGCTTAGAAGTTGCCGGGCAACAATACAAGAAGGTTGACCTCAACGTGAATGAGGTTGCCGATGAAGTACCGCAGTTTAATCTGAAAATGAAGATGGGACCCAGCGGCATCATTCAACGCTATTTGGGAAAATGGGACATCGACTTCAGAGACTTGCAGGCCGATTTGTCGAAGGACTCCACTCTCCATGCCCATGCCGAGGCCACTAACCTGGGTTACGGGTCACACGTCATTGACCGCTTGAGTCTCAACCTCGACGAGCAAGACAGGACCATAGACTACAACTTGCGCATGGAAAACAAAAAGGGGTCGTGGGACGACATGGCGCAAGTGGATATCACCGGCTCGGCCAAAGGCTCTAACGTGAACATGCTCATCAGCCAAAAAAACATCGACAATGAGACTGGATACCACCTGGGGGTTAACGCATTCATAGAAGACTCTGTCATCAGAGCTAACATCATGCCCGATCAGCCAATCATTGCCTATAAAAAATGGGATCTCAACAACGACAACTATGTGAAGCTCGACTTCGGTGACAAGCGGCTCGAAGCCGACGTCACGCTGGCGAGAGACTCCAGCCTCATCTCTCTTAAAACCGACCCCATTCAGGTGGAGGGAAAGCAAAATATACTCGCTAACATTAAGAACTTCAGAATTGAGGAGTGGACCAAGATAGTGCCGTCGCTGGAATCGGTGTCGGGAATTATGGATGCCGACGTAGAACTGTCCTACGATGGCCGCAACTTTGAAGGTGACGGTGAAGTGCAACTGCGCAAGTTCACCTACAACCACATGCCCGAGGGCGATTTCAAACTAAGAACCAATCTAACTTTAGACCCGCAAAACTCGAGCACCAACATCACCGCCAACCTCAACATCGACGGCTCGGATGTGGCACTAGCCTATGGCGCGATTGGCGACAGCACCGCCACTAATCCTCTTAATGTGAAAGTTGATCTCAACAAGTTCCCAATAAGAAAAATATCACCTCTCATCCCAGGAAGAATGGTTCTGCTCGATGGCTTTGCTGGCGGCGAGCTCACCATTGACGGCTCTCTCGACCAACCCCTCGTGAACGGCTACCTCGTGAGCGACACCGCCTATGTGAAACTGCCACGATATGGCAGCTCACTACGCCTGTCAGAAAAGCAAATCGACATCAACGACAACGTCATTGTTTTTGACAACTATCAAATCTATGGCTTGAACAACAATGCTGCACGCCTCAACGGCTCGGTAGATTTCAAGTCGTTTGATGACATCAAGATGGATCTTGACCTCAAGGGCAAGAACATTCAATTCTTCGGAAGCACGCAAAGGCGATTCTCTGAAATATTTGGTGATGGATTTATCGACATCGACGGCAACATCAAGTCACGAAACAACCTCACTGCAGTTAATGCCGACGTGAGACTGCTATCGGGGTCAAACATTACCTATGTGATGCAAGACGATGTCAACTCGCTAGTCAACCACAGTGCCACCGAGGGAATGGTGACTTTTGTAAATCCTAACGACACGGCTTGGTACAAAGAGACTATCATCACTGGTGGAACCACCCCATCAGCACTGAACGTCCTGGTAAACATCGACGTGGAAAAAGGTGCAAAAATCAACGCATTCCTTCAGCCCGAAGGAAAGGACAGGGTGACTGTCGATGGCTCTGGACGACTGAGATACTTGCTGGACTTTGCAGGAAAAGATCACCTCTCAGGCACTTACACCATCTCCTCGGGAGTTGTGAGATACACACCACCAGTAATTAGCCAAAAGATATTCAACCTGGTGGAAGGAAGCAGCCTCACCTGGAATGGAGAAATGCTCAACCCGCAACTCAACCTAAAAGCTACTAACAGAGTCAGAACCAGCGTCAATAACACTAGCGGTAGCGGGTCAAGGCTCGTTGACTTCGACATCATTGCCGAGCTGAAAAATACCCTAAGCAACATCGACCTGAAGTTTGACCTCGATGCCAAGAACGATGCCACTGTGGAGAGTGAGCTGCAGACCTTGACCGAGACGCAACGGTCACAAACTGCCATCAACCTGCTGCTCTACAACTCCTATTCGGGCTCACTGCCCACGGGCGATTTCTCTACAACTGGTGCACTATTCTCGTTCTTGCAATCACAAATCAATAACTGGACTGCCAACAATCTCAAGGGCATTGACCTCTCGTTTGGCATCAACCAATATGAAGGCACACAAAAAGGCAACAGGCTAGAGACAAGCTATAGCTACCGCCTGTCGAAGTCGTTGTTTGGAGAGAGGTTCAAAATCGCTGTAGGTGGAGAATATTCCACCGAGGCCAGCAGCGAGCAGAACTTCTCGCAGAATCTCATCAGCGACATCTCGTTTGAGTATTTGCTCAACCCCACTGGCACCCGTTACCTGCGCCTGTTCAGGCACAAGGGCCTGGAAAGTGTGCTCGAAGGCGAAGTGACAGTGACTGGCATCAGCTTTGTGATGAAGCACAAGCTCTCATCGTTAAAAGACCTGTTCAAGTGGATGCACAAGTCCAAAAACAACGAGTTGCAACACGACAGCATCCCACAACCTGTCCCCGAGACCAGCAACGAGCAAGCTCCAGCAAGCACCATTCCTCAACCGTAATTTCTTGGCAAAAAAAATGACAAGCAACCTCGCTAAAATACTGATAATAACCGCTCTAATAGCAACCTTAGCAGCCTGTTCCACTACCAGCAGGCTGGCCGAGGGAGAAGTCCTTTACACTGGAGTCAAAAAAATTCAGTATAACCAACCCGACAGCGTCAAGATAGCCGACGAGGTGAAAGACCTCATCTTCACTGCGGTGGACGTAAAACCCAACAACCCCCTCTACTCACCCTATATTCGCTCGCCTTTCCCCATAGGCCTGTGGGTCTATAACCACTGGGACGAGAACTCTAAAGGTCTCAAAGGATGGCTCTACAAGAAGCTCGTAGCAAAGCCTGTGCTCATCAGTCGTGTAAGACCCGAGACACGTGTCAACATGATCAACGAGCTGCTACAAAGCAATGGCTACTTCGACTCACATTCGTCCTATTCACTTAACTATAGCGACAAAAACCCGAAAAAGGCAAAAATCACCTACGAGGTTAATGTGCGAGCACCTTACACTTTAGGCGACATAAGTTACATCAACGAAGACACTCCGCTTTCCAACCTCATCGACTCGGTGGCCCGCAACAATAAATATTTCAAGACTGGGAGCCGATATTGCCTTGACTCGCTCAATAACGTGAGAATCGACATCGCTAACCAACTGCGAAACAGAGGCTACTATTTCTTCAGGCCAGAATATATCGAGTACCTTGCCGATAGCGTGACGCAAAAAGGCGTCATCAATATGCAACTGATAAAATCGGCCAACATCCCCAATCAGGCCTCCATCAAATATCTCTCTAACGACATAACGGTGAGAGTGAACGATGAGAAATTAGGAGGAACCCCCGACACCGTTGTAGAGAAATATTGCACCATCATCAAGATGCAGCCCGTTCACGTGAGCGACAAGCTAATCAACTCCTGCATTAGAGGCAGAAAAGGACGCCCATTCCGTGTAGGAAACATGGACTTGATACAGATGTATCTTGCCCGAACAGGCATCTTCAGCAACATCAACATACAAGCCACTCCGCACGACACGGTGCTCGACAACGGCTACGGGCTCATAGACCTTGACGTGGCATGCACGCTCGACAAGCCCCTTGAGCTGAAAGTAGAGGCCAAGGCCACCACAAAAAGCACCAGCTTCATAGGGCCTGGACTGGGGCTCGGCATCAAGCACAAGAACATATTTGGAGGTGGCGAGCAGCTAAGTGCCGACTTGACAGCAGCCTACGAGTGGCAAACGGGCAAAGGCAATGCCTATAAGAACTCCGACTTCAACAGCTACCAAGTGGGGATCGAAGTGGGGCTGTCTATCCCCAGGCTCCTGGCACCACGATTTATCGACCGAGCCAGGCGCTACACCAACTGGACAAAGTTCTCGATAGGTGGCGAGTTCATGAATCGCCCCAAATACTTCAAGATGGCGCGGGTGAGCGCCGAGATGACCTGGGAGTGGCACTCCAGGAGATATTCTCAGCACAAACTCACTCCATTCAAACTGACCTACTCTAACCTGCTGAGCACTACTGCCGCTTTTGACTCGGCCTATTTTCACAACCGAGCCATCGCTCAGAGTTTTGATGATGTCTTCATCCCGCAGATGAGTTACACCTATACCCTCGACCGCACTTTTGGCAAGAACAACTTCGTGTGGTCAACCACAGTCACCGAGGCTGGCAATCTGTGCTATTTAATTTGGAGAGCGTGTGGCGTGGAGAAAGGCAACATGCACATTCTCAACACCTACTTCTCGCAGTTTATCAAGGCTCACACGCAACTGGTGTGGACAAGGGCACTTTTTGGGGAGCACCAGTTAGTGACGCGGGTGTTCCTCGGAGCAGCACATGCCTACGGCAACTACGAAGAGGTGCCCTACATGGAGCAGTTCTACATTGGCGGCTCTAACTCCTTGCGCGGCTTTGCGGTGAGGACAGTAGGCCCTGGCAGCTATCGACCGCAAGTTCTCGACCGCAACTCCTATTACGACCAAACTGGCACTTTCAAGTTTGAGGCCAACGTCGAATACCGGTTCCCATTATTTGGATATCTTAAAGGTGCCATCTTTGTTGATGCTGGAAACGTGTGGCTGCTCAAAGATGATGAGTTCAGGCCTGGAGGCAAGCTCGAAGGCAAGAATTTCTTCAAAGAGCTGGCCCTCAACACTGGTGTGGGACTGAGATTTGACATGGGAATGATAGTGCTGCGTGCCGACCTGGGCATTGCCCTGCACGCACCTTACAACACTAGCAAAAAGGGATATTTCAACATTCCTAAATTCAGCGACGGGCTAGCGTTCCACATCGCCATTGGCTATCCATTCTAGGAGGCCTGGCCTTGAGAAGTGTCGCCAGTGGAGTCAGGATGACGATGACGGCGATGATGACGGCGAAGACGGCGCGACTTGCGCGATAACACATATTTGCGAAGAACATGACCTCCTATCCAGCGCATAACGCCTAAAGCAGCAAAAGCTCCTATCACATCGGCAACAATATCAACATGGTCAAACTCTCGACCTAGCCCCATCGCCAGCTGACATACCTCGGTGAGCAGCCCCATCATCGAGGCAAACACCGTGAAAGCCAACTCCACATTAATGCGTGTGTGATGAGGACTCTTATATTTTGTGTAGTCATACAGATAAACCGCGTTCAAGAAAAAGAATAGCAAAAAGTGGATCATCTTGTCAGAATGCTTGAATTTCAGCCAAGCAAGCCACGAGCTTTGCAAGCTACTCGACGGTGTGAGCAGAAGATACACAACAAGAGCTGTCGCCATCACCGAGAACACTCCCACAGGTATTTTATTTAATAGTTTCTTCATTTATGTTTTAATTACGCACTTAAAAGGCTATGTAATCAATCCCTATTATTTTTGAGCCTGCAAAATTAAGCATTTTTCTTCTATTATAGGCTATTATAACTACTTTTTAGGGGAGAAATGAAAAAAATGAGCTATTTTTCCTTTACGACCTTTGTCATTTAGGCCATTATTCTTACTTTTGTATTATAAAAAACTTATTTCCAGATGACTCAGTAGCAAAATGAGCAAACTCACTGATTTTTTCTCGATGTCTAAGCAAGAGCGCACGGGCGCATGGTTGATTGCACTACTGATTGTGGTGCTCCTTGCAGCTGCTGGCATTGAGAGGAAATGCTCTCATAGCGATGTGAGCTCACAAGAGGTCAAGAGCATGAACGAGCGTGTGGAGAAAGCCCAGAAAAGCAAGCCTAAAGAGAAGCTCAAGCACAACAAGAATAAAGACCGCAAGCAAGGCAAGAGCCAAAATGAGAGCAAGAAAAAGAAAAAGGACAAAAAATCTACTGCAAAAACCACTCCCCAAAAAGCGAAAACTACCCCTAAAGAAAAGAGCAAAAATCAAAGCAGCAACAGCCACCAACGAGAGTTGCAACCAGTGCCACAATTCTAAATGTCACCATTGTGAAGCACGATGAGAGAGCTAAGCTGACAAGCAAACAAGCTGACAAGGCAATAGTTGTTAGTTTAAAGTTAACAGTTTAGAGGGTAGAGTAAAGAGTTTAGGGGTTAGAGTAAGGAGTTTAGGGGGTAGAGTAACGAGTTTAGGGGTTAGTGTAAAGAGTTTAGGGGGTAGAGTAAAGAGTAAAGAGTTAACAGTTTAGAGTTAATAATGGTGGTTGCGTTGTCCATAGTCTCAACACTGCCTTCCATAAACGACAAACCATAAACCATAAACGATAAACCATAAACGATAAACCATAAACGACAAACCATAAACGAAGTCCCCTCATACTTCCAGAGCTATCACTTCCTGGGCGCGGGCACTTCGTGGTGCTCATAGACATTCCTCTTGGGACGAGGCACCTTGCCACGCCTCTCACGTTGTTTCTTCTTCTTAGCCGCAATGGTCTTCATCATCTCGAAGCCCTTGTCGTAGAGCACTATCGACTCGTCGGTGCGCTGACGAGCGGGCCTGCACTTAAACAGCACAAGAAAGATCTTCACACCATTGCGAAGCACTGCCGACGCCAGGCATCCGCCAGCGGCACGCGTGGTGCCGGTCTTAACGCCTATGCAGCCGTCGTAGCGGTCAAAGAGGCGATTAGTGCTCTTGAGGTGTATCTTCTTGCCTGCCGTTGTGGTGATGTCGCGAGACGGAGTGGAGACAATCTCGGCAAAGTCCTTATTCTCCATGCAGTAACGCTGCAGCTTCATCATGTCGATGGCAGTAGTGTAGTGGTTCTCGTTGGGCAAGCCATGAGCATTAACAAAATGAGTGTTCTTCATTCCCAGCTCACGGGCCTTCTTGTTCATAAGGTCGGCAAAGGGCACCGAGTCGGGAGCCGCAAGAAACTCGCCTATGGCATGAGCCGACCCGTTATCGCTAGGCAACATGGCACGATAGAGCAAGTCGCGGAGCACATACTTCTCGCCGCACCTCACTCTGGCCCCCTCCACGGCGGCAGCCTTGGCACTGATGGTTACCACCTCTGAGAGCCTGCCACTCTCGCAAGCCAGGATGCAAGTCATCATCTTTGTCATGCTGGCAGGATACATGCGCTTGTCGGGGTTCTTGCTGCTAAGCACGGTGCCCGTCTCAGCGTCGATCATGAGCCAAGCCTCGGCGCTCAAAGCGCTAAGCTCGGCATCAACGGTGTCTTTAGGAAATGAGGGGTCGTCAAGAGCCGCGCTATATATAGCTGGGTTGTCGGGCGCAGTGATAGCCCACGCCTGAGCACATGTTGCCAGCACCAGCAGGCACATCGTCACAGCCCAACGCAGCTTAACTGATTGTATTATACTCTTTATTATTTTCATTACTCGTCTTGATCCGTGACTGCTAGCATTAGTAGCAGTAGGAATTGCAAAGGTATAAATAACAACGAGAAAAACAATCAAAAATTACATTTTTTTAGATTTTTTATGCAATTCGTGGTACGGGAAGCGCGATTATGAGTTAAGAGTTATGTAGCGACAAGAGTGCCTTGTCCACCAAAGAGTTTAAAGGTTGCAGTGCCCATAATCTCAACTCTTTCTTCCATAAACCATAAACGATAAACCACAAACCATAAACGATAAACCACAAACCATAAACGATAAACCATAAACCATAAACCATAAACGAAAAACGAAATCCCCTGCACCAATCGTTTAAAATAACGCAGGGATAATGCGGCAAACCAAGTTTTTTTTACTACTTTTGTAAAAAAATCATCAAGCACAATGGAGACACTTCACATTTCTAGCACCCAGAACCCGCTCATCAAGCGAGTGATGGCATTGCAGCACAAGTCACAGCTGCGGCGAAGCCAGCAGCGCATCGTCGTCGAGGGAGCCCGCGAGCTACAGCACTGCGTGGATGCCGGCTTCAACGTCGAGACGGTGATACACTGCCCCAGCCTGTTCAACCCCAGCCACCTGCACCTTGCCCCCGCCACCCAGCTGGTGGAGGTCACGCCGCAGGTCTATGACAAGATTGCCTATCGAGGCTCTACCGAGGGCGTGATGGCCATCGTCGAGCCACGCACGCTAGCACTCTCCCAGCTTGAACTGGGCGACAACCCGCTCATTGTAGTGCTCGAGGGAGTGGAGAAGCCCGGCAACATTGGAGCTGTGCTGCGCAGTGCCGACGCAGCCCGCGCCACCGCCGTCATCGTGTGCGACCCATTGACCGACCTCTACAATCCCAACCTCATCCGCAGCTCCATCGGAGCCATCTTCACCGTGCCCTGTGTGGCGTGCACAAGCGATGAGTGTATCAGCTTCTTCAAGCACCACGGCATCAACATCCTCACCGCGCAGTTGCAGGACAGCGAGCCCTACTACCACACCCCCATGTGCGGACCCACGGCCATCGTCATGGGCACCGAGGCAACAGGCCTGACCAGCGCATGGCGCCAAGCCGCCACAGCCCACATTCGCATCCCCATGCAAGGCTCCCTCGACTCGCTCAACGTCTCGGTCTCCACTGCCATCCTCCTCTTCGAAGCCGTGCGCCAAAGAATCACCAGCCACTAATCACCCCTGATGCAAAATAATTACGGCAACTCTTGTCAACCACATCACCAGCACGCATGATTGTGTCAAACGATTATATACTGGTAATGAAGAGGCTTTCTAATTTTGAAGATTTAATCACAAAAAAACTGTGTTTTAACAAAAGAATTATTCAAATAATGTGAATTGTGGGGTGATTTTTGGTATATATTTGGATATTTCAAGATTTTTGCTGAATTTTGTAGGTTAATATTGCAAACTGCAAGATCTATAGATTATGAGATACTGGATTACACTGTTGACACTGGCAGCGCTTAGCTTCTCTGGCTGGGCAGGAGATTTTGCCAGCGGCGGCATTGAGTATAGCCTCACAGGGCACCACGGCGAGGTGGCTGTGGATGCCCGCATTGTGGATGGGCTGAATGCCTACGAGGGCACATGCCTCATCCCCAGCACGGTGACCTATGGCGGCGAGAGCTACCGCGTCACAGCTATAGCCCCAGGAGCCTTTGCCCACTCGCAGGTGACAGAGGTGGTGGTGCCCAACTCGGTGACACGCATCGGCGAGAGCGCCTTTGCCCACGCCAGCACTCTCACGAGCATGACGCTGCCGCTGGAGCTCGAGGCCATCCCCGACCACTGCTTCACCGGCACTGGCCTCGTGAACATCGTGCTCCCCGAGGGCGTTAAAGACGTGGGGGAGGGAGCGTTCCAAGACTGCACGCTGCTCCACACGGTGATGCTGCCGCAGTCGCTGGAGTTTATCGACGACTATGCCTTCGACGGCTGCCACAACCTCTATGAAATATACTGCGCAGCCAAGCTGGCGCCCATCACCCTGGGCGACCACACCTTCGGCGGCATGGCAGGGGTCGATCTCGTTGTTGCCGACGAAGAGACCATCGACGCCTATAGCGACGACACTGCATGGGGCAACGACACTACGTTCACCCTCTACCCTAGCGAGGACTTCTACCCCACTATGGACCTGGGAGGCGAGCCCTACTGCCAAGACTGGAAGAGGATAAACCTCGCAGGCTACCTCGCCTATAAGATATATGACGAGAACGACGAACTGGTGGCAGTGACATCGGCAAGCAATTACTACCTGCCAGCCCTCGATCACGACACCAGCTACACCATCGTTCCCACCACACTGCTCACCGACAGCGACCCGCTCACCGTGGCGGTGGAAAAGACTACCGGCATTGAGCAGCTCATCGACGACGCATTCCCTGCCGAGCCCGACCCCATCATCGTGGCGCACTTTGGTACCATTTACATCTACACCGACACCTACATGAAGTGGACCAGCGTGTGGGACATGAGCGGCAGGCTCTACTACCAGCGCATCTCAAGCGACTCGCAGGTAATAGACCTGCCACGCAACAGGGTGTATATTGTGAAGGTGGGAAACTACGTCAAGAAGATTTTTGTTTAAGGTGTAAGTGTTTAGAGTTTAGAGTCAACAATTAACAGTTAAGTGTGGGGCGCTGCCCATAGTCTCAACACTACCTTCCATAAACGATAAACCATAAACGATAAACGAAACCCCTTGCACGTTTCACTTAAAACTATATGACCACTACTAATAATAACAACGACGATGAGCGGTTTATGCGGCTGGCGTTGAACGAGGCGCTAGAGGCGCTCAAGCGCGACGAGGTGCCCATAGGTGCCGTGATAGTGAGCCAGGGGCGCGTGATAGCCCGGGGGCACAACCTCACCGAGACACTCACCGACGTCACAGCCCATGCCGAGATGCAGGCCATCACTGCCGCACAAGGCACGCTAGGAGGCAAGTACCTCAAGGACTGCACGCTTTATGTAACCGTGGAGCCCTGCCTGATGTGTGCCGGAGCTCTTGCTTGGAGCCAGATTGACCGAGTGGTTTATGGCGCACCCGACGACAAGCGAGGCTACCGCTGCTTCTGCCACACCCCCTTCCACAAGAAGACCACGGTGAGCGCAGGAGTGCTCAAAGAGCAATGCGCCAAGCTGATGACCGACTTTTTCAAGAAAAAACGAAAGTAAGTGTTAAGTGATAAGTAAAGTCGCTGACGCGACTAACAGATAACTAATAACTCACAGTACAATGAAAACATTTTTTAGACTCCAACTTGTCGTTGCCATAGCAGCAGTGTGCTTTGCCAATGGCTTTGCGCAAAAAACGACACCACCAGTGCCTGAAATCTATGACCAGGCCATCGCCAATGCCGAGAAGAAACTCGACGTGGTAGATACCATCGAGGTCATGAGCCACAAGATGGGACGAAGCATAAAAAACACCGTGGTGCTGCCAGCTCAATATTCACAAAAAGAATACAGATATAAAGCGTTTCCCGTCATCTACCTGCTGCATGGAGCATGGGGAAGCTACCGCGACTGGCCACGCAAGGCCGACCTGCGCTCGCTGGCGTCGCAATACAGCGTCATCTTCGTGTGCCCCGACGGGCAAGACAGCTGGTACTTCGACTCGCCCATCGACCCCACTTTCCAATTCGAGACCTATATCACCCAAGAGCTGCGTAGCTATGTGGAGTCGCACTACCGCACACTCAATCACCCCAAGTACCGTGCCATCACGGGGCTGAGCATGGGCGGTCATGGCGCGCTGTGGCTCGCCTGGCGACACCCCGACATCTATGGCTCATGCGGCAGCATGAGCGGCGGCGTAGATATCTACAACTTCCCCAACAAATGGAAAATCAATGAGCGCCTGGGCGACTACGAGAGCAATAAAGAGGTGTGGCGCGAGCACTCGGTGTCAAACCTTGTGCCCTCACTAGTGCCAGGCCAGAACATCATCATCGACGATGGCAACAAAGACATCTTCATCAATGAGAACAACGCCCTGCACCAAGCCCTCGACAAGCAAGGCATCCCTCACGACTACACCGTGAGGCCAGGAGCACACAACTGGAACTACTGGGTGAACTCGCTCGACTATCATGTGCTGTTCTTCCACAAAGCTTTCAACAGCGGCATTAAATAACTATAACCCTCAACCCACCAATATGAGATACCCTACAATCAAAATATTAGCAGTTCTTACCATACTTTCTTTTTCGTGCATGGGCTGCCGTGCAGGCAACAGCAGCTCACCAGCGTCGGAGCCTAAGGTAAAAACCACCAAGAAGGCTCCAAAGACTACCCACAACACGGCAAAGCCACTGACCCTCAGCAACTCTCAACTGCAAGTGATTGAGGTGAGAAGCGAGAAAATGGGACGCAGCATCTCAAATCTTGTGGTCCTGCCTGAGCAGTATCTCAACGATTCCACCGCCACCTTTGCTGTAGTGTATCTGCTGCATGGATATAGCGACAACTTCATGGCATGGCAAAACCACGTTGACCTCACAAAACATGCCAACAAACGTGGCTTTATTATCGTGTGCCCCGATGGGCAGGACAGCTGGTACTTTGACTCACCCATCGACCCCACTTTCCAGTTCGAGACCTATGTCACCCAAGAGCTGCGTAGCTATGTGGAGTCGCACTACCGCACCATCAACGACCGCGAGCACCGTGCCATCACGGGACTGAGCATGGGCGGCCATGGCGCGTTGTGGCTCGCCTGGCGCCATCCCGACATCTACGGAATGTGTGGCAGCATGAGCGGCGGTGTGGATATCACCACCATCAAAGACCACTATAAAATCGACAAGCGGCTGGGCAAGTATGCCGCCAACGAAGCGTTGTGGAAGAGTCATTCGGTAATGAACTTAGTGCCAACCCTTAAGAATGACCAGTTCATCATTATCGACGACGGCACCAGCGACATCTTCATCAAGGACAACCGCGCACTGCACGCCGCACTTCAGCAGCACAAAATCAAGCATGACTACAGGGAGCGACCAGGCCGCCACTCCTGGGACTACTGGACTAAATCGCTTGAGAATCATCTCACAGCGTTTTTCTGTCACATTCAAATGGTTGAGATGGGAGACTGCTGACCTCTCAATTTTTCGAAACATTCCTAAAAAACTTTCTACATTATTATATATGTTATGACAAAGAACAACGCTAAACCAAGAATCCTGATAATCTACACCGGTGGCACCATAGGCATGATTGAGGACCCAGTGAGCAAAGTGCTCAAGCCCTTCGACTTCAGCCACCTCATCGACAATGTGCCTAAAATCAAGAAACTTGACTTCGAGATTGGGAACATCCAGTTTGACCCGCCCATCGACAGCAGCAACATGAACCCCTCGCACTGGAGCAAGATTGCAAGGGAGGTGGAGGCCAACTACGACAACTACGACGGCTTTGTGGTGCTGCACGGCACCGACACCATGGCCTACACCGCCTCGGCACTGAGCTTCATGCTCGAGAACCTCGACAAGCCCGTGATCATCACCGGCTCGCAACTGCCCATTGGCGAGGTGCGCACCGACGGCGAAGAGAACCTGCTCACCGCACTGCAAATTGCTGCCGCCCGCAACACCAAGGGCGAAGCAATGATTAGGGAGGTGGCCATCCTCTTCGAGAATCACCTGCTCCGCGGCAATCGCAGCTCCAAGGTGAGCGCCGACAACTTCAACGCCTTCATGAGCAACAACTATCCCGAGCTGGCAAGCATAGGCCTCGGCATCAGCTATCGCGAGAAAGTGCTATACCGCTCCGACCACAACCGCCCGCTCATCGTTCACGAAACGATGGACCCCAATGTGATGTTTATCGTCTTGCACCCAGGACTCACCCGAGAGATGCTTGAGTATCAGCTCAACACGCCATCGGTAAAGGGCATTGTCCTCATGACCTATGGCGCTGGCAACAGCCCCAGCGACGAGTGGTTCACCAAGCCTATAGCCCAGGCCGTGGAACGTGGCATCGTCATCTTGAATGTTACTCAGTGCGGCAACGGCTCGGTCAACAGCACCCTCTACGACACAGGCAACACTCTGGCCAAAGCCGGAGTAATCAGCGGCCACGACATCACCAGCGAGGCAGCCATCACCAAGATGATGTACCTCTTTGGTAAAGGCATGACCACCAGCCAAGTGAAGAAATACCTGCAACGCGACATCTGCGGAGAAATGACAGTAGATAATTAACTCATAGTCCGAGAATTCCGTTCCCCGTTCCACCTATAAAAAAACACTATGCTAGCAAGACTCATTCTATCGACCGTAGCTGTTCTTACCACATCAATGATAATGGACAGCGTTGACATCACGCCCTGGTGGGTAGCCGCTGTGGTAGCAGTGGTGCTAGGCGCCATAAACACCTTTATAAAACCTATCATCCAGATTCTTTCAATACCTATCACAGTTTTCACCCTTGGGCTTTTCTACTTAGTAGTCAATGGCTTGATGGTGCTGCTATGTGCCAAGATTATTGGAGAGCCACATTTCCATGTTGATGGACTTGGGGCCGCCATCCTTTTCAGCATAATCCTCTCAGTAGTCAACTGGTTAATACACAAGCTCTTTGACCCATCCTAAGCAAAAAAACGCTGATGAGGCAATGGTGATATTACGCATTTTTACCATTGCCTCGTCAGCTCGTTATTTCGTCGCCGTGTAAGTTTATTCGCTCTTGAACTTCAACGAGTTGCGCTCAGCACTCTCGATGCGCTTGTTGCGCCAGCAGCTGCGGCACAACGCCACATAGCGGTCGTCGCCACCTATCTCCACCTGGTTGCCGTCGGTGACAATGTTGCCCTGCGCATCGATGCGCGCATTGATGCTGGTCTTGCGGCCACAAGCACACGTCGATTTAATCTCCTCTATAGAGTCGGCAATCTCAAAGAGACGGCGCGACCCCTCAAAGAGATGCGACTGGAAATCGGTGCGAAGACCATAGCACACCACATTGGTGCCGTAGTCATCCACTATGCGAGCGAGCTGGTCAATCTGCTCCTCACTCAAGAACTGAGCCTCATCAATGAGAATCCAATCTTTCACCACCAGGCTGCTCTCGTAGAGCTCACTCACGTAGTCATAGATATTCATTTCACGATAAATCCAGCTGCACTCACGCTCAATGCCAATGCGGGAGCGTATCACGTTCTCTTTTTCACGGTTATCGATAATGGGCTTCATGCACAAGTATTTAAGGCCTCGCTCCTCAAAGTTATAGGCCTGAGTGAGCAGCAGGGCAGTCTTTGCCGAGCCCATAGTACCATATCTGAAATATAACTTTCCTCGTCCGTTCATAGCAAGCGCAAAGTTATACAATTCCACACCAATTTCAACACTAAAAACAGGAAAGTTATTAACAATATCTATCCTGCCGAAAAAAAAAATTCTTAAAATAAGCGGTATATCAATATTTTCGCTAATTTTGCATGTTATTACGCACATAATCCTCAAAAACAAATATCAAAACTCACTAACAACTATCTTTTATGAATCGTTATTTAAAAACAACTCTTATGGCATCATTAGCGGCTTTGATGGCATTAACTGCTTGCAAATCTGACAAAGATGCTAACGGTTTGGCCATTGAAATCAAGGACGGACAATTCACCCCCGAGGTGCTCTTGGCACTAGGACGAGTGAGCGACCCACAGGTTTCGCCCAACGGCAAGCAAATTCTCTTTAACGTTAACTATCAGGACGTGAAAGAGAACAAGGGAAACAGCGACATCTGGGTTATGGATATTGACGGGAAAACTCCAGCAGTCAACCTCACAAACACTCCCAGTAGCGAGAATAACGCCGTGTGGATTAATGATGGAGCAATGATTGCTTTCCTCTATTGCGACCCTAAAAAGGAGGGCTCTAAGACTCAGGTATGGGTGATGAATGCCGATGGCAGCAGCCGCAAGCCTGTGAGCGAGCTCGAGAATGGAGTTGACGGCTTTGTCATCTCGCCCGACGGCAACAAGATTGTGATGATCAGCAACGTCAAGTATGGCAAGACCCTGCCCACCGACCACTACCCCGAACTCGACAAGGCTCAGGCACGCATTATCGACGACATGATGTATAAGCACTGGGATCAGTGGGTGACCGAGGTGCCCCATCCTTTTGTCGCCGACTTCACTGGCAACATTGTCAAGAACCCAAAAGACATTCTTGAGGGGACAGAATATGAGTCGCCCATGCTTCCCTGGGGAGGCATCGAGTCGTTCGCCTGGACTGCCGACAGCAAGCAGCTCATTTACACTTGTCGCAAAAAGACCGGCAAGGAATATGCCTTCTCCACTAACAGCGACCTCTACCTCTATGACGTGGCAAGCGGCAAGACCGTGAAGAACCTCACCGAGGGCATGATGGGCTATGACACCAACCCACGCGTGTTCAAAGACAAGATGGCTTTCCTCTCGATGGAGCACGACGGCTATGAGGCCGACAAGAACCGCATCTTCGTCATCGACATGAAGACAGGAGAGAAGAAAGACCTTACCGAGAACTGGGACTATAGCGCCGACGACCTCGCTTGGTCGCCCGACGGCAAGTTCATCTACTTCCTTGCTCCACACATGGGCACTATACCAATGTTCCGCATCGACGTTGCCACACAGCAGGTTGACACCATCAGCCCCGTTAACCGCAACGAGGAAGACAACAAGTACTACGACTTTGGTGCCATTGTGCCTTTAAAGGATGGCAAAGTGATCACTTTGCGCCACAACTATGCTGAGCCTAACGAAATTTACTGCATGGAACCAGGCAAAGACCCCGTTCAGCTCACACATGTGAATGATGACATCCTCAAGCAGCTCAAGCCCATCACCATCAAGAAAGAGATTGTCAAGACCACCGACGGCAAAGACATGACAGTGTGGGTAGTGCTGCCACCCAACTTCGACGCAAACAAGAAATATCCTTCTATCTTCTTCTGCGAGGGAGGACCACAGTCGCCAGTGAGCCAGTTCTTCTCTTATCGCTGGAACTTCCGCCTCATGGCAAGCCAGGGATATGTGGTAATCGCGCCTAACCGCCGCGGTCTGCCAGGCTTTGGCACCGAGTGGAACGCACAAATCAGCCGTGACTACGGAGGCCAGAACATGCGCGACTACATGAGCGCTGCCGAGCACATGAAACAGCAGCCTTACATCGACGGCGACCGCATGGGTGCCGTGGGTGCTAGCTACGGTGGCTACTCTGTATATTGGCTTGCAGGCAACCACAACAACACCTTTGCTTGCTTCCTCGCCCACGCTGGCATCTTCAACCTCGAGGCTCAATATCTTGAGACCGAAGAGATGTGGTTCACTCAATGGGATCTGGGAGGACCAGTATGGGAGAAGAACAATGCCGACGCACAAAAGACCTATCGTGAGGCCAACCCCATCAACTTCGTGGAGAACTGGAACACACCTATCATGATCACCGCTGGCGAGCTCGACTACCGCATCGTCTTCACGCAGGCTTGCCAGGCATTCAATGCAGCACAAATTCGTGGCATACCATCGCGCATGGTGCTCTTCCCCGAGGAGAACCACTGGATTCTGCGTCCACAAAACGCGCTCGTGTGGCATCGTGAGTTCTTCAAGTGGCTCGACACATGGCTAAAGCCTGGCAGCCCAGCCGCTAAAGCCTACAAAGCCGAGCAAGAGGCAAAAGCCAAAATCAAAGCCGTGGAAAACAAGGGACAAGACACCCCAATGCCCGAAACACAGAAAGAACTGCACATCACCAACCCCGACTTGAAATAACACATAAGTGAAATATTTTACTATTCAAGAAGAACGCGTCAGAACAATGATCCTGACGCGTTCTTTTTTTAAAGCAGCCCATAGCCCCTATGATGACCACAATCACATTTAAGGGAACATCGCATCAACAATGCCCCCGCACTACCAACTCGTTAACATAAAAATGTTAGCTCCTATTTCTTTATCGCCGACAAGGCATTGTCAAGCAACAGGAGTTGACCTCGCACTTGCTTGAGGCGCTCCACTACTTCAAACTGCTTAGAGATACCGTCGCGGTTGCGCTTTATCATGGCTTGCGCAGCATCAAGCTTCAAGCCTTTTTCTTTAACGAGATAGTAAATCATCTTGACCGTCTCAATGTCTTTAATGGTATATACCCTCACGTTCTTAGCGTTACGCTTAGGTTTGATTACGGTAAATTCCTTCTCCCAAAACCTTAAAGTGGAAGTGGGAATATTCAAAATCTCTGCTACATCTCCTATTTTATAGAACTTCTTGCTTAGCTTATCATCCATAAATATGTATCTTATTTCAGTTTTTTTGACTATTATAATGAAGAATTTACGAGCAAAATTACTAACTTTGCACAAATTTTAGATAAATTAGGCTGTGCCTCTGAAATAAAAATGAAAATCTTTGGCTTTTCATTTTGTACTTCTCTCGGCTTGCACTAATTTTCGTGCTAAAGTTACAATGTTTTTGTGATTCGTGCAAGAAAACAATAGGTAAATCAATAAAAACCACATAAAATAATTATGTTGACAGCAAAAGAAATCAGAGAATCTTTCAAGAAGTATTTTGAACAGCACAACCATCACATCGTGCCATCGGCCCCAATGGTTATTAAAGACGACCCCACCCTCATGTTCACCAATGCTGGCATGAACCAGTTTAAGGACATAATTCTGGGAAACAAAGAACCACAATGGCGACGCGTGGCCGACTCACAGAAGTGCCTGCGTGTGAGTGGCAAGCACAACGACCTTGAGGAGGTGGGACACGACACCTACCACCACACCATGTTTGAGATGCTGGGGAACTGGTCGTTTGGTGACTATTTCAAGAAAGAAGCGATAGACTACTGCTGGGAATATCTTGTTGACGTTTTGAAACTTGACCCAAGCATGATGTATGCAACAGTGTTTGAAGGCTCTTCTAGCGAGGGCCTAGAGCGCGACAATGAGGCGGCAAGCTACTGGGAGCAGCATCTGCCCAAAGACCACATCATCAACGGCAACCGTCACGACAACTTCTGGGAGATGGGCGACACAGGCCCTTGTGGACCATGCTCCGAGCTGCACATCGACCTGCGCAGCGATGAGGAGAAGGCTGCCGTGCCTGGCGCCGAGCTCGTCAACAAAGACAACCCACAAGTGATTGAGATTTGGAACCTTGTGTTCATGCAATATAATCGCAAGGCCGACGGCAGTCTTGAACCCCTGCCAGCCAAGGTGATTGACACTGGCATGGGATTTGAGCGCCTGTGCATGGCTCTGCAAGGCAAGAAGTCTAACTACGACACCGACGTGTTCCAGCCTCTGATTAAGGCCATTGGCACCCTAGCGGGCAAGGACTATGGCAAAGACCACGACACCGACGTGGCAATGCGCGTTGTCGCCGACCATGTGCGCACTATCGCCTTCTCTATTGCCGACGGACAGCTGCCCAGCAATGCCAAGGCGGGCTATGTGATTCGTCGCATCTTACGACGTGCCGTGCGCTACGGCTACACCTTCCTGGGCTTCAAGGAGGCTTTCATGCATCTGCTCGTTGACACCCTCATCGAGTCGATGGGCGAGGCCTACCCCGAGCTGCCTGCACAAGCCGACCTCATCAAGCACGTTATCAAAGAAGAAGAAGACGCCTTCTTGCGCACCCTCGACACCGGCATGAAGATGATCGACGGCGTCATTGCCAAGGCCAAAGCCGAGAACAAGGCCGAAATAGATGGCGCTGTGGCATTCACTCTATATGACACCTACGGCTTCCCGCTCGACCTCACTGAGCTCATCCTCAAGGAAAACAAGATGACGGTCAACAAGGAGCAGTTTGACGCCGAGATGGCTAAGCAAAAACAGCGCGCACGCAATGCCGCTGCCGTGGAGGCCAGCGACTGGGTAGAGCTGCAAGAAGGGGTCACAGAGTTTGTGGGCTACGACCTCACCGAGTGTGAGACCAAGATACTGCGCTACCGCCATGTGGTGCAAAAGAAGAACGAGTTCTACCAAGTGGTGCTCGCCACCACACCATTCTATGCCGAGATGGGTGGTCAAGTGGGCGACAAGGGATGGCTCATCAATGGTGACGAGAAGATTGAGATTATCGACACCAAGCGTGAGAACAACCTGCCAGTACACATCGTCAAGAAAATGCCAGCCAACCCAAGCGACACTTTCGTGGCACAAATCGATGTCAAGGCTCGCCAGGCCATTGCCTGCAACCACACTGCCACTCACCTGCTGCACTATGCCCTCAGGCAAGTGCTCGGCACCCATGTGGAGCAAAAAGGCTCCTATGTTGACGACCACATGCTGCGCTTCGACTTCTCACATTTCAAGAAGATGACCGACGAAGAAATTCGCCAAGTGGAGCATCTTGCTAACGCTCTCGTGCGACAGACCATCGCTCGCGATGAGCATCGCGAAGTGCCCATCGCCCAAGCCCGTGAGATGGGTGCTATGGCTCTCTTCGGCGAGAAATATGGCGACAAGGTGCGCGTCATCAAGTATGGCGACTCGGTGGAGCTATGTGGTGGCACGCATGTTGCCAACACTGGCAACATTGGCATGATAAAGATTGTGAGCGAGAGCTCTATCGCTGCTGGTATTCGCCGCATTGAGGCAATAACCGCTGCCAATGTGGAGGATGCCATCGACAATATCGAAGACACCCTCAAGGGCATTAAGGAACTGTTTAACAATGCTCCAGACCTCACTGCTGCCATTAACAAGTTCATACTCGAGAACGCCTCACTGCACAAGCAGGTTGACGAGTTCATCAAGGAGCGTGTGAAGATGACAAAGGAGAAACTCTACAAATCATCCATTATGGTGAGCGACATCGCTGTGCTCAAGTTGCAAGGCTTATTTGAGAACGACATCGTCAAGAGTCTGGCTCTCTCTATCAAGGGCGACAAGCAACCTCGAGTGGCATTTATCGCAGCTACCCACTACAACGACAAGCCCATGCTCACTATTGCCCTTAGCGACGACCTCGTGCAAGAAGGCATGAACGCCGGTCAAATCATCCGCGAAGCCGCCAAACTCATCAAAGGTGGCGGCGGCGGCCAGCCTGGTTTCGCTCAAGCTGGTGGCAAGGACGTTAACGGCCTCGATGCCGCCATGAGCAAAATTATTGAAATGCTCTCATAACTTATGAGCTGACAATAGCTCACAAGGCAATGGTAGCCGTTGCACTCAACGGACAAGGCACGCCTTGTCCCTACTTAACACTTTACATTTAACACTTTACATTTAACACTTTACATCTATGTTGAAAGAAATTTTAGCTATCTCGGGACGTCCCGGACTTTACCGTCTTGTAAAATACGGAAAAAACATCATCATCATCGAAAACATCAGCGACAAGAAACGTGGCACTGCCTACTCTAGAGACAAAGTGATTTCGCTTGGCGACATCTCCATGTACACCGAGAGTGGTGACAAGCCTCTAGGAGAGATTCTTGAGATAATCAAGACAAAATATGACGCAAAACCTCTTGATGCCGCAAAATATAAAGAGCCTGAAGCACTCCAGACTTTCTTCCATGAGATAGTGCCAAACTATGACGTTGACCGAGTGTATAACACCGACATCAAGAAACTCATCAGCTGGTACAACATCCTCATCAACAGCGGCATCACCGACTTCTTGCCAAAAGAGGAGGAGAAAACCGAGGAAGCAAAAGAAGAAAAAGAAGACAAGAAAACCGAAGAATAATCTTTCACAACAAGTGCGCTAAAGGGGGGAGGAAACAACTCCCTCTTTAGCGCATTATTTTATATTATGAGCACCACACCGCGCTTGACAAAAATCATTATCATTGCATTGGCATTGCTGCTGGCACTGTCGGGGGTGTCGTGCGGTGTGATGAAACAAGCCGGCGATGATGACAGCGGCTACCCCACTAAACGTGGACGCACCACAAGCGCCGTGAGGCGAACAGGCGGCAACCATAACCGCGACTGGGCAAAGACCAAACCAAACGATGACGACTTCTACGAGGATCGAGGCATTGACAATGGCCCCACCGCTACCGACGATGAGTGGAAACGACTTGACATAAAACTCGGGCGCCGCGACAACAAGAAGCTATATAATGAGATAAAGACCTGGCTGGGCACGCCTTACAGCGGTGGCGGGCACACCAAGCAGGTGGGTGCCGACTGCTCTGGGTTTGTCATGGAGATATATCTCACTGTCTATAGCATGCAACTAGAGCGGCGAGGCGGGCTACAATATTACAACAACTGCACACCCATCGACAAGGACGACCTGCGTGAAGGAGACCTCGTGTTTTTCAATAATGGTGATGGTGGAAAAATCACCCATGTGGGCATCTACCTAAAGGACAACAAATTTGCCCACGCCTCTTCGTCGCGTGGCGTGGTAATTGATGACCTTACTGCAAAATACTACGTTAAGCACTTCTTCGCCGCCGGACGCGTGAAGAGATAGAATTCTCTACACTACTCCCCTACCACGTAAGCACCACTCGACTTGATGCTGTAATAAGGCACGCCCTGTTGCTGGCACTCTTTCTCAAGTGCTGGAACATTGTCATCATAGATGTCGCCCGAGAGGACTACAGCTTTAACGTCATATAGTTCCCGCGCCTTGGCGATTGTGGAGTGGTACTGCTTAGTCACCAGCAACACATCAAATTTCACCTCACCACTATCGCTGGGTTCATAGTTCTTCCATCGCCCCTTAGCCACTGCCACTATCCACTTGTCACACAACAGAGCATAAGGATGCTTGACGATTCCACCCTCAATAGATTTCTTGACAGCATCCTCAACTGTCTCAATGGTGGTAATGCGGTAATGTGCAAGAAATGCCTTGTGCTGCCGCTTGAAGGCGTCAATGTCAAAATCGTGCGACACATCGGGCACCCACAATAGCGCTCGCCCGTGATTATAATACAGCACTGGTGTGGAGTTGAAGGAGTTGAAGATTACCAGTCCCTGCTTTGGCACCATCACATCTACTGCGATGCTGTGAGCTAAGCCTATCGCGAGCATCACCCCAGCTGCCAGCAACCACCTGAAGTTGCGACGGTAGAGCCACAATGCGAGCATCACAAGAATTGCATAATACACCACCACCGCTACCCAGGTGACATAGACCTGGCTGTGCCCCAGGCTCCATGCGCTCAGCCAGGTGACAGAATCATTGATGAACGCCGTCAGCCAGTCTAGCAGGTCATTGAGCCACCCAGCCGAACTACCCGCAGCCAGCAACAACAGCGCAACGGCACCCACCGTCATAAAGACAGGAAAAACTGGCAAGACCACAAAATTGGCAAGCACCGCCATAACCGACAGGGTGTTGAAATAATAGGCTGTCAGGATTGTTGACGAGAGCATCGCCACTAGTGATGTGAGCAACAACGAGTAAAAATACTTCAGCAGCTTGCTCGACGGATATTTCACATCAACGGTCTGATAGAAAATTATCAACGCTGTCACTGTGATGAAGCTCAACTGAAAACCCACGCTGTATAACGACCCTGGCGAGAAAACAAGAATCACCAGAGCTGCAGCAGCCACCGAGTTTAGAGACACAGATTTTCGGTAGAACAATGTGCCCATAAACACAAAACCTATCATCACAGTAGCTCTAACCACCGACGGCGACATCCCCGTGAGTACATCATAGCCAATCAACAGTAGCAACGTCATCACCAGCCGCAGTTTCTTGGCACGGACGTAGTCGAGAGGGAAGAGCAGCAACCACACAAGCACCGCGATTACCATAATGTGCAAACCGCTCAGGGCTAGCACATGGGCCACGCCAGCCACCGAGAAGCGCTCGCGGGTCTCAGGCGAGATAAAATCATCGTTGCCCAGCAGCACGGCAATCAGCATGGTCTGAGTTGCCGGAGCAAGCGCAGAGTTCAGAATTTTATGCTCCAACGACTGCCGCAGGTTCTCGGCGCGGGTCATCAGGGTGGGCGACGAGCCTGTTTTCACAAGCTCTGCCAGCTTAGTGTGCTGGCGGTAACGAATGCCCTTATGGTAAAGATGCGACGCATAGTCCATCTCATCTGGGTTACCCAAATTATTGACAGGCTGAATGTTAAGTGAAAACGCAATCATGTCGCCTGGCACCAGCTCATAATCACAGCCGCTGGTCGAGAGGAGGATGCGCGCCGCTGGCAACTGCGACGAGTCATCACCAAGCCCGAGCAGCTGCACCTGCATCTCCATACTTCTCTCATGATAGTCGATGTGCTCAACCCTGGCCAGCACAGCCTTGCCATTTATCGCCTTCACATCAAGCTCGGGGGGCATGGCAAGAAAGGCCGCCAGCCACCCCACTGCCATCATAAACATCGACAATGGAATTATATGGACAGCACGCAGCGCAAGAGCCACAGCAGGCGACTTCCTAGGCACAGCCAGCACTATCAAGGCAACCACAGCCACAACTAGCAGCACAACAGGTAGACAGGCACCAGGCACAAGCCTAAACAGCAAAATGCCCATCACCAAGGGTAATAGCAATCTAAGCACTGGCAATCGCGACAAGAAACTCGGGTTGCCCATAGGCAGGGATTATAGTTCAGTCCATATTCTATAAGACTCAAAGGCCTGCAGCAACAGCATCTCTAGGCCATTCTTGACCGTTGCACCCTGCGCAGCAGAGAGCTTCATGAACATCGTTTCGCTGGGATTATACACCAGGTCATAACACAGATGGGCTGGGGTGATAAAACGGTAAGGAATAGGAGGACTTGCCTCGGTGTGAGGATAGGTGCCGAGCGGCGTGGTGTTCACGATGAGCTTGTGCTCATGAATCATCTGTCGGGTTAGCTCCTCATAGGTAATGGTCTGTGACGACTTTTGTCGCGACACCAGGCTCACCCCTATTCCCAGCGAGTCGAGAACAGCCTTTACTGCCTTGCTAGCTCCGCCCGTGCCAAGTATCAGAGCTCTGTCCATCTCGGGTGTGAGCAACGCCTCCAGCGAATTCTTGAAGCCCATGAAATCGGAGTTGTACCCCACTAGCCTCAACACTCCGCCAGTGCCACCTTTCACAATCTTTACCACATTAACCGCTCCCACCTGACGGGCGGTCTCGTCAAGTTCATCCATGAAAGCCATCACCTGCTCTTTATAAGGTGATGTCACATTCAGGCCGTCAATGTTGGGGTACTCACTCAGCACCGACATCAAGTCGCCCACATCGTCAATCTCAAAGTTGATATAACTGGCATCAATCTCCTCCGAGAGGAACTTCTGGTTGAAGAAATCCATCGAGAAGGAGTGCGACAGCGATTTGCCTATCAAGCCATATATCTTACTTTGCTCTGACATGTGAGTGGAATTATAAGAAAACAAAAAATCTATTAAGAATTCGCAAAATTAATCAAAAATGATAGCACGACCAAATTTTCAGACGTTTTTTTGATAAAAAAATTGTTCATAACTGCCAAGTTAACGAGGAACAAGCTCACAGGGAAACAGTATTATCAAGAACAAGATGGTCATCGTTATAATCACATTTAACCGTTAGTCTGGAAAAACTCAGGTATCCAAAATAAAAATCAAAAACTTAGCTCAACAACGATGCAGAGATGGTAAAAATACTATAAAAATCTCTCTAAGATTTTGTGGTTATAACAAGTTAGGTTATCTTTGTAGATTAAAATTAGGAAGACAAATATTATGACAACCTATCTCGTTACAGGCGCAGCAGGATTCATTGGCGCCAACTTTTTGAAACATATTCTCGCCAAGCATGGCGACAGTATAAAAGTAATAGTGCTCGATGCGCTCACCTATGCTGGCAACATCGCCTCCATTAAGGAAGAGCTGGAGCTGCCCAATGTAACTTTTATCAGAGGCGACATCAAGGACCACGACGTGGTTTCTAAAATATTCGCCCAGAACGACATCGACTTTGTGGTGAACTTCGCCGCCGAGAGCCATGTGGATCGCAGCATCGAGAACCCGCGACTCTTCCTCGAGACCAACATCCTGGGAACTCAAAACCTGCTCAACTGCGCTCGTGATGCATGGGCCTGTGGCAAAGATGAAGCAGGCACGCCAGTATATAAAAACGGCAAGAAATATCTGCAAATCTCAACCGACGAGGTATATGGCTCGCTCGAGAAAGACTACGACGAGGCACAGCCCTTGCACGTGAGCGACGAGCTCAAGAAGGTGATTGAGGGCCGCAAGAGTCTCACCACCTTTGGCAAGAAGTTCTTCACCGAAGAGACACCGCTGTCGCCACGCTCGCCCTACTCGGCCTCCAAGACCAGTGCCGACATGATAGTGATGGCCTACCATCACACCTACAACTTCCCGGTCAACATCACGCGGTGCAGCAACAACTACGGGCCCTATCATTTCCCCGAGAAACTCATACCACTTGTGATTAACAACATCCTTGAGGGCAAGAAGTTGCCTGTCTATGGCAAGGGGCTGAACGTGCGCGACTGGCTATATGTAGAGGATCACTGCAAGGCCATCGACTTGGTGCTGCGCAAGGGCAAGACGGGCGAGGTGTATAACATAGGCGGCTTCAACGAGGAGAGCAACATCAACATCGTGCGCCTTATCATCGACACTATTGCACGCATCATGCGCGAGGAGCCTAAGTATCAACAGCTCCTCAAGTGCAAAGTGGAGGACATCAACTACGATCTCATCACCTACGTCACCGACCGCCCAGGTCACGACATGCGCTATGCCATCGACCCCACGAAGATCGCCACACAGCTGGGCTGGTACCCCGAGACACCGTTCACCTTGGGCATCGAGAAGACCATACGCTGGAACCTCGACCACCAGCAGTGGATCAGCAACGTGACAAGCGGTGACTACCAGAAATATTACGAGCAGATGTACGGCAACCGATAAAGCAATTCACAATTCATAGTTTTCCTCACTAAAACTAAGAACAAAATAATTAATCGCCAACCATCGTCTGTCGTGTTCAGTAGTGCAAGCGTCAGCTTGTTCAAAACCAATTAAGAACTGAAAAACTAAAAACCACTATGAAAGGTATAGTACTTGCAGGTGGCTCGGGCACACGGCTCTACCCCGTCACCAAAGGCATCTCGAAGCAACTGGTGCCCATCTATGATAAACCGATGATCTACTACCCTATCTCGGTGCTGATGCTTGCCGGAATACGCGATATGCTCATCATCTCCACACCTCACGACCTGCCACAGTTTAAACGACTGCTAGGCACTGGCGAGGATCTAGGCGTGAGGTTCAGCTATGCTGAGCAACCCTCGCCCGACGGACTGGCACAGGCCTTCATCATTGGCGAGAAGTTCATAGGCGACGACACTGTGTGCCTCGTGCTGGGCGACAACATCTTCTATGGCCAGGGTTTTACAGGCATGCTTAAGGACGCCGTGACGCAAACCCACAGCAACAACTGCGCCACACTCTTTGCCTATGCCGTTAAAGACCCCAACCGCTTTGGCGTGGTAGCCTTCGACGAGAATGGCAAAGCGTTCAACATTGAGGAGAAGCCATCTCAGCCCAAGTCAAACTTTGCTGTGACAGGGCTTTACTTCTACCCTAACGACGTGATTGAGGTGGCCAAGAGCATCAAGCCATCGGCACGCGGCGAGCTCGAAATCACTTCCGTCAACCAGCACTACCTCTCTCAAGACCGCGTGATGGTCAAGACGCTGGGCCGCGGCTTCGCCTGGCTCGACACTGGCACGCCGGCCTCGATGCTCAACGCCAGCAATTTCATCGCCACTGTAGAGACCTGCCAGGGCGTGCAAGTGGCGGCCCTTGAAGAGATAGCCTATCGCAAGCAGTGGATCAACGACGACCAGCTACGAGCCCTCGCCACACCACTTGCCAAGAACGACTATGGCAAATACCTACTGAATTTAATTGGGAAAATATGACAAAACCGCACATAATAGATCTGCCCAAAATTTGCGACCCGCGTGGCAACCTCTCGTTCATCGAGAGCGAGGGGCACGTGCCCTTCGAGGTGAAACGCTGCTACTGGATTTATGACGTGCCAGGAGGCATGTTTAGAGGGGGACATGCCTTTATCAATCAAGACGAGTTTATAGTAGCCATGTCGGGGAGTTTTGACGTGGTGCTCAACGATGGCACAAGTGAGCAACGCTTTCACATGGCACGCTCCTACTATGGCCTTTATGTGCCCCGCATGACCTGGCGCGCCATCGACAACTTCTCGACCAACTCGGTGGCCCTGGTGCTCAGCAGCACCCTTTATGACCCAAGCGACTATATCGAAGATTTCAACGACTTTTTAAGGCAGAAAAATGGCTGACATCGACCTACACAAAACCTCCTGCATCGACGATTGCAAAATCATTGAGCTCGACAAGCATCACCATGCCAACGGCAACCTCTCGGTTGTGGAAAATGGAGGACTGGTGCCATTCGACATAAAGCGGGTTTATTACCTATACGACGTGCCTGGCGGAGAGGAGCGAGGCGGGCACTCACACAAGCACCTCAGGCAATTCATTGTGGCCATCAGCGGCTCGTTTGACGTCGTTATTGAAGATGGCGTGAATCGTCGCACCGTCACTCTCAACCGCCCCTACTTGGGGCTACTCATAGTGCCTGGCATCTGGAGGATCATCAACAATTTCTCATCGGGCTCGGTGTGCCTGGTGCTCGCCTCCGACCATTATGATGAAGCCGATTATGTGCGCGACTATGAAGAGTTTAAACAACTAACATCTACTAAAACAAAGAGATGACTTACAAATTTCTTGACTTAGCTGCTGCCAATGAGCCATATATGGAAGAGCTGCAAGAGGCAGCTTGCAACGTAATTAAATCGGGGAGATACCTCCACGGCGAGCAGACCAGCCTGCTGGAGCAGGAAATCGCCGGGCTGTGCGAGGCTAAGCACTGCATAGCGGTGAGCAACGGGCTCGACGCGCTCAGGCTCATTCTCAGGGCATATATCGAAATGGGAATTCTTCATCACGACGACCATGTGATAGTTCCCGCCAACACCTACATCGCATCGGTGCTCGCCATCAGCGATAATGGCATGACTCCATGCCTGTGCGACGCGCGCCCCGACACTATGAACCTTGACCCGTCGCTCATCGACAACCTCATCACTCCTGCTGTGACAGCCATCATGCCTGTACACCTCTATGGAACACCATGCTGGAGCAATCAGCTCGTGGACATTGCGCGGCGCTACGACCTCAAGGTGATTGAAGACAATGCCCAGGCCATTGGCGCACGCTCGAGCACGCCAGGCCTCTATGGCACCTACACCACTGGTGGGCTGGGACATGCCAGCGCAGTGAGCTTCTACCCTACCAAGAACCTGGGAGCGCTGGGCGATGCCGGTGCCGTGGTCACTAACGACGAGGACCTGGCTAAGACCGTGCGCGCCATCGCCAACTATGGCAGCGACCGCCGCTATCACAACATCTACCTGGGCCTCAACTGCCGCATCGACGAGATACAGGCCGCAATGCTGAGAGTGAAGCTGCGATACCTCAACGTGGAGAACATGCGGCGCGATGAGGTGGCACGAACCTATAACGAGCTCATCACCAATCCACTGGTCAGGAAGCCCGACATCTTCACCGACATGATACAGATATGGCACCAATATGTGATTCGTGTAGAGAAACGCGACCAGATGCGTGACTATCTCGAGAAGAACGGTGTGATGACCGACATCCACTATGCCACTCCACCACACCGCCAGCCGTGCTACCGCAGGTTCCTCTCCTACAAGTTGCCGGTCACCAACGACATCGCCGACCATGCCATCAGCCTGCCCATTGGCCACCCTATCACCAGCGACGACGCCATGCAAATAGCGCAAATTATAAACGACTTTAAAGGATAACCACCGGGGCGTCTTGCCTTCACATGCAATTTGACAGCTACATATATGCCTTGTTCTTGCCGCTGGTGTTTGTGCTCTACTGGCTGTTGCGCAACAAGCTGCTGTGGCAAAATATTTTTCTGCTTGCTGCAAGCTATGTTTTCTATGGCTGGTGGGACTGGAGATTTCTGGGACTGATACTAATCACATCATGCACCACATTTCTCACGGGGCTAGTCATTAAGAACGAACACTCCAGGCGGTCAAAGGCTTGGCTTGTGCTTAATCTTATCATCAACCTAGGCATCCTGGCCACGTTCAAGTATTGCAACTTCTTCAAGGACTCGCTTGCCGACATATTAAAACTCTTTGGAGCCAACCCCGACTGGCCCACATTGAACATTGTGCTGCCAGTGGGCATTTCGTTTTACACGCTGCAAGCCATCAGCTACAGCCTCGACGTGTATAACGGCAAGACACAGCCCACGCGCAACGTAGTAGCCTTCTTTGTGTATATTGCTTTCTTCCCTCAGCTGGTGGCAGGGCCCATTGAGCGAGCAAGAAACCTGCTGCCGCAACTGCTCAGGAAAAAGACGTTTGACTACTACAATGCCGTGATAGGCATGCGCCAGATACTGTGGGGGTTGGTGAAAAAACTCGTTATTGCCGACAATCTCGCTGGTTATGTCGATAACCTGCTCTACCACCCATCGGTAATGAGCGCCTCGTCGATAGTGATGGCGGCGATACTCTTTGCCTTTCAGATCTATGCCGACTTCTCGGGATATAGCGACATCGCCATTGGCTCGGCACGCCTGCTCAACATCAGGCTACTGCCCAACTTCAACTACCCCTTCTTTGCTCGCGACATGAAAGAGCTGTGGCAGCGATGGCACATCTCGCTCATGTCATGGCTCAGGGAATACATCTACATCCCGCTTGGCGGCTCGCGACGCGGCAAGTGGCGCACATGCTTCAACATCATGATAGTTTTTGCCATCTCAGGACTGTGGCATGGCGCCGACTGGACTTTCGTGATATGGGGCACGGCAGGCGGCGCGATGGTGCTACCTCATGTATTTCTCAAGAGAAAGAACCGCACTGGCCATGCCCGGCTTAGCGACATACCTAAATGCCTGCTCACCTTTGTGGTCTTCGCCCTAATCTTCCTCTCTTTCCGCTCTCCTAACATTGCCCACCTGCAAGAATGTCTCAACACCCTAGTGCATGGCAGCTACCTGTGTGTGCCCATGGGCCTGACGGCAGTCCTTTACTACATCTTGCCCCTCGTGGTGGTGGAGTGGCTTGGCCGCAAGCAGGAGTTCCCGCTCATGACCCTGAAGATGCCCACCCTTGCGCGCTGGGCCATCTACTGGGCACTTTTGTTCATCATAGCATTCTATGGTGCAAAAGCCGATATTCAGTACATCTACTTCCAATTCTAGATGCTATGAAAGAGTCGATAAAAAAATTCTGCTTTCGCACTTTGCTTGCCGCCTTGCCGGTGTTTCTATTCATGGCGCTCTACGTCATCGTTGACCCGTTCCACATCATCCACCCCGTCACCACCGATGCCCAGGGGCGCGACTCTGTGATGGTGAGCAACAACGCGGGTTTCACCTCAATAGAGACCTACCTGCTACATGACGACCAGTATCATTACGACTCGTTCATCTTTGGCTCATCAATGTCACAAAACTTCAAGGCCAGCTACTGGAAACCCTATCTCGACAGCACCGCCTCCATCCTTCACCTCGACGCCTCGATGGAGACTCTCACGGGCATCATCAACAAGATGCGTTTCCTCAACCGCCATGGCACCACAATTAAGAACGCACTCATCGTCATCGAGGCCGAGATGCTTGGCAGGCGCCCCCTTGACGACGACATTCTCCACACCCAGCACCCAGCCACCACAGGAGCTCTCAACTGGATTAATGTGCACGCCAGGTTCTTCAATGCCTTCCGTAACATCGACCTGGTGAAACAAGCACTACTGCCAAGCCAGCACTCCAACGGTTTGCAGCAAGAGGGCATTATCAACGACATCGCACCCAACAGAGTAGATCACCTTAACGAGATGTATTATGCTGAAATTGACTCAATTATAGCTGTTAACCCCAGCAAGTTCTTCACTCCTGAGCGACTAGCAAAACACAAGCGAGCCACGCTGCCCGCCGCCTCACAGCCTGCAATCGATGAGGCTGTTGAAGCGCAGCTCATGACCATCAAGCACATTCTTGATGAGAACCATTCGCGTTACATCATCATCATCCCTCCACGCGCCACCTATCCTCAACTCAAGTGGCACGACCTGTGGGTGATGAGAGCCATCTTCGGGGAAGATAAAGTCCATGACTTCAGTGGCGTTCCTGAGTTGGTCAACGACCAACGTGCCTACTACGATAAAGCCGCCCACCTCATCTCAGCAAAATGCAAACTCTTGCTCGACAGCGCTTATTATGAACAAAGGCACCACAGTATCAACAACCCTTACTACAAACGTCATTGAGTGTCACTTTTTTCTCTGTTTCCTCTAAAGAAAAAAATAATTTCTTTCTCTCGACTGGATTATAAATCGGTTTTTTTATCTAAATTTGCACAAACAAAAGTAACGACCACGAGTTATGACATCACAATACAGCTCAAGACCTGCCCCTATTGGGGTCTTTGACTCCGGATTTGGCGGTCTCTCAATATTGAGGGAGATAAGAAAAGTGTTGCCGCAATATGACTACATCTTCCTGGGCGACAATGCGCGCGCGCCTTACGGGAACCGCTCGTTCCAACTAGTGTATGAGTTCACGCTACAAGCCGTCAAACACCTCTTCGCACAAGGATGCCACCTCGTGATTCTGGCCTGCAACACGGCCAGTGCCAAGGCGCTGCGCTCCATCCAGCAACGCGACCTGTGTCGTCTCGACCCTGACCGACGAGTGCTGGGAGTGATACGGCCCACGGTGGAGGCCATTGGCAACATCACCAAGAGCGGCAAGGTGGGCATCTTTGGCACACCAGGCACGGTGCAGAGCCTCTCCTACGACATCGAGATAGCCAAGATGCACCCCCACATCAAGGTTTATAGCCATGCCTGCCCCATGTGGGTGCCACTGGTCGAGAACCGCGAGAGCGACAGCCCGGGAGCCGACTATTTCGTGAAAAAAGACGTGGATGCGCTAATGTCGCAATGCAACGACATCGACTCGATAATACTTGGCTGCACGCACTACCCACTCCTCTATGACAAAATCAGGAAATACACTCCCCAGAACGTGCAAATCATAGAGCAAGGCCCCATCGTGGCCGCCAGCCTGCAGGACTATCTCTGCCGCCATCCCGAGATGGAGCAACGCTGCACCCGCGGTGGCACATGCCAGTACTGCACCACCGAGGACGCCTCACGCTTCTCGCCCCTGGCATCAATCTTCGTCAACCACACTGTAGAAGCCAAGCATGTGATTTTGAGCTGACAAGAGGACGAGAGGACGAGAGGACAAGAGGACGAGAGGACAAGCTGACAAGGCAATAGTAGTTGTTGCACTTCACGGACATGGCTTGTCCTTACTTAACACCTAACATTTTACACTTAACACTTATAAAGGCAAGGCACGCCTTGTCCCTACTTAACACTTTACACTTAACTCTTAACAGTTAACACTTAACTCTTATGGATTATAGAGGTCGTGGTTATAGAAATCCAGAATTTCTAGCGCATGAGCATAGGCTTGCTTAGCGGGGCTTTCAGGATCACGAGCGGTAGCCTCTAGATAGCTACTCATAGCGTTTCCCCACTCCCCTAGCTGGCGATAGGCGTTACCGCGCAAGTAAAACAACTGAGCAACCATTTTCTTGTTGTTCTCATTATCCTCTTTCTCAATGATATAATCACAATGAGCTATCACATCGCGCGACTCGCTGCGCGAGAGCATCTCCCTAATTTGCTGTATTGTTTCTTCTTTTATCATGTTGCAAAATTAGTGCAAGCCGAGAGAAATACAAAATGAAAAGCGAAAGATTTTCATTTTTATTTCAGAGGCGCAGCCTAATTTATTCAAAATTAGTGCAAGCCGAGAGAAAAACCATCCAATATCTTGCTAGAGTAGATTTTTATTGCTATTTTTGCAATCAATACCATTTACCAAGCAACAACTATGGCAAAGAAAGACCGTTTAAACTCCTATAAAATTGAGCGTCGTGAGTTTCACGACAAGGTAATCAACTTCTTCAACGAGCAGGATGAAGCTCCATTTAACTATAAGCAAGTGAGTGCTCAAGTGGGTGCCAAGACACCCAAGCAACGCGCACTTATCGTGGAAATCCTGGAGCAGCTGTCGATGGACGGCTTCATCAATGAGATTGCTCCTGGCAAGTTCCGAGCAGCACAGCGCAACAATGTGGCAGCCGGCATCTTCATTCGTCGCAGCAACGGCAAGAACAGTGTTCAGCTCGAGGGCGACGACGCCACACCCATCATGGTTGCCGAACGCAACTCGATGCACGCCCTCAACGGCGACAAGGTGATGGTGCACATCAGCGCGGCGCGCAGCGGCTTTGAGCCCGAGGCCGAGGTCATCAAGATAGTAGAGCGCAAGGATCAGGTGTTCATTGGCATCCTTAATGTGAAGAAATATTTTGCTCACCTGGCTACCAATAGCAAGTTCCTCGCCACCGACATCTTTATCCCGCTCGACAAACTCGCTGGTGGCAAAACGGGCGACAAAGCTGTGGTGCGCATCATCGAGTGGCCCGACGGCAGCAACAGCCCCATTGGCGAAGTGGTTGACGTGCTGGGCAAGGCAGGTGAGAACAATGCCGAGATTCACGCTATCCTGGCCGAGTTTGGATTGCCCTATCACTATCCCGAGAATGTGGAGCGCGTTGCCAATAAGCTAGAGCCAGGCATCACCGACGAGGAGGTGGCTCGCCGTCGCGACATGCGCGGTGTGACCACTTTCACCATCGACCCTGCCGACGCTAAAGACTATGACGATGCCCTCTCGATAGAGAAACTGCCCAACGGCCGCTGGCAGATAGGCGTACACATCGCCGACGTGACCCACTACGTGAAACCCGACTCGGTAATCGACAAGGAGGCTTACTCCCGCGCCACCTCGGTATATCTCGTTGACCGCACAGTGCCCATGCTCCCTGAACGGCTGTGCAACTTCATCTGCTCGCTGCGACCCCATGAGGACAAGCTGTGCCACTCGGTGGTCTTTGAGATGGATGATGATGCCAAGGTGTATAAATACAAAATATGCCACACGGTAATCAACAGCGACCGCCGCTTCTGCTACGAGGAGGCACAAGAGATTATCGAGACTGGTAAGGGCGACTTGGCACAAGAAATCATCACCTTCCACCACCTGGCACAGAAACTCCGCAAGGCAAGGTTTAACGATGGAGCGGTAGAGTTCAACCGTGAGGAAAAATACTTCGACATCGACGAGAACGGAGTGCCCACCGCGGTGCATCTGCACGTGTCGAAAGAGGCTAACCAGCTCATTGAGGAATTTATGCTGCTGGCCAACCGCACTGTGGCGACTCACATAGGCAAAGTGCCGCCAAGCAAGAAAGCCAAAGCCTTTGTCTATCGCATTCATGAGCAACCCGACCAGGAAAAGCTCAGCAATGTTGCCGACATTGCAGCACACTTTGGTCACACACTAAAAATTAGCGGCACGGCCAAGGAGGTGAACCGCTCCATCAACAAGCTGCTTAAGGACATCAAAGGCAAGCCCGAGGAAGAGCTAATCTCGCTGCTGGCCATAAAATCGCAGGCCAAGGCGGTCTATTCCAGCGAGAATGTGGGACACTACGGCCTGGCGTTTGACTACTACACGCATTTCACGTCGCCCATACGCCGCTACCCCGACGTGATGGTTCACCGCCTGCTTGACAAGTATGCCGTTAAGGGAGCCCGCACCGTCAACCCCGAGAAGCTTGAGGAAGAATGCAAGCACGTGAGCAGCCAGGAGCAGCTTGCCGCCAATGCCGAGCGAGCCTCCATCAAATATAAAGAGGTGGAATTTATGGGAGCACGCCTGGGAGAGGTCTATGAAGGCAAAATATCGGGCGTGACAGAGTGGGGAGTATATGTAGAGCTTGACGAAACCCACTGCGAGGGAATGATTGCCGTGCGCGACCTCGACGACGACTTCTATGAGTACGACGAGAAGAACTACATGATTCGCGGCCGACGCCGTGGCAAGCGCTATCAACTGGGCGATGCCATCACCATTCAGGTAGCACGTGCCGACTTGGTGAAGAAGCAACTCGACTTCGTGCTAGTCGATAAAGAGAACCCAGCTGGCAGCCATCGCATCGACAAGTCACCCATTACCTATGCGTCGCAGATGTCACGAGAGACGGCAACCGACAGGTTGCGTGCCGAGTATGAGGGTGGACGAGCTTCTCGCCGACAAAAGCGCGGCCAGCGCGGCAACAGCACCCGTCGCGAGGTGACTCGTGGCAAAGCCGCTCGTGGCAAGGCCTCCCGTGAGGGCAAGACCGGCAAGCGTCGCCGCCGTTAGTTCTTAAATATAGCTTAGGAGCTCACGAAGAACAAGCTGACGAGACAAGTGTATTTTTAGCACAACTTAGCTACACTTGTCTCGTCAGCTTGTAAGATCGTCAACTATAATAGCGTGGCTGGATCGAGGTGAGCGCTCTCGATGTCCTTGAAGTAACGGTAGGTGCTAACTTTCAGCTCCATCGTTGCCTCGTCGTCGCACACGATGATGGCCTTGCGGTGCATCTGCAGGGCACTGAGGGTACACATGTGCGACACGCCACCTTCCACTGCCTGCTGCAAGGCGCGCGCTTTCTTGTAACCGTTAACGATAATCATCACGCTACGAGCAGCCATCACAGTGCCTACGCCCACGGTAAGTGCTGTCTTGGGCACTTTGTTCACATCGTCGTCAAAGAAGCGACTGTTGGCGATGATAGTGTCTTGGGTGAGAGTCTTCATGCGCGTGAGCGACGTAAGCGACGAGCCAGGCTCGTTGAAGGCGATATGCCCGTCGGGGCCTACACCGCCCATGAAGAGGTCGATGCCTCCCGCGGCCTTTATGCGCTCCTCATATTGGGCACACTCCTTCTCCAGGTCCTCGGCATTGCCGTTAAGGATGTTCACATTCTCCTTCTTGATGTCGATGTGCGAGAAGAAATTGTTCCACATGAAGCTGTGATAGCTCTCGGGATGGTCTTCGGGCAGGTTAACATACTCGTCCATGTTGAAGGTCACCACATTCTGGAACGACACTTTACCAGCCTTGTTGAGCTCGATGAGCTTGCGGTACATGCCTAGTGGCGAACTGCCAGTAGGGCAGCCTAAGACGAAAGGTTTTTCTGGTGTGGGGTTTGCTGCATTAATGCGTGAGGCAACATAATTTGCAGCCCATGCCGATACCTGCTCATAGTCAGGTTCAATGATAAGTCTCATAATGCTTATAGATTTAGTTTAGAACTCTATTGGTTGTCAAAAACAGTGTTTTTTTTATTACTCTACATATTCTTCTTTAGCTGACCATTAATTGAAGTGGTTGATGGCATTATCATCGTCCACATGAATTAAACATGTTTTAATCGTGCTTATGGTGAGTTTTATTTATCGGTGTTTCGCTGGCTTATAAGCTTTTATGCGATAGTCGCAATCAACTTTCCCCTTGATGATGTTGTTCAATTTGTTGCGAATCATCTGCTTGCGTATCGCCGATATGTGGTCGGTGAAGACATGGCCTTCTAGGTGGTCGCACTCATGCTGTATCACACGAGCCAGGAACCCCTCAATGTCCTCATCATGCTCTTGCCAGTTCTCATCATAGTAGTTGATGTGCAGCTTGGTGTGACGTGTCACATTCTCGTGGATGCCAGGCACGCTCAGGCAGCCCTCCTCGCGCACATCGGTGGGGCTATCTTCATCGACTGTAATCTCGGGGTTGATAAGCACGAGACGCTTATCTTTGAGCTCGGGAAACTTGTCCTTGAGCGCATCCACGTCGATATATACCACTCGTGCGCTCACCCCCACTTGCGGTGCGGCGATGCCTATGCCGTCGCTATCATACATAGTGTCCTTCATGTTCTGGATAAGCTCGGCGAGGTTTGGATAGTCTTTGTCGATAGGCTCTGCCACTTTGCGCAGCACTGGTTGGCCATAAATATAAACAGGTAATATCATAGTTTTGAGTTATATTGTAAACTTTGTAGGTAATCGTTGAGGATGATGCTAGCGGCTATGGTATCTACACGCGCCTTGTCGCGGCGGTCACTCTTCTTCATGCCACCGTCGATCATCGCCTGGTGAGCTATTGTCGAGGTGAAACGCTCATCAACCATCTGCACTGGCACATCAGGTATCTCCTTTTTTAGACGATTAAGGAATGGCGTGATGTAGCGCATGCTCTCGCTAGGCTCCCCGTTGAGCTGGGTGGGTTGACCCATGACAATCAGCTCCACCTCCTCACGGCTAATATAGTCTTTGAGAAAGTCCATAAGCTGATGAGTGGCAACGGTTTGAAGCCCGTTAGCAATAATCTTGAGCGGATCGGTAACCGCAATGCCACAACGCTTGCGGCCATAGTCTATAGCTAATATTCGTCCCATAAAATCATGCAAAATTAGTGCAAACCGAGAGCATAACAAAATAAAAAATGAAGTTTTTATATTTTTTATGCCGAGGTGCAGCCTAATTTATCCAAAATTAGTGCAAACCGAGAGCATAACAAAATAAAAAATGAAGTTTTTATATTTTTTATGCCGAGGTGCAGCCTAATTTATCTAAAATTAGTGCAAGTTGAGAGAAAAATGCGATTAAGCGAGCAAAATGTAGGGACAAGGCGTGCTTTGAAGTTCGCCTTCGACGCACCATCATTGCTTTCTTCTATGGCCAAGCTGCAAGGGTCTTCGACCCTCTTGCATGGTCTTTCAGATAAATAGCCTCTAACGAGGCATTTAGCGTCTTCGACGCAATCGCTGAATATTTACGAATTGATTTTCAGTAGCAAAAAAGAATTAGTTTAATTCGCATAATTCGCCGTTTTTTTAAAAAACTGGACTCTGTAAAAGAATTATTGTGAACTACTTAATTTTGGGGTTTACAACTCTCTCGCCTATGAACTTGGCAAGTTCTTTACGGGTTTGGTAGAGGTTTTGCAGCTGCGTCATGAGCTGTTGCGCTTGCTCGCCCTGGGCTCGCTTGAGTTGCTCACTGACAACGATTATCTCATAGTTGAGGATGGAGTTCTTGAGGCTGTTGATGGCCTCGGGGATGATGGTGCCCAGGCGGCTCTCTATGGAGTGTTCTATGTTTTCCATAGAGTAGATTTTGCTCAGCTGGTGCTTGTCGCTCACGAGGCGTAGTGCCGTAGCGCGCACGTCGCCGTCGATGTGCGAGCACAGTTTCTTCTCCAGATAGTTCTTACGGAACTCACGGATTTTGCTGTCCATCTCGTTGGTGATGCCCTTTAATATCTCCTTCTCCTTCTTGTCGATAGCAGCGATGTTCATGCCGTTGGTGTCGATTGTGGTCAGGGCTTGCTTGTACTGTGCCTCGGCAATGGTGCGTTGCTGGCTCTCGTACTGTGCCAATGCCTGATAGAACTCCACCACATATTGCCTGCCGGCATCAAACGTCTTCTTAAATGCCGTGATCGAGAAGTCGATATTGTCGAGGGCAAACTCGTTGCTGATGTGCTCAAGCACAGTGGTGGGCTGGGGATTGCCGTCGGCATCGATGGTGTCGCACAGGTAGCAGAAGCCATATTTCACCACGTTGCGCATCACGTCTTCCTCAGCAAGGTAGAGGACGTCTTCCCTGATGGTGCTCCTGCCCACAAACTGCGACACGTCGTCCTGCGCAGGTGAGAGTTGAGAGTCCTCGGTTCTCGGCTCCTGCTCAGGAACTTCAAGGTCGTAGGGCGCTGGTGGAGCGTCAATCACTGGAGGCTCGTTGTCGCCTGCCGCAAATTCCTCGCCCACGGGTGGAGCTATGACGGGAGGTGGTGGGGTGTCGGGGACTGCGATGTCAGGGGCCGAGGGCTCCGCTCCACCCTGCCCCACCTTAGCTTCTCGAGTGAAGCGTTCCTCACGGTTCTTCTCGCGCTGACGGCGCTTGTAGGCCTCCTCTTTATTGCGAGTGATGTTTTTTTGTATCTCCCGCAGCAGCACATCCTCGCTGATGCCCAGCTGCACGCTGCACTCCTTGGCATATACCGAGCGCGAAATGGCGTCGGGTATCACCGAGATTGACCTCACCACGTCGCCGATGAGTGCGGCACGCTTGATGGGGTCACGCTCGGTGCCCTCAAGCAGGATTTTTGTCTTGAAGCTGATGAAGTCGGTCTCATTGTCGGCGATATACTGCTTGAGCTCACTAGCGCTGTGGCTGCGAGCAAAGCTGTCGGGGTCTTCGCCGTCGGGCAGGAGCAGCACCTTGATGTTTAGCCCCTCGGCAAGGAGCATGTCGATGCCTCGCAGCGAGGCCTTGATGCCCGCCGAGTCGCCGTCGTAGAGCACCGTCACATTAGTAGTGAAGCGGTGGATGGCGCGTATCTGCCCCTCGGTCAACGAGGTGCCGCTCGATGCCACCACGTTCTCTACGCCAGCCTGGTGAAGGGAGATGACGTCGGTATAGCCTTCCACGAGGAAGCATTTGTCTTCCTTGACGATGGCACGCTTCGACTGGAACAGGCCATATAGCTCGCGGTTCTTGACATAGACCGCACTCTCGGGCGAGTTGAAATATTTTGCTATGTCTTTGGTCTTCTTTAGGGTGCGCCCTCCAAAGGCGATAATCTTGCCAGCGATGTTCATCACGGGGAACATCACGCGGCCGTGAAAGCGGTCGAAGCCTCCACCACGGCGGTCGTCGATGCACAGACCCACGTTGAAGAGGTTTTGCTTGTTGTAGCCCTTGCCAGTGGCAGCGGTGTAGAGCGCCTTGCTGTCTTGTGGCGAGTAGCCTAGGTGGAATTTCTTGATGGTGGCATCGTTGAAGCCGCGCTCATAGAAGTAGCTAAGGCCTATGTCCTTGCCCTCCTGTGTGCCATATAGTTGGTCCTCAAACCACTGCGCAGCAAACTCGTTGACCACAAGCATAGCTTCGCGCTCGGTTTGAGCGGCTTTTTCCTCGCTCGTGAGTTCCTTCTCGTGAATCTCGATATTATATTTCTTGGCAAGGTAACGCAGGGCCTCGACGTAGCTCATCTGCTCGTGTTCCATCACGAAGTTCACGGGGCTGCCACCCTTGCCGCAACCAAAGCAGTGGCATATCTGCTTGGCTGGCGACACCATGAACGACGGCGTCTTCTCGTCGTGGAAAGGGCACAGACCTTTGAAGTTCGCACCACTGCGGCGCAAACTCACGAAATCACTCACCACGTCAACAATGTCGGCTGTGTCGAGAATCCTATCTACCGTTTCCCTGTCAATCATGACCACAAAGTTACGTCATTTTCTTAAAACCACAACAAAATCCAACCACTAATTTGCACTAATTATCACTAAGCTCGCACTCCTCGTTTTTGTGCACACTAATTAAACGAATTAAAACTAATCTCGCATTCGTCGTTTTTGAGCACACTAATTAAACGAATTAAAACTAATTATTTATGCAGATTAAAAATGCACAGATTTAATTGAATTATTATTTGATTTTGTTTTGTCATGTTGAGAATTTGCTTTATCTTTGCAACAGCAAGCAGAGGCTTGCCATTACATCGAGGATTTTAAGAAGCGTTATGCTCATCATTCGAATGAAAACCTAGGAAATTTTCTAACGAGAACATTGATGACATAGTGCCTCTACGTGTATAGCGTGGAGTGCTATTTTCATTCTGTTTTCGGGGTTTTCCTAGGACCTTCATTCGTGGATGGCATAGCAGTTCCACGTTTCTTTTTTTTGTTGAAAACGGCTTTTAGGGACTGGGGCCAAGCAAAACTTTTTTACTCATGAAAAAATTATTATTACTCTTTGCCACCATGCTCGTGGCAGTGGCAGCAACTCACGCTCAAACCCCAACCGCCACGCTCTCGCACGAGGGAACAGTGAAGTGCTTCTATGGTGCTGACGCCTTTAAGGATGCCGTTACCGCTGCTGCCGATGGCGACGAAATCACACTCTCGAGTGGCGTATTTAATGCCACAAACATTACCAGAGCCGTGAACGTGAAAGGTGCTGGAATGGTCGCCGACACCATTAACAATGTAGAGAAAACTGTAGTATCAGGTAATCTACTTGTTCGAAAAGACAATGTAAACATCTCTGGTATTTATTTTACTACTGTTGTTTATTTAGATTCCACCAATATTAAGGTCAACAAATGCACATTTGCATCTAATTTGTATTGCTCTAATAATAGCCCGAGTTCCAAATTAATTGAGAATTATCTTTACAATTGTAGATGTTTGAAATCTGTTTCGTTAAATAACCAAAGAACAAAGTTAAATGTTGTGAATAGCTATATTTATGAAGCAAGAACTCCTACTACTTCAAATAGCACTATCAGTTTCTTTGTCGTCAATTCAATTATAGGAAGTAGTGGTGGTAGTGGTAATGGACCTCTTAACATTTATAATTCCACCTTTTATAACAGTATCATATTTAACTGTTCAACCACATCTAATTACATCAATTGTGGGTTGTCAAGTTCCAACTTTGTGTATTATTGCGTAGGCAAGAACGGTAATGGCACTATATTTGATCAAGTGTTAGGCTATGGTGACGGTTCGGGTAATTATGTTCCAAACAACACCAATACTGTTGTTAATGACCTAAGTACAGTGTTCAAGACTTTCAACGGTCAGAACTACAATGAATATGAGACCTTTGAGTTGACCACTACTGCTGCGAGCACCTATCTTGGCGATGACCACACACAGGTGGGCATGTATGGCGGTTCTATGCCATATAGTCCCTTCCCCAGCCACCCAATCATCACTAAGTGTACCGTTGCCGAGAAAAGCACCCCTCAAGGCACGCTGAGTGTTGACATCGAAGTTAAACCCGCTCAATAACATGGAGTTGAGAGATATGAAAACAATACGTTTAACCTTGTTGCTTGCGATGCTTGCGATGTGGCTTGGAGCGAGTGCCGTGAGCTACAACTACCGATACTGGTTCGACCGTGACGACAGTAATGCCATTACAGGCATTATGTTCAGCAATAAGCTGCATCTCAACGTTGACGTGAGTGGACTGCCAACCACCATCCACACGTTCAACATCCAGGTGCAGGATGATAAAGGCGACTGGACTCCACCGCGCATCACCTATTTTGCAAAGCTCTCACCCTCAGCATTGCGAGGGTTCTATTGGTTTGACGAGGACAGCCTCATGTCACACGAGACCGCCGTCACCAACGGCATCCTAGAGATTAATGTCTCTGACCTAAGCGAGGGTGTTCACTCGCTGCACTATGCCGCGATGAGCAGCGACGGCAGCATGACGGGTGTGGTGACCCGCTGGTTTGTGCGCGCGCCCCTGCCCGAGGAGGCTCGCTCGCTGCGCTGCGCCTGGGCGTTCGACGGCGGCGAGACGCACATTGCTGAGTGTACCGTGGTCAATGGCGAGGCCATCCACTTCGACCTCGACGTGAGCGGGCTGAGCTATGGCCGCCACCGCGTTGACATCGTGATGCTCGACGAGAATGGCAATGCCACCAGCGATGTGATGAGCTACTTCCTCGTCGTGGAGCCCGACCCCTGCGACGTGAACTGCGACGGCGTGGTGACCGCTGCTGACATCACCGCACTCTACGACTACCTGCTCAACAATGACATGACCTATTTCGACACCCTCGACGCTAACGGTGACGGCAATATTACTGCCGCCGACATCACCGTCGTCTATGACAATTTACTGGGTGCAGAATAAAATAATCAAAAAGAAAAAGTCACGTCAAAATCATCCCCAGCGCTTCATCTGCGCTGGGGATAATTTTCAAATGAACCAAAAGAGAACCGTCCCCAATTAGTTCACAATTAGTTCAAAAAACAAAAAACGGACAAAGAGAACCGTCCCCAATTAGTTCAAAAAACAAATAACGGACAAAAAGAACCGTCCCCAATTAGTTCAAAAAAAACAAAAAACGGACAAAAAGAACCGTCCCCAATTAGTTCAAAAAACAAAAAACGGACAAAGAGAACCGTCCCCAATTAGTTCAAAACGGACAAAGAGAACCGTCCTCTTTTTTCGTTTTTTGGTGTCAAACGATTAAACACGACTAAAAACTAAACAAATGCTATTGTCTTTAATCGTATTTAATCGTCGCCTGAAAAAATCTTGAATACTAGTGGTTGGGTGCCATTGACGGTCACTTAATGAGGTTGCCGAGGATGTCGCGAGTAATAGTTCTTGTGGCGGCGCTGGTGGCGTTCTTGACGATTTTGCCAGTTGCCGAGGTCGAACTCTTGCGCTCTTTCTTGCCAGTGATGGTGTTAGACAGTTTTGTGCCTAGGATAGTAGCAATGGTGGCTGTCACGGCAGTGACAATGGCTTTCCAAATCTTGCTAAGAATGCCTGGCTTGCTTTTTTTCTTCTCCTCTTCCTTGGCAAGTTTCTCGGCTTCTTTAGCCTCTTTAGCAGCTTGTTTATCGGCTTCGGCACGGGCGGCAGCTTCAGCGGCCTCTTTAGCCTCCTTCTCGCTCTCGGCGAGCAGCACCTCGAAGGCGCTCTCTCGCTCCTTTAGCTCATCATACTTGCCATAGATCATCGAACGGTTGATGATGGTGTTGCGGGTCATCGGGTCGATGGGGCCAATCTGGCTCAGCGGGAAGAGAATCTTAGCACGCTCCACCACGGTGGGGGCGCCTTTCTCGTCGAGGAAGGACACTAGGGCCTCGCCAGTCTCCAGGTTAGAGATGGCCTCGGTGGTGTCGAAACTAGGGTTGGCACGGAACGTCTCGGCAGCTACCTTCACCGCCTTGATGTCGCGAGGGGTATAGGCCCGCAGCGCGTGCTGGATGCGGTTTCCTAGCTGTCCCAGCACTATCTCGGGGAGGTCGGCAGGGCTTTGGGTCACAAAATAGATGCCCACGCCCTTGCTTCGCATCAGGCGAATCACCTGCTCAATCTTATCGACAAGAGCCTTGGAGGTGTCGTCGAAGAGCATGTGAGCCTCGTCGAAGAAGAAGATGAGCTTGGGCTGGGGCATGTCGCCCACCTCGGGCAGTTTGGTATAGATTTCCGAGAGCAGCCACAGCAAGAATGTGGAGTAGAGCTTGGGATTGTGCTGCAGCTCGTCGGCAGCGAGCACGCTCATCACGCCCTTGCCACCCTCGGTGGCGATGAGGTCAAGAATGTCGAACGACGGCTCGCCAAAGAACTTGTCGCCACCCTGATCCTCGAGGGCGAGCAGCGAGCGCTGAATGGCGCCCACGCTGGCACTCGACACGTTGCCATACTTGGTGGTATATTCCGAGGCATGCTTTGCCACATAGTCGAGCATAGCGCGCAAGTCCTTGAGGTCGTCGAGCAACAAGCCGCGCTCGTCGGCAACCTTAAAGACAATGGTGAGCACACCGCTCTGCACGTCGTTGAGACCCAGCAGGCGCGAGAGCAGCAGCGGACCCATGTTAGAGACGCGGGTGCGCATGGGGTGACCTTGCTTGCCAAAGACGTCATAGAATCTCACCGGGCAGCCCTCAAATTGCAAGTCTTCCTGGCTGAGTCCAAACTCCGGGATGCGCTTCTCAATGAAGCTCGACACTTTTCCTGGCTGACTGATGCCCGAGAGGTCGCCCTTGATGTCGGCCATGAAGCAAGGCACTCCTGCCCTACTGAAACTCTCGGCAAGCACTTGCAGCGACACCGTCTTACCAGTTCCTGTGGCACCAGCTATCAACCCGTGGCGGTTAGCCATCTTTCCATTAATGCATATTGCTCCGTTAGGTCCATGAGCAATGTAAAATTGATTGTCCTTATACATGATTATTGCGGTTTTATTCTATTTTCCACAAAAATACAACATTATTATTAAAACCAACACTAATAATAGCAAAAAATGATGTTTTTGTTAATAAGTTTCGTTTTACAACCTATTTTCATAGCTCACATTGCGTAGTAACATGAGGTGGGCTACACGTGGGCAATAGCCTCTTGTTTTTAACTGCTGATTCTAAATTTGGGTTAAATTGGTTAATAGGGTTTAAAAGGGAGCAAATAAATGGCGTAATGGGTTTTTATTTAATTATTTATATGTAATTTTGCACCCGTTTTTAAGGATCAGGTGAGCGTCAGCATTTACTGCTCTATTACCTGAGAGTCTATTTACTTTCTTAGTAAGTTATTATATATCAAATCATAAACAATAAAACAACGACATGTTAGGAAAAACTAACGTTAAGTTTCGTCAGAGCATAGTAGTCCGGTTCTCGGGCGACTCTGGCGACGGCATGCAACTTGCCGGCAACATTTTCTCGAGTGTTTCGGCCGAGATGGGAGAGATTATCTCCACCTTCCCCGACTATCCTGCCGAGGTGCGAGCTCCACAAGGGTCGCTCAGCGGTGTGAGTGGTTTTCAGGTGCACATTGGCCATGGCGTCCACACCCCTGGCGACGAGTGCGACGTGCTCGTGGCGATGAACCCTGCTGCTCTAAAGCAGAATGTTAAGTTCTTGAACAAGAACGGTGTGGCCATCGTTGACATCGACTCGTTCAAAGATATCGACCTCAAGAAAGCCGAGTTCACCACCGACGACCCCTACAAGGAGATAGGCCTCAAGACCCAAGTGGTGGAAGTGCCCATGACCTCGATGGTAAAAGCCGCCCTCAGCGACAGCGGCATGGACTTCAAGTCGCAGATGAAGTGCCGCAACATGTTTGCTCTGGGCTTGATATGCTGGTTGTTCAACATGCCACTATCCAGCGCACGACGCTTCTTGCAGCACAAGTTTGGCAACAAGCCAGCAGTCTATGACGCTAACTGCAAGGTGCTTGAAGGCGGACACGACTACGGCCACAACATCCACGCCTCGGTGTCGAAATACCGCATCGAGACCGAAGACATGCGACCAGGCATCTATGTTGACGTCAACGGCAACAAGGCCACAGCATGGGGACTCATCCTCGCCAGCGAGAAAAGCGGCCGACCATTATACTTGGGCAGCTACCCCATCACTCCTGCTACCGACATCCTCCACGAGCTCGCCAAGCGCCGCGACCTGGGCGTGAAGGCCTGCCAGATGGAAGATGAGATCGCCGGCATTTGCTCGGCCATTGGCGCAGCCTATGCTGGCAGCTTGGCAGTGACCAGCACCAGCGGCCCGGGCCTCTCGCTCAAGAGCGAGGCTATGGGCCTGGCAGTGATGTCGGAATTGCCACTGGTAATCATCGACGTGCAGCGTGGCGGACCCTCGACCGGCATGCCCACCAAGACCGAGCAGACCGACCTGCTGCAAGCCCTCTACGGCCGCAGCGGCGAGTGCCCACTAGTGGTGGTGGCGGCATCATCGCCCACCGACTGCTTCCACATGGCATTTGAGGCGGCACGCATAGCCATCGAGCACATGACACCTGTGATACTGCTCACCGACGCCTTTATTGCCAACGGCTCCAGTGCATGGAGAGTGCCCGACGTCGATGACTATCCCGAGATAAAGCCTAATTTTGTGCCACAGGACAAAGAAGCCTCTTGGCACGCCTACAGCCGCAACGATGAGATGGTGCGCTACTGGTCGTTCCCTGGAGTGCCCGAGAAGATGCACCGCGTGGGGGGCCTTGAGCGAGACTACGACACTGGCGTGATTTCCAACAGCCCCGACAACCACGAGCGCATGGTTAAGACACGCGCCATGAAGATTGCTAACGTGGCCAACCACATTCCAGAGCTCGAGGTAAAGAGCGAGCACGAGGGATGCGACACCATCATCGTGGGATGGGGAGGCACTTACGGACACATCTACACTGCCTTCGAGCACATGAACCAGGCTGGCAAGCATCTCGACTTTGCACAGTTCAACTACATCAACCCTCTGCCACGCAACACCCGCGAGGTGCTCACTAAATACAAGACCGTGATTGTGGCTGAGCTCAACAGCGGACAGTTTGCCACCTACCTACAAAGCCAGATTCCTGAGCTCAACATCAAGCGCATCAACAAGGTGCAGGGACAACCGTTCCTCGTTAACGAGATTGAAGAAGGTATAACAAAAATCATGGAGGGCTAATAATCATGACACAGACTTATAACAACCCAGAACCTAAAGATTACAAAAACGATGTAGCAGTGCGCTGGTGCCCAGGCTGTGGCGACCATGCCGTGCTCAATGTGCTGCACAAGGCAATGGCTGAACTCGGCGTGCCACCGCACATGATTGCTGTAGTGTCGGGAATTGGATGCAGCTCACGCCTGCCCTACTACATGAACACCTATGGCTTCCACACCATTCACGGCCGCGGCGGCGCTATCGCCACTGGAGTGAAAGTGGCCAACCCACAACTCACCGTGTGGCAGATTTCGGGCGACGGCGACTGCCTCGCCATTGGCGGAAATCACTTCATACATGAAGTGCGACGCAATGTTGACCTCAACTTACTGTTGCTCAACAACAAGATCTATGGCCTCACCAAGGGACAGTTTAGCCCCACCAGCGACCGTGGTTGCATCTCGAAGTCCTCGCCCTACGGCACTACCGAAGACCCATTCATCCCAGCCGAGCTAGTGTTTGGTGCCCGCGGCACATTCTTCGCCCGTGGCATCGACGTGGAGCTCAAAATCAACCAGGAAATCATGGTTGAGGGCGCACGCCACAAAGGCTGCTCGGTTATAGAGATATTGCAAAACTGCATGATTTTCAACAACGGCATCCACAATCGCATCACCGACAAGGCAGTGCGCGCTAACCGCACCATCCACCTTGTGCATGGCGAGAAGATGCTTTTTGGCAAAAACCGAGACATGGGACTGGTGCAAGAAGGTTTCGGACTGAAAGCTGTGCGCCTCGACGATGGAGAATACACCATCGACGACGTGCTCATACACGACGCTCACTGCCAGGACAACTTCCTGCATCAGCAGCTAGCCATGATGGATGGCACTAACCTGCCAGTAGCGCTCGGCGTGATTCGCGACGTGGACGCTCCCACCTACGAGACCGACGTCACCGTGCAGATGCGCAAGATACAGGCCAAGCACCGCTACCGCAACCTGCGCGACATGATTCTCGACGGCGACACCTGGGAACGCAAATAATTTCTATAAGAATCACAGAACTAAGACAAGCGACACGGCGACCAGTCTGTTGCGACGATGTCACTAATAATTACATTAAAGCGATAACGCGCTCTTGCGTTATCGCTTTAATGTGTATCTGCATCCCGGCAGAGTGGCTATCACACCCTTGGTGTCGAGCTCCACAAGTATCGCCATCAGGCGATAGATGGGCAATGCCATCAGTCCCGCCAGGTCGTTGATATGCTGGTCGCCCTGCTTGCGCAAGATGTCAACGACTTTTTGCTGCTCCACCGTCAACTGCGGGAACAGCTCTAACTCTTTAGCTGACTCGGGAATGTGCTTCGACTCCCATCGCATTGCCCTTACCAAGTCTTCAGCACACGTGATTGCCGCTGCCCTATTATTCATGATGAGGAGATTACAACCTTTAGAATACTCGTCGGTGACACGGCCCGGCACAGCAAACACGTCGCGGCTATAGCTTGCAGCAATGTTGGCGGTAACCAGTGCCCCACCCCTACTCGCACTCTCGACCACAACCGTGCAGTCGCTTAAAGCAGCTATAATGCGGTTGCGGGCGAGGAAATTACCGCGGTGTATCTGGTCTTGACTAGTGTAGTCACTCACTACTGCCCCACCCGTGTGTACCATGCGAGCAGCATCGTCGCGATGCTCAGCAGGATAAATCTTGTTAAGGCCACAAGCCTGCACAGCCACAGTGGGCACATTATATTTGAGTGATGCACGATGAGCATTAATGTCGGTGCCATAGGCCAGGCCACTCACTATCACCAAGTCGCCCTCAAGCATCTTAGATAGATCGCTCACCAGCTTGTCGCAAAAGGTGGCACCATAATGCGTGCTACGCCTAGTTCCCACAATGCTGACAACACGCTTAGCATTAAGGTTGCAGCCTCCTATCACATAAAGCAATATGGGCGCGTCAGTGGCATGGATGAGCCGCTTGGGATAGTCATCGTCGGTGAAATACAGCACCTTCACATGCTTTTGCTCCACAAAACGGAGCTCCACCTCGGCCTTGCGAAGCATCTCGTCGCGGAAACCACGCTCCCACACCTTGCTGCGACTGCCAGTTATGTCCTTGAGCTCACGCTCACTCATGGCAAAAAAGGCTTCCTCGCTCGGGATGACATCAAGCACACGTTGCGCCAGCTCCACCCCCATGCCACGAATGCCGGCAAACGCCATGCGATATAATATGTCGGAACCGCCTACAGCCATTTCTCAAATCTCTCAAAAAGACGGTCGCCGCGAGAGAGCCGGCCTCCCTCAAGGCTCACCACAGTCACTACAGCACTCACCGCCATCTCACCAGTGAATTTATTGCGAATATCTTGATGAAACACAAAACGCACGCCCCTCTTCTCCACCCACAAGCTGCTGAGCATCACATCGCCACTGCGCAAGGGAGTCTTGTAGTCAATCTCCACACGGCTGAGCACCGGGACAATGCCGTCGGCGCTCATCTCCTTGAACGAATAACCAGCCCAGCGGCAGAACTCATGACGCGTCATCTCCAGGTAGTGAAGATAATTGGCATTATTAACTATGCCCTCGCTGTCAAGCTCATAGTCGCGAACAGCAATCTCAAGCGTGTAAATATAATCATTGTTCTCCATCAGGACGAAATAAATAATTTTCAAACTAATTGCAAAGATAAAACTTTTTCTCCAAACACACTCATCGGCCAAACCAATTGTGAATAACTTTTTATGATTCACCACCATTACAATCAACGACCCGAAAGAATCACCAAAAACAAGATTCTATCAAAAAAACCAACAACTTATTACCTTTAACTGAAAACAATTTACTACCTTTGTAACCAAATTACATCTCCATAACACTCTTTATTTATGAAACGCTCTAATTTTAAGCACATTATACTTGCTGCTCTATTGGCCATCGTCATTGTGCCCATTTCATTGACACAGGTCACAATCAACGACAACCGGCGACCACAGCCCGAGCCAGAGAAAAAAACAGAGGCCACAGATAATGCCGGTGAAACTGCCAACAAAGAGAACACCAGCAAACAGACCACCTCTGCCGAGAATCAACCCTCCAACACCAACAAGGCTACAAGCCCACGGTCTAACAACACATCGGTCAACCCCGCCGACAACAACAACCGCGTTGACCCAAAGAGACCTGAATCTCTCAATCAAGACTACAGCACCGGCAACAACAGCGCCAACCTCCAGTCGCACCAAGAGGTAGAAATGAGAAGCTACGGCTATCGCATACTCGTTTATTACACCAACAAATCAAAGAACGCGAAAGCCAACGCGCAAAAACGAGCAAAAGACATAACAATGAAATTCCCACAATATCAATTCTATTTCACCTATAAGGCACCAACATGGCGACTCAGAGTAGGCGACTTCGTAGATGAGGAGTCAGCACACAGGGCACTCAAGCAATTGAGACAGTCCTTCCCCATGTACTCCAAAGAAATGACGATTATTCACGACAACATTAACGTGTGGAAATAATGAGCAACAACAAAGTACCACAATACGACAACGAACTAGTTGACAAACTATCCTTTCACATAAAATCCATCATCAAACTGCTCGGAGAAGACCCCAACCGAGAAGGACTGCTGAAAACACCACAGCGCGCCGCTAAAGCTCTAATCGACAACACCAGCGGCTACCACAGCGATGCCGAGCAGCTCATCAAGCAAGCCATCTTCTCACACGACGGCCAGCAAATGGTCATCGTCAAAGACATAGAGTTCTACTCACTATGCGAGCACCACATTCTGCCCTTCTACGGCACATTCACCATCGGGTACATACCCGACGGAGAAATCGTGGGACTAAGCAAACTAGCACGAGTGGTAGAAACCTATGCAAGACGGCTACAGGTGCAAGAGCGCCTAACTAAAGAGGTGTGCGACATCGTCAGCACTAGCCTCAAGAACAAAGGTGTGATTGTAGTGTGTCAAGCCGCACACATGTGCATGAAAATGCGCGGAATAGAGAAACAGCAGTCAACAACCATCACAATGCATTATTGTGGTGATTTTGAGAATATTGAACTGCAACAGCGATTTTTCGCCCTAACTCAAGCAAAAAAATAATCAAAAAAAACTGCAAAAAAATGGCAAAAAATTTTGCCAGTTAAAAATAAAGCACTACCTTTGTACCCGCAATCAGAAAACCACACACGATTGCACTTTTTTGCGACAGTAGCTCAGTTGGTAGAGCGCGACCTTGCCAAGGTCGAGGTCGCGGGTCCGAGTCCCGTCTGTCGCTCCAGTTCTTTGAAATACATTTTTGCGACAGTAGCTCAGTTGGTAGAGCGCGACCTTGCCAAGGTCGAGGTCGCGGGTCCGAGTCCCGTCTGTCGCTCCAGGTTTAAAACCTCATTGTCCAGGTGGCGGAATTGGTAGACGCGCTACTTTGAGGGGGTAGTGCCCGATTGGGCGTGTGAGTTCGACTCTCATCTTGGACACCTAATTTTTGTGAAAGGCGCTGATTATCAGTGCCTTTCGTATTTTATAGGGTCAAAATTGAGGCTTATTGGTCATTTTGGGCTTATTGGTCATTTTGCGTGTTGAAATCTCTGAGAAAGCCGATCAATCCTTATCTTTGCAGCATTTATTATCAATATGATGCAAAAAATGCTTTTA
>ONJX01000035.1 GCA_900318255.1 uncultured Prevotellaceae bacterium | reverse complement strand
AAGGTGAGCGCACTTACTGTCTCACAATATCTAAACAAGATTAACAACCGACCAATCGGCAGAATCAAGTATGCGCTCGCTTAATTCCGCCAACGGGTACTATTAGTTATGAATATCTTTAAAAAGAGTGAAGCCTCAACAAAAGGCACCGAGAATAACAAAGAAGAAAAAAACGAGGAGAAAGTGCGCCAAACCGGCTCATTGCGGGAGCGCTTGGGACGTGTGAAGAAGACACGGTGGGTGCGCTTTGGCATCGTGAGCCTCATCTTCTTCGCGTGGGTAGCGTGGCTGGGCAACTGGTGGGTGGCACTGTGGTGGTTCCTGCTTGCCGACATCTACCTCACGCAGTTCATACCCTGGAACTGGTGGAAGTTCAGCAAGAATTCGTTAGTGCGCACCGTCATGAGCTGGGTCGATGCCATCGTCTATGCCCTCGTGCTGGTATATTTCCTCTTTGCCTTTGTGGGGCAGAACTACCAGATACCGTCGTCATCGCTCGAGAAGACACTGCTCACCGGCGACTTCCTGTGGGTGAACAAGATGGTGTATGGCCCTCGCGTGCCCATGACACCGCTGCACTTCCCGCTGGCGCAGAACGAGCTCTTTGGCATGAAGAGCTACATCGAGAAGCCACAGCTCGAGTATCACCGCCTCAAGGGTCTGCGCAGTGTGGAGCGTGGCGACATCGTGGTGTTTAACTTCCCCGCCGGCGACACCGTGGTGGTGGGAAGACCTAACCCCGACTACTACACCCAGATTATGGAGGTGGGAGCGCAGCTGATGCAGGCCTCGCTAGAGAGCTTTAGCAGCGACCCGGCCATGTATGGCAAGGTGATGCAGGCTGGTCGCAATTATATCTCTAGCAACAGTAAGACGATTTACCATCCTGTTGACCGACGCGACAACTATGTGAAGCGCTGCGTGGGACTGCCCGGCGAGAGGGTCTCGGTGGTCAACGGTGTGGTACACATCAACGGTAAGGCCATCAGCGAGCCTAAGAATGTGCAATACAACTATGAGGTGTATTTAAAAGGCGACTTTTATGACGAGAACTACTTGGTTGATGAGCTGGAGATGGCGCGCGACGATTTTGAAGGACACCGCCACAATAGCGTGAATTGCGAAATTTGTGGTCAGGCCGGTGCGGGCGTCAACTTGTTGCACAATGTGCCGCTCACCTATCAGATGAAGTCGAAACTCGAGGGGTGCTCCTGGGTGAGCAAAATAGAGCCCTCAAGTATAAATGCTGGCGAGAGCATCTACATCTATCCTGTGGGTCGCAATTATGGCTGGACACGTAGCAACTTTGCTAACGATATAGGGGGACTGTGGATTCCCAAGAAAGGCATGTCAATCGACTTGACCAAGAAGCTGAATCAGGAGATTTACGCGCGCTGCATCCAGGACTATGAGCGCGTGAACCTCACCATCAATGGTGGCAAGGCTTACATCGACGGCAAGCCCGCCACCAGCTATACCTTCAAGATGGACTACTACTGGATGATGGGCGACAACCGCGACAACTCGCTCGACTCGCGATTCTGGGGCTTTGTGCCCGAGGACCACATTGTGGGAACGCCAATGTTTGTCATCGTCTCCTTCGACAAAGACAAAGGCTGGTTTGACGGCAAAGTGCGCTGGAGCCGCATCTTCCGCGACGCTAACCCCGATAAATAGGCACTTCGTGCGGGGAACGGTTTATCGTTTATGGAAGACAGTGATTTTATTCTAAGTAAAAAGTAAGAAGTTTTAAGGGCTGGTAGCGACAAGGCGTGCCTTGTCCGTTAAGGAGCGCTAGATTTTCTAGCTAGAAAATCTAGAATCTCTAGAACCTCTAGAAAATCTAGAAAGCTATTAACTATTAACTGTTAACTCTGAACTATGGAAACTGTGCTAATGGGCAGCATGTGTGCTGGTGATGTGCGGTGCTATGCCGCCATGGTCCAGGCGGGCGAGGTGGTGATTGACGCCACCGAGCGACACCTGCCGTTGCGCCACAGCCACCACCGTTACGTCATCGATGCCCCTAACGGCCCCGTCAAGCTCACCGTGCCGCTAGTGGGAAGCACCAATGCCATGCCCGTGCCGCTGCGCGACGTGCTCATCAGCGAGCACGGCAACTGGCGACATCTGCACTGGGGAGCTCTGTTCTCGTCTTATGGCAAGAGCCCGTTCTTCGACTTCATTGCCGATGACTTGCATCGCATCATTGCCGCTGGCCACCAGCAGCACCTCCTCGACCTCAACATGGAGCTGCATGAGCTCATCGTCGATTTTATGGACCTGCCCATCACCACCCGCCTGGTGAGCGATGAGGACGAAATTGCCACTCTCTTGGCAAGTGGAGTCAGCGACCTGCGAGGCAGCATAGGCGGCAAGCGCGCCGACACGTTGCCCATAGCCGACGTGCCTTACTACCAGATGTGGGGCAAGCGGCAAGGCTCTTTCGTGCCACGCTTGAGCATATTTGACCTCCTTATGAATGAGGGTCGAGAAGGTGTAATAACACTACTAAAAATGGTAAACATTCCGATAAATCGGCATAATTAGTTAAACAAAGTTAAACATCAGCAATCTTTATTGATAAAAACTTGCCGTATAACTCAAAATGCCTAACTTTGCACCGTGTTTTTCATGGTATTAGATTTAAGGTTAATTAAGATTGGTTGTCGTGAGACAATCAATTTTTTTTGCCTTTACCTGAACATAATTGCCATGCGACAATTAAATCAAGTTAATTGAAGATAATCATTGTTTTCGGACAAAACAAAGGGGGTCGCCGCTGGCGACATTTTTGTAGTTATCAAGTGCCAGAGGGGGGACTCAGCGGTCAGCCTTCGGCTGAAACCTCTATATTAGAGGGCGAGCTGACACACAGTTCAATATTACAACAGAAACTTGGGTAATATATGAGAGCTAAAACTCTACTCCTGCTTTCAGGAAGAAGTTGTGGAAGATGGCGCTGCGGTCGAGGTAGGAGCTGCCGCTCATGTCGGGGATGGCACCTGGTGTGTCGCCAGTGCACCACAGCTTGTAGTGTGCTGTGTGGAGGGCATATCCCACTCCCACGTTGAACGAGAAGAACTGGTTGCTCTTGAAGTGGTAGCCAATGCTTGGCGAGGTGTAGAAGCCACTGTGATTGATGAATGTGGCGCCCACTTTGAGGCTCACCCACGGCGTGTTGTGACTCTCGTTCTTGAAGCTGTAGCGTCCCTCAACATAGATGGGGATGAACGGGTATTTCCAGTTAGGGTCGTTCTGCTCGGGCTGGGCCTTATCGTAGCGCAACGGATAGGACTTGAGCACCGGGTTGAACTGGTGTATGCCAACGCCAGCGCCCAGATAGGCCCTGGGGGTGATGGCATAGCCAAAGGACGTCTCAATGAGCCAGAAGTTGTTGCGTGGCTTGCCCACGCCCAGTGAATAGCCGGCGTCGATAAACCCTCGGAACTTGGCGGTGTCGTAGTTCTTCTTGCGCGCCAAGTGCTCAATGCGGTCCACCTCGCTCATCGCAAAGGTGTAGTCAATGCCGTCAATGGTGCTTATTACCACTTGTTTTTCGTCGCGAGAGGTGATGACACCTTCCACCGTCCTGCCGTCGCGCAGATGAATGGTAGATTTTGGCACTATGTCATCGGCCATCAGTTGTGTTGTCATGGCAACTGCCATCATTAAGATTAAAACGATTTTTTTCATGTCGTGAACAGTGAAAGGAATTAAAGGAGTGAAAAGGAATTAATGGTGCCCTGTTAATCAAAACGTTTGCATATCCACAAGGTGCTTGTAGGTGCCACCCAGTGCTATGAGTTCGTCGTGACGGCCTTGCTCTACAATCTTGCCCTCGTGCATTACCACGATGATGTCGGCGTTCTTGATGGTAGAGAGGCGGTGAGCAATCACCAGGGTGGTGCGCCCGTGCATGAGCTTGTCGAGGGCTTCCTGCACCAGGTGCTCGCTCTCGGTGTCGAGAGCCGAGGTGGCCTCATCAAGGATGAGGATGGGCGGGTTCTTGAGGATGGCGCGGGCAATGCTGATGCGCTGCCGCTGGCCGCCCGAGAGGCGGCAGCCTCGGTCGCCAATGTTGGTGTCGAAGCCTTGTTCGGTAGCCATGATGAAGTCGTAGGCGTTAGCAATGCGCGCCGCCTGCTCCACCTGCTCGTGCGTGGCGTTTTCCACACCAAAGGCGATGTTGTTGTAGAACGAGTCGTTAAAGAGTATTGCCTCTTGGTTCACATTGCCCATGAGGCCGCGCAGGTCGGTGACGCGATAGTTGCGAATATCCACGCCATCGATGGTGATAGACCCCTCGTTCACGTCGTAGAAGCGTGGCAGCAAGTCGGCAATGGTGGTCTTGCCCGAGCCGCTCTGCCCCACGAGGGCCACTGTCTTGCCACAGGGGATGTTGAGGTTCACGCCGTCAATCACCCAGGCGTCTTGATATTTAAACCTCACGTTATTGTAACTGATGCCTTGCTTGAACGAGTTGAGCTCTACGGGCTGCTCGGGGTCGGTGATGGGATTGGTGGCGCCCAGTATCTTGTCGATGCGCTGCATCGAGGCCAGTCCGCGCTGAATGTTGTAGCTCGCCTTAGAGAAGTCCTTGGCGGGGTTGATGATGCTGTAGAATATCACCATGTAGTAGATGAACTTGGGTGCCGTGATAGCCGAGGTGCCACTCAGGATGAGCGTGCCACCAAACCACAGCACTATGGCGATAGTGGCGGTGCCCAAGAACTCGCTCATGGGGTGCGCCAGCTCATAGCGTCGGCTCATGCGCCGTGAGATGTTGCGGTATTTCTCGTTCTCACCAGCAAAGCGGTTTCTCACCTTCTCCTCGGCATTAAAGGCCTTGATGATGCGTAAGCCGCTAATGGTCTCCTCGATGTTGCTCATGATGGTGCCCAGCTGGTTTTGCTGCTCGAGCGACGCGCGCTTGAGGTACTTGCCCACACGCCCCATGATGAGGCCAGCAATGGGCAGCAATATAAAGACGAAGAGCGTCAACTGCCAGCTCACATAGAGCATCATCGCCAGGCACACCACTATCATGATGGGGTTCTTGAACATCATGTCGAGCGACATCATCACCGAGTTCTCCACCTCGGTGACGTCGCCACTCATGCGCGCCATCACGTCGCCCTTGCGCTCGGTGGAGAAGAAGCCTATGGGCAGCGACACCATCTTGTTGTAGATCATCGCCCTGAGGTCGCGCACCACGCCCGTGCGCAGCGAGATCATGAAATAGGCCGCCATGTAGGCACTGCCGGTCTTGAGACCTGTCATCACCACCAGTGCGGCAGCAATGCACGCTAGTGCTGTGTTCTTGCCATAGCTGGCAATGATAGTCTGCACATAGTAGTAGAAATTGTTGACCACCACCTTGTCGATGCTTGCCGAGCCCCACGGTGTGTAGTGGTAATGCGCAGTGTTTAGCCCGAAGAGCATCTCCAGGATGGGGATAATCAGGGCAAAGGAGAACAGCGTGAGCACAGCAGCCAGGATGTTGAACACGATGTTCAACGCCAGCTGCTTCTTATAGGGCGGCACAAAGCGCCTCAATATCTTGAAAAAACCTTTCATTATTTTAGTAATCACCGCCACTCTGTGCATGGGCAGGGTGGCGGCAAGTGTCACGTTGTCGGCAATTTATGCTTTTCTTACCAGTGCTACTGGAGTCTGCTGGTCGTTCTGGCCCAGAGGGTTGTCTTTGAACAGGGCCTTGAGGAATTTCATGTCGTGGTCTTTACTCGAGCGCCCCAGGATATCGACGTTGAGGTCGTTGGCATCGAGCACAAACACGTCTTTCACGCCCAGTCTCTCCTTCATCTGGCGAGCCACCTTGTCGGGGTTCTTAGGAGCCATTTTGGCATAGCGGTTGTAGGGTGGGATGGTGCAGTCGCAGGGGCCGTCGATGGCATAGGCGCGGGGTCCGCACACTTTATAGAAGGCACCGCGCACGCCAAAGGGCTTGGTCACCGCTGCTGCGGCACATCCCAGCAGCAGGCGTGGCACGCCCACGTCCTTGATGGCCAGCTGCATGGTGTAGGGGCTGCCCAGGCCTATGCCGTAGGGCGACTTATATACAAACTTTACCAGGAACTTCGCCAGCCAGCTGGGTTTTATCTCCGAGATGGGGAAGGCTCTGCCTTGTGTGATAGCCACTATTTTCTCGCTCACGAAGAACAGGTCGCCAGGTTGACGCACGTCTTTAGTGTATTCATCTAGCACGTCGCCCAGGTTGTCGTCTTTCATCACGAGCTTGGTCTTGCAAGGGATGCGCATATATTCCACTCCATCGATGGTGATGTTGAGGTTTTTGCCCTCATTAGCTTTTATTTCCATTTCTTACTGATGTTTTACTTTTGTTTTTTGATTTGGACTGCAAAAGTAGAAAATCTCATTCAAAAAAACAAATATAGTGGAATTAATTGGCCGTTGGCAGATTTTTAGTGCGAAAAAATTGCATTTTTTAAGAATAGGGTGTACTTTTGCCAAAAAATTAAGGCTCTTTACTTATAAACGATACAGGTCATTAGGCTATGTTATTTGAGTGTCCACAGTGTGGCAAAATAATTGACATGACGCTCGAGGAGCTTGCCTTGAGCAAGAAAGTGGTGGTGTGTCCGCAATGTCTCAACGAGTTTCTCGCGCAGAATGTGGATATACCAGCTTCTATGCTCAGGACTAACGTGGCAACTCGTAGCGCACAGAAACAGCTCTACTGCCACTGTTGTGGCGAGTCGTTGCCAGTGGCGGGGCTCAAATTCTGCCCCTATTGCGGTGCGTCGCAAAATCTCGCTGCCCCGGCTGCTGCCACCCCCAGTGCCACCGCCTCGCAGGAGTCGGAGCATAGCACTCAGGCGATGGGCGAGGGCAACCTTCAGAGCAACGAAGACAAGGCCGTGGTTGAAGACGATGCCTACGACATGATGGAGCACCTTCCCTTCATCAGGCCACTGCCGCGCCTGCCGAGTAAGCGCGAGGTGATGGGCAGTCCCATGACCCGCATTGTGTGCTACATCATCATCTTTATCCTCATAGCCATATTCATCTTTGTCCTGTTTTTGTCTAATTTCGACGATGACGGCTCCATAGCCCGTTCAATAGGGTTGCATGTGTGAGTGAAAGGTGAAAGAAACAACGCCATCGGCAGTAGTGCTGTGCCGATGGCGCTTTTTTTTCGTGTGGTGCTCTAGCATGACGAGGCTGTGCTACTTCTGCCTGAAATATAGGTTGATGGGAGTGCCGCGGAAGTCCCACTTCTCGCGTATCTGGTTCTCGAGATAGCGCTTGTAGGGGTCTTTGATCCATTGTGGCAAGTTGCAGAAGAACACAAACGATGGCACTCTTGCCTCCTTGAGCATGGTGATGTACTTGATTTTTACATATTTGCCCTTGGTGGCAGGGGGTGGCACGGCGGCGATGACCTCTTGCAGCACATTGTTGACCTGCGAGGTGGAAATCACCGTCTTGCGCTTGTTATACACTGCGATGGCCTCCTCTAGCACCTTGAGGATGCGTTGCTTGGTGAGCGCCGACCCAAAGATGATGGGGAAGTCGGTGAACGGCGCAAAGCGCTCGCGTATGGTGTTCTCCATGTAGGTGATGGCTTGCTGCGACTTTTGCTGCGCGACGTCCCACTTGTTGACGAGCACCACGAGTCCCTTGCGGTTTTTCTCGATGATTGAGAAGATGTTCACGTCTTGCGACTCGATGCCTCGTGTGGCGTCGATGATGAGGATGCACACGTCGCTGTTCTCGATGGCGCGGATGCTGCGCAGCACCGAGTAGTACTCGATGTCCTCGTTTACCTTGTTCTTCTTGCGGATGCCCGCGGTGTCAACGAGGTAGAAGTCGAAGCCAAACTTGTTGTAGCGCGAGTAGATGCTGTCGCGCGTGGTGCCGGCGATGTCGGTCACGATGTTGCGCTCCTCGTCCATGAGGGAGTTCACGAGCGACGACTTGCCGGCGTTGGGCCTGCCCACGATGGCAAAGCGTGGCAGCTCCTCTTCGGGCTGGTCGTGACTCTTCTTGGGCATGAGGCGATACACCTCGTCGAGCAGGTCGCCAGTGCCAGTGCCGTTGATTGCCGAGATGGAGAAGGGCTGCCCCAGCCCCAGGGCGTAGAACTCGGTCTCGCCATAGAAGCTCTGGTTGTTGTCGTCCTTATTGACTACCACTACCACTGGCTTCTTGCCACGGCGCAAAATCTCTGCCACATGGTCGTCGAGGTCGGTAATGCCGGTCTTGATGTCAACCATGAAGAGGATGACGTCGGCCTCCTCGATGGCGAGATACACCTGCTTGTTGATTTCGCTCTCAAAGACGTCCTCGCTGCCTTCTACCCAGCCACCAGTGTCAACGACGCTCATTTCCATGCCGTTCCACTCCATGAGCCCGTACTGGCGGTCGCGGGTGGTGCCGCTGGTGTCGTTCACGATAGCCGCGCGAGTCTTCGTCAAGCGGTTAAAGAGAGTGGATTTGCCCACATTTGGGCGTCCCACGATTGCTACTAATCGTCCCATATCAGTTGTGAGTTATCAGTTATCAGTTTTGAGTTGTCAGTTTTTTTCTGGAAACTCTAGATTTCCTAGAATGTCTAGATTATCTAGCTCTCTAGTGGACTTAAAACTTAACACTTATTACTTAACACTTATTCTATGTATCCAAACTGCCGCAGCTTGTTCTCCTGGTTGCGCCAGTCTTTTTCTACCTTCACAAAGAGCTCTAGGAAGACGCGCTTCTCAAAGAACTTCTCGATGTCCTTGCGTGCCTCGATGCCCACATGCTTGAGCTTGCGGCCCTGGTGACCAATGATGATGCCCTTCTGGCTGTCGCGCTCCACATAGATCACTGCCATGATGTGGATGGAGTGGTCGTCCTCGGTGAACTTCTCCACGATGACCTGGGTGGCGTAGGGCACCTCCTTGTCGTAGGTGAGCAATATCTTCTCGCGCACTATCTCGGTGACGAAGAAGCGCGAGTTGCGGTCGGTGAGGGCGTCCTTGCCAAAGTAGGGCGGGCTCTCGGGCAGCAGCTCCACGATGCGACGCATGATGTTATCGACGTTGAAGTTGTGGAGAGCGCTGGTAGGGTAGATCTCGGCCTGCGGCAGCAGCTGTTTCCATTGCGCCACTAGTGCCTCCAGCTCTTGCTGGCCTCCAGTGAGCAGGTCAATCTTGTTGATGACCAGCAGCACAGGAATCTTTTCCTTAGCCACCTTGTCGAGGAAGTCCTGGTTCTTGGTGGGGGTCTCCACCACATCGGTGACATAGAGCAGCACGTCGGCGTCGATGAGTGCCCCCCGCGAGAAGTCGAGCATCGACTCCTGCAATTTAAACTTGGGCTTGAGCACGCCCGGCGTGTCGCTGAACACAATCTGGTAATCGTCGCCGTTGACGATGCCCATGATGCGGTGACGCGTGGTCTGCGACTTGCTGGTTATGATCGAGAGTTTCTCTCCCACCAGCAAGTTGCTGAGCGTCGATTTCCCCACGTTGGGGTTTCCTACTATATTTACAAATCCGGCTCGATGCACGATATCTAAGTGTTAAGTTGTAAGTGTTAACTGTTAAGTGTTAAGTGGCTGCGACAGAGCCGCAGCAGGGTGAACCTCCCCGATCTTCAGACTCCGATCCCCGATCCTCGACCCTCGACCCCCGATTTCCGATCCCCGATCCTCGACCCTCGACCCCCGATTTCCGATCTCCGATCCCCGACCCTCGACCCCCGATCCTCGACCTCCGATCCCCGATCCTCGACCCCCGATCCTCGATCCCCGACCTCCAATCCTCGATCCCCGATCCCCGACCTTCGATCCCCGATCCTCGATCTCCGCCCCCCGATCCTCTTATCTACAAAAATGCGCCACCACTTTGGCACCAGTGTGAGTGCCACGAGTGGTAAGACGCATTTATGTTATCACAAATCGTTAGATAGCCCAGATGAGGTACTCTGCTCCCCAGGTGAACCCTGCGCCAAAGGCGGTAAGCACAATCTTGTCGCCCTTCTTGAGGCGGTGCTTGTTCTCGTCGAGGCACAAGGGGATAGAGGCGGCACTGGTGTTGCCACGGTGCTGGATGTTGACCAGGGTCTTCTCCGGGTCGATGCCCAGACGGTCGCCCACGGCCTCGATGATGCGCAGGTTGGCCTGATGTGGCACAAACCAGTCGATGTTGTCATTGCTGAGGTTGTTGCGCTTCATCACGTCGCGAGTGGAGGTGAGCATATCGACCACGGCGTGGCGATACACTGCTCGGCCCTCTTGATACACAAAGTGCTCGTGGGCCTCAACGGTCTCTATCGAGGCAGGCTTTGCCGAGCCACCAGCCTTGTAGATGAGGTGCTCGAGGCCGCTGCCGTCAACATGATAGATGCCGTCGATGATGCCTTCCTCCAGGTTCTCGGTAGGCTCCATGAGCACTGCTGCTCCAGCGTCGCCAAAGAGGGGGCAGGTGGCGCGGTCCTGATAGTCGGTCATGCTTGTCATCTTCTCGGCACACACCACAATGATTTTCTTGTAGAGGCCCGATTTGATGTAGGCATTAGCGATATAGGTGCCCACCACAAACCCTGCGCATGCCGCCTGGATGTCATAGCCATAGCATTTCTTGCCAGGGCCGTCAAGGCCGCAGTTGTGCATGATTACCGATGCTGTGGAGGGGAAGCGATAGTCGGGGTTAGAAGTGACACAGATGAGCAAATCCACATCGTCGGGGGCGGTGCCAGTCTCGGCAAGCAGCTTTTGCACTGCCTGGGTGCCGAGGAACGACGACCCTTTTCCGTTCTTGAGGACGCGACGCTCCTTGATGCCCACGCGTGTGGTGATCCACTCGTCGTTGGTGTCAACCATGCGCGAGAGTTCGTCGTTGTCGAGCACATCATCGGGGACGTAAGAAGCTATGCCTGTAATCTTTGCGTTAAGCATAATGCGTGTTGTCTTTTATTCTTCTTGAGTTCAGTTTATTAGCATGAATAATCAATCCTAAATATACCTCTGTCGTTCCCTTACTGTGCCGCGGGGGGCTACAGCTGGGAGAAGAATATTTAGGATTGAGAAGTCATCTAATCGGTAATGAGACTAAAAACGTTATCGTTATACAGCAGCCTCATCGTCAAACACCTTCTTGCCACGGTAGTAACCGCACTCTGGGCAAACGGTGTGATAAACATGCCATGCGCCGCAGTTGCTGCAGCGAGCGATAGTTGGAGCCACAGCCACGTCGTGAGTTCTTCTCTTGGCTGTGCGAGTCTTTGATTGTCTTCGTTTAGGATGTGCCATTTTTAAATTTATTTTTTATTGTTCTTTATTATCAAGTAATTGTTTCAGGGCTGCCCAGCGCGGGTCGATGTCGTCCTCGCCAGGGCCGCTGTTCTCGCTCTGTGGCGACTGCAAGAAATCCTCGTCGCTGTTAAAAGACTGAGGAGTGTGCTCACTTAGCCGGCCAAGCATTTCCTGATTGCAGTCACCTGGGGAGTGAGCGTGCATCATGGGTATGGTGAGCAGCACGGTGTCTCTAACAATGGGCGAGAGGTCTAGCTCGTGCCACGACGACGGTATCACTAGCACGTTGTCGATGCTCTCGTCAAGCGCGTCGCCCATTTTAACGGTCAAGTGGTAGCACGTGTCAACCTTGTGCTCCATGTCGTCGAGGCAACGGTCGCATGGAATAATTATAATACCGTTGCACACGAAGTCGAGCTCATAAATCCCCTCCTGCGAGTGAGTGACGCACAAGGCGACATCAACACTTCCGGAGCGAACTTCGGAGGCCTCGATTTCGTTGAAAAACTTGCCATCAATGTGGTAGTTAAAATCCTGTTTACCAATAGGTAAGCTAGAGAATGTCAACTTCATTTCAGTCAATTTTCTCAACCTTTTCTCGTTAAAATCGGCGCAAAGATAAGAACATTCTCGCTAATAATCAACGTTTTTGGGCGTTTTTTTGTTTTTTTTGGCAAAAAAGGTTCTTTTTGATGAACAAGCTGACGCTTGCACTACTGTGACACGACACGCTGCTGGGGGGCGACCAAGCTGACGCTTGCACTACTGTGACACGACACGCTGCTGGGGGGCGACCAAGCTGACGCTTGCACTACTGTGACACGACATGCTGCTGGAGGGCGACCTTCGGGCAGCTTTAGTTCTCGGGTGCAAGTTGTGGCATGGCAGCTGCGAGGCGGTTGATGCGGCGGAACTCGGGAATGAGCAGGCACAAGCCCATGAGTGCCGCCAGCATGTCGCTGATGGGGAATGAGAGCCACACACCGTCGAGCCGGTAATGCGGCGGCAAGAAGAGAAGTAGCGGCAGCAGGCATATCACTTGCCTCGACAGGCTCATGAATATCGACTTGACGGCACGGCCCAGCGACTGGAAGAAATTGGTGGTCACAATCTGGAAGGCGGCAACCCAGAACACGCAGTTGGCGATGGGCATGCCGTGCTCGCAGGCGGCGATGAGGGCGGTGTCGGTGGTGAAGATCATCGCCACATACCTCGGGAAGAAGACGCTGGCGATGGTGCCCAGCAGGCACGCCACGGTGCCCACCACCATGGTGAGCCAGTAGGCGCGCTTGAGGCGGTCGTAGCGCTTGGCGCCATAGTTGAAGCCCACGATGGGCTGCATGCCCATGCACACTCCCAGCACAAACATGATTGCCAGCTGCGAGAAGGTCATGAACACGCCCATCGCCGCCACGCTGGCATCGCCGCCGTACTTATACACTATGTTGTTGAGCAGGGCATTGATGAGGCATCCGGCGGTGTTGACTATGCATGGGGCGGCACCCACGGCAATGATGGGCATGAGTATCTCGCGGTTGATGCGATAGATGCCGCGGCAGTAGTGGATGGTGCTTTTCTTGTCGAGAAAGTGCAGATGCACATAAATCATGGAGACGAACATGGAGATGTCGGTGGCTATGGCGGCACCCTTGATGCCCCACTTGAAGCCAAAGATGAAGATGGGGGCGAGGATCACGTTCATGCCGGCGCCTATGAAGTTGGCCAGCATCGCTTTCTTGGGATAGCCCGTGGCGCGCATGATGTTGCTGAACGAGAAGGTGAGGTTGTTGATGAGCAGGCCGGGCAGCATGTAGAGCATGAAGTCGCGGGCGTAGGGCAGCGACTTCTCACTGGCACCAAACCAGCCCAGCACGTCGTCGATGAAGATGGCCAGCAGAGCCAGGTAGAAGGTTCCCAGCGCCAGGGTCATCACCAGGCTGTTGCCCAGGATGAGCTCGGCGGTGCGCTTGCGGCCCTGCCCCAGCACTATGGAGGTGCGCGCTCCAGCCCCGCCGCCTATGAGCACGCCAAAGGCCGCCGAGATGTTCATCACCGGGAAGGTGATTGCCAGGCCCGCGATGGCGTCGGGACCCACACCTTGCCCAATGAACATGCGGTCGATGATGTTGTAGATCGACATCACCACCATGCCCACCACCGATGGCAAGCTGTATTTCCACAACAGCTTGCCTACCGGCGCTTTATCAAGTTCTTGTAAATTATTCTCGCGATGCACAAAGGTTGATTTTTTTTGGGTGGAAAGATTAAGCGTTTAAATGTTAAGTGATAGATGTTAAGTGTTAAGTAGGGACGAGACCTGTCTCGTCCTTTTGTAGGGGCAAGGCGTGCCTTGTCAGTAAAGGGAGGCTAGAAGTTCTAGAAAATCTAGAATCTCTAGAAAATCTAGAATTCCTAGAAAACTATGAACTCATAACTCTCAACTGTTAACTCGCCGGCTTGTCATTAGTCCTCCATGAGGTTGAGCCACGAGTTGTCTTTACTCTTCTTGGCTTTCTTCCTCAGGGCTTTCTCTACTTCTTCGGGGGCTGCCAGCTTCACGTGCTCGAGCAGCCATTTTGCTCTAGCGTTATCATTCTCGAGCTCGAGGGCTTTGATGATGTCGTCCATGGCTTTGCCATAGTCAAAGTCGTTGTAATACTCCACAGCGCGCAGGGCGTAGCACTCGGCAAAGTCGGGCTGCAGCTTGATGGCCATGGTGAAGGCCTTGATGGCGTCGTCACGCTTCTTGAGCGAGCCAGCCACGGTGCCCAGCCCCAGATAGCCCTCCACCTGGTTGCGGTCGTGCTGCACTGCCAGGCCATAGTTGACCATCGCCAGGTCATAGTTGCGCTGCCTCTTGTAGATGTTTCCCAGGCGCATGTAGCACTCCACGTCGGTTGGGTCGCACTTGACAGCGTTGTTCAGGGCGTCGATGGCGCGCACGGTGTCTTGCTGATGAAGGTATATCGTCGATTGGGTGTAGTACATCCAGTTGAGCATGTCGGGGTCATCGTCGGTGATGGCGCACTGGCGAGCCTTGGCAATCGACTTGGCAGCCTCGGCATCACGGTCGGTCTGGCACTGGATGGCTGCTAGGCAGGTCCATCCGTATGGGTCGTTAGGGTGCTGTTTCAGGTGCTTGTTGATGTGGGTCAACGCCTGGTCAAAGTCCTCGTGGTAACTATATTCCACAGCCCAGTCATAGTCGGTCATCTGCACATTGGCAGCTTGCTGCTGTTGCTGCACTTGTTGTTGCTTTGCCATCGACTTGATGGTTTTCTTCTTAGTCTCGGCACCGGCCACACTGGCAAGCACGGCAACAAGCATAATAAATAATGCTATTCTTTTCATGATTTTCAAATTTTAGAGTTATTACTTGCCCACAAAGATAGGCATTTTTTTTGAGGAATTAGGCATAAAGTACTTTTTTTTGCCAACTATCAGTTATAACTCAAAAGAAGTGTGATACAAAAACAAATAAAAAATGTTGACTCTATTGTTGTGCTCCCCTTACTGGGAATTCTTCTTTTTTATTATGTTTTTTGGCACTCTATATTTGTGATTATATGTTTTATTGGTATCTTTGCAAATAAAAAATGCCTTTTTAGCTTTTCTTGTTATCATTTTTTACTGAATTCAGTATAGTTAAACAATAGACCATAGAAATGAAGAAAATTTTATCTCTCGTAATGTTGGCTCTGCTCTCAGTAGGAGCATGGGCAAGTGAGGTTACTCTCAACATGAACAATGTTGACCTCACGTGGACAGCTGTTGGCGATGACCAAACCACCACATCGCAAGGCATCACCATCTATTATGCCAAGAGCGGCTCTTACACTCCAACCTCTCAAGGCCTGACAGCTAATCACATCCGCTTCTACAGGAACAGCAGCGTGACAATCTCGGCTGCCAGCCCCATCATCAAGATTGTGTTCACCGCTGTTTCGGGTTTTGACGCAGCCAACCTCATTCCTGAGGTGGGTACCAACAATGGTGGCACATGGACAGGCAACGCCACTGAAATCAAGTTCAACCTGAGCGTAGCTCAAGTGCGCGTGACCAAGATGGTTGTAACCCTCGAAGACGGCACTGTAGCTGCTCCTTACTTCACTCCCGCCGGGGGCACCTACTACAGTCCCACCGACGTGACTATCAAGGCTCAGGAAGGCTCTACCATCAACTACACCCTCGATGGCAGCACTCCCACTACCGCCAGCGCAGTTTACAGCGAGCCCATCCACGTGACCGCTACCACCACCATCAAGGCCATCGCAACCTTGAACGGTGTGACTAGCGATGTAGCTACTTCTACCTACACTATGGAGACGCCTCAAAGTGTTGCCAACATCGCAGCCTTTGCTGCTCTCGCCGACAACACCAATGCCGGCTTCAGCAACCCTGTAGTCGTTACCTATGTCAACGGCCAGAACACCTACGTTAAGGATGCTACTGGCTTCATGTGCATCTACGGCAACGAGATTAGTGGCAAGTACGGCCAGGGCGACGTTATCCCCGCCGGCTTTGGTGGCCTGAAGACCACTTACAACAATGGTGTTGAGATGTACCACCCACTCTTTGGCTTCGAGGATGCTACCGACTCTCAGGCTGTAGAGCCCGACGAGGTTACTGTAGCCAACTTTGGCAGCAGCCAGATGTGGCAGTATGTAGTGCTGCGTGGCGCTCAAATCACCTACTACAATGGCCGCTACCTGGGCTTCCGCGTTGACAACAGCACCGACTCTGTTGCCGGCTACAACCAGTTTAACCTCGCCCTGCCCGATGCTAGCGGTACCTACGACATATATGGTATTGTTTCCAGCTACAAGGGCGACATCCAGATGTACCCCATCGACTTTGTTGACGTTAACCCAACTGCCGTCGGCAGCATCGCCGAGCTCATGGCTCTCGAGCAAGGCAAGAGCGCCACTTTCACCACTCCTGTAACTGCAGTTTACCACAGTGACAAGAGGCTCTACATTAAGGATGTGAATGATGATTTCATGCTCGTTTACGGTTCGCTGGCCAATACCTACAACAATGGCGACGTGCTTAACGGCATCGCCGGCAACTGGACCATTCACAACGGCCTGACCGAGATTATCCCCGTGGCTTCCACCTTTGGCGAGGCCACTGCTGGCACTGCTGTTGAGCCCGAGCTCATCACCATCGAGGAGATTGACCAGAGCATGATTCACCACTACCTGCGCATGGAGAACTGCACAATAGCAGCTATCGAGGGCGACACCCGCAACTTCACTCTCACCGACGAGACTGGCAACATGATTATGCGGCTCAACTTCAGCGAGGTGACCATTGGTGAGGACTTCGACTTTACTGCTAACTACAACGTGGAAGGCTTCCTGGCTTACTTCGAAAGCACTAACGGCGAGACTCAGCAGCTCCAGTTCTATCCTAATAAAATTGAAAAAATTTCACCTTATGACTTTAAGGTTGATGAACTGTGCTATATAATTAATGCGGATGGAACCACAGTTACTGTAACGCATGAGTCACAATCTATTCATTTATATCCTCCTGCTCCTACTTACCAGGATATTAGTGGCGAAATTGTTGTTCCTGAACGTGTTACTTATAACGGCATTACCTATCTTGTGACAAGAATTGACAATTGGGCATTTTACCATTGCAGTGGCATCACCTCAGTGATTATTCCAAATACCGTCACTACGATTGGTAACTCTGCATTTTACTCTTGTACGGGTCTTACCTCTCTAATTATTAGTAATTCGGTTCACTCAATTTCTGCTTCAGCATTTAAAGACTGTAATAATTTAACATCTATAACTCTTTCTGGTCAAGGTGCATGGAATTTAGACAATTATGATTACTCTGGATTACTTAGCATTATTAACCAATTGAAAACTGTAAATATCGGTTGTGAAATATCCTCCATTGGTGGCTTTGGCTTTGCTCCCACAGTAGTAAATTGCTATGCAGAGACGCCTCCTAGTTGCGTGTCAACCACTTTTGCAAATTATAATGGACACCTACATGTGCCTCCCATCTCCACTGTGGCTTATTTTACTGCCGATTATTGGCAAAATTTCCTAAACTTGAGTAATGACCTTAGCTTTGTCACATTAGATAAAACACAAGCGAGCCTTGTTCAATGGGAGACGGTAACATTGACTGCTACTGTGATACCTGAAGCCAGTGAAGTGATTTGGAGTACAAGCAACGCCGATGTTGCGACTGTTGATGATAATGGCGTAGTGACTGCTATAAAAGAAGGGGAATGCGATATCTTTGCTTCTCTTGCTTCAACAAATGGAGCAGGTTATGCCAAATGTAATATAGTAGTAACTTATCCCGAGATATCATTGTCGCTAAGTGAAGATAGTTTAGAACTGAACGTGGGAGAAGAGAGCACTCTCACGGTCACTGTCATTCCTAATAACACAGGTCTTACACCGTCATGGGCATCAAGCGACGAGAGCGTGGCCACAGTACAAAATGGCTTAATAACAGCCACTGGTGAGGGAGAGTGTGATATAACTGCCACAATACTAAACAAAACAGCTACTTGCCATCTAATAGTTGGTGGAAATGTGAGCATTACTCTCAACATTGACCATGCCATTTTAGGCTCAAATCAAATATTGACAGTTTATCCATCCTGCAGCCCAAATGTACCTATTGAATTAGTCGTCACATCTAGTGACCCTAATGTGGCGATAGCGCGTGTGGTTGATCGCATGAATGCACCTGCTAGAGAATTGCTGAACTTTTCAGAAGAGAATTCGGCGTTAAACATGATTGAGCAGATGCCGGCTCCAAGTAATATTAAGGCTCCCGCATTGGCAAGTGATAAGGCAATAATGGTGGCTGGCGTGCAGTATGGCACTGCAACTATCACTGTAACTACAGTCAACGGCAAGTCTGATCCAGTATCATTTGAGCTAAGAGTAGTAGATGTTAATGGAGATCGCATCATTAGTTCTACCGATGTCACCTCCCTCTACAACTATCTGATCCATGGTGATGAAACCTATATCAATACCAGCGACGTGGATGGAGATGGTTTTATCACTGGCGTTGACATAACAGTAATATATAATCTCCTGCTTGGCAATTGATTAGGAAACATCGCTGAATAACACATACCAGCCTCGGTGCGACAGTTGCGCCGAGGCTGGTGTGTGAGTTTGTCCAAGAAGGCAGGAAATTAATAGTTCTCGGCCTTGATTTGGAAGTAGGCCTGTGGGTGGTTGCACACGGGGCACATCTCAGGGGCCTTCTTGCCCACCACGATGTGGCCGCAGTTGGTGCATTGCCAAATCACGTCGCCGTCGCGCGAGAACACCACCTCGTCGTCGATGTTCTTCAAGAGCTTGCGGTAGCGCTCCTCGTGCTCGCGCTCGATGGCTGCCACGCCACGCATCTGCTCGGCAATCTCGGTGAAGCCTTCCTCGTCGGCCTCGCGTGCCATGCGCTCATACATCGATGTCCACTCAAAGTTCTCGCCGGCAGCAGCGGCAGCGAGGTTGTCGGTAGTGGCCTTGATGGCTCCACCCTCCAGGTGCTTGAACCACAGCTTGGCGTGCTCTTTCTCGTTCTTGGCAGTCTCCTCAAAGATTGCAGCAATCTGCACATATCCATCTTTCTTAGCCTTGCTGGCCCAGTAGTCATACTTGTTGCGGGCCATCGACTCGCCGGCAAATGCCTCGAGCAGGTTTTTCTCGGTCTTGGTGCCTTTTAATTCTTTCATCTTGTTTAGAAAAATTTTAAAGTGAATGTGTATAATTGATTAATGAAATGCCATTGTGATAATGGTGATGCAAATTACGTAAGAATTTTTGACCTAGGCAAGAGTTGTTTTCAAAAGAAGCCGAGATTTTTTGCGCAAAAAAGTGTTTTGCGGCGCTTGCTCTTGAGCGGTGGCTCACGCTATAGTGCGGCAATAAAGAAAAAATGAGCGTATTTCTCAAAAAAATGCCGAAATCAAATTTAAAATCACCAATTTTGATTACCTTTGCAACAAAACTAGCTCATCACTACCTATTTTTCAAGTTTCGTGAAACTTGAGTCATTAGTAATTAACCTGATAACCTCATGCTAAAAAAAATTAGACGCCTCCTTGCCGTGCTCTGCTTTGTGGCAGTGACACTGCTTTTCCTGGACTTCACTGGTGCGCTGCATCACTGGCTGGGATGGGCTGCTAAGGTGCAGTTCTTCCCTGCTGTGCTGGCGGCAAACTTCATCATTGTGGCGGTGCTGGTGCTGCTCACGTTGGTCTTTGGACGCATCTACTGCTCGGTGGTGTGCCCGCTGGGTGTGATGCAAGACCTCATCTCGTGGCTGCACGGCAAGCGCAAGAAAAACCGCTTCACCTATTCTAAAGAGGTGAAATGGCTGCGCTACCCGGTGCTGGTGGTCTTTGTCGCGCTGGTGATAGCCGGCGTGGGTGCCACCCTCACGCTGCTTGAGCCTTATGGCACCTACGGCATGATTGCCACCAACCTCTTTCAGCCTCTCTACCAGTGGTGCAACAACGGCCTGGCGGCCATCGCCGAGCACTACGAGAGCTACACCTTCTACAGCACCGACGTGTGGGTCAAGAGCGCGACGGCACTGGCTCTGTCGGCAGCGCTGTTTGCCGTCATCGGTGTCCTGGCCTGGCGCGGCGGCCGCACCTATTGCAACACTATCTGCCCCGTGGGCACGCTGCTGAGCTTTGTGTCGAGGTTCTCAATCCTGAAGGTACACATCGACCACGACAAGTGCATCAAGTGCGGACTGTGTGCCCGCAACTGCAAGGCTTCGTGTATCAACCACGAGGACGGCACCGTTGACCACAGCCGCTGCGTGACCTGCGGCAACTGCATCGACAAGTGCCACAAAGACGCCATCTACTATGGCCGTCCACGCAAGGGCTCACAAGGCACAATGCCGAGTTTAGAGTCCTCTCATGGCAAATCAGACACGTCTGACACGTCCGATAAGTCCGATCCCCACATCGACAAGGGCAAGCGAGCCTTCCTCATCGGTGCTGGCACTGCGGTGGCTGTGGCAGCTTTAGCTCAGGCACAGAAGAAGGTGGATGGCGGCTTGGCGGCCATCGAAGACAAGCAGATGCCCAAGCGCAAGAACCCCATCACGCCTCCTGGCTCAATCAGCGCCCGCAACATGGCTCGTCACTGCACTGCCTGCCAGCTGTGTGTGGCCGAGTGTCCCAACCAAGTGCTGGTGCCCTCGGGCGAGATGATGACCTTGATGCAGCCCATGATGTCCTACGAGCGCGGCTATTGCCGCCCCGAGTGCACACGCTGCTCGCAGGTGTGCCCAGCCGGCGCCATCAAGCCTATCACCGTAGAGGAGAAATCGTCGTTGCAGATAGGATATGCCGTGTGGGATCACTTCCTGTGCATCCCCACCCGCGACAAGGACAAGGACGGCAACCCCATCTCGTGTGGCAACTGCGCCACGCACTGCCCCACCGGTGCCATCACCATGATGCCTCTTGACGAGAATGTAGAGAACTCGCCCATGGTGCCCAAGGCCATCAACCGCGACAAGTGCATAGGGTGCGGCGCTTGCGAGCATGTGTGCCCCGCCCGCCCCACCGCTGCAATCCATGTAGAGGGCCTTGAAGACCACAGAACAAAATAAGTGTTAAGGGTTAAATGTTAAGGGTTAAGTAGCGCCTGCGGCGCGTGAGTTCCCCCATCCCCCATCTCCCATCCCACCAAAACTACAATTATGAACAACGACAATCACAATAATCATCACAGCATGAGCCGGCGCCACTTCTTTAAGGTGGCAGGCGGCGCTGCCGTGGCTACTGGTGTGGCGCTGGCAGCTTGCGACAATAATAATGGCGAGACAAGCACCTCGGGAGCTATCGCCGAGGCCGACGTTCCCAAAGACAAAATGACCTATCGCACTAACCCCAACACCGGCGACCGCGTGTCGCTGCTGGGCTATGGTATGATGCGACTGCCAGTGGAGGGCGGCGAGAGTGGTCGCGAGAATGCCGACGCTGCCATCGACCAGGAGTTGGTGAACAAGGAGGTAGATTTTGCCCTCGCTCATGGCGTGAACTACTTCGACACCTCGCCAGCCTACTGCCAGGGGCGCAGCGAGCACGCCACAGGCATCGCTCTGAGCCGCCACCCCCGCGACAAGTATCTCATCGCCACCAAGCTTTCAAACTTCGACCCCGCCACCTGGCCACTGGAGCAGGGACAGCAGATGTTCTACAACTCGCTCAAGGAGCTGCAGGTCGATTATGTCGATTACCTGCTGCTGCACGGCGTGGGCATGGGCGACAACGGCCCCGAGGAGTTTGACCACCGCTATGCCGAGAATGGCCTGCTCGACTGGCTCGTGGAGCAGAAAGAGGCCGGCAAGATACGCAACCTGGGCTTCAGCTATCACGGCGACATCGCGGTATTCGACACCCTGCTGCAATGGCACGACGAGGGCGACTACCACTGGGACTTCGTGCAGATAGAGCTCAACTATCTCGACTGGAAGCACGCCAAGGAGATAAACCCGCGCAACACTAACGCCGAGTACCTATATGCCGAGCTCGAGAAGCGCGGCATCCCGGCAGTGATCATGGAGCCACTGCTGGGCGGACGCCTCGCCAAGGTGCCCGACAGCATCGTCACTGAGATGAAGCGGCGCGACCCAGGCAGCAGCGTGGCGGCATGGGCCTTCCGCTATGCCGGCACCCCCGGTGGAGTGCTCACCGTGCTCAGCGGCATGACCTACATGGACCACCTCATGGAAAACATCATCACCTACTCGCCACTCAAGCCCATCAGCAAGGAAGAGAACGAGTTCCTGGAGCGCATCGCCGACAAGATGGTGGCCATGAACACCATTCCCTGCAACGACTGCAAGTATTGCATGCCGTGCCCCTACGGCATCGACATCCCTGCCATCTTTGTACACTACAACAAGTGCATCAACGACGGCAACCTCATCAACGACGAGAACGACAGCGGCTATCGTGCCGCGCGCCGAGCATTCCTCGTGGGATATGACCGCAGCGTGCCCAAGCTGCGACAATCCAACCACTGCATCGCCTGCGGCCAGTGCGCCAGCCACTGCCCGCAACGCATCGACATCCCTAAAGAGCTAAGGCGCATCGACGACTTCGTGGAGCAACTCAAGCAAAGCGACAGGAAAGATTGAGGTAAGAAGAGAAATTCAAGATAATACAGAAAGACTATCAGCTGAGAAACTGCATCGGTAGTGTTGTGCAGTGCAAGCGTGAGCTTGTTCACTAAGCTCCACCGAGAACTAAAACCTCACTCCCACCGAGAGGGTGAGGTCTTGCAGTGAGTTGATGAAGTTGTGATCCTGACTGTGGTAGAAGTGGCCATCCACCAGCAGCTGCAAGCCATAGAAGAAGTGCCCCACGTTATAGACTAGCCCAAGCCTTCCCCGCAGGTCGAGGGCAAACATGTTGCGCTTGCCGTCAACCGAGTCGTCGAAGGAGTGTCGCCATCCCACCGACGGTGCCATTGTGATGTTGAAGAGCCAGTTGTGGTGAAACACCCAGTTGTAGGCATAGCCTAGCAAGAAGCTGTAAGAGCGGTAGTGATAAGTGTATTGCTCGTCCCATTCGGGCAGATATTCCTTCATGTCTTCGGGCAGTAGGCTGAAGTCGATATCTATATCTTGAGTGGCCACGAGGAAGCCGGCAATAAAGCTGCCAGCGCTGCGTTTCTGGATTTTGGAATAGCTATAGGCCGCCGCCTGAGAATACTTGCGGTGGTTGAAGAAATAATACATGTCAAATCCCGAGGAAACACGCGAGAGCCCGTCAAATTTCTTCTTGGCGGGCCGCTTGTTGTTGTAGTCGCCAAAGCGGCCTATGGTCACCGTGCCAGTGTTGCGCGAGCGGTAGGCCTCGAAGGAGAATCGCGAGGTGGCAAACGTGAGGTCCCACTTCATGTGTCGCGTGGGGTCGCCGCCAAACACGTTGTCGAGGTCAAACATGTAGGTATATCCTATTCCCATGTAGGAGAAATGCAGTCCCAAGCTCGACGACACCCTGGAGTTCATAAACACCTTCATGTCGTTGTCGGCAATGCTGCCTCCATAGCCGTCGAGCCAGTTGTTGTTAATGAGCATGATGCGGAAGTCTTCCTTGACGCCCACCACATAGGTAGTGTCGTAGTTGTTGAAGGCCTTGGAGTAGAATTTATAGGCTCTAGCTGCTAGGTTGAGCGGGAAAGGCTTCTTGACCTGCGGGTCGGTGAAGAAGCTCCACTTGCCATTGCGGATGGCACGCTCCCAGTAGTGGTCGTCGCGCGTGGTGTCCCAGGGGATGGCGTCGATGCTGTCGCGTATGTGCTTGAGAAAGAGCTTGCGGTCCTCGACGGGAGCGAATGGCGAGCTGCCTTTTTTGTAGCAGGTGTCGATGGGTACAGATGCCGAGCTTCTGTGCTCATCGATGGCTGCCCACATCGTGAGGGCGGTCAGTGCTAATATTATTGCTGCCAAGTGCTTCATTGCTGGGATGCTGGGGTGTTCTCTTCGGGCTTGCGAGGGCTGATGATGAGCAGGTTGTCGTCGGGAGGGGTGGCAGCCTGTGGTGTCACGCTATCGGCGGGTGCTGGCTGTGGCTGCGGCCGCTTCTTGCCAAAGAGGCGGTCGAAGTCGTGCTTGAACACCACTCCCACGCCCTGTGTGGTCATGGCGTTGCGCACGTAGTAGTTCTGGTCGTTGAAGTGGTTGTAGGCCTTTAGGCGTATGGTGCCCTTGCGGTTGAGCAGGTACTCGAGGTCGAAGTCGCCAATGAAGTTGGAGTTGCGGGTGTTGTAGGTGTTGTCGCGGTAGCCAAAGTTGCCGTTGAAGATGAGGCGGTTATTGAGCAGCTGGCTGGAGAGGGCGAGGTTCACTTCCACGTCGCTGAAGTCTCCCTTGTTGCTGCGGAAGTTTGGCGAGATTTGCCAGTTCTCGCTCAGCTGCCCCAGGATGCTTGAGAGCTGCGACGAGATGGTTGACGAGGCTACCGACGTGAGCTCGTTGTTGTTCTTTTGCGACTGCATGTAGTCGGGGGTGTAGAAGCGGTTGAGGGCGAGCAGATAGATGATTTGGCGGCTCATCATCTCGTCGGTGCTGATTACGCTCTTGACCTTGCGGTAGGCGTCGCTGGTGAGGGTGGGGAACTCCAGGTCAAACGATAGCTCGGGCTCGGCGATGGCGCCTTTCACCTTCAGCAGGGCATTGACGGGCACGTTGGTGCGGTTGATGTCGCGGTCGGTGGAGAACGAGGCGTCGAGGTCGCTCAGGTTGGCGTTGAGCGAATAGACGGCGCTAATGTCGAGGTTGGCATTGTAGGGGTTGCCGTCGAAGCTGATAGTGCTACCGTTGCGAATGGTGAAGTCCTTGATGATGATGTCCTGAAGAGTGAAATTGTAGGAGCCTTTCTCAAGCATATACTTGCCAAACATCTCAAAGTCGTCGTCGATGCTATTGTAGTTGAGGTGCAGGTTTCCTGAGCCGAATGCCCTGATGCGGTCACCGCCCACGGGATCCATCACCAGCACGATTTCGGCGGCAGGGGTGATGTCGGTCTGCAGGTCGATGGTGAAGCGCGTGGGCACGGCCTTCTGTTGCTGCTTGTTGACGGTTTTGAGGGCAAGCATGCCTCTCACCTCGTCGGGCAGTTGGTCGATATAGCTCTTGACGGTGTCGGCAGCTTCCACTTGTGGCTCATACTTCTTGTCGCGGTCGCGGAAGGTGATGAAGTTGTATTCACTGGCTTCCTCGGCATCGCTCAGCACAAAGGTGAACTTGCTGCGCTCGCTGGTCTCCATGTTGACACCTATTCTCACCACTCCTGGCTCGCCAGCGATTATGGCAGTGCCGTTGCCATAGATAGTGCCATACCAGTCGGCGTTCATCGCAGGGGTGATGTCATAGACCAGCAGGTCGTGGGCATCGGTCACGGTGAAGTTGAATTCTGGGTCGTGGAATGCATTGTGGCGCAGATACCCGTTGAGCTTTGCCGTGTGGTTGTCGCGGTCGCTGATGGTGAGGTCTTTAAAGGTGATGAGTCCTGGCTCTATGTGTACCGAGTCGCGGCAGTGATAGGTGACATTGGTGTAGCCAATCTTGAGGTTCAGGTCGTCGGCAAAGACGTCGCCATAGAGGTCGATTGTCTTGAAATTGCCAAAGAGCACTGCTCGCCCCGACACCTCGCCATGCACGTCGTCGGTGAAGGCTTCCATAAAAGGTTTCATAAACTCGACGTTGGCACGGTTGGCGATAAATTCCATGTATAGAGAGTCGTCGGCAGCAAATATCTCGCCGTTGATATAGGTGTGCAGGCCATTTTTCTGCGTGAGGTCGCAGTTGAGCTTGACGGCGGTGTTCTCCACGTCGAAGCTGCTCTTGATGTCGCCGTCGCCCATGTGTGCGCCGTTGTAGGTCATGTCCTCGACGTGCAGTCGCTCGGTGCTCAGTCGTGGCGACTTCGAGAAGAGGTCGGCAAGTTGAAACTCTCCGGTTGCGCTGCCGCCAAAGGTGACATGGTTGATTTTTAGTGTCTCGAAGATGTAGTCGAGGCGTATGTCGTTGAGTGCCACGGTGAGCATGTCGTTAGGGTCGTGCGATACCTTGCCGGCGATTTTCACATACTGGTCGGCGCGCGACCCCCTTATCTGGCTCACGTCAATGACTCCATTGCGATACTCCAGGTGCCCCTCCTCCACATTCCACACGCCGTCGTTTATTACCACCTCGGTGGGGTTGATATCTACAGCTGTCATGAACTTGCCGGTAATGTCGCGGCCTAGTTGTGCCGAGAGGCTCACGTTGCCGTGGTAGTCGGTGGGTCGGTTCAAGACCCAGTTGACATTGGCATCCACACCATCGTTAATGGCGTTGGCGTCGATGTTTAGCGAGAGGTTTCCCTTGTCGCTGGGGATGATGGTTTGAGCCGTCATCGTGACGTTGTCGTCGCTGGAGTCTTTGGCCAGATGCACCCTGGTGCCCTCAATTATGCGGTTGCCTTGAATGAGATAGGGCATGTTGATATCTACCGCCAGGTCTTTGGCGGCTTCGTTGAAATGCCCGTCGATAGTGGCTTTGTAGGCTAGTTTCACTGGCAGTTTCACATAAGATGCTATGTAGTTCTCAAACTCGTCGTTAGGATCTACCTCGATGTTGAAAGTGAAATTGTTGTTGCCGGTGGAGGGTGGGGTGTGGCCACTCATGAACTGCGGGAAGCATTTCGATGCCATGCTCTTGATGGCTGGCACAAGGCTGGCGAAGTTGTATTGCCCTTCCACATTGCCGTGCAGGAAGTCGGTGTCGATGGTCAGGCGCTTGACGCCGTCGCTCTCGGTGGCATCTACCACAAGGTTGTCAACGTGGAAACCTTTGCCCGTGATGCTGTTGGTGAACGACATGTTATCGATTTTCACGTTTCCGGCAAGATTGGAGATGTTGTTGCCGGTAACCGACGCTGCCATGTTCAGGTTCAGCGCATTGGCGGGATATTTGTTAGTGAGGTTGAGTTTAGCAAAGTTCACTCCCTTGGCGCTGAGGTCGAAGTAGTAGCTGGAGTTGGGGCCGTCGAGAGTGAAGTCACCCTTGAGGTTCACCGTCCCGTTGGGGTCGTTAATGGCCACCGTGCCGCTGTAGTTGTTGTGGTTAATGTCAACATTTGCAGTGATGTTATGGTAGCGATAGCCCTTGAGGTCGATGTGGTTCACCTTGCCATTGATGTTACCCACAAGGCTGCCCGCCTTGAGCAGCGAGCCATCCACGTGGGCATCCATTGCCACCATGCCCAGCAGGTCTTCCTTGCTCAGTACACGCCCCACGTTGAAGCCGCCAGAGCTCACGTGGGCATCGATGTGGCGGGCAATGCCGTCGGTGTCGTATGAGCCTTTCACAGCCACATCGCCCAGGTCGGTGCCCAGCTTGGCGTCGGCAGTGAGTCGCGACGGGTTGCCCTTGGCGTTACCCACCAGGTGCAGCGAGCCGCATTTCTCTACTATCGCTTGTGCTTGTGGCGGGAGCTTGGCATAGTCGCGGGTGATGCGTGCTATCTCATTGCGCGAGGCCTTCAGGTCGATGTGGCGCACGTCGAAGTCCATCACCTTGGGTGTGCGCACATTAGTGAACGTCCCCGCCAGGTCGAGCACAATGTTGCCGTTCTGGGCATTGACCTTGAGGGTGTTAACGTCAATCTTGTCGGGCGTGGCCACCGCATTAACGGTGAAGTGTACCGGGTCGGCCCACTGTGCGAGCTTGGGGACAAAGGTCTTGAAGTCGGCAAGCGTCACGTGGTTGTCTCTCATGTTGAGGGTGATGGGTTGCTGCTTGATTTCGTTGATGGCATTACCGAGCGATGTGTAGTGGAACGTGGCGTCGGCAGGCGTGAGGTGTGTGCCAGGCAGGTCTATCACAAGGTTGCTCAGCGTGGTGCTCTTGTCGGTGATGTGAAACAGGCCACTCACGTTCTTCACCTCGAGGCCGTTTTTCTCGTTCACTGCCAGGTGCTTGACGTCAATGATGAAATCGTTGTTCTTGATGCGTGGCAGTTCCACGTCGGCCACCAAGCCGGTGGCATGGAGGTGGTCGGGGTCAAACGTGCCGGGAGCTTTGCGGGGCTCGTTGAGCACGTCGTAGCTGATGTCGCAGTCGCGCACGATGGCGTGCTGTATCTTGATGTCGTAGGGCTTGGGAGGCTTGCCAGGCTTGGGCTTGAGCTTGTCGATGATGAACTGCAGGTTGGTGGGGCTTTTCTTGTCGGGGCGTGTCACATGGCCGTGCAGGCCACTCACCTCGGCAAAGGTGAACACCAGTTTGCGGTTAATTATCAGGTCATAGAGGCTCACTCCAGCCCCCAGCTTCTCCACGTTGATGAGCTCGCCATTGCTCTGGTCGGGGACGTTCACGCCGGTGAGCACCACTTGGTTGAATGGCGAGATGGTGATGCCGTCGATGGTGACATTGGTGCCGAGAAACTCGCTCAACTCACGCTCGCCCACGGCCTTGATCTTGTTCTGGAAATAGGGCATGCTCACTGCGAGATATAGCGCGCCCCATGCCATCACGAGCACCACGACCACGGTCATGATAGTCGCTCGCAACGTTTTATAGCTCCATCCCAAGAATTTCTTCATGCCACCAGCTGTTGATATAGTCGTTTTACTAATTTTCACTCTCTAAGATAGAGAAAAAAGAAAATGGTTTAACCCGCAAAGTTAGATAGAATTTTCCAAAATATCTACATCACGGCAAGAAAATAGCAAAGTTTTTTATACACAAGAACTACTAACAGCTCATTGCCAGATGGTTAGTGGTTGTGCGATGAATATCACTTTACGCTCTACACTTAAAGTCTGTGATACTTGAATTAAGAGCCTCCACTTTAAAAAGTGGCATTTCTGCGTTTTTTAATTAACTCGTCGGACTGTTCTGATTTTCTCAACATCTTGAAATGTAGTGACAAGGCGTGACTTGCCCGTTATGCTTAACAATTTGTGCTTTATCCCTCCACTTTCCACTCCTTGATGGTGCGAGCCTCGGGATCGACCGTCACGCCCACCTTCACCTTGCGACGGGGGTCGTTCCAGTAGGGGATGAGGTAGTTCTTCTCGTCAATCTGGGCCAGGGCCTCATCTACCGTGGCCGTGCTTGAGATTTTCAGCTCAAGCACATAAATGGTGCTGCGGCTCTTCATCACCACGTCGCAGCGGCCACGCGCGCTGCGCACCTCGGTTTGCGTCTCGATGCCTATGCAGTCAAACATCACACGCAGCAGCGTCTCAAAGTCGCGCTCGCTCTTGTTACTCAGCTCGTAAGGCAACGCTGAGAGATAGCTCTGCGCCGCCCTTAGCGCCGCGTCGATGTCGTCGGCTATCATCGCGCGCTTCACGGCCATGAGCAGCGAGCGGTTGTCGGCCTCATTATTGGTGAGATAGCGAGGCATCAAGGC
>ONJX01000050.1 GCA_900318255.1 uncultured Prevotellaceae bacterium | reverse complement strand
TAAAAGCATTTTTTGCATCATATTGATAATAAATGCTGCAAAGATAAGGATTGATCGGCTTTCTCAGAGATTTCAACACGCAAAATGACCAATAAGCCCTATTTTTTGACACCACGACTTATGACATTGATTGCATTTCGCAATCGTTGATGCGAAAAGGGCTTTCAGGAGACAATATGTGGATTATAACATATCAGAATGAGGACATGAGCAACACAGAAGAATTGTCAAGAGAATCACTTGGCGAGCTCTATGATTTCATTAAAAATGCTAAAGAAAGACAAGATGTCAAGGTTTCGCATCAATAGCACCCTTTATTTCCGAGCGGGCGGCAGCTAAAGCCTTTGCCTCAATCCGAGTACGTTCATTAGCATCAGCTATATGGGCTTCATCAATTATTTTGTGTACCATTTGTTCAAGTTCTAAGCTAAACCGTTTGCTCGCTTTTGCTTTTTCAATATCACTCAAGTTGCTGTCGTCCATCGTATTTTGATAATAAGAATATAGTTTTAAGGCCATTGCTTTCGAGCGGTCTATAAGTTCCTGCTCAGTAATAGCCTCATTTTTTGACTTCTCATCTATCGATTTCGCAAGACCATTAACTTCTTCCTTTTTCGGAGAGATAACAGGAGTGTCAGTGGTTACAAGACTCGATTCCTTATCTACATCAAGGGAAACTTCATCACTTTTTTCAGACATAGTAACAGTATCGGAGGGCAACAAAGCAACACGATTTTCTAAATTGTTTTGGGGACGCAGCAGCCACGCCACAGCAATCGCGACCAAGGAAAGCACAAGAACAAATATCCACAACCCTCTTTTATTGTTAGCTTTCAATGCCTTACGCAGATGCGATACACTCTGATAACGCTCATCAGGAGTTGCCTCAGTGCAGCGTCGAGCCACCTTTACCAATGACGGATGTAACTCCCTCAATATCACCCCAAGCGAGTAGATATCACTGCGTACGTCGCCATTGCTTGTCCCTTTCAGTAGCTCGGGTGCCACATAGCCCTGTGTACCAGCTGGTTGCTTGAAAGCGGCGTAATTCGCGGCATCGCTAAGCCCAAAGTCAAATAACTTTACCTGATGACCCATTGTGGTAATCATCACATTCTGGGGCTTGAGGTCGCGGTGTACAACCTGATGATTGTGAAGATATTCCAATGCATCAAGCAGTTGCATGGCAATAGAGCGAGCCTCTTCCTTGTCGAGCATGTTCTCTTGCAGATACCTACTAAGAGTCACACCGTCAAGCCACTCAATCACAATGCACCACCCTAACCCTGGCACCTCTACAAAATCTTGAGTGGCAACCACATTTGGGTGCTGGATGCCAAAGCCAAGGTCAAACTCCTTGCGCAACAACGCTATCGCAGATGAATCGGTGACAAACTTTGGTTTAAGGCACTTGAGGGCAAACACCCTACCATAACGATGCGCCTTCATCACACGCGTCATACCCTGCGGCGACGTGTAAACCTCCTCCAAGTGGCTCCACCTGCCATCGCCCACACCACTCTCGTCAAGACTCCCGAAGAACCCCGACTGAGAATCGGCACTTTTTTCTTTACCACTCATTTCAGCTACAAAAATAATACATTATTTTCAAAACTCACAATTTCAACTCATTTTAACGCTTGTGAACACACTTGAACAAATTACGGCATTGTGGAGTTTATGAGGACAAGCTAATTTTGCAAACCAAACAAGAAAACAGTTCACAAATGTTGCATATTTCAAGTATTGTGCTTAAATTTGCAATGCATTCAATGGCAGGCAAGAGAGCCACAACGCCATTGATGCTACATTTTGCGGAAGCGTAATGCGGTCTGTACCTGTGAATCTGGACAATTCACCTTTCGTAACAGAGACCAGCAGCAACGCAACCACTTCATGCTATCGCAAGGAGAAGCACTTCATGTGCATCTACCACATCGATACATCAAGAGGTGTGAGCTGTTTTCTTTCTGTTACATGGCAGTCCAGAGCCAACAGGTACAAAAGAAACACAAGCGCGCACCTTTTTTGTTAGTATGTCTTCTATTAAGAATAATACACTTCATTAATCATATATACAAACATCACAAACAATTAGAGATTATGGAAAAATATCTTATTAGACCCTGGGTCGGTAAAGACTACCTCAATGGTGGAGTGTTTGGTAAAAAAGTACTTGTTTTAGGTGAAAGCCATTACTGCCATGAAGTGGAACAAGGCAAGTGTACCGGTTGCTGCGTTGAAAATATGAAAGAAGATTGTCACAGCCAGACCGAAGATGTGATTGAAGAATATCTTGAAAACTATAGCGGCGAACCATACCAGCAGACTTTTCTCTGTTTCGAACGCGCTTTAGCAGGCAAGGAACTTTCTGAACAAGAACGCAATAAGTTGTGGAATAGTGTAATCTTTTATAACTACTTCCAGCTCAATACTACAGGACCGAGGAAAGAACCTAACGAGAATGCATTAAAACTAAGCGAAGAAGCATTCCTCAATCTTCTCAATGAGTTTTTGCCCGATGTCATTATCGTTTGGGGGGCACGTCTTTATGACAAATTGCCATCATGGGATGGGCATTCTTCCTCTCTCAAAGTTGAAGACACTACCGACGTTTGGCACTACAACATCAATGGCAAGGACATACCAGCCATGCTTGTGCATCACCCAAGTTCACCAAGCGGAAAGAGTTGGCCTTACTGGCATCAATTCCATAGAGCATTTATTGGTGAACCCATTTTTGGTGAGAAATATTAATCTATCAGGCAAAAAGTTCCACTCATATTATAGGGTGAACTGACGTACAACGCTTCAAGTGTATTCAATATCACAATTGAAACGTAAGTTATTAACATAAAATATCCTTTTAACTATGGAAATCCAAGAAACAAAACCTAAAATTAATATTAAGGAGATTAAAAACCAGACCAATTTATTTGGTTCAATAATCAAATGGTTTTCTAAAGGAGATGAAGACAGAGAGGCTTTCTGGTGGGACATATTCCGCCGCTATGAAGTGACAATAGGAATATGCGTTGGAGCCATAATAGCCTTAATTGTATCGACAATTATTTATCCTATCATCGGAAGTGATTGCATAAAGGCTTTGTCTAAAGATAGTGACATAGCAAAGTCGGGGTTAGTATTAAGTATTGTTATTTCCGGCATTATCGCATCTTTATTTCTCGCATGGTTAATGGTTATTCCTTTTTATTACTTGACTAAAGGCGAAACATTCAGTCCGCACAGGCGCTATGACATAAGTCCGGCAAGAATGGTGTTCACCAACATTTTTAGTGTAGGTGGAGTAATATTCATTGTCTATGCAATAGCTCGGTTGCTATACAAAAGCCACTATATATCAAGTTTGCAAGGCGTGACAATCGCGATAGTCTTAACAATACTCTTGATCATTGTCGCAATAAATGCTCTGAGCTATTGCAACTGGCGTTTTGATTGGGCGATAGACAATCAAGATAAAATATATGATAGATATGATCAATATAGAACTTCTAATGTTTATTTCGCTTCCGAGAGAATGCAATGGAAACATTTGAGATGGTATAAGATGATGGTGGCAACAGTTCTTATTGCAGGTCCCTCAATTCTTGGCACATCTTATGTCTTAACTACACAGCATTCTAATAAAAAAAATAAAACGACAAAAGTTGAAAATAAAGTTAAGGCAGGTGCTTTGAATGACAATAAGTACAATCATAATTCAAATGGAAAAAGAAATCTAATACGCTACTGTATCAATAGTAAAAACTATGGTTATGTTAATGTGAGAGAAATGCCATCAACTAATTCTCCTGTTGTTAAAGAGATTTATGATGGAGAGTCATTTTATGGCAACAGATTGCAAGATAATCCTGACTGGATTGAATACATTGATGAAAACAACAATGTTATCGGATACGTAAAATATGACTGTGTTAAGAAACCAGGGGATAAAGGATATTTTTATGAAGACAATGAGAGCCAAAAGGAACAAGAAGAGTTTAAACATGAAGTTCAAGCAAATGCAGATATCAACAGCAGCCATTACCATTTCTCGGGGTATATGACCGACGACAAAGGAGACCACCCTATCGAACTGGACTTTGACGCAAGCAATAAAGGTCTCACCAACATCGTTTATAAGAATGTGACCATTGGAGGAAAAATACACATGAAATGCACTAACTTCAGTGGAATTTACATGGCGCAAGATGGGTTTGGCGGCTATTCAGAATATCTTGACTATTTTACTATCGTTGGCAAAGACGGCCCAAAGGACTTCATCATGAGCATGACACGTGTTGGCAACTGTCCCTATGAAGGCACAGCTGCCGTGGGAACAAAACATCTGACTGTAACTTTGTATTTAGAGTAATCATTTAAATACATAGGAGGAGAAATGATAGAAAGCGACGAATACTCTAACGGCTGGTATGTCATTTCATTCCACGGCTAATAGATTTCTCTTAAATCTGATTATATGCAAAAAGGTTATATCTTATAATCAAAATGTTATAAAATCAGATGTTTAAGCTGTTTATATTAAATTTTGAGTTTTGAAGTGAACCTCAAAAGTTTTTTGTACTACTTTTGGAGTACACTTTATTTTGACATACCCTATCTTTGTCTCAAGACAACGAAAACAGTTGTAAATTAATATCATTCGTTCAATTTATCTTCCTTACTTAGTGTTAGTTGAAAACTTGTGAGTGAACCTGTGCCAGCGACATAATTATCATTGATTCTTGTATATGTAAATTATTATGCCTACATTTGTAGGATAAAACAAAAAACTTTTACTATTATGAGAACGAGAATTTTACTTTTCACATTATGTGCTATTTGGTTGCCGATTACCTGCTGGGGGCAAGCGAGCCTGTCGAGCCTTGAGCCCAGTGAGAACCCCGTGAGCCAAGAAGTGGCTAAAGTGCTGCTCAGCAAAGCCTGGATGCATCACCCGTCGCTGCTAGAGGGCAGCAAGGTGTGGCTAACAGCGGCCTTCGAAATCGACCGCACCACAAAAAAGAAAGACGGCACTCACGCCGGCGCCGTCACCACAGCAATGGTGTGCATGGCAAGGCACAAGTCACTGCCCACCGAGTATTACCTCGTCACCGTTCAAGACAACAAAGTGGTTGATGGAGCAATGGTAGGGCACAACGGCGACGCGTCACTCCTGGAAATGAAATTCCCTAACGATGAAATTCGCTATAAACCCGACATGAAGATCGACTTTGAGTTCATTCGCGACACAGTGAAAGTGTCTAGACAATACCTAATGTTCTCTACTGCCCGAGGCGGCGCGTGGTTTAATAAAGATGGCACTATCTATAACCCCTTTGTCATCGCCAAAGACGGCACAATCAAGCAAGCCACTCCCATAGCCACTGCCATGCGTGAAGATGGCGACGCCAACTACCTGAGTGAAAACCGCAAGCCCACGACCTACTCCACTGCCACGGGCGAGTTCTATCCACTGGGCATGAAGGTGCTGCAAATGTCGCAAGCACCAGCCTGCCAACCCCTCAACATGGAAATGCTCAACCAGCAGGCCGGCGCAATGCTGAGAATCATGGAGGAATGTGGAGAAGATGCCCCCGAGAGCCCAACTACGCTAAGTGTCATTGAGTTTGCAAAGTGGAGCTTCAACCTGGGCATGCGTCACAGCGATGAATTTCTCACTTGGATAGCTAATAATCGCGACACTGAGAAATTCTCCCTTTTCATCGACGCCGTGGTCAGTGAAAACGAGAACAAAGAGCTTGAGTGGATAACAGAGAACGTCAAGAAACTCAAAGATGGCAATGTGCGCAAATTGTGGGAAAATGTGCTAAACGATTATTAATGATTCAAGTTTTATGATGTGTCACTTAATTGTCGATGTGACCACTAGCCTTTCCCAATTTAAATCTCATCACTATCTTCCATAAACGATAAACCATAAACGATAAACGATAAACGAAAACCCGTTCCACTTTCAACCAATAAACTATGAGCTATAAACTAGGTCTTGCCCTGAGCGGCGGCGGAGTGAGAGGGTTTGCTCACATCGGAGCTCTGCGAGCTCTCGAAGACGTGGGCATCAAGCCCGACGTAATTGCCGGAGTGAGCGCCGGCAGCATCGTCGCCACATTCTATGCCGCCGGCATGAGTGCCGACGAGATTTTCGACATCTTTGGAAATATCGACATGAGCAAGTTCCTGCAAGTAGATATTTCGAAGAGCGGACTTCTCAAGCTCGACAAGCTGCGCAAGTTCCTTGCCAAGAGCCTGCCAGTGGAGAACATTGAGCAACTCGCCTTGCCCACCATCATCGGCGCCACCGACATCGAGTACCAGCATGAAAAAGCGTTCACCACCGGCAACATTGCCGAGCGCGTAGTGGCCTCATGCAGCATACCCCTGGTTTTCAGGCCAGTGAAAATCGATGGCACCTACTATGTGGATGGCGGCGTGCTGCACAACCTGCCCTCCTATTATCTGCGGCCTTTGTGCAACACGGTGATTGGCATCAACGTGAGTCCGTCGAAGCTAGGTCCCATCAAGCTCAACGTCAAGTCGCTAGCCTATCGCACCTACAAAATCATGACCATGCGCAACGTGGAGGCCGACAAGCACCTGTGCGACCTGCTGGTCGATATAGTGTCGATTCAAGGACACAGCACCTTCGACACTAAAGCTGCCCGCAAGATAGCCCAAAAAGGCTACTTCGAGACCATGAAAATCCTCAAAAACTCTCAGTTGATAAAAGACATAACTCAATGAAGCCTATTATCTATCAGCTCTTTCCACGACTGTTTACCAACTCATGCGACCACTGTGTGCCAGGTGGCACTATCAAGCAAAACGGCTCAGGCAAGATGAACGACATCACCATGCCAGTGCTCAAAAAGCTGAAAGACCTGGGCGCCACCCATGTGTGGTTTACCGGCGTGATACGCCACGCCACCAAGACCCACTACAGAGACATTCCCGACTGCAACCCTCACATCGTGAAAGGCAACGCCGGCTCGCCCTACGCCATTACCGACTACTACGACATCGACCCCGACATCGCCGTGAGGGTGAAATACCGCATGAAGGAGTTTGAGCAACTGGTGCAACGCACCCACGAGGCAGGCCTCAAGGCGCTCATCGACTTCGTGCCCAATCATGTGGCGCGTCAATACCACAGCATCGCCAAGCCTCACGACGTTGACGACTTGGGAGAAAGCGACAACAAAGACCTTGCTTTCTCGCCAACCAACAATTTCTACTACATGCCCGGCGAGCAGTTCGCCCCTGGCATCTACCTGGGGCAAGGCGCCGATTTCTACTACGAGAAGCCCGCCATGGCCACCGGCAACGACTGTTTTCATCCTTATCCTAGCAAGAACGACTGGTATGAGACGGTAAAACTGAACTATGGCGTGGATTACGCCACTGGCGAGCGCCACTTCTCCCCTATCCCCTCCACCTGGCACAAGATGCTCGACATTTTGCTCTTCTGGGCGCAGAAGGGCATCGACGGCTTCCGCTGCGACATGGCCCACATGGTGCCCGTGGAGTTCTGGAACTGGGCCATACCGCAAGTCAAGGAACGGCATCCGCACATCGCTTTCATTGCCGAGCTCTACGACACCGCCATTTATCGCGACTACATCTTCAGGGGGCATTTCGACTATCTCTACGACAAAGTGTCGCTCTACGACACGCTGCGGGCAGTCACCTGCGGCACCGCCAGCGCTGCCGCAATCACCGGCTGCTGGCAGGCGGTAGAAGGCATGGGCGACCACATGCTCAACTTCCTCGAGAACCACGACGAGCAACGCATCGCCTCGCCACAGTTTGCCGGCAATGCCCTCAAGGCAGTGCCAGCGCTAGTGGTGTCGGCAACCATCTCGCGAGCACCATTCATGATTTACCAGGGTCAGGAACTTGGCGAGCCAGCACTCGATGCCGAGGGATTCAGCGGGCAAGACGGTCGCACCACCATCTTCGACTACTGGAGCATCCCCACCCTGCGACGATGGTACCACGGCGGCAAGTGCGACACCGCCAGGCTTTCACAAGGCGAGCGCCAGCTGCGACGCTTCTACAAAAAGCTGCTAAGGCTGTGCAACAGCGAGAAAGCCATCGCCAGCGGCGAGTTCTACGACCTGATGTATGCCAACCGCAACTCGATGAATTGCGACAAGATTTATGCCTACTACCGGCATCTGGGCCAGGAGCGACTGCTCATCATTGCCAACTTTGGCGACCACGAGGAGAGCATCGGCCTTTGCACCCCCGCACATGCCCTCCACACAATGCACATGCTGCCTGGCACCTATCATGCGCGTGAGCTGCTCACTTCTCACGACCTGACCCTCAACATCAGTGCCGACGCACCGCTATGCCTCACCATCGCGCCACGCAGTGCCATGATAATCAAGCTGATGTAATTTTGTTGATAATTTATTTTGCAATTAAATAGGTTCTAATAAATATAAGTTGTAATTTTGCATTTAGATTTAAGACCTTCGTTATTATGAGCAAAAAACCATTCAAAATTTTTTCTGGCAGATACTCTAGATATCTTGCCGATGAGATAGCAAAGAAACTCGGTATTGAAGTTGGTGAAATGTTGGTCAACGAGTTTGCCGACGGGGAGTTTCAAGTGTCTTACGAAGAATCGGTGCGGGGCGACGAGATTTATCTTGTCCAGTCCATGTTCCCCCCCACCGACAACCTTATGGAACTACTGCTCATGATTGATGCAGCCAAACGCGCCTCGGCAAAGTCGGTGACAGCAGTAATCCCCTACTTTGGATGGGCTCGACAAGACCGCAAAGACCGCCCACGAGTGTCGATTGGAGCGAAGCTGGTGGCAGGGATGCTCACCACTGCCGGCGTTGACAGCATCATCACCATGGACCTCCATGCCGACCAGATTCAAGGTTTTTTCAACATACCGCTCAACCACCTCTATGCATCGTCGGTGTTCGTGCCTTATATCGACAGCCTAAAGCTCAAAGACATGGTGTTTGCATCGCCCGACGTGGGCGGAGCAAAGCGTGTGCTGGAGTATGCTAAACACTACAAGGTGCCCATGGCACTGTGCCACAAGCAGCGTGCCCGCGCCAACGTGGTGGAGAAGATGACCATCATTGGCGATGTGAAAGACAAGAATGTGATTCTCGTTGACGACATGATCGACACCGCTGGCACCATCTGCACGGCTGCCGAGGTGATGATGAAGAATGGAGCAAAGTCGGTTAGAGCCATTGCTTCGCATGGCGTGATGAGCGACCCAGCTACCGAGCGCATCAACAAGAGCCCTCTCACCGAGGTGGTAATCTCCGACTCCATAAACTACGACACCAGCCGCAGCGACAAGGTGAAACGTGTTTCGGTTGCAGGTCTCATAGCCGAGACCATTCAGCGCATCAACGACCACGAGTCAATCAGCTCACAGTATATCATCAATCATTAAATCGAGTCATCTTTAAAAAGTCGCTATTTTTGAAAAAGCAAACAAAAATAACAAAAAGTCAAACCCAACAATCTGAATATAAATGAAATTATTAGTGTCCGATTAAAGATTATGAATCTCCTACTATTGCTTGATAATCAATGTGATAATGGTAGGAACATAATGTGGGGGCTTGCTTTTCTTGAGGCGGATTTCAGCCGAAGGCTGACCTCTGAGTAGCCCCCTTTGGCACTTGTGGAACGAGCGATAGCGAGCGGAACAAGTGTCAAAGGGGGTATTTGATAACAACAAAATTGTCGCCAGCGGCGACCCCCTTTCTTTTGTCGGACAACAATGAAATGAAATAGATTTCGTTATAATTCGTTTAATTCGTGTGCTTTTAATTTTTAAAGTGGACTGATAACTCAAGTTTCGGAAGTAACCGAAACTTGAAGTTTATATTGTCCTCTCGTTTTCTTGTCCTCTTGTCCTCTCGTTTTCTCGCCCTCTTGTTTTCTTGTCCTCTCGTTTTCTTGTCCTCTCGTTTTCTTGTCCTCTCGTTTTCTTGTCCTCTCGTTTTCTTGTCCTCTTGTCCTCTCGTCCTCTTGTTTTCTCGTCCTCTTGTTTTCTTGTCCTCTTGTTTTCTTGTCCTCTTGTCCTCTCGTTTTCTTGTCCTCTTGTCCTCTCGTCCTCTCGTTTTCTTGTCCTCTCGTTTTCTCGTCCTCTCGTTTTCTTGTCCTCTCGTCCTCTCGTTTTCTTGTCCTCTTGTCCTCTTATATTCATTTTTTTATTATCTTTGCACAGTCTTTATGCGCAGGTTGCTTTACATATCGCTCGCTCTCATGCTCGTCACCATGGCGATGGGCTGCGGCCGCAGTGTGGATGAGCGGCTTGTGCTCGCCGACTCGCTCATGTGGACCGCCCCCGACAGCTCGCTGGCCATCCTCAATGCCATCGACCGCGACTCGCTAGGCGACGACGAGAACCTTGCCTATCACGCCCTGCTGCTCACACAGGCACAATTCCGCTGCAACATCCCACTCACTAGCGACACGTTAATCAGCACAGCAGTAGATTATTACAGCGACAACCAC